>QHRU01000044.1:12552-107725 GCA_003220225.1 Candidatus Rokuibacteriota bacterium
GGCCATGTCGGGGCCCCCCACGTAACTGAGCGCGCGAGCGCGCGCACGATGCCACCGGGCATGAAGAGCATGCAGGCGATCAGGATGGCGCCGAAGATCAGCGGCCGATAGTTCTGGAACGCGGCGAGCCAGTCGTAGAGCACGGTCACCACGGCGGCGCCGATGATGGAGCCCGGCACCGAGCCGAGGCCGCCCACGACGATCATCACCACGAAGTCCACAGACAGGAACACGTCGAACGCGTCCGGCGAGAGGAAGCCGACCACGAAGGCGAAGAGGCCGCCGGCCACGCCCGTGTAGAACGCCGACAGCCCGAACGCCGCGGTCTTGTACGCGGCCACCGGGACGCCGCTCGCCTGCGCGGCGATCTCGCTCTCGCGGATCGCCAGGAACGCGCGGCCCGTCCGCGTGCGCACGAGGTTGACGGCGGCCGCGACCATGAGCGCTGCCGTCACCGCCGTCAGATAGTAGCGGCCCGTATCGCCGAGCGCGCCAAAACCGCCGAGGCGCAGCACCGGCACGCGCAGCCCGTCGGCGCCCTTCGTCAGCGTGTCGAGGTTGAGGATCGCCTCCGTGATCACGAAGCCGAAGGCCAGCGTGGCCATGCTCAGGTAGAGCCCACCCAGGCGCAGGCAGGGCACCCCGAACGCGAGGCCGACGGCGGCGGTGAACGCACCCGCGAGCAGCAGGGTGACGACGACGGGCACGGCCGGCGCGTGGATCGCGACCAGGGCCGCCGCGTAGGCGCCGAGGGCCAGGAAGCCGGCGTGCCCGAAGGAGAGCTGGTTCGTGTAGCCGGAGAGCAGATTGAGGCCGATGGCGACGACGACGTTGACGAGCACGAGGCTGGCGAGGAACACGAAGTAGCGCGACGCCACCCAGGGCCACGCAGCGAGGGCGGCGAGCACGAGCACCGGCCAGGCGCGGCGGGCGCTCACACCTTTCGCCGTTCGACGCGCCCCACGAGGCCCGCGGGGCGCACGACGAGGACGGCGACGAGCACCACGAACGGCACGGAATACCGGATGCCCGACGGCAGATAGAGCGGCGCCAGGTTCTCGAGCACGCCGAGGAACATGCCGCCCACCACGGCGCCCGGCATCGAGCCGAAGCCGCCGATCACCGCCGCCGTGAAGCCGTTGATGACGATGAGCCCCATCGTGGAGGACAGGAACACGACGGGCGCGACCAGCACGCCGGCCACGGCGCCCACCACACCCGCCAGCACCCACGACGTCGAGTACACGCGCTCCACGCTGATCCCCATCAGCCGCGCCGCGCGCTGGTTCTGCGCCACCGCGCGCATCGCGCGGCCCAGCCGCGTGAACCGGAACAGCGCCCAGAGGGCCGCCATCAGGGCGAGCGAGCCGCCGAGGATCCCGAGCGAGACGGGCGCCACGCGCGCGGGCCCGACGACGAGGGGCGCCGACGGGAAGAACGACGGGAACGGGAATTCGTCGTGGGTCCACGCGAGCCCCGCGGCGGCGCGCAGGATCAGCGAGAGCCCCACCGTGATGATGAGCACGTCCCAGTGGGTGCCGGCGATCGCCCGCCGGATGATCGCGCGCTCCACGAGCCACGCCAGGGCGCCGCCGGCGAGGATGGCCACCACGAGCGTGAGCACGAGGGGCAGCCCGAGCGCCCGCTGCGCCGACCACGCGACGAACGTGGACATCATCAGCATCTCCCCCTGCGCGAAGTTCAGCGTGCGCGTGGCGTTGTAGATGATGACGAGCGAGAGCGCCATCAGCGCGTAGATCGCGCCGGTCGCCAGACCCGACACGACGACATGAACGATGGTCGCCGCGCTCACCGCTCGAGCCCGTACACCGCCCGCGCGGTGTCCCGGGAGATCAGGCCGTCGCGCAGCTCGGCGGCGACGACCTCGCGGGGCCGCTCGCGCGGCTCGCCGTACCCACCGCCGCCTCCCGCCCACTGCCGGAAGATCGTGCCGCGGGGGATCGCCACGACGTCCTTGGCGCGTGGGACGAGCGTGCGCCCGTCGGGCGTGGCCAGCTCGAGGCGATTGGCGCTCCCCGGCCGGCCGCCAAACAGCCCGAACGCGCGCGCCTCGTCCTCGACGCCGTCGCCGAACGTGACGCCGGTGACGTCGTCCCCCTCGACGACGAACTCCGTCACCACGCCGAGGCCTCCCCGCCAGCGACCGGCGCCGGCCGAGTCCGGAAGATATTCGTGGCGGAGGAGCCGGTGGGGCGTCTGGATCTCGAGCATCTCGTAGTCCTGCGCGAGGATGCCGCCCGCCGTGTTGATGAGGCCGATGTGGTCGTACCCGTCGCAGCCGCGAACGGCGCCGGAGCCGCCCTTGAGCGCGAGGAAGAGGATGTCCACGTAGCGCCGGCGCCGGCGCGGATCCATGCCGGCGACCGTCATGCCGAGCATGCGGTTCCAGCCGGCGGACACGCGGTCGGGCACGGCGTCGGCGAGCGCGCGGAAGATCGCATCGGAGTGCGGGCCCGCCAGCGTGTTGCCGAACGTCGTGGCCGCCGGGAAGTCGGCGTTCAGCAGCGTGCCGCGCGGGATGTCCACCCGGAGCGCTCGCAGGATCCCCTCGTTGTGCGGGATCTCGGGGTCCACCAGCATCAGCACGGTGAGCAGGACCGCCGAGTACGACGACGCGAGCGGCGCGTTGACGAAGCCGACGGTCTGCGGCGCCGTGCCCGTGTAGTCGAGGCTCAGCTCGCCGCCGCGCGCGGTGATGGTCACGCGAATCGGATGCCGGCTGCCCTCGTGGTGACCGTCGTCGAACACCATGGACTCGCCCGTGTAGACGCCGTCGGGGATGCGCGCGAGCTCGGCGCGCATGCGGCGCTCGGCGGCGTCGAACAGGTGCGCCAGGTGCGACTCGACGCGCTCGGCGCCGGAGCGCCGGTAGAGCTCCACCACCCCGCGCTCGCCCATCACGGTGCCGCCGATCTGCGCCCGGATGTCCTCTTCCACGATCGGCAGCCGCACGTTGGCGAAGAGCATCCGCCACACGTCGCGGCGCAGCGTCCCGCGATCGACGACGCGCAGCGGGGGGATGCGCAGCGCCTCCTGCCAGACCTCGGTGGCGCGCGGGTTGTAGCCGCCGGCCTGCGCGCCGCCGATGTCGGCCTGGTGACCCTTGGTGGCGGCCCACGCGACGAGCCGGCCGTCGACGAAGATCGGGCGGAAGACCGCCACGTCGTTGTTCTGGTTGCCGCCGGAGAAGACGTCGTTGTGCAGGAACACGTCGCCGGGGTGGACGTCGCCCTCGAAGGCGGCGATGATCGCGCGACACGCGGGCTGGAGCGCGAAGGCGAGGATCGGGATGTATTCGCTCTGCGCCCAGATCTCGCCGCGCGGGCCGTAGAGCCCGGTGACGAAGTCGCGCGCCTCGCTCAGGATCGGCGAGCGCGTCGTGCGCAGCAGCGTGAGTCCCATCTCCTCGGTGATCGCCTTCAGCCGGCGCTCGAGGACGGAGGCGAAGACGGGATCGATGGGACGTGTCATTCGTCGTGGGGGGCCCCGATATGGCCCCCCACACCCCCCATCGCTCGGACGCGCCCCGGCGCAGCCGTGGCGCGCCTCGGGCTTGACACAGGATGTCTCATCGTCTCTCCACCACGAACGAGCCGTGCCGATCGACCTCGAGGGTGAAGCCCGGCGCCACCACGACCGTCGTGGTCGGCAGCGCGACGATCGCGGGCCCCGCGAGCCGCGCGCCGGCGCCGAGCGCCTCGCCGTCGAAGACGTCGGTGTCGGCGAAGGCGGCCTCCTCGGCCACCCAGGCGCGACGGCGGCCACGGCGCGCGGCGGAGGCCTTCCCGCGCGGGATCTCCGGCGGCGGCGACGCCGGGGTGAGGCCCAGCGCGACGGCGCGCACATTGACCAGCTCCAGCGGCGTCTCCGGCAGCGCATACCCGTAGTGCCGGTCATGCGCCTCGTGGAAGCGCTTGCTCACGCCGGAGAGGTCGGCGCCGTCCGCCTCCTCGCCCAGCCACTCGACCGTGAGCTCGTGGTACTGCCCGACGTAACGGACGTCGCACGCGAGTCGGACCACCGCGCGCTCGCGCGGCACGCCCTCGGCGGCCAGCGTCGCGCGCGCATCGGCCTCGAGCGCTCCGGCCACGCGGCGGAGCGCGGCGCGGTCGAGACGCTCGAAGGCGCAGGGGTGGCTGAGGACGAAGTCGTGGCGCAGATCCGAGCGCACCAGCCCGGCCGCGCAGAGGATCGAGGAGTCGCGGGGCACCAGCAGGCGCGTGAGACCCAGCTCGCGCGCGATGCCGGCGGCGTGGACGGGACCGGCGCCGCCGCCCACCACGAGCAGGAACTCCCGCGGGTCGTGGCCGCGCTCCACGCTCACGTGCCGGATGCCCGCCGCCATGTTGGCGTCGATCACCTCCACCATGCCGGCGGCGGTCGCCTCCACGCCGCGGCCGAGCGGCGCGGCCAGCGTGGCGACGGCGGCGCGCGCGGCGGCTTCGTCGAGGGGAAAGCGGCCGCCGAGGAAGCCCGCGGGTGAGAGATACCCGAGCACGAGGTCGGCGTCGGTGCACGTGGGCCGCGTGCCGCCGCGGCCGTAGCACGCGGGACCGGGGGCGGCGCCCGCGCTCTTCGGTCCCATCCGCAGCAACCCGCCGTCGTCGAGCCAGCCGATGGAGCCGCCGCCGGCGCCGATCGTGTGGATCGCCAGCGCGGGCAGGCCGAAGGGATAGCGCGCGATGCGGCCCTCCGACGTCACGGCCGGCGCGCCGTCCTTGACCAGGCACACGTCGAACGACGTGCCGCCCATGTCCACGGTGAGGAAGTCGCGGGCGCCGTGCGGCGCCAGGTACGCGAGCGCCGCCGTCGGCGCGGCGGCCGGGCCGGACAGCAGCGTCGTCGCCGCGGCGGTGCGCGCCACGGCCGGCGCCGCCACGCCGCCGTTGGACTGCATGACGAGCAGCACGCCGCGGAAGCCCGCGGCGCCCAGGCGCGTGATGAGGCGATCGAGATAGCGCGAGAGCACGGGCCCGACGGCGGCGTTGAGGACCGTGGTGCTCACGCGCTCGGTGAACCGTACCTGCGGCAGCAGCGCCGACGAGCGCGACAGGTACGCCGCCGGCAGCGCGGCCCGCGCGCGCGCTTCGGCCGCCTGCTCGTGCGCGGCGTTCGCCCACGCGTGCATGAAGCAGATCGCCACGGCCTCCACGCCGGCGCCGCGCAGCGTGTCCAGCGCGGCGTCGAGGTCGGCGGGGTCCAGCGGCGTGAGGACGGCGCCGGTGGCGTCGACCCGCTCGGTGACGGGCAGGCGGAGCCAGCGCTCGACGAGCGGCGGCGGCGCCGTGTAGCGGTTGTCGTACTGCGCCTCGCGGATGCCACGCCGCATCGCGAGCGCGTCGCGGAAGCCACGCGTGGTGAGCAGGCCCACGCGCGCGACCTCGCCGGTGAGGACGGCGTTGGTCGTGACGGTGGTGCCGTGGACGATGACCTCCACGTCGGCGAGGAACGCGTCGAGCGTGCGGCCCTCGCCCGCCGCCAGCTCGGCCAGGCCCGTGAGGAAGCCTTCCGACGAATCGGCGGGCGTGGATGGCGTCTTCGCCGCGCGCGGCGGGGCGCCGTCGCGCGCGAGCAGCAGGTCGGTGAACGTGCCGCCGACGTCGACGCCGATGCGGTAGCCCATCACGCCGGCCCGCGCGGCTGGCAGAGCTCGGTGACGAGGCCGGTCGTCGGCTCGGGCTCGAGAAACGCGATCCGGCCGTGCGCGCCCTCCAGCGGGAAGCCCGGCACGACGCGCAACCCGCGGGCGCGCACCGCCCCGAGCGCGGCGTCGAGATCGTCCACGGCGAAGCAGACGTGGTGGACGCCCTCGCGGCGGGCGAGCACGGGGCCGAAGCGCTCCACGATGGGCCCGGTGTACTCCACCAGCTCGAGCCGGGTGCCCGCCACGTCGAGGAACGCGACCTTCACGCCGACGTCGCTCTGCCAGCGGTCGCCCACGCTCACGCCGAACACCCGCTGCCACTCGCGCAGGCTCTGCTCGAGGTCGTCGACCACGATGCCGATGTGGAGGACGCCGCGGAGCAGCGCGGCGTCGGCGCGCCGATCTGCGCGCGTCTCGAAGCGGCAGCGCTCGGCGCCGACCGCCGCGCACGCCGTCTCCTCCACGGCGACGGGCGCCTCGAGCACCGTCGAGGCGAGCGCCTGCAGCACGCCCCGCGTGAGGTGGCAGACCGGCGCCCCGGCGCGGCCGTACACGCGCGCGAACGGCGAGTCGCCGACGCTGACGATCAGCTCCGTCGGCGTGAGCCGCTCGAGCGCGAAGTCGCCCCAGCCGATCTCGCGCCCGGCCTCCAGCAGTCGTCGCACGCGCTCGTCCTTGGGTAGGTCGAGGGACGCGGTGGCTTTCGCGCCCCCGGCGAGCCCGCCGGCCACGAGGCAGTCGGCGGCGCGCGCGCCCAGCGCCGCCTCCACGGCCTTCTGCAGCGCGACGAGCGTCTCGGGTCGGATGAGGACGTAGCCGGGCGGCGGCGTCACGCGAGCCCCCGCACGGCCGGCAACACGTCGCGCGCGAGCGCTTCGAGCATCCCGCGCGCGTCGCGGGACAGCACGAACACGTTCAGGTGACGGAGGCCGAGCGCCACCAAATCTTTGAAGCGCCGCCGCCACAGCTCGGCGCCGCCGGCGACCGTGAAGCGATCGACCATCTCGTCGGTCACGTGGGCGAACGCGCCGTGCGCGCCGTCGAAGTGCCCGCCCGCGTACGCCGCGCGGATCCGCGCCGCGACGTCGGCGGGCACGCCGGCCAGCTCGGCGGGGACGGGCGCCGTCTGCGGAAACCAGGCGGCCATCGGCACGCACTCGCGGCGCGCCGCCTGCGCGTCCTCGCGGAGCGAGCCGGCCACCGTGCACGCGACGTCCAGCGACGCGGGATCGCGGCCGGCGCGACGCGCGCCGGTGGCGATACGCGCCAGCGCCCACTCGACGCACGGCGGGTGCACGCCGCTGAAGAAGAGGACACCGTCGGCCACCTCGCCTCCGAGCTCGAGCATCCGCGCGCCGGACGCGGCGACGTAGATGGGCAGGGGCGACGGCAGCCTCAGCGTGAGGCGCGCGCGCGCGAGCCGGATCGGCCCCTCACGCGTCACGTCGCCGCCGGCGGTGAGCGCGCGCGCGACGGCGATCGTCTCGCGCACCGTCGCCACCGGCGCCGCGCGGTGGCCGAGCTCGGTCACGGGACGATCACCGGCGCCGAGGGCCAGGCGGGCACGGCCGCCCGACAATTCGTGCAGGGTGGCGATGGCGTTCACGGTGATCGCCGGATGGCGCGTGTACGGGTGCGTGCAGTTGGGACCGAACGCCAGCCGGCGCGACGTCGTCGCCACCAGCGCCAGGTACGCGTAGACGTCGCGCGCGTGGAGCGACGAGTCACACACCCAGAGCTCGTCGAACCCCGCGTCGTCGACCAGCGCCACCAGCTCGCGGAACCGGTCGGGCGGCTCCGTGGCCATCAGCGTGACGCCGACGCGCACGCTCATCGCGCGACCCGCCGCCACAGCGCGGACTGCCAGCCCTCGTGGAACAGCTCGCGCACCTCGCGCAGCGTCAGCTCGCCGAGGCCGAGGTGGTCGAGGTCGCGGCCGCGCCCGGCCAGCGGGCGACCGAGCAGGGCGCCGAAGACGCCGAGCAGGCCGGAGGTCGCCGGCGAGGCGACGGAGACCGAGCGGGCCGCCGACTCGAAGAACGGCAGGCCCAGCTCCACGTCCTCGGTCACGTAGCGGTGCTCGAACGTCAGCACCTCGTTCCAGAGCCCGCTCGCCACCAGCTTGCCCTTGGCGCCGGCGCCGTAGAGGCCCTCGGCGGCGCGCGCCTCGTCGTAGTACGTCGCCATCTCGTAGTGCGGCGCGGGAAAGCCCCAGCCCTTGCGGCTGGCCACGCGCTCGGCGTCGACGGCGTCGATGAGTCGGCGCGCGCTCTCCGTGGTGCCCGCCGCGTGAACGTCGAACTTCCCGCGGTCGATGGCGCCGGCGTTGGCCAGCACGAGCGGCGGGTGGAGCACCGGCCCCGCGTTCGTGAGCGCGACGTCGACGGCGTCCACGCAGGGACGGGTTGCGGGATACAACTCGCGGACCCGCGCGAGAGCGTCCTTCGCCCGGGCCGCGGGGAAGACGCCGACGGGCAGGTGCGCGGCGCGCACCGGCGCCGCGACCGCCGCCGGTCCCGTCTTGCGCGCGAGGTACGGCAGGGTGCCCGTCTCGGCCAGCGCGAGCGGCAGCGTCTTGCCCGCGCGCGCGATCTCGCGCGCGATGACGAACGAGCCCAGCGTCGCCGCGCCGAGCAAGACCACCTGCCGCTCGGTGAGGACGCCCGCGAGGCGCCGGCCGAGATCCTCGTGGGTCGACGCGGGCAGCGGCGCGATGACGACGTCGGCGTCCCGCACGGCCTCGCCGAGATCGGCCGTCGCCTTGTCCAGGCGCGCGGCGCCCTGGCGCTGCTCGGCCTTCAGCGTGATGCCCTTCGACAGCGCGGCGAGATCTTCGGGGCGGCGACGCCAGAGCCGCACGCGATGGCCGGCCAGCGAGAGGTCGGCGGCGGTGGCGAAGGCGCCGTGGCTGCCTCCGAGGACGGCGATGATCACGCGATCACTCCCTCGCGGCGGAGCGCCTCGAGTCGCTCGCCCGGATATTTGAGCAGCGTCGTCAGCACCTCGTCGGTGTGCTGGCCGAGTCGCGGCGGCGGCGCCGGCGTGAAGCGCATCGCGCCGTCCACCTTGATCGGCGTGCCGAGCGTCGGCAGCCGGCCGTGCCGCGGATGCTCGAGGTCCACCACCATCTGACGGTGGCGCACCTGCGGATCGCTCAGCACGCGGTCGACCGTCTGGATCGGCGTCGCCGGCACGCCCTCGGCGTGCAGCCGCTCGAGCCACTCGGCCGTCGTCCGCCTGACGAAGGCGCGCTCGACCAGCGCCATCAGCGCCGCGCGGTTCGCGACGCGGTCGGCGTTGGCGGCGAAGCGCGGATCCGCCGTCCACTCGGGATGCGCGGCGGCCTGGCAGAACGCCGGCCAGAACCGCTCGAAGACGGCGACGATCAGGTGGCCGTCGCGCGTGGCGAGCGTGCCGTACGGCACGACCGACGCGTGGGCGGCGCCCATCGGCCGCGGCACGACGCCGTCGGTCCAGAAATACTGCGCGAGGTACGAGAGCAGCGAGACCTGGCAGTCCAGCAGTGAGAGGTCGAGGTGCGCGCCCTGCCCCGTCCGCGCGCGCCGCAGCAGCGCGCCGGCGACCGCGAAGGCGCCGAACATGCCGCCCGAGAGATCGCCCATCGGCAGGCCCATGCGCACCGGGTGGCCGCCGGCCTCCCCGGTGATCGACATCGCGCCGCCCATCGCCTGCAGCGCGAGGTCGAACGCGGGCCAGTCGCGGTACGGCCCCTCCTGCCCGTACGCGGAGAGCGAGCACATCACGAGCGCCGGATTCACCGGCGAGAGCGTGGCGTAGCCGAGACCCAGGCGCTCCATCACGCCCGGCCGGAAGTTCTCCCAGACGACATCGGCCTGCGCGACGAGATCCAGGAACACGTCGCGCCCCGCGGGCTTCGCCAGGTCGAGCACGAGCGACTTCTTGTTGCGATTGATCGCGAGGAAGTACGCACTCTCGCCGTCGGGCAGGAATGGCGGCCCCATCGCGCGCATCGGGTCGCCGCCGTCGGGCGCCTCGATCTTGAGGACCTCGGCGCCCATGTCGGCGAGCAGCATCGAGCCGTACGGCCCCGCGAGCATCCGCGAGAGGTCGAGCACGCGCACGCCCTCGAAGAGCCTCACCGGCGGGCGGCCTCCAGTGCGGCGCGCACCCGCGCCGGCGTGATCGGCAGCTCGGTGAAACGGACGCCGACGGCGTCGTGCACGGCGTTGGCGACGGCGGCGGAGACCGGGATCACGCCGGACTCACCGAGGCCCTTGGCGCCGAACGGGCCCTCGGCCTCGTGCGACTCGATGAGCCGCACCACCAGCTCGGGCATGTCCTCGGCCCTCAAGATCGCGTAGTCCATGAACGACGCGGTGAGCACCTGCCCGTTCTCGACGACGAGCCGCTCGGCCAGCGCGTAGCCGAGGCCCATGTGGATCCCGCCGTGGATCTGCCCCTCGGCGGCCAGGGGGTTCAGCGCGCGGCCGACGTCGTGGGCCGAGACGACGCGGCGCACGCGGATCGCGCCCGTGGCCTCCTCGACGTCGAGCACGACGGCCTGGGCGGCGAAGCCGTACGTTGCCGAGACGTTGCCGCGCAGGTCCTTGTCGAGCATGGTCGTCGGCGGATCGTAGAAGGCCTCGGCCACGAGCGTGCGGCCGCCGGGCGCGTAGTGGCCGGCCCGCGCCACGCGCTCGTAGGGCAGCCGCCGCTGCGGCTCCGCCGCGACGAAGATCGCGCCGTCGTTCATGGCGAGGCGCTCCGCGGGCTCCTCGAGCTGCTCGGCGGCCATGGCCAGCAGATCGCCGCGCAGCTTCTCGGCGGCCATCCGCGCCGCGTTGCCGGCGATGAACGTCGTGCGGCTGGCGTGCGCGCCGACGTCCCAGGGCTTCACCGCCGTGTCGGAGTTCACGACCTCCACGCGCTCCAGCGGCACGCCGAGCGTCTCCGCGACGATCATCGCCAGCACCGTCTCGCTGCCCTGGCCGATCTCGGTGGCGCCGGTGATCAGCGCGACCTTGCCGAAGTCGTCCATTTTCACGATGGCGCCGCAGCCGTCCGAGCGATAGATCCGCGCGCCGCCGGCCACGTGGAACATGCCGGCGTAGCCGACGCCACGGCGCCAGCCCGCCTCGGGCGGCGGCGCCGGCCGGTCGACGGCGTCCGCGACGGCCTCGAGACATTCGCGCATGGCGCACGAGGTGACGACGAAGCCCTGCGGATTGACGTCGCCGGACTTCGTCGTATTGCGCCGGCGGATCTCGAGGCGGTCGAGACCGAGGCGGTCGGCCAGCTCGTCCATCTGGGACTCGACGGCGAACGTCGATTCGAGGTTGCCGTAGCCGCGCATCGAGCCGGAGTAGGGATTGTTCGTGTAGGCGATCGTGGTGTCGAAGCGGACGTTGGGCACGCGGTAGAGCCCCGCCACCGTCGCGAGCATCACGTACGGCGTCGTCGAGCCCCACGACACGTACGCGCCGTTGTCGACGGTCACGTGCGCCTCGCGCGCGAGCAGGCGGCCGGAGACGTCGGCGGCCGTGCGCAGCCGGATCTCGCACGGCTCGCGCGTGGGGCTGGCGACGAATTCCTCGAGACGCTCGAACTCCACTTTGACGGGGCGGCCCACGCGGCGCGCGAGCAGCGCCGCGATCACGTCGATCGGGTAGAGGTCGAGGCCGCGCCCGAAGTTGCCACCCACGGGCGGCTGAATCACGCGCACGCGGTCGCCGCTGATGCCGAGCGCCCGCGCCAGCTCACGCTGGTAGAGGAAGGGCACCTGGGTGGTGGACCACATGGTGAGACCGCCCTGCGCGTCCCACTCCGCCACGGCGACCATGGTCTCGAGACAGCACGTGGTGACGAAGTGCAGACGATAGACGCCCTCCACCACCGCCGCCGCCTCGGCGAACGCGCGGTCGACGTCGCCGTGGCTGAACTGGTAGCGCAGGTCCGTGAGGTTGTCCGGACGCTCGTCGTGCACGCGCGGCGCGTCCGGCCGCACCGCCGCCTGGGGAGCGAACACCGCGGGCAGCTCGTCGTAGTCCACGTCGATGAGGGCGACCGCCTCCTCCGCGATGGCGGCGGTCTCGGCGGCGACGGCGGCGACCTCGTCGCGGACGCAGCGCACCTTGCCAGCCTTGAGCGCGGTCTGGTCCCGGGCGAAGCCGAAGGGCTCCTGCTCGACGTCGGCCGCGGTCAGCACCGCGAGCACGCCGGGCAGGGCGGCCGCGCGCCGCGTGTCGATGCGCACGAGGCGCGCGTGCGGGTGGCGCGCGCGCAAGATCTTGCCGTGGGCGAGGCGCGGCAGGACGAGGTCGTGCAGGTAGCGCGTGCGTCCCGTCACCTTCTCGGCGCCGTCTTTCTTCGGCGTCGGCTTGCCGACGACGGACAGCTCGGTCACGCCAGCGAGCCCACCCGCAGACGCTCGTGGAGCATGGCGATGATCTCGTCGACCGCGGCGTTCGCGTAGAGCCGGAAGAACGGCGTCTGCTGGAACGCGAAGAAGTCGGTCAGGCCGCGCTTGGCCGTATCCTCCTTCGCCTCACCGGGCTTGGGCGAGCGGATGGCGGCCACCACGCGGTCCTTGCGATAGATCTGCGGGAACTCCATGTACGTGTAAAGGTGCTCCAAACTCTTCGTGTAGAACGCCGCGATGGGAATCGACTGGAACGTCTGGCCGTCGCGCTTGCGGACGAACGGTGCCATCACGTCGGCGTTGGGCGACTCCTTCGGATCCGGCGCCGGCAGCGAGCTGATCTTGTGGCCGTCGCGCGGGAAGATTCGCATCTCGAGTCCGCCGACCTGCGCGAGCCGCGCCAGGACCGGCACGTCGCGGCGGCAATCCGACGACCATTCCTCGGAGATTACCAGCATCTTCGCGGGGCCGTTCGGCTGCGAGACGATCCATTGCCAGGCCTCGCGCTGGGCGTCGGAGAGCTGCGCCGACTCGAAGGCCTTGCGGAGGAACTCGCCGTAGTCCCGCCGCGGCATGCCGAACGAGCCCTCGCGCTTGAGGTTGTCGGGCGTGCCCACGAACTTCACGTACTCGTCGAACGTCATCCCCTGCGCGAAACGCTCCTTGCTCACCATTGGACAGGCTCCTTGTGCTCGCCGAAGACGTCTTTCATCGCTCGGTTGACCTCGCCCAGCGTCGCGTACGCCTTCACCGCCTCCACGATGGCCTCCATGAGGTTCGCGGGGCCGCGCGCCTCGTCGGACAGGCGCCTCAGCGCCGCGCGCGCGGCGCGGTCGTCGCGCTCGCGGCGCACGCGCGCCAGCTTCGTCACCTGCGTCTGCGCGACGGTCGGATCGAAGGCGTACAGCTCGACCTCGGGATCGGCCTCGGCCGCGCCCTCGGCCACGTGGCAGTTGACGCCGACCTTGGGCACCTCGCCGGAGGCCAGCCCCTGCTCGAACCGGTAGGCCTGCCGCGCCACCTCGGCCTGCAGGGCGCCCGACTTGATGGCGTCCACGATGCCGCCCATGCGGTCCACCGCCGCCAGCTCCTCGAGAATCTTCGCCTCCATCTCGTTGGTCAGGGCCTCCACGAAGTACGAGCCCGCGAGCGGATCGACCGTGTCGGCCGCGCCCGCTTCCTCCGCGCAGATCTGCATCGTGCGCAGCGCGATGAGCTGCGCCTTGGCCGACGGGATCGTGTACGCCTCGTCGTAGGTCGGCAGCGCCATCGTCTGCGCGCCGGAGAGCGCGGCCGCCAGCGCGATGTAGGCGCCGCGCACGATGTTGTTCTCGGGCTCCTGCACGACGAACGCCGACCCCCCGCCGCCGATGAGCGTGCGGAACATCCACGACTTCGGATTCTTCGCGCCGAAGCGCTCGCGCAGCATGCGCGCGTAGAGCCGCCGTCCCGCCCGGAACTTCGCAACCTCCTCGAAGATCTTGCCCCACGCCGTGAAGTTGAAGGAGATCCGCGGCGCGAACTCGTCCACGTCCATGCCGCGCCGGAGCATCATCTCCACGTAGGCGGCGGCGATGGCGAGGCCGTACGCCATCTCCTGCGCCGTCGTGCAGCCCGCCTCGCGGATGTGGTAGCCGCAGACCGACACGGGATTGGAGCGCGGATAGTGGCGTGCCGAGTACTCGATGAGGTCGCCGACGAGGCGCAGCGAAGGCTCCACGGGATAGACCCAGGTCCCGCGCGCGACGAACTCCTTCAGGATGTCGTTCTGCGGCGTGGTCACCACGCGCTCGCGCGCGGCGCCCTGCTTGTCGGCGACGGCGAAGTACATGGCGGTGATCGGCGCCGCCATGCCGTTGATCGTCAGCGAGACGCTGACGCGGTCGAGTGGGATGCCGGCGAACGCCTCCTCCATGTCGGCCAGCGTGTCGATGGCCATGCCCACGCGCCCCACCTCGCCGTCGGCGCGTTGGTCATCGGAGTCGAGGCCGAGCTGCGTCGGTAAATCGAAGGCCACGTTCAGTGCATCCTGTCCATGAGCCATCAGGTGTTTGAATCGCGCATTCGTCTCGTGCGGCGTGCCGAAGCCGATGTACTGGCGCATCGTCCACAGCCGCTCGCGGTACATGTGCTTGTGGATCCCGCGCGTGAACGGGTACTCACCCGGCCGGCCGACGTCGCGGTCGACGTCGCGCCCGGCCAGATCCTCCGGACCGTAGACGGGCTTGACCGGAATGCCCGCGTGGAGTCTCACGTCCTTCATGGTGTCCTCCCTGCGCCCAGGAACCGGGCGACGACGGGCGCGACCTCGGCTCCGCGCGTCTCCTGCGGCGCGTGGCCGGCGTCGGGCAATTCCATCACCTCGGCGCGATAGAAGAGCGAGCGCCAGCGCGGCAGGAACTTCGCGAAGACCGGGTCCTTGGCCCCCCACACGAGCAGCGCCGGGATGCGCGCGAGCCGCTCGCGTCGCGCCCACAGCGCCTCGTACCACGCGCTCGAGCCGAGCAGCGAGCGCATGTAGATCCACGTCGCGTGGCGCGCCGCGGAATCGGCGAGCGGCGCCGCGTACTGGCGGTGCACCGCGCGCGTGTAGCGCGCGTCGCGCACGGCGTGACGCCACACCACGTTCACCGAGAAGCCGAAGCGCTCGTAGAGCGCGCGGCCGAGGCGTCCCGAGAAGAGCCGATCGACGCGCCGATACTGGCGGTCGCCCGCGAGCGACCACATCCACGTGTTGAAGAGGACGAGCCGCCGGATGGCGTCGGGCCGCTCGATCGCGAGCGACAGGCCGATGGGACCGCCGAAGTCGTGGACGACGAGTGTCCAGTCCTTGAGCCGCAGCGCGTCGACGAATGCCGCGAGCCGTCGCGCCTGGTCTTCGGGGCGGTAGGCATCGCCGGGCGGCTTGTCCGACAGGCCGAAGCCCGGCAGGTCCAGGGCGACGCAGCGATGATGGTCGCGCAGACCGGCGATGAGATGGCGCCAGAGGAACGACCACGTCGGGGTGCCGTGGACCATCAGCACCGTCGGGCCCTGGCCCTCGTCGACGTAGTGCACGCGCGCGCCCTCGATCTCGACCCCGCGCGACTGGAACGGGTACGCGCGCGCGTCGAGCCAGCCGGGCGTCACGCGAGGTCTCCCTGGAAGGCCTTCACGATCTCGGGCAGCGGTGTTCCCATGGGGAACACGCGGCTCACGCCGAGCGCGCGGAGCGCCTCGACGTCGCGCGGCGGGACGATCCCGCCCACGACGACGCGCACGTCGGCGGCGCCCTGGGCGCGCAGGCCCTCCAGCACGCGCCGGGCGAGCGGCACATGCGCGCCGGAAAGAATCGACAGCCCGACCACGTCCACGTCCTCCTGCACCGCCTCGGCGACGATCTCCTCGGGCGTGCGCTTGAGCCCGGTGTAGACGACCTCGAGGCCCGCGTCGCGCAGCGCCTGGACCACGACCTTGGCGCCGCGGTCGTGGCCGTCGAGGCCGGGCTTGGCGATGAGGACTTTCATGCCGGGGTGAACGCGGTCAGCCAGCGCGGCTGCCCTTTCGGATCGTCGCTCACGCGCACGGGAGCGAGCCGCACGCGCTGGCCGACCTGAACCGTCGCGGGATCGGCGCCCGTCACCAGCGCGAACACGCGGTGGCCGTCCACCTTCACGATGGCAAAGACGCGCGGGCCGTCGAAGCCGGCCGGCAGCCCCGTGTCCTGCACGGTGAAGGCGTGGATGGTGCCCTCGCGCGCCAGGTCCACCCACGAGAACGTGTCCGACGCGCACTCGCCGCAGAAGCCGCGCGGCGGCCACGCCGTAGCGCCGCAGGCGCCGCAGCGCGTGGTCACCAGCCGGCCTTCGCCGAGCCGCGTGTAGAACTCGTGCAGCTTGGTATGGTCCGCGCTCTCGAGCGGGAACGGGTCGGTGGCGCGGAAGTACGTCACGCGACGCTCCGCCGCGCGCGCGTGGCCCGTCCGAGCGCGCGGCCGGCTTCGAAGCACGCCAGCACCATGAGGGCATGCACCGCCGTCGCCAGCGCGTCCCACGGGTCGACCCCGTCGAAGGTTTTCGCGAACGCGGGCGTGCGGAGCGCCGACATCGCGAGCGAGAAGGCGTCGACGCTCAGGGCGATGCCGATGGCGTGCAACGCGATGCGCCGATGGTCGAGCGAGCGCCCGGCCGCGAGCAGCACCACGACGTAGCCGCCGAGGATCGTCGCCACGACCACCGCCGGCACGTGATCCCACGCGGGCAGGCGCGGCACGATGAACGGCAGGTACACCGCGAGGTAGATCACCGGCCAGTACAGGTACGCGGCCACGATCACGGCGGCGACTCCCGATCGCGCTTGAGCTGCCGGAGGAGCGCCCGGATCTTCGCCGTCTCGAACGTGTCACGCCGCTCGCCCGTGTAGTCGAAGAAGCCGCGTCCCGTCTTGGGGCCGAGCTCGTTGTACGCCATCTTCCGCTCGACCAGGCGCGCGGGCTTGAAGCGCTCGTCGCCGAGCGCCTCGCTCATGTAGCGGCTCGCGCGGTAGAGGATGTCCACGCCGCCCCAGTCGATGAACTCGAAGATGCCGATCGACGCGTAGCGGAAGCCCATCCCGGCGCGGAACGCACGGTCGACGTCCTCGGGCGTGGCCACGCCTTCCTCGACCAGGCGCACGGCTTCGTTCATGAGCAACACCTGGATGCGGGGGCCGATGAACCCCGGCGAGTCGGCGCACCGCACCGGCGTCTTGCCGAGCCGCTCGAGCCACCGCAGCGTCCGCTCGACCGTCGCCGTCGTGGTGCGAGGCCCGGGCACCACTTCCACGAGCGGGATGATGTGCGCCGGGTTGAGCCAGTGCGCGACGAGGAAGCGCTCCGGCCGCGCCACGGCGTCGGCCAGATGCGACGGGG
This sequence comes from Candidatus Rokuibacteriota bacterium, assembly GCA_003220225.1. Lineage (GTDB taxonomy): Bacteria > Methylomirabilota > Methylomirabilia > Rokubacteriales > CSP1-6 > AR12. The sequence continues at coordinate 29,506 of QHRU01000044.1, forward strand.
AGATCGTCGACGAGGCCGACGCCACGATGGCGTCGGCCGAGATCACCTCAGAGAGCCGCGTGAAGGTGGCGCGCTTGAGCTCCACCGACTCCGGCAGCGCCTCCTGCACGAACGCGCACGCGCCGAGATCGCCCAGCCCGATCCGCTCCTCGATCCGCTCGAGCCCCCGCGCCGCCTCGTCCTCGGGGACCACCTGCTCCTCGACCATCAGCGCGACGTCGCGCGCGATCTCGCGCCGCGCATCGGCCAGCGCCAGCTCGCTGTCCGCGACCGAGCGGTCCTTGAGATCCACCAGCACCACGTGGTGGCCGGCCAGCGCGAACGTGAGCGCGATCTGGCGTCCGATGCGGCCGGGCCCGAGGACGGCGACCGTCTCGCTCATGCTCAGGCCGGATCCTTCCCGTAAATCATCACGATGTGCTCGCCCACGCCGCTTCGTCGGAGGGGGCCCAGACGGCCCCCTCCGAAACCTCCCCCAACACGGCTGGCGCGGGCAAAGCCCGCGCTCGAAACCAGCGCGCACTCCAAGATCCTCGAGACGACGATTCGCTCCCCTGTCACGCCCACTCCCGCCCGTAGATCATCACGATGTGCTCGCCCATGCCGCTGTTGTTGTGGGTGAGGCCGATCTCGGCGTCGGGGACCTGCCGGGCGCCGGCCTCGCCGCGTAGCTGGGCGAAGACCTCCGCCGCCTGCGCCACGCCGGTGGCGCCGAGCGGATGGCCGCAGCCGATCAGTCCGCCGCGCGGGTTGACGACGACGTCACCGCCGTAGTCGCTCCGGCCGGCGGCGACGAACGGCCCGGCCTCCCCCTTGGCGCAGAAGCCCAGCTCCTCGTAGGCGATCAGCTCGGCGATGGCGAAGCAGTCGTGGACCTCGGCGACGTCGATGTCCCTGGCGCCGACGCCGGCCGCCTTGTACGCCGACGCCGACGCGCGCTGCATGGCCGGCCAGTGCGCGTAGTCCTCGTGCAGCGAGGTCAGCTGGAAGCCGTCGAGGGCTTGACCGCTGCCCCGGATCCACACGGGCGTGTCGGTCAGCGCGCGCGCCCGGTCTTCACTGGCGACGATCACGGCGGCCGCGCCGTCGGTGATCGGCGAGCACATGAACAGGCGCAGCGGGCTCGCGATCATGCGCGAGCCGAGCACCTGGTCGAGGGTGGCGCCCTTGTTGAAGTGAGCGTTCGGGTTCTTCGACGCGTGGGTGTGGTTCTTCACACCGACGAGCGCGAGCTGCTCTTCGGTCGTGCCGTAGGCGGCCATGTGGCGCTGCGCGGCCAGCGCGAAGCACGGTGGCGCCGTGAGGCCGAAGGCCGCCTCCCACTCGCGGTCTACGCCGGTGCCCATGTTGAGGATGGCCTCGTCGCCGCTCGGCTGGTTCAGCTTCTCGACGCCGAGGACCATGACGAGGTCGGCGAGCCCGGCCGCGATGAAGGCGTAGGCGTAGCGGATGCCGACCGTGCCGGAGGCGCACATGTGCTCGGTGCGCGCGCTCAGCGCCGTCGGCCGGATGCCGAGCGCCTCCGCCGCCATCGACGAAATATGGCTCTGGAAGGCCGTTCGCTCAGGCATCACGGATCCGACCACGAGTCCTTCGATGTCCTTTGGCTTCACCCCCGGGATCGAATCGAAGCACGCCTTGCCCGCTTCCCAGACCAGGTCGCGGTACGAGGCCTTGCGCACGCCGAACTTCGACACGCCCGCGCCGACGAGGGCGACCTTCCTCATGGCGTCCTCCCACGTGCGGCGGCCTCGAGCCCATCGGCCAGCGCCGCGTGCCCCGCCTCGCGCGCCAGATCGGCCGGCGTCTGGCCCTCGGTGTTGCGCACGTCCGGCTGCGCGCCGGAGTCCAGCAGCAGGCGCACGACGTCGGCGTTGCCGATGGCCGCCGCTTCGTGCAGCGCCGTGTAGGCACTGCTCTGGCGATGATTCACGCGCGCGCCCGCGGCGATCAGCCTGCCCATCAGCATCGCGTCGGCGCCGCCCGCCGCCGCCGCGTGCAGCGGCGCGTTGGCGTCGGCGTTGCGCGAGACCGCGTTGACATCCGCGCCGCGCGCGAGCAGCAGCTCGATCGTCGCCGTCTGCCGGAAGTGGCCCGCCAGGTGCAGCGGCGTCCAGCCGTCCCGGGCGTGAGCGTCGCGCAGCGACGGATCGGTATCGAGCAGCGCGCGGACCCGGTCCACGTCGCCGGCCGCGGCCGCCTCGAACACGTCGAACCGCGCGCCGCGTGAGCGCAGCAGCGCGAGGATCTGCGGCGCGCGCCCGTAGATCGCCACGAGGGCCGGCGTCTGGCCGCTCGCCGTGCGCGCGGTGGCGAGACCGGGGTCGGCGTCGAGCGCGCGCGTCGCCGCGGCGGCGTCCTTGCGCGTGATAGCGTCGTGCAGCTCATCCAGCGCGCTCATCCACTCTTCCTCCGCATCAGCACGGTCTCCTGGTACGTGCACACCGCCTCGCCGCGCTGGTTCTTCACGACGACGTCGAAGACCACCACGCCGCGGTCGGGCTTGGACGACGGCCGCGTCTCCTTCACCGTCAGCTCCGTGCGGATGGTGTCACCGAACCTCACCGGCGTCGTGAAGTCCAGGAGATCGAGTCCCAGCAGCGCGAGCGTCGTGCCCTCGAACCAGCCGCCGAGGTTCTGCTGCCCGTGGGAGACGGCCAGGGTGAGGATGCCGTGGGCCACGCGCTCGCCGAACGGCGTCGTCTTCGCAAACTCGGCGTCGACGTGCAGCGGGTTGAAGTCGCCCGTGAGCCCCGCGAAGCGCGAGACGTCGCCGCCGTCGATCGTGCGCCGCCCCGTGATCAGCACCTCGCCTACCGAGAACTCCTCCCAGAATCGTCCCATGCGCCCTCCCCTACGCGCTCGTCAACCACGCCGCGGCTTCGCCGAGCGTCGGGAACTCGAAGTCCGGGCGGACGCCGTCCGTCCGCCGTTGCTGCCGGCGGTTGATCCACGCGATCGGAATGCCGAGGGCCTGCGCCGGCTGGACGTCGTGGAACCAGCTCTGCGCCACGTGCAGCCAGCGCGCGCCGGCGATGCGCTGCCGCGCCGTCGTGAAGTGGACGGGCGCCGGTTTGTACGAGCCGACCTGCTCCGCCGTCACGACGAACTCGAAGCTCACGCCGAGGTGCTTGCGCGTGCCGGCGAGGAGATCATCATCCACGTTGGAGAGGATGGCCAGCCGGTAGCCGGCACCCGCGAGCCGCTGCAGCGCGGCGTTCGTGTCCGCGAACGGCGGCCACGACGGCAGGCTCTCGGCCAGGAACGCCGCGCGCCCGGCGGCGAGCGGCCAGCCCAGCCGCTCCGCGACGCGCTGCGCGCTCAGCGTCAGGACCTCGCGGTACGGCCGATAGCGGTCGGTCTCGATGGCGGGCTCGATCTCGTGATAGGTGCGCAGCACGGCCGTGCGGTCCAGGCTGACGCCGTCGGCGCGCGCGGCGGCCTCGAAGGCGTCGCCGATGCCGCGCTCCCAGTCGATGAGCGTCCCGTAGCAGTCGAACGTCAGGACGTCGTAGCGTCTCATCCGAATGCCGTCCCCCTTCGCAGAGCCTCCGGCGCTCGACGGTCGGCCGGACGTCCCGTCAGCAAAATGCGGTCCCCCGGTCCTTCATATTTCCCGTCGGAGCGCCTGCGCAGAGCCTCCGGCGCTCGACGGTCGGCCGGACGTCCCGTCAGCAAAATGCGGTCCCCCGATCCTTCATATTTCCCGTCGGAGCGCCTGCGCAGAGCCTCCGGCGCTCGACGGTCGGCCGGACGTGCCGTCAGCAAAATGCGGTCCCCCGGTCCCAATCCAGCTCGCGTCCGATCACGAGGCGCAGGATCTCCGAGGTGCCGCCGCCGGGCAGCAGGAAGCGCGCGTCGCGGAAGTAGCGCTGCACCGGATACTCCATGGCGAGCCCGTACGACGCGAAGATGCGCGCGGCCTCGTCGGTCACCTTCACCGCCGTCTCGGAGGCGACGAGCTTCGCCATCGCCGCCTCGCGCGCCACCGGGCGCCCGGCGTCGAGCCGCCCCGCCGCCTGGTAGGTCATCAGCGCGGCGGCGTGGATTCCGGCCAGCATGTCGGCCAGCTTGAAGCCGATCGCCTGGTGCTCGCCGATCGGCTTGCCGAAGGCGACGCGCTCGCGCGAGTACGCCAGCGCCGCCTCGTACGCCGCGCGCGCGAGGCCGACCGAGAGCGCCGCCGTCATGATCCGGATCTCGGCCAGGATGCCGCCGATCTTCTCGGCGCCGCCCTGCTCGCCTCCCAGCAGATATGCGTGCGGCACCTCGACGTCGTCGAGGAGGATCTCGCCGGTGGCCGAGGCGCGCACCGCCATCTTGTCGATCGGCTTGCCCAGCGTGATGCCGCGCATCGTGCGCCGGTCGAGCAGGAAGAGCGCGATGTTCTTCATCCCGCGCTCGCCCGACGTCTTCGCCGCCACCGTGAGCACGTCGGCCACCGGCGCGTTGGTCACCCACGTCTTGGTGCCGCGCAGCACCCAGCGATCGCCGCGCCGCTCCGCGCGCGTGGCGAGGTTGGCGACGTCGGAGCCGGCGTTGGGCTCGGTCATCGCGAACGTCGCCACCAGCTCCCCGCGCAGCGCGGGCACGAGATAGCGCTCGCGGAGCGCGTCGTCGCCGTACGTGTAGATGAAGTGCGTGCCCATGAGCGACTGCATCCCGGCCGCCGCCGCCACCGACAGCGACCCGCGCGCCAGCTCCTCGGCGAGCAGGCAATAGGTCGTCATGTCGGCGTCGGCGCCGCCGTATTTCTCCGGATAGCGCAGCCCGAGCCAGCCCAGCTCGCCGATGCGCCGCATCAGCGCGGCGGGAAACTCGCCGCGCTCGTCGAGCGCCTGCGCGGCCGGGGCGACCTCCGTGTCGACGAAGCGCGCGACGCTCTTGCGGAATTCCTCCTGCTCGGGCGTGAAGGTGATCATCCGGTCGTCGCCAGCTCGGGCACGTCGGCGAGCTCGTGCCACTCGTGGGGGATGCCGCGCATCAGCACGGCCCCGTCGAGCACGGCGCTGCCCGCGGGAAATCGCGCCGTGTCCGCGTAGAACGCCGCGCGCACGTCGTCGACGGCGAGCGGCTCCATCTTCCAGACCAGCGTCTTGAGCCGCATGCCTTCCAGCCGGTCGTGATGGAGCGAGCACGAGAAGCCGCAATCGCCGCGGCGAAAAAACTCGCAGACGGCGTCGAACGTCGGGAACAGCGGCGTCGGCCGCCACTGGCCCGCCGCGCGGACGCGCAGCGCGACGTCGGCCGCCCCCCGCTCGGTGCTCACGGCCATGGTCAGGCTCGCGTCGCTCTCCGCGACGTCGAAGGCGGCCTTGCCGTGCACCCCGGGAAACAGACGGCCGCCGAGCAGGCTGACCAGGGCCTGGTCGGTGTCGCGCCGCCAGATGAACACGCCGTCGCTCGGGCCGTCCGGCGTCGGATAGCGGATGGCGATCCGGTGGGCCATGTTCTCCGACGCGAGTCCGACCGCAGCCGGCAACCCCTTGGGACGCAACCGCTCGAGGCGGATGAGGCAGATGCCGGCCACGCACGCGCCGCGCTCGACGACGGGCTCGAGCGGCGCGGGCACGAGCCGGCGCGCCACGTCGGGATCGACGCGGAAGTTCACCAGCACGCGGCGCGCGATGATCCCCTCGAGCGTCGGCAGCATCAGCGCCTCCGTCCGCGCAGCGCCGCGGTGGCCGCGGCGTCGATCTGGAGATCGCCACCCGTGCCCACGAGCACGACGCCGTACTGCTCGCGCGCGGCCTCGATCGAGACGTAGTCGTCGAGCACGTCCTCCAGCACCGCTTCCGGATTGCGCTCGAACGGATCGCCGTAGCCGCCGGCGCCCGATTGCTGGAACGAGATGACATCGGCGTACGCGAACTCGCGCGACTGCTTGCCGTGCACGACCTGCTCGCCCGCCCCCGGGTTGATGATCGTGCGCGCGAGGGCGCCGGGCTTGCCGCCGAAGAGCCCGTACGGCGCCAACCGCTGGCGCTCGGAGAGATTCGTCAGCTTGCCCTCGTCGGCCAGGAAGCGCAGGTCGCGCCGGATGCCGCAGCCGCCGCGGAACCGGCCGGGCCCGGCCGAGTCGCGGATGAACTCGAAGCGCTCGACGACGAGCGGCTGGTTCGCCTCCTGCGCCTCGACCGGGATGTTGGACGCGTTGAACGCGTACGACATCGCCTCGCAGCCGTCCTTCGTGGCGCGCGCGCCCGTGCCCGACAGCACGAGCTCGTACGCCACGAAGCGGCGCGTGCGCGCGCGGTCCCAGCCGCCGAACGTCGGGTTGGCGAAGTGCGATGCGGCGGCGGCCACCCGATCGGGCAGCGCGGGCGCGAGCGCGCCGATGACCGCCTCGAACGTACGGTAGCAGATGATCGCGCGCGGACCGCCGCCCGCCGGCGGGCGCGGATTGAGGAACGAGCCCTCCGGCGCCTTCACGGTGATCGGGCGCAGCGCGCCCTCGTTCATCGGCCCGTAGGGATCCGTCAGGCACTTCACCGCGGCGTAGGAGTACGAGCGCGTGTAGTTGATGTAGGAGTTCATGCCCGACGCGGTCTGGGGGCTCGAGCCCTCGTAGTCGATGGTCATCTGCTCGCCGTCCACCGTCACCGTCACCGCGACGCGCAGCGGCTCGGTGCCGGGGCCGCAGTCGTCGAGGAAGTCCTCGAAGCGATAGACGCCATCGGGCACCGCGCGGATGGCCGCGCGCATGTTGGCCTCGGTGCGCGCCACGATCGCGTCCATCGCCGCGAACAGCGTGTCGCGTCCGTACCGCTCGGCCAGCTCCGTCAGCCGCAGCTCCCCGACGTGCAGCGCGCTCCGCTGAGCTCGCAGGTCGCCGAGAACCTTGTCCGGCGTCCGGGTATTGGCCGCGATGATGCCGACGATGCCCTCGTGCTCGCGGTACTCCTGCCACACCTTCGTTGGCGGGATGCGCAGGCCTTCCTGGTAGTAGTCGAAGATTCCCTCGACGGCCTGGCTCCCAGGCCGGGCGCCGCCGACGTCGGTGTGGTGCAGGATGTTGACGGCAAAGCCGATCAGCGCGCCGCGATGGAACGCCGGCTGCGTGATGAAGAAGTCGGGAAGATGACCGGAGCCGAGCAGCGGATCGTTCAGGAGGATGGCGTCGCCCGGCTTGAGCGTCTCGACGGGGTGCGCGGCCAGGGCGTTTCTCACCGCGAACGACATCGCGCCCATATGGCCGGGAGAGTACGGCCCCTGAGCCACCATGCGTCCCTGCGCGTCGAACACGGCGACCGAGAAGTCCTGGCCCTCGCGCGCCTGCTCGGAGTACGCGGTCTTGTGCACGGTGGTGCCGATCTCCACCGCGATCGACTGCAGCGCGCCCCACACGACGCCGAGCGTGATCGGATCGACGCGCGCGTTCACCGCGCGACCTCGACGATCAGGTTCGCGTACTCGTCGACGGTCGCCGATGTCCCCGGCGGCAGCACCGACGTCGACTCGCGCTCCTCGACGATCGCGGGCCCGTCGAGTCGCGCGCCCGGCGCCAGCGCGTAGCGGTCGTAGACGGCGCACTCGGTCCAGCCGCGCGTCTCCGGAAACCAGGCGCGCCGCCGGCCCTTGAGCCCGCCGTCGCGGCCGTCACTGGCGGCCTTCGCGAGCGCCACGCGTGGCGCGCCGCCGACGGCCGCGAGCTTCCACGTGACCGTCTCCACGGGCTCCATCGGGTTCGCATAGCCGTATCGTGCCGCGTAGATCTCGTCGAAGGCGGCGCGGATCCGCGCGAGCGCCGCGGCATCCAGCCGGCCCGCCGGCACCGGCACGGTCAGCTCGTAGCCCTGCCCGACGTACCGGGCGTCCAGTGATCGTGCCAACGTCACGTTCCCGGCCACCGCCGCGCCGCGCACGACCGCCGCGGCCTGGGCGGCCATCTCGTCGTACATCGTCGTGAGCGCGGCGGGATCGAGCGCGTCGAGCCGACGCACCCAGGTGCGCGCGACGTCGAACTTCACCTCCGCCGCCAGCAGCCCGATGGCCGCGGTGACGCCGGCGGCGGCCGGCAGGATCACGCGCGGAATGCCGAGCGCCTGGGCGAGCCGGCAGCCGTGGACCGGGCCCGAGCCGCCGAAGGCGACGAACGTGAGGTCGCGCGGGTCGCGCCCGCGCTCGATCGACACGACGCGCGTGGCCAGCTCCATGTTCGTGTTCACGATGGCGTGGACGCCCCACGCCGCGTCCTCGACCGCCAGGCCCAGCGGCTGCGCCACGCGCGTCGCGATCGCCCGACGCGCGCCGTCCCGGTCGAGCCGCAGGCTGCCGCCCGCGAAGTAGTCGGCATTCAGGTAGCCGAGCACGAGATCGGCGTCGGTGACGGTGGGCTCGATGCCGCCGCGGCCGTAGCAGACCGGGCCCGGCACGGATGACGCGCTCTCCGGGCCGACGGCGATGACCCCGAGATGCGCGCGCGCGATCGAGCCGCCGCCGGCGCCGATCTCGACGAGGTCGATCGCCTGGATGTTCATCGGCAGCCCGCTGCCCGCCGCCCCGTGCACGCGGTGCAGCTCGAAGGCGGTCGTCGTGTAGGGCCGGCCGTTCTCGACGAGCGCGAGCTTGGCCGTGGTGCCCCCCATGTCGAAGGCGATGAGGTCGCGATGGCCGGTGAGCTCGCCGTAGGCGGCCGCCATCAGCGCGCCGGCCGCGGGTCCCGACTCGATCATGCGCACCGGGTAGCGCTCCATCGCGTCGGCCGTGGCCACGCCGCCGGAGGACTGCATGACGAAGAGCCGGCCGCGGTAGCCGCGGCCGCCCAGCGCCGCGCCGAGGCCGCGCAGATAGTCGCGCACCGCCGTCATCACGTACGCGTTCACGACCGTGGTGGAGGTGCGCTCGTACTCGCGGAACGTCGGCGAGACCTCGTGCGAGAGGGTGACCGTGAGGTGCGGCGCCTCCTCCGCCGCCAGCGCGGCCAGCCGCTTCTCGTGTTGCGGGTTCAGGTACGCGTGCAGCAGGCAGATCGCGAGGGTGGTGACGCCGCTCTCGACCAGCGCGCGGATCGCGCGGCGCGCGTCGGCTTCGTCCAGCGGCGTCCGCACCGAGCCGTCGGCGAGCACGCGCTCGGTGACCTCGCCGATCAGGCGCCGCGGCACGAGCGGGCGCGGCTTCTCGATCTGGAGGTCGTAGACCTGGTAGCGCTTCTCGCGCCCGATGAGCAGCACGTCGCGGAAGCCGCGCGTGGTGAGCAGGCCGACGCCGCGCGCCTTGCGCTCGATGACGACGTTGCTGCCGAGCGTCGTGCCGTGCACGGCCTGCGCGACGTCGCTCCAGGCCACGCCGGCGGCCGCGAGCAGCGCGTCGAGGCCCGCCAGGCACGCCTCGGACGGATCGGGATAGGTGGTGAGGCGCTTGGCGGTGGTCAGCTCGCCCGCGGGCGACTGCAGCACGAAGTCCGTGAACGTACCGCCCACGTCGAAGCCGATCCGGTACGACACGAAATCAGCTCCGCCGCTCCGCGCGCGCGAGCAGGACGCGGTACGGGTAGCGCTGTCCCGTCTGGTAGCTGACGGCGTGCTCCACCGGCTCGCCATTGGTCGCGTAGTACGTGCGCTCGAACATCAGCAGCGGCGAGCGCGGGCGCACCTGCAGCAGCTCGGCGACCTGGCGCGGCGCCAGGACGGCGTCGGCCACCTGCTCGAGCGTCTTGATGCGCAGATCCGATTGCCGCTCGATGGCCGCGATCAGCGACGTCTTGGACAGGTCCTCGTCGGACAGCGCGAGCGCGATGGGCGTGGGCACCCACACGGTGACGTGCTGGAACGGCCCGCTCTCCGCGTGGCGGACGCCCACGATGCGCGTGCCCTTGGAGCCCGGCGGCAGCCGCAGCGCCTGCGCGATGTTGGCGGGGACGGCCGTCGTCTCGTGCGAGATCAGCTTCAGCCACGTCTCGTCGCCCAGCGCCATCAGGTCGTCGATCGAGCCGATCACCCGCAGCCGCGGGTCGCTGCCGGCGGCCGCCGTGCTGAAGGTGCCGCGCCCGGCGTGGCGATAGAGCCGTCCCTCCTGCACCAGGACGTCGAGGGCCTGGCGCACGGTGGGCCGGCTGACTTTGAAGCGGGCGCAGAGGCTGTGCTCGGATGCGATGCGCTCGCCCTCGCCGCGCAGGTCTCGTCGGATGGCGTCGGCGATCTGGAGATACCGCGGAATACCCGGACGGTAGTTCACCCCGCCCTCCTGGAAGGTCAAAAGTTGTCTAGACAGATAGCACCGGGCCCGGGGCCGGTCAAGCGCGCGGATGAAATCGGTCGTACATCCGGCGGATGGCCCCCGAGGGCAGGTGCGTATAGATCTGGGTCGTCGAGATGTCGGCGTGACCCAGCATCATCTGCACGGCGCGCAGGTCCGCCCCGCCCTCCAGCAGGTGGCTCGCGAAACAGTGGCGCAGCGTGTGCGGCGACACGCGCTGGCGCAGCCCCGCCCGGCGCGCCGCGCGCAGCACGATTTGCCAGAGCGACTGCCGGGTGAGCGGGCGGCCCCGCGGCCCGACGAAGAGCAGCGGCGACGCGCGGCGCGCGGCCGCGAGGCGGGGACGCGCCTCGGTGAGGTAGCGGTCGACCCACGCCAGCGCCTCGCCGCCGACCGGCACCAGACGCTCCTTGCGTCCCTTGCCGGTGCACTGCACGTAGCCGGCGCTGCGGTTGACGTCCGCCACGCGCAGCGTGAGCGCTTCCGTCGCGCGCAGGCCGCTGGCGTAGAGCAGCTCGAGCAGCGCGCGGTCGCGCACCCCGCGCGCCGTGGCGATGTCCGGCGCCTCGACGAGCGCGGTCACCGCCTCGCGCGAGAGCGTGCGCGGCAACGGCCGCGACCGGCGGGGCTGCTCGACGTATTCGGTCGGGTTCTCGGCGATGGCGCCCTCGCGCACGAGGTGCGCGTAGAGTCCCCGCAGCGCGGCCAGTCGGCGCGCGATCGTGGCCGGCTTGCGGCCCGCGCGGCGCTGGCGCTCCATCCACGCGAGCACGTCGTCGCGGCGCGCGGCGTCGAGCGCCCGGCGGCGCGGCCCGAGCACGCGGAGGAAGTCGCGGACGTCGCGGCGGTAGGCGTCGAGGGTGTGGCGGGACGCATTGCGCTCGGCGCTGAGGGCGGTGAGGAACTCCTCGAGCGCGCGCTCGGCCTCCACCCGGCCATGCTAACAGGACAACGGCACGGAGCCGAAGCTCCGTGCCGTCCTCCGCCCCGATTTTACGGACTACCGACCGGTCTTCCTGTCGATCTCTCCTGGTCCTTCATCCGCTCGCGGTCCTTGTCGTCCGGCTTCACCTTGTCGTCACCCAGCCGCGGGCTGGCCGACGGCGTCTGCGTGTTGGTGTCCGTGCTCACGCTGCCGGAGCCGGTCGCGCTGCCACTCGGGCTCGCGCCCGGGCTCTGCGTGTCCGGGGCGTTGGACTGGCCACTCGCGTTCGTGTTCGTGTCCACGCCGACGCTCGGGCTCACCCCGACGCCGATGTTCGGGCTCACGTTCGGATTGATGGTCGTGTTCTGCGCGATGGCGGGCCGACCCCCACGACGAGCGCCGCCAGCGAAGCCGCCGCGATCGAAGCGTACCGCTGCTTCATTCCAGAACCCCCTGTGTGTTGGTTGCGGGCGAGTGATCACCCCGCACCGGGCGGTTGCAGGCGTGGTGCCACCTGCGCGCGTGCGGAATGCATGGAGGGTCTACAACGGGCGCGGCGCGCCGAGCTCGCGCGCGATCACCGTGCGCTGGATCTGGTTGGTGCCTTCGTAGATCTGCGTGATCTTCGCGTCACGCATGAAGCGCTCGACGGGATACTCGCGCGTGTAGCCGTAGCCGCCGAAGACCTGCACGGCGTCGGTGGTGACCCTCATCGCCGCGTCGCTCGCGAAGCACTTCGCCATCGACGACTCCATCGAGGTCGCGGTGGCGCCGCGGTCGACGAGCGCGGCCGCGTGATGGACCATGAGTCGCGACGCGTGGACGGCCATCGCCATGTCCGCGAGCATGAACTGGATCCCCTGGAAGGCGGCGATCGGCTGGCCGAACTGGCTCCGCTCCTTCGCGTAGGCGACGGCCGCGTCGAGCGCGGCCTGGGCGATGCCCACCGCCTGCGCGCCCACGGCCGGCCGCGAGTGGTCGAGTGCGCCCAGCGCGACGCGGAAGCCCTCGCCCTCGCCGCCGAGCCGGTTCTCCACGGGGACCTCGCAGTCCGCGAGGTGGATGGCGACGGTCGGCGAGCCGCGGATCCCCAGCTTGCGCTCGAGCTTGCCGAGGGCGAAGCCGGGGAACGCCGGCTCCACGAGAAACGCCGTCACGCCCTTGTGGCCGCTCCCCCGGTCCACGGTGGCGAAGAGCGTGAGCACCGAGGCGTGCGAGCCGTTGGTCACCCACATCTTGGTGCCGTTGAGCACGTAGCGGTCACCGTGGCGCACGGCCGTCGTCGTCATGCTGCCGGCGTCGGAGCCCGCGCCCGGCTCCGAGATCGACAGCGCGCACGTGACCTCGCCCGAGGCCAGCCGCGGCAGGTAGCGGCGCTTCTGCGCCTCGGTCCCATGCGAGACGAGCGGATAGCCGGCCGCGTACTGCACGAGATAGATGACGGCGGTCGACGCGCACGCCCACGCGATCTCCTCCACGGCGAGGCAGAACGCCAGCGCGCCGAGCCCGGCACCGCCGTACGCCTCAGGCACGTAGAGGCCCATCAACCCCTGATCGCCGAGGAGGCGCAATTGCTCGGCGGGGTACGACTCCGTTTCGTCCACCTGCGCGGCGAGCGGCGCGATGCGCTCGCGGGCCACCGCGCGCGCCAGCTCGCGGGTCTGCCGCTCGTCTTCACCGAGCCAGAACGCGTCGCGCATGCCGCGATTATCTCCCCTCGTGACGGTCCTTCAAACCGTGGCCCATCAGGGCGCCTCCGCCGCGCGCGAAACGCCCGCTGCGATCGAGGAGGTCAGGATGCCGCGGCTCGAAACTGCTCGCCGGGCAGAAGATGGTCCCGCTGAGCCGCGACGAGGCCTACGCGCTCACGTCGATGGTCGGCGACTGCCGCGTCACCCAGGTGGTGGACATCCGCAAGGGTGGGCACTGCATGATCCCGAAGAACATCTTCGTCACGAAGCAGGTGCTGCTGACGGCTACGTGCCCTCGTACCGGTAGAAGCCGCGCCCGGTCTTGCGGCCGAGGTGGCCGGCCAGGACCATGCGCTTGAGCAGCGGCGGCGGCGCGTAGCGCGGCTCGCGGAACTCCTCGAACATCACCTCGGCGACGTACATGGTCGTGTCGAGGCCGACGAGATCGAGCAGCGTGAAGGGCCCCATCGGGTGGCCGCAGCCGAGCTTCATCGCGGCGTCGATGTCCTCGAGCGTGGCCAGCCCGCCCTCGTAGACGCGGATCGCGTCGAGCAGATAGGGCACGAGCAGCCGGTTCACGATGAAGGCCGTCGAGTCCTTCGCCTGCACCGGCGTCTTGCCGACGGCGCGCGCCCACTCGGTGACCGTCTTCACGGCGGCCTCGTCGGTGAGGATCGTGCGCACGACCTCGACCAGCTTCATCAGCGGCACCGGGTTGAAGAAGTGCACGCCGAGCACCTGCCCCGGCCGCCTGGTGGCCGCCGCCATCGCCGTCACGTTGCACGACGACGTGTTGGAGGCGAGGATCGCGTGCGGCGGACAGATCCGGTCGAGCTTGGCGAACGTCTCGTTCTTGAGGACCTGGTTCTCGGTCATCGCCTCCACGACGAGATCGGAGGCCTTGAGCTCCTCCAGCCGCGTCGTGCCCGCGATGCGGCCCAGCGTCTCGTCCTTCGCCTTCGCCTCGAGCTTGCCCTTGGCCACGAGGCCCTCGAGCGTCTGGCGCAGCCGCTCGAGGCCGCGCGTGACGAGCGCGTCGTCGGCCTCGACGAACAGCACGTCGAAGCCGGCCTGCGCCGCGACCTGCACGATGCCGGAGCCCATGAGACCGCAGCCGATCACGCCGACGTTCTTGATGGCCATGAATCCTTCCTGTGACGTTCGAGTTCGAGCGGCGCTACTTCGAGCGGCGGCCGGGCAGCGGCGCCGGCTCGTAGTGCGTGCCGGGCGGGCAGGGATTGCGGACGGTGACCGAGACGTCGCCATAGCGGACGCTGCCGTCCTCCTGCACCTCGCCGAGTCCGCGGCGCACCGGCGCGGGCCCTTCGGCGCGCAGCGACTCCTGGTAGGCGGTGTCGCGGCTCTGCGCCCGCGGCGCCGTGAGGTCGAGGAGCATCGACGCGCGGATCGGCGTCTTCACCTCGTCGGCGGCGGCGACGCCGGTGGCGGCGAGGGCGCCCAGCAGGGCGGCGGCGAGCACGGTGGTCGGCCTCATGCGTCTATTCATACACGATCAGCGAGTGGAGGGGGTAGTCCTTCAATTTCTCGCGGCCCTTCAGGAAGGCCAGCTCGATCATGAACGCCACGCCCACGACCTTGCCGCCGAGCTGCTGGACCAGACGCAGCGTCGCCGCCATCGTCCCGCCGGTGGCCAGCAGGTCGTCCACCGCCAGCACCCGCTGCCCCGGCTTGACGGCGTCCTCGTGGACGGCCAGCGCGTCGCGCCCGTACTCGAGCTCGTACTCCACCTCGATGGTCTTGCCGGGGAGCTTGCCGAGCTTGCGGACAGGAACGAAGCCGGCTCCGAGCTGATGCGCGACCGCGCCGGCGAAGATGAATCCCCGCGACTCGATACCGACGACGACGTCCACCCGCTCCTTCGCGTAGCGCTCGGCCAGCATGTCAACAACCGCCCGGAAGGCGGGGCCGTCCTTCAGGAGGGTGGTGATGTCCTTGAAGAGGATCCCCTCGGTCGGGAAGTCCTTGATGTCGCGAATCTTGGCGCGGAGCTCGGCGACGTTCATGCCGGCGCCCATGGTAATAGAGGCTCCTCACACCCCGCAAGAACCCCTCCCTCAGAACGCAGCGGGGAGCCGTGATGTTTGCACCGCGCGGCAGCCTCTCCGGTCCGCGCTGCAGGTGTCTGCGACGGGGTTCCGGAAGCGATCGCAAGTCTTTCCAGTCAGTTAGAGGTTCGGCATGTGCCTTGAGTATCACTGCGGGCATGGAAAGGAGGTTTCGAACCCCCACGCGTTTCAGGATGATCCCGGTACTCGGCGGCGGCCACGACGCAGCTGCCGCCTCCAGCGGCAGCTCGACCAGCGGTGGCTCGGCTACGAGCGACTCGACCGGCTCGGTCGCGGTCACCTCGGAGCCGCTCGCTCTGTTCGCTGTCGGTCTCGGGCTGCTCGGCGCGCGTTACCTGCGCCGGCGCTAAGACCCGTTCGCTCCCCACGCGCGTCGTCGGCTCGTCCGGCGGCGTTCGTGCTTACGGCCTATACGCTCGAGCGCGCGGGACCGAGCAGCTCGGCCACCGTCCGGCAGAACTCGTCGATGGGGATCGGCTTGCGGAAGTACGCGGCGAAGTCGGTCGCGCGGGTCGCCGGATAGTCCTCGTAGAACGCGGTGACGGCGACGACGGGAATGCGCGCGACGTCGAGGTCCCGCCGCCCGCGCAGCCAGCGCACGAAGGCGAGACCGTCTTCCGTCGGCAGCGCCAGGTCCGAGACGATGAGGTCGGGCCGGAGGGTGTGCAGGTAGCCCCGGGCGTGCTGGACCGTGTCGGCCAGGAGCACCCGCGCGCCGCACGCGTCGAGGATCGCGCGCAGCAGCTCGAGGGTGTCAGGATCGTTCTCGAGGACGAGGATCGTGAACCCCCGGAGATCGACCAGTTTCGACGCTCGTTGGGCGTTGGTGCTCATTCGGCGAGGCCTACAGTCTATTCGTACTGGATACCGATGCCCATCGTCAAGGAATCGCGCAGGGTGGGAAAAGATTTTCCTATGCGGCCGGGTTCGACGACGTGGGGGTGATCAGGGCACGGGATCGAGGCGCGCGATCGCGGCCGGCAGCGCGGCCAGGCTCGAGACCACGGCGTCGGGGCGCCGCGCGCCGAGCGCCTTGAGCGAGGCGTCGGTCACCTGCACCACGCGCATGCCCGCCGCGCGCGCGCCCTCGACGTCCAGGATGGCGTCGTCGCCCACGTGGATGGCGCGGGCGGGCTCGGCGCCCAGCGCGCGCAGCGCGCCGAGGAAGATCGCGGGGTCGGGCTTGCGCACGCGCGTCTCGTCGGAGAACGCCGTGTGGGCGAAGCAGCCGAGCAGGCCGTAGCGCTCGAGCACACGACGCAGCGTTACGCCGGGCGTGCGCATCGTGTTCGAGACCACCGCGAGGGTGTAGCCGAGGTCGCGGAGCGTCCGCAGCGCTTTGAGCGCGCCGTCGTCGACCGCCGGCGGCACCATCAGAATCGGCCGCGCGTAGGCGTCCACGAGCGCCGCCAGGACGTCGCCGGGCAGCCGTATTGCGAGCGCGCGGTCGATGCCGCCCACGATCGCGCGCACGTGGTCCTCGACCGGCACGTCGCGGTGCTTGGCCCAGATGCGGCCGAGGTGCGATGCGGATTCATCGTACGCGCGATCGAGCGCCGTCGCCGAGGTGCGCACGCCCGCGCCGGCGAGGATCGTCTCGAAGTCCTTCATGCGCCGCGTCTTGTAGCGGTTGTCGCTGGAGGGCGGGTCGAAGAGCAGCGTGCCCCAGAAGTCGATGGTGATCGCGCGAACGGTCACCGGACCCGGCCTCCGAAGCGCGGGGCGCGCTTTTCCAGGAACGCGGCGGCCCCCTCGCGCGGCTCGTCGCCGGTGTAGCACGCGGCGAAGGCGTCGATCCCCGCGCGCACCGCCGACGGCAGATCGGTCTCGCGCCAGCGGATCATGAGCGCCTTCTGCGCGCGGACGGCGCCCGGCGCGCACGCGAGCAGCGCGGCGAGCGTCTCGTCCACCACCGTCGCGAGGGCGGCCGCGTCCACCACGCGGTTGACCAGTCCCCACGCGAGCGCGCGCGGGGCATCCACCGGCGTGCCGAGCAGCAGCATCTCCGCCGCGCGGCCGGGGCCGATCAGCGGCGGCAGCAGGGCCGCCTGGATCACCGACGGCACGCCCACGCGGACCTCCGGCAGGCCGAACGACGCGTCGGCCGCGGCCACGCGCAGGTCGCATGCGAGCGCCAGCTCGAAGCCGGCGCCGAGGCAGGCGCCGTGCACGGCGGCCAGCACGGGGAACGGCGCACGATGGACGGCGTCGATGGCGGCGCAGAGGTCGGCGATCAGTGACCGCGCCGAGGTCGTGTCCATGGCGCGCAGCACGTTGACGTCCATGCCGGCGGTGAACGCGCGCCCCCGCCCCGTCACCACCGCGGCGCGGATCGAGGCGTCGCGCGCGAGCGTCTCGAAGGTCGTGCGCAGGGCGGCGATGAGACCGGGCTCGAAGAGATTCAGGGGCGGCCGGTCGAGCGCACACCAGACGACGTCGCCGCGCCGCTCGACGGCGAGTGAGGAATCGGCCATCAGTATCTGCGCATCGTCGGATCGACGGTGCGCGCCCAGGCATCCAGCCCGCCGGCAAGGTTCTTCACGTTCTTGAACCCGTGCTGCTCGCGCAGGTACTGCGCGACGGCCGCGCTGCGCACGCCCTGATGGCAGTAGACGACGATCTCGTCGCCCGGGTTCAGCTCCTCGGTCCGCAGCTCGATCTCCTCGATCGGGATGTGGACGGCGTTCTCGAGGCGGCACAGCTTCGTCTCCCAGTCCTGCCGCACGTCGAGCAGCAGCGGCCGGTCGTTCCGGTCGAGGCGCGCCTTCAGCTCCGTCGGCGTGATCTCGCTCACGTGTGCCCCGTGGGTATGAGGCTCCCGCCCATCAGCGCGGCGCGGGCCGGCCGACGAGGAAGTCGGCGAGCCAGCCGTTCACGACCTGCGCGTGCTCGATGTGGGGGAAATGGCCGCACGCGTCGAGCCAGCGCACGGTGGCGCGCGCGAAGCCCTCGGCCGTCTCCGCGCAGTGCGCGGCGGGGACGGCGGGATCCTGGCGGCCGTGGACGAGGAGGACGGGCAGGTCGAGGGTGGCGATGGCGCGCCGGTAGTCGGCGCTTCGCTCGACGAAGTCGGTGGAGAGCGAGCGCACGGTGGCCAGCCACGCGGCGCGCGCCGCCGCCGTCGTGCGCGTCGCGTACTCCCAGCCGACGAGGAACGCCACCTCGTCGGCGAGCGGCGCGTGGAAACACTTGGCGATGGCCGCGCGGTAGAGCCGCGCGCAGCCGCAGAGGGCCAGCGCCTCGCCGACGCCCGGCGTCGTCATCAGCCGCGCGCGCCAGCCCGGCCGCCAGCCGAAGCCGGGCACGCAACCCGAGAGCAGCGCCAGCCGCTCGACGCGCGCGGGGTGCGTGAGCGCGTAGGTCACCGCCACCGCCGCGCCGAGCGAGTGGCCGACGAGCGAGACCTGGGTGACGCCGACGGCGTCGAGGAACGCGTAGAGCGCGCGCGTGAAGTACGCCAGCGAGTACCCGGCGGACGGCTTGCCGGAGCGTCCGAAGCCCGGCAGGTCCACCGCGTAGACGGTGGCCCGCGCGGCGAGCGAGGGAACGTTGTGGCGCCAGGACTCTGCGAAGCCGCCGAGGCCGTGCACGAGGACGACCGCCGGACCGCGGCCTTCGACAAGGTAGTTCAGCGCAAGGCCGTCGACCTCGCCGCTCCGGAGCCTCAGTTCCGGCATGGGGCTAGGATTCTACCAGACCGTCTCCGTCGACGAGGCGGCTGAGCGCCGCGCGATACGGGAAGACGCTGAACACGCCGCCGGTATGCACGAAGCAGACGCGACGCCCCAGCGCGCGCGGGTCGCGCCGGAGCGTGTCGAGGAGTCCGGTGAAGGCCTTGGCGGTGTACACGGGGTCGAGCACGATGCCCTCGACCCGCGCCAATTTCAGCATGGTGTCGAGCTCGTCCTTCCGCACGGCCGCGCGCCCGACGCCCTGGTAGCCGTCGAGCAGCCGCACCTCCGCCGGCGGCCGCACGGCGAGGCCGAAGCGGCTGCGCGCGCGCTCGATCACATCGGTGACGTACGCGCGCACGCGCGCGGCCTCCCAGGCGATGGGCACGCCGACGATCTCGGCGCGCAGGCCCGTGAGCTGCTTGGCCATCAGGAGGCCGGCCTGGCTGCCGCCACTGAAGTCGGTGATGGCGATCGTGTCGAACTCGGGCGCGCCGTGACGCACTTGCTGCGCGACCTCCTGGCCGCACGCGAGGTACCCGAGCGCGCCCACGACGGTGGCGCCGCTCTCCGGGATGATGTACGGGGTCCGTCCCTGGGCCCGCTCGCGCGCAGCGATATCGTGCAGCGTCTCGTCGATCTTCGCCCACTCCGCATCGGTGCAGTAGCGGATGTCGGCGCCGAGCAGCCGGTCCAACAATAGATTCCCGTCGTACTCGGCGGGCTGCGCGCCCTTGAGCGCCAGCACCGCGCGCAGGCCGAGCCGCGCGCACACCGCGGCCACGCACCGGCAGCAGTTGGATTGCAGCGTGCCGCACGTGATCAGGGTGTCGGCGCGCTGGGCGAGCGCCTCGCCGACGAGGAACTCCAGCTTGCGAATCTTGTTGCCGGTCTCCAGCAGCCCGGTGAGGTCGTCCCGCTTGACCCACAGCTCGACACCCAGCTCGGCGGAGAGCCGCTCGAGCTTCAGGAGCGGCGTGGGCGCGTATGCCAGCTCGACGCGGGGAATCGGCGGGGCCGACGTGGCCATTAAAACCACTATCTCAGGCGAAGAGGTCGCCTGGCAAGGCATGGCCGCCGGGCACCGGCTGCCCGAGCAGCTTCTTCATCATCAGGGCGTTGCGCACCGGGTAATCGCGGTTGTTGTTGTTGAACGAGACGTAGACCTGCTCAGCCTCGCCGGCGGCCTCGTCGATCTCCGGCATCAGCTCGCGCAGCTCCGGCTCGCTGTAGAGGTAGTCGTACTTCTCGCGCACGGCGGGCTCCTCGCCCCGCAGCTGGCGCATCCAGCCCTCGGCGTTGCGGCCGTGCAGGCGGAAGACGGCGACGGGCGCCGTCACTTCCGCCACGCGCGGCACCGCCCCCGCCACCACGGGCGCGTCGACGACGACGTGCGCGGCGCCGGCGCGGCGCAGCGTGCCGAGCGCCTCGTGCGCGTGGTCGGGCAGCCACGAGCGGTGCCGGAACTCCACGGCCACCGTCCAGCCGGGCAGCCGCGCGGGGAGCGAGGCGAGGTATGCCAGCCGCGCGTCGTCATAGCGCACCCACGGCGCAAGCTGGAAGAGCACGTAGCCGAGCTTGCCCGCCTCGGCCAGCGGGGCCAGCGCCGCGCGGAACAGCCGGAACGCCTCATCGACCGCCTCGGGCGGAAACTCGCCGGCCTCGATCTCGCCGCGGTGCGTCCGGCGCGCGCGGGGCGAGACGAGGCGCGCGACGTCGGCGGGCAGCGACTGCGCGCGCGGGTGGTGGCCGGTCATCAGCGCCCACGCCTTGACGTGGAAGACGAAGCCCGGGGGCGTGCGCTCCGCCCAGCGCCGCACGCTGAGGACGTCGGGGATCGCGTAGTACGACGCGTTGACCTCGACCACGTCGAAGACCGAGGCGTAGAAGCGCAGCCGCGCCTCCGCGGACATGGACTTCTTCGGATAGAAGCCGCGCGACTCGATGAGGGCGGGATCCGCCCACGCGCAGATGCCGACGCGAACGGGCGCGGTCAGACGATCTTCTCGTACACCCCGGGCGGGATGACGCGATAGATGCGGATCGGCTGCGAGACGTTCTTGAACGTCTGCTCGCCGAGGCTCTCGAGCACGAAGTGCTGCCGGATCCGCTCGGCGGTGGCCGGGCCGACCACGATGTCGCCGCCCTGCGCGAACGCGGCGAAGCGCGCCGCGACGTTCGTCGTCGAGCCGCTCGCGGTGAAGGTCCACCGCTGGCCGGCGCCGCCGCCGAGCTTGGTGGCGCCCACGAACGCCTCGCCAGTGTTGATGCCCATGTGCAGCGCCACGGACGGGAAGACGCCGCCGTACTCCTCGTTCAGCGCCGCCGTGCGCTGCCGGATGGCGAAGGCCGCGCGCGTCGCGCTGAGCGCGTGGTCGGCAGCGCCGCGATCGGACTGGAAGATCACCATCAGGCCGTCGCCGGCCGTCTCGCTGATGTCGCCGTGGTGCAGCTGGATGATCTCGAGGAAGGACGAAAAGTACGTCTGCACGAGGTGGTTCAGCCGTTTGGGCTCGAGCTGCTCGGAGAGCTTGGTGTAGCCGGCGATGTCGAGGAAAAGGACCGAGACCTCGACGTTCTTCTTCTCGAGCTCGGTGGCGTTCGGGTTCTGTTCGAGCAAGCGCTTGACGGACTCGGGGACGAACTTCGACAGCTCGCCCTTGAGCTGCTCCAGCAGCTCGAGACGCTGGCGCGACTCCTGGAGGCTCTGCAGCGCGGTGACCAGCTCCGTGTTCTTGGACTCGAGCTCCGTGTAGGCCTGGGCGAGGCGCCCCGTCATGTCGTTGAAGGCGATCCCGAGC
The DNA here is from genome assembly GCA_003220225.1 of Candidatus Rokuibacteriota bacterium. Lineage (GTDB taxonomy): Bacteria > Methylomirabilota > Methylomirabilia > Rokubacteriales > CSP1-6 > AR12. Next base: position 50,878 of record QHRU01000044.1, read on the forward strand.
TGGCCGAGCTCGTCGCGCGCCGCCATCGGCGCCCGGGCGCTGAAGTCGCCCGCCCCCACCCGGCGGGCGACGGACGCGAGCTGCTCCACGGGGCGCAGGACGATGCGCCGCATGGCAACGGTGAGCACGGCGCCGGCGGCCACGATGGTGAGAAGGCCGATGGCGAGCTGGCGGTTCCGGTGCCGCGCCACCTCCGCGAACACGGGCTCCATCGAGTTGGCGACGCGCACGACCGCGCGCACCCGGTGATCGCTGCCGTGGCAGCCCTGGCACTTCTCCTGGTTGCGGATCGGCGTGAGCAGCGTGAAGTAGCGGACGCCCCCGCGCGCCTCCAGCGCCTCCTGCGTGGCCACCGTCTCGATGGCTCTGGCGAAGAGCGGATCGTCGATCTTCTTGCCGGGCGGCCGTGCCATCTTCTTGATGTTGCGCATGACGTCGGGGGCCAGCCCGGCGTTCTTGTCGACCTCCATGGCCGTGCTGAGGTCGGTGAAGGCTTCCATGCCCGTGCGCCGATAGACGTCGAAGGCGTCCACCGGCGAGTTCTGCCGCAGCTCCTGGATCACCGTGCGCGTGACGTCGGGGCGCTCCTGGAGCATGGCGCCCTCGATGGAGGCCACGAGGGTGGCGGTGAGCCGCCGCGCCGCGATCTTGTTCTGCTCGATCAGCAGCGCGGCCTCGCGCTGGATGGTGAGGATCGTGGACACGCCGAAGCCCACGATGAGCACGACGACGATCAGGAGCCCGATCTTCAGCGCGAGCGGCGAGCGGAACACGGCGGTCGCCTCAGCGGCGCGCGGCCTTGGCGATGGCCTGCGCCAGCTCGTCGGCCTCGCGCGGATCGAGCGGCAGCAGGCGCGCGTGCACCGCACGCGCGTCGTCGAGACGGCCCATCTCGACGTACGCGTGACCCAGGTACTCGAGCGCCTGCGGATAGTTCGGCCGCAGCCGGAGCGCCTCGAGATACGCCTTCACCGACTCGTCCCAGTGGCGCTGCTGGCGCAGCGCGTAGCCGAGCCCGTTCCAGGGCTCGGGCAGCTCGGGATCGAGCTGGATCGCCTCGCGGTACTTGCGCTCCGCGGCCGCCCAGTCGCGGCGCTCGGCGAGCGCGCGTCCCTCGTTGAAGCGCGCCTGGGCGCTGACGGCGCCCCCGTCGGGCACGCGCAACGGCGGGTCGTCGACGGCGTGCGCCACCGGCGCCATCGCCAGCCACGCGAGCCCGAGCACCGTCCAGCGCATCGCGGCGATGGTAGCATCTGGCGCGTGAACCTGGCTCGGCTCGGAGAAGAGAGCGTCGAGCGCTTCGGCGAGTACACGGCTCTGCACTTCGAGGGGCGCGACCTCACCAACGTGGAGCAGCAGCGAACCGCCGCGCGCGTGGCGAGGGCGCTCGCGCGCATGGGCGTCAGCCCCGGCGACCGCGTGGTCGTGCTGCTGCCGAACTGTCCCGAGGTGCTCGCGGCCTACACCGGCATCCTCAAGGCCGGCGCCGTGATCGTGCCGATCGTGTTTCTCCTCTCACCGGACGAGGTGCGCCACATCCTCGCGGACTCCGCGGCGAAGGTGGTGATCACGGCGCCCGGGCTGGCGGACAAGGTCGAGGGCTGGCCCGGAGACGTGATCCTGGTGGGCGGCGAGGCCCCGGTGTCGACGATGAAGGCCGCGCGGGCGTGGGAGGAGTGGCTCGCGCGCGAGCCGGACGCGTTCGCCACCGTCGAGCGCGCGGACGGCGATCTCGCGGTGATCCTCTACACCTCGGGCACCACGGGACGGCCGAAGGGCGTCGCTCTCTCCCACGCGAACCTCGCCAGCAACGCCCGCGCGGCCGCCAGCCTCTACGAGCTCGACCGCGAGCGGTGGAGCCTCGGCGTCCTGCCGCTCTCGCACTCGTACGGACTCGTGACGCTGAACGCCGGCAACATCCTCGGCACGAAGTCGGTGCTGCTGCGCTGGTTCAATCCCGAGGCGGTGCTGGACGCGATCGCGCGCTTCCGCGTCCAGAGCATGGCCGGCGTGCCCACGATGTACGTCTACCTCCTCAACTATCCCGACGCGGATCGCTTCGACACCTCGTCGATGCGCTCGTGGGGCTCGGGCGCCGCCGCCCTGCCCTCGGAGATCGTGGAGCCGTTCGAGAAGAAGTTCGGCGGGCGGCTGCTCGAGGGCTACGGCCTCACCGAGGCCTCGCCGGTGGTGAGCACGACCCGCCTGTCGGGGGTGCGCAAGCTCGGCTCGGTGGGCCAGCCGATTCCCGGCGTCGAGGTCACGATCCTCGACGACGAGGATCGCGCGCTGCCCGTGGGCGAGACGGGCGAGATCGGCGTGCGGGGCCCGAACGTGATGGTCGGCTACTACGGGCTGCCCGAGGAGACGGCACGCGCGCTGCGCAACGGCTGGCTGCACACGGGCGACGTCGGCCGGCTGGATGCCGACGGCTTCCTCTACGTGGTCGAGCGGAAGAAGGACCTCATCATCCGCGGCGGCTTCAACATCTATCCGCGCGAGGTGGAGGAGGTGCTCTACGCCCACCCCGCCGTCGCGGAGGCGGCCGTGGTGGGGATGCACGATCCGCTGATGGGCGAAGAGGTGTGCGCATTCGTGGCGCTGAAGGGCGGCGCCGCCGCTGATGCCGCGGCGATCATCGGCTTCTGCCAGTCGCGGCTCGCGAAGTACAAGTGTCCGCGGGAGGTGCGCTTCCTGCCCTCGCTGCCGAAGAATCCGGTCGGGAAGATCCTGAGGAAAGAGCTGCGGACGCTGCTGCGATGACGGCTTCACCGACCTTCCGCTTGGCCTTGCCGAATTGCCCGCGCAGCTTGCCGGTCGCGCGCTCGGCGCGCCCCTCCGCCTCGAGCTCCGGATCGTTCATGAGCTCGCCGGCCTCTTCCTTGATGCCTTCTCGGCCTTGCCACGGATCTCGTCGCGATTCATGCGCCCTCCCGTTCCGGACCGCGAATCGTCGAAAAAAACTGCGCGGTCCGAAAAAAAGATGTGCACGGCCGATGCCAGCGGTCGTTGTCGTGCCGTTTCGCTACACGTGTAAGCGTCGGTTTTTGCGAGATTGGCCAATTTGCGCGTCAGCCATTTGACACAGCCGGTGGTAGAAGTTTGCCTAAAGACCGACGAGGGGTTGCGTAGCGCACCGCGAGATGCTAGGCTCTCGCTACTTCGACCTTATCCATTCTGTCATTCGGTATTCCTCAGTAGGGCCAAAAAGGCTGGCAGTAACACCGAAGGAGGAATGCATGTTGAGCCGTCACAGCAAGGCTATGGCGATCCTGATGCTGAGCATCGCGGTCGCCGCCGGTGGCCTGGTCCTCACCCGCCACGTGATCGCGGTCGCCGGCGAAGCGGACGCCGAGCGCCTGAATCGCTCGATCCTGGACTACATCGCCCAGAAGAACCCGCAGGCCCCCATCCGCGCGTTCCAGCGCTTCCCGGAGGCGCTCGTGGCAGAGGCGCAGAAGTCGAACCTCGACCACTGCCTCGTGCTCGCGCAGGCCGAGGTGGAGTCGGAGTTCCATCAGGACGCGGTCGGTGCGGCCGGCGAGATCGGGCTCTTCCAGATCCTGCCGAGCACGGCGGCGATCATGGAGCCCGTCGTCGGCCCGTTCAAGCGGCCGGTGGGCGTCAAGGCCGTACGCGACGCGAAGAGCGACGCGAAGAGCGATGCGAAGAGCGCGCGTGATCTCGGCGATCTCGCCGACCCCGTCGTCAGCACGAAGTTCGCGATGGCCTATCTGCGGGACATCATGACGCGCAGGTCGAACGTGCGCGACGCCCTCACCGAGTACAACGGCGGACCCGCCGGCCGCCACCCGCACTACTACCGGATGGTGATGGGCACGTACGTGGAGATCCTGGAGCGGTCCGAGCTGCGCTGCCGGTTCCGCGAGACGCCCAAGCCGTCGCCCGTGCTCACGACGCTGCTGACCCGGGCGTAACCCCCGCCGTCGCAAACGGAAAGAAGCGCCCGCGCGCGGTCGCCACGACGCGCGCGGCGTCGAACTCCTCCAGGCTTCCCTCCACGTCGACGTAGCGGCCGTGGTCGGCCACGAGACGGCCGCGTCCCAGCAGCGGCGTCTCCGTCGGCGCCGGCCGCACGTCGCGCACGGTGAGCTCCCCCGTCACCGAGATCCTGCCGGTGGCGCGCACGACGGCGGCGCCGAGGATCTCGTCGAGGTAGGCCGCGACGATGCCGCCGTGCGCGGCGCCCGCCGGCCCTCGTACACGCGCCGGAGTGTAGCATCGGATAAGGTACACACTGCGGCGACTGGCGCCGTCCTACTTCAGACAGTCCGTTCGGAGGAGGCTCCCATGCACTCCCGCCTGCTCGTCACGGTCGCGCTCGCGGCGCTCGGCGCCCTGGCCGGCTGCGCGCACAGCCAGAGCCCGGTCCTCTATCCCAACGCGAAGCTGCAGCAGGTTGGCAAGGAGCAGGCCGATCGCGACGTCGAGGCCTGCCGGCAGATGGCCAGCGAGTACGTGAGCAACCCGATGGCGAAGGACGCGGCCAAGGGCGGGGCGATCGGCGGCGTCGGCGGCGCCGCCGTCGGCGCCGTCGCCGGCGCGGTGACCGGCCATGGCGCGGGGCGCGGGGCGGCGGTGGGGGCGGCGACGGGCGCCACGGCGGGCGCGGTGCACGGCGCCGCGAAGGACGTGGGGCCGACTCCCGTCTACAAGGGCTTTGTCAACCGCTGCCTGCGCGAGCGCGGTTACGAGGTCGTCGGCTGGCAGTAGGCGTCGATCGCCTCCGCCAGCTTCACGTCGCGCGCGGTGACGCCGCCGGCGTCGTGGCTCCAGAGCGTCAGCGTCACCTCCGAGTAGTGGATCGCGATGTCGGGGTGGTGCTGCTGGCGCTCGGCCAGCTCGCCCACGCGATTGACGAAGGCGAGCGCCGCGCGGAAATCGGCGAAGCGGTACGTCTTCTCGAGCGCGCGGCCCGCCCGGCGCCAGCCCGGCAGGCGCGTCAACGCGGCGCCGAGCGCGGTCTCGTCCAGCGTCCGCGCGTCCTGCGTCACGTCCTCATGAACTTCTGCAGCGACCGGATCTCGCGCGGCGGATTTTCGTTCTTGCCTGCCGCCGTCCAGGACACCTCCGCCACGTAGAGATCTCCACGCGAGTCCACCGCGCAGCCGTGCGGCGCCACGAACTCGCCTGGCTTCTCGCCGGCGAACGGCCCGCCGATGCGCTCGACGAGGTCCCCCTTGATCGACAGCACGCTCACGCGCGCGCCGATGTTCGGCACGGCCTGGTTCACCGGCAGGTGCGAGGGCAGCTCGCCGACGAAGAACAGGTCGCCGAGCCGCGCGGCGGCGGCGAGCCCGCACGGGCGGTGAAGATTCTTCCACTGATCCAGGTACCTGCCATCCTCGTCGAAGATCTGCACGCGGGAGTTCTCGCGATCGGCGACGTACACGCGGCCGCCGGCGTCGGTGGCAATGTTGTGCGGGATATTGAAGCAGCCCGGGTCGGTGCCCGGCGCGCCCCACGACTTCAGCAGCCGTCCCGTCGGGTCGTACTTGTGCACGCGCGAGTTGCCGTAGCCGTCGGAGACGTAGATCTCGCCGGTGCGGGGCGAGATCGCCACGTGGGTGGGCCGGTTGAACGGCTTGCCGTCGTGCGCCGACGATGGCGTGTCGGGATCGCCGAGCGTCCGCAGCAGCTTTCCCGCCGCCGTGAACTGTCTCGCCGTGTGATGCAAGTCGTCGGTGAGCCAGATCGTGCCGTCGGGACCGATGGTGATGCCGTGCGCGCGACGGATGAGACCCTCGCCCCAGGAGCGCTTGAAGGCCCCGCCACGGTCGAACACGATCACGGGATGCGCGCCGCGGTTGAAGACCCAGACGTCGTCGTCGGCGTCCACGGCTACGGCCGTCGCCTCCACGAAGCTCCATCCGTCGGGAAGCGTGCCCCAGCCCACCACCGGCTTGTAACCCATCCGTGGCCTCCTCTCGCGACCCGCGCGCTCGAAACGAGGCCTTATACTGCCACACGCCCGTGACCACCACCATCGGCGCCCGCGTCCGTCGCACCGAAGACCGTCGTCTCCTCACCGGCCGCGGCCGCTACGTCGACGACGTGCACGTCGAGGGCCTGCTGCACGCGGCCATCGTGCGCAGTCCCCACGCCCACGCGCGCATCCGCGCGATCGACGCGCGCGCGGCGCGGCGGCTGCCCGGCGTCGTCGCCGTGCTGACCGCGCGCGACCTGCCCGAGTGTGCGGCCGGCGTGCCGCCGCTGGTACCGTCCGCGGCGATGCGCGCGTACCATCACGCGGCCATCGCCGATGCGGTCGCGCGCCACGCGGGCGAGGCGGTGGCCGTGGTGATCGCCGACGACGCGTACCACGCGGCCGACGGCGCCGACGCCGTGCGCGTCACGTGGGAGCCGCGGCCGGCCGCCGCCAGCGTCGAGCGCGCGCTCGCGCCCGGAGCGCCGCGGGTCTTCGATGACTGGCCCGACAACGTGGCGGGCGTCGCGAGGAGCGCCGTCGGCGACGTCGCGCGCGGGTTCGCCGAGGCCGACGTCGTGGTGGAGGCGGCCCTCGACTTCCCGCGCGTGGCCGGCGTGCCGATCGAGCCGCGCGGCGTCGTCGCGCATCCGGCGACGCCGGACGGCCTCTTCACCGTGTGGTCCTCGACGCAGGTCCCCTACTCCGTGCGCGGCGCCGTCGCCGCCGCGCTCGGGCTCGGCGAGTCGCGCGTGCGCGTGCTGGCGCCCGACGTCGGCGGCGGCTTCGGCATCAAGGGCCACCCGTACGCCGAGGAGGTGCTGATCGCGGTGGTCGCGCGCCGGCTCGGCCGGCCGGTGAAGTGGATCGAGACGCGGCGCGAGCACTTCCTCACGGCGGCGCCCGACCGCGACCAGCGGCACCGCGCGCGGCTCGGCGCCCGTCGCGACGGCACGCTCACCGCGATCGAGACGCGCTTCACGCGCGATCACGGCGCCTACCCGACGCTGGGCGACGTGATCGGCCTGAACACGATCAATCATCTGGCCGGGCCGTACCGCGTGCCGCACTTCGCCGGCGAGTGCGTCAACGTCGTCACGCACAAGACGTTCATGGGCGCGTACCGCGGCGCCGGCCGCCCCGAGGCCGCCTTCGTGCTCGACCGTCTCCTCGACCGCGCGGCGCGGCGGCTCGGCCTCGACCCCGCGGACCTCCGGCGCCGCAACCTCATCCGCAAGGAGGCGATGCCCTACCGGCCCGGTCACGCGTATCGCGACGGCGTCCCCATTACGTACGACCCCGCCGACTACGTCGCGGCCTTCGACCGCGCGCTCGCGCTGGCGGATTACGAGCGCTGGCGCGCCGAGCGCGACCGGCGGCGCGGGACGGCGCGGCCCGTCGGCGTCGGGCTGTCCGCGTACCTCGAGGGCACGGGCATCGGGCCCTTCGAGGGCGCCGACGTGCGCATCGATCCCGGCGGCACCGTCTTCGTCGCCGTCGGCGTGTCGTCGCAGGGCCAGGCGCACGAGACGACGCTGGCGCAGGTCTGCGCGGGCGAGCTGGGCGTGCCGCTCGAGCGCGTGGTCGTGCTGGGCGGCGACACCGCGCTCATCGGCTTCGGCCACGGCGCCATCGCCAGCCGCGTCGCCGCCAACGCGGGCCCCGCCATCGCGCGCTCGGCGCGCGAGGTGGCGCGACGCGCACGCATCGTGGCCGGCGAGATGCTCGAGTGCGCGCCGGGCGACGTGGTGCTCGCGAACGGGCGCGCGCACGTCGCCGGCTCACCGGATCGCGGCGTCGCCCTCGGCACGCTCGCCGGCCGCGCGCCGCGCAGCCGCGGGCTGGCCGCCGAGGGCGCGCCCGGTCTGCACGCGTGCCTGTTCTTCCACCCCGAGACGGTGACGTGGGCCTTCGGCGCCCACGCGTGCGCGGTGGAGGTCGACGTGGAGACGGGCGTGGTGCGCCTCCTGCGCTACGCCGCCGTGCACGACTGCGGGCGGCCGATCAACCCGACCGTCGTCGAGGGCCAGCTGCACGGCGGCATCGTGCAGGGCCTCGGCACCGCGCTGCGCGAGGAGGTCGTGCACGACGCCGACGGCCAGCTCCTCACGGGCACGCTGATGGACTACGGCCTACCGCTAGCGGCCGACGTGCCGCCGCTCGTCGTCGAGGCGCTCGACTATCCATCGACGATCAATGAGCTGGGCGTCAAGGGCGTCGGCGAGAGCGGCATCATCTCGCCGAGCGCGGCCATCGCCAACGCCGTCGAGGACGCGCTGGCCGATCGCGGCGTGGAGATCACGCGCGTGCCCCTCCTGCCCGGCCGTGTCTGGGAGGCGCTGCGCCGCCGCTGACGGCTAATTACCGTACTGCCGCGCCAGGTATTCGGTGATCGTCTTCGCGTCGGCGTCGCTCAGGGGCGCGCCGAAGACCTTGATCATCTTCGTCACGACGCCGTCCCACTGCTTGGCGTCGCCGGGCGGCTGCGTAACGATGTAGTCGGTGGAGTGGCAGAGCACGCAGCTGCGTTGCGCGACCTCGCTGCCCGGCCCCGGCTTCAGCGTGCCGTAGGGGTGATCCGGCGGCAGCGTGATCTCCTCGGCGCCGGCGGCGCCCGCCGCAGCGAGGACGAGGGCGAGCAGCAGGAGGCGCGTCACCGCCTCAGCCCACCGGATATTCGACGGACTCGATCACGTTGCGCAAGTAGCCGGCGGGGTTCCACAGCGGCTCCGTCCCCTGCGACTCGCCGATGCGGTTGAAGGCGCGCACCATCACCCGCGCCGCGCCCGCGCGCGGCGGCGTCCACGCGGCCGACCACTCGCGAAACGCGTACGGGCCGAGGTCACGACCGAGCGACACGCGCCGCCACGTGCTGCCGCCGTCGTCGGAGACCTCGACCTCGCGGATGCCGTAGCCGCCGTCGAACGCGATGCCTTTGAGCGTGACCGGGCGGCCCGCCGCCAGCCGCGCGCCCGGCTCCGGCGACACGAGGAAAGAGCGCACGTTCATGCGGTGGATCGGCACGGTGGCCTTGGGCGCCGTCCCGGGCTCCACGCAGCCGCACGGGTTGTCGGGAATCCGATAGGCCGGCTTCATCCAGAATCGCTCGAAGGGCTTGTCCGCGACGGTGATATCGGAGAGGTTCTTCACCCAGTACGTCGCGTACCAGCCTGGCACCACGAGCCGCGCCGGAAACCCGTTGAGCATCGGCAGCGGCGCACCGTTCATCTGGTAAGCGACGATGACGTTCGGGTCGTCGAGCACGCGCGCGAGCGCGAGCGACTTCACCAAGTCCGGCACGCTGGGAAACGCCGGCTTGTCGAGCCCGTCGAAGGTCACCTCGACCGCGCCCTGGCGCACGCCCGCCGCCGCCAGCACGTCCTTCAAGCGGCAGCCGACCCACTCCGCGTTGCCCATGGCGCCGTCGCCCCACTGCCCGCCGAGCACGCGGGGCGAGAAGCGGCCCCGGCTGTTGCCCGAGCACTGGTTCACCGCGGTCACCGCCGCCGCGGGGAACCTCGTCTTCAGCTCGTCCATCGACAGCTCGAGCGGGCGGTCCACGTGCCCGCCGACGCGCAGCCGCCACGTCGCGAGGTCCACCTGCGTCGGGATCGGGAACACGTGATACCGGACGAAGAACGCCTCGTTCGGCGTGATCGCGCGCTCGAACCACTTCATCGGCGTCTCGAGCTGCGGCGGGCGCGAGGTCAGGAGGATCAGGTCGGTCTTCTGGGGATAGCGGACGAGCGGACGTCCGGCCAGGTTGGGATCGCTCGATTGCGCCCACGCCGGCACGTGGCGGCTCGCCACGAGGGCGGCGCCTCCACCCAGGGCTCGGAGGACCTGCCGTCGGGAATACGGACCTATGGCGTGGATGCTACCATCGCCGCCATGTCGCTCAGAATCCTCGTGGCGACGGCCGCCGTCCTGCTCGGCGTGTCACCGGCGGCCGCCCAGTTCCCGATCTTCGACGCGCACATCCACTACAGCCGGCCGGACTGGACGGCCTACACGCCCGAGCGCGCGCTGTCGATCCTGGCGCAGGCGGGCGTGCGCCGCGCCATCGTGTCCAGCACACCAGACGATGGCACGCTGATGCTCTACGACCGCGCACCGGCCGGCATCGTGCCGTTCCTGCGCCCGTATCGCACGCGCGACGACATGGGATCGTGGACGCGCGACCCGGCGGTGGTGGCGTATGTCGAGGAGCGTCTCAACCGCCGCAACGTCTACCGCGGCATCGGCGAGTCGCACTTCGGCGCCGACGACGTCGAGGCGCCCACGGTGCGGCGCATCGCCGAGCTGGCGAAATCGCGCAACCTGTTCTTGCAGTGCCATGTCGACGAGACGACGGTCGAGAAGATGCTCGTCGCGTATCCTGGCGTGCGGATCCTCTGGGCGCACGCCGGCATGTCGTCGGCGGCGGCGACGGTCGGGCGGCTGCTCGATCGGTCTCCGATGCTCTGGGTCGAGCTGGCGCTCCGCACCGACGTCGCGCCCGACGGCACGCTCGACCCGGAGTGGCGCGCGCTCTTCGTCCGCCATCCCGACCGCTTCATGGTGGGCACCGACACGTGGACGACCTCGCGCTGGGAGTCCGTGCGCCCGGCCACGGCGGCCGTGCAGCGCTGGCTGCTGCAGCTGCCGCGCGACGTCGCCGAGCAGATCGCCTGGAAGAACGGCGAGCGCCTCTTTCCTCCGCCCTGAGGCGGCGCTCAGAGAGTCGAGATCAGCTTGAGGTCGGAATCGTAGCGCAGCCGCGCCCGCGCGTCGGCCGGATCGGTCCACAGCACCTCGTCCACCTCGTGGTCGTGCTCGCCGACCTTCTGGAGCGGCCGCATGAGATACCAGCGTACCGATTTTCGGATGCGCTGGCCGTTGCGCTGAAACCAGTAGGTCACCGACTCCAGCTCGCGCACGACCTCGCACTCCCAGCCGGTTTCTTCGCGCACCTCGCGCAGGGCGGCGTCGGCCGCCGACTCGCCGGGATTGAGCGCGCCCTTGGGCAGCGTCCACACGGGCTGGTTGCGGAGATCGCGCGCGCGGATGAGCAGCACGCTGCCCCGCTCGTCGACGACGAGACCGCCGGCGGAGAACTGCAGCAGCGGGTGCGGCCGCGACGCCCGGCTCATGACCTCATGATACCCTCACGCGAACCACGTCCCATGCTGCGCCCGACCACCGCCGCCGTCGTCGTCGCCGCCGCGCTCGTCGCGGCGGGCGCCGTCGCGCAACCGGCCGCCGACCGTCGCCCCACCCCCAGGCAGGACGACGCGGCGGACGCGTACGGGGAAGCGCTCCGTCGGACCGATCCCGACGCGCACGCGCGCTACGTGCGCCTGCGCGAGGCGCGCGACGCGAGCCTCGCCGATCTGATGCGTGCGCAGGACCGCTACCGCGCCGCCGGCCCCGAGCTGCGCGCCGTCTCGCTGCCGCAGATGCGTGCGGCGCGGAGGAAGTACGCGGCCGACGCGCTGGCCTTCCTCGACTTCCTCGACGAGCGCGACCGGAAGGCGCTCGAGGAGTACCGCGGCGCGATCGAGCAGATCAACGGGCTCCTCGAGCAGCGGGCGCGCGCCCGCGAGGAGCTCAAGGACCTGACGAAGGAGTGAGCGGCGCGCTGCGCGAGCACTTCCCCGCGGGATTCACGCCGCGACCCGAGCAGGCACGGCTGCTCGACGCGCTCGAGGACGCGCTGGCGGAGGCCGACGCGGACGCGAAGGCACCGCGCCTCTTCGTCGTCGAGGCGCCACCGGGCGTCGGCAAGAGCCACCTCGCGGTGACGCTGGCGCGCTGGAGCGACAACGCCTACCTGCTGACCTCGCAGAAGCTGCTGCAAGACCAGTACGACCGCGAGTTCGGCGACGTCGTGCAGGTCGTCAAGGGTCGCGACAACTACGCCTGCGAGCGCTACCCCGACGCGCGGGTGCCGACGTCGCTCGGTCTGTGCCGCCGTCCGCGCGGGCCGATCTGCCAGTGCCCCTACGCGCGCGCGAAGGCCGCCGCGCTGGCGGGCCCGGTGTTCTGCGCGAACACCTGGTACTTCGCGACGCTCCGTCACTGGCACGCCGAGCAGCTGCCCCGCCGCCGCCTGCTGATCGTCGACGAGGCGCACAACCTCGAGGGCCAGCTCGTCAGCGTCTACGCCGTGCGCTTCACCGCCGCTGAGATGAAGGAGTGGTTCGGCGGCACGCTGCCACGCCTCGACACGGCCGACGAGTACCGGCCGCTGCTGGCGCCGCACGTCGAGCGGCTCGACGCCGAGCTCGAGGCGGTCGGCCGTGCGCTGGAGGCGGTGCGGCCGCCCGACCTCGAGCCCGACGTCTTCTTGCAGATGCCGCCCTCGCGCGAGGAAGTGGTCCTGCTCGAGCGGCGCGACGCGCTCGACAGCGCGCTCGCGCGGCTGCGCGCCTTCGTGGAGGGCGAGGCGACGGAGTGGGTCGTGCGGTACCCGCCCGAGCCCGGCGCGACGCTGGAGCTGACGCCGCTCGGCGTCGCCGGCGAGGCGCGGGCGCTGCTCACCGAGTGCGCGGAGGTCACCGTCCTGCTCTCGGCCTATCTCGGTCCGGCCACGGCGGTCGCCGAGACGCTGGGCTTCGAGGCCGATGACGTGCGCGCCTTCGCCACGCCCTCGCCGTTCCCCCTCGAGCAGCGGCCCATCGTCTACCGGCCCGTCGGCGCCCTGTCGCGCGCGAGCCTGCCCGCGCTGGAGCCTGCGCTCTTCGCCGAGATCGTGGGCATCCTGGGCGCGCACCCGCGCGACAAGGGGCTGATCCACGTCGCCTCCTACGCGGTGGCGCGGCGGCTGATGGCCGACCTCGCGCGGCGCGCGCCGGCCGAGGCGCGCCGGCTGATCTTCGCGGAGTCCTCCGACGCGAAGGCTGCCGCGCTCGAGCGTCATCGCGCGTCGGCGGCCCCGACGGTGCTGGTGTCGCCGTCGCTGCGCGAGGGCGTCGACCTGCCCGACGACTTCCTGCGCTTCCAGATCGTCACGAAAATGCCGTACCCCGACCTCGGCGATCCGTGGACGGCCGCGCGCCGCGCGCGCGATCCGCGCTGGTACGCGGTGGAGACGGCGAAGGCGCTCGTGCAGGCCTACGGCCGCTCGTGCCGCCACGCCGCGGACTACGGCGTCACCTATGTCCTCGACGCGCAGTTCGAGCGGTTCCTGCAGCACAACCGTCCGCTGCTGCCGGAGTGGTTTCTCGACGCCGCGCACGCGGCGCTCCGCGTCTCGCCGTTCGACTCGTGACATGAGGGGCCCCGAATGGGCCCCCGATACGGACGTGGCCGCGACTCGTGGGCGCCACAAGGCCCCGGTCCAATCCAGTTCTTCCCTGGCGGTGCCAGTCCGACTCTCGCCGTGCCATCGTGGTCCGAACGAGTGCCGTTCCGGCGTGCCAGGCCACGCTCTTCGATCATCGGTGAGGCATCCGCGCCCGGTACGCAATGCAGTGCTTGGTTCCGTGCCCGCCTCTCTCCTAGAATGCAGAAGTGAACGGAGCCGAATTCCCGCCGACCCCTCTTCGCACGGAGACGACACGGGTATGAGAAATCGGAGCTGGTACGCGATCGCAGCGCTGGTGCTGATGGCGTCGTTGCCGGGTTGTGCGGCCAAGATCCAGGGCACCGTCCAGCTCGTCGACGCCGGCCTGCAGCCGGTGGCGAACGAGAGCGCGCAGGGCACCGTCGTCAACATGATCAACACGACGGCGGCTGTCGAGCAGGCCTCGCACGCGGTGACGGTCGACGCGCAGGGCAAGTTCGAATCGGCCAAGGATCGGTTGCGTCCCGGGACCTATAAGGTGGAAGCGAACCGGATCGGGTACGAGACGGAGACGCAGACGGTCGAGATCGGCAAGCACACGAGCAAGAAGCTCGACTTCAAGCTCAAGAAGATCCACGAGGCCAGGCGCAAGACCATCCAGGGTTCGCGCTCCGACGAAGACAAGATCATCAATCCCGGTGAAGTGAACATCCAGCCGCCCACGATGTAGGGGGACCATGATCAGCCACGGAGTCCGGTACGGGATCGCCGCGGCGGCGGCCCTGCTTCTGGCCGCCTGCAGCGGTCAGCAGGTGCAGCTCGAAATCAAAGCCCGGATGGACGGACAACCGGCGGCCGGCGCCACCGTCATGGTCGACGGCAAGGAGCTCGGCGTGACGGACGGGACGGGCGTGCTCGCCAGGCCGCTCACGCGGAGCGCCGGCGCCGAGGTCGACGTGCTCGTGAGCAAGGAGCTGCCCGGGCACCGCATCAAGCCCTGGAAGACGACACTCCTGATCAAGCTCGGCAAGGACGGCAAGATCGTCGACCGGTATTCCCTGGAGGCCGATCTCGCCGTGACCCGCTACTTCACCGTGGCCGTGAACGAGCAGGGGACGCCGGTCACCGACGCCACCGTCAAGCTGAACGACAAGGAGCTGGGCCAGACGGACGCCAAGGGCGAGCTCGTTCATGAATACACGACGCTGCCTCCGAAGGGCGTCACGCTCACGGTCAGCAAGCCCGGCTATGCGGCCTCGCAGAAGAGCGCGTCGGTGCAGCCGGGGGAACGGCTGGAGATTGCGCTGGCCCGGCGGGCCATCCTGACCGTGACCGCCATCAGCGACGAGTACGGCGTCCGAGCCGGCGTGCCCGGCGTCGCGGTGAGCGTTGACGGCCGGCCGCTGGGCAAGACCGACGAGCGGGGCGTCTACACCTACACGTACGAGGGTGCGCCGGGCCGCAAAGCGCAGGTCGCGCTGTCGGCGCCAGGGTACCTCCCCACCGACTGGAAGACGGCCGTCGCCCTCGAGGGCCAGGTCAGTGTCCAGCGCGCCTTCGCCCCGGCCACTCCCCGGCCGATCCGGGTCGGGGTGCACCGGTTCGTGGGCAACACCCCCGGCGTGGATCTCAAGGACGTCGCCTCCCAGGCGGAGACGGCCGTCGCCGCCCAGCTCTTCAAGGCCTCCGTGTTCCGCGAGGTGCCGGCCACCGACCTCGAGCGCGAGGTCAAACGGCTGAAGGTCGGCATCGACAAGATCGCGACCAAGGGCTGGCACGGCACGCCGCTGCGCCGCACGGTCGACATGGTCGTGCTCGGCAGCGTCGCCCGCGACGACAAGGGCCTCATCATCGAGACCAAGTTCTACATGGCCAGCGGAAGTCTCGTCCTCAGCCAGATCGCGCGCGCACGCGACGAGGGGGCGATCAACGGCGCCGTCCGCGAGGTCGTCGCCAACGTGATGGAGCGGTTCCCCTTCGAGGGCACGGTCGTCGCCGTGGACGGCGAGCGCTACCAGCTCAACCTCGGCAAACCCTACCGCGTCGGACGGGGCACGGAGTTCGCGCTGCTTGCGGCAGAAGCGGTCACGGGCGACTCGACCCCGGCGCGATCTCGACAATTCGGTCTCCTGCGAGTCAACCGCGCGGAGGAAGGCGGCTCCTGGGCCGAGCTCGAAACCATCAACGCGAGGCGGACGGTGACTCCCGGCGACCGGGTCGTGCGGCGCGGGCACCTGGCGGGCGACGGCGAGGATTCCGGCACCTCGGTCACTCTCTCGGCCAAGGGTGGGTTGGCGCCCGACGTGGCTCCGCTGCCGGGCGTGAACATCTACCTCAACGGCGACTGGGCGGGCACGACCGGCACCGACGGGCGGGCCGAAGTGCGGCTGCGTCCGGGCAAGAACTACGACATCCTCCTCTACCGCCACGGCTACCAGCAGGTGACCGACCGGCTCCGCATGGACAAGGGTGAGGGCGTCAGGGAGTTCGTCCTCCCGGTCAACAACGCCGTATTCAGGGTCGACTCCGAGCCGTCTCGCGCCACGGTCCTCGTGGACGGTGATGCGTTCGGCAAGACCCCGCTGCTCGAGGGCAAGCCGGTCAGCCTCGGGTTCCACACCGTCAAGCTCACGGTCGGGGAGGACTACCGCGACTGGGAAGAGGTCGTGGAGTTCGACAAGAAGGTGGAGGACCGCACAGGCGAGCGGCGGATCGTCCTCCACAAGGATTACCTGAAGATCGCCGAGCGCGCGGCCCAGCAGGGCGACACCAACGCCGCCATGCAGGCCTATGCCAGCACGGACAAGACGCACCCGGATTACTCCGAGGCGCACGCGCGTCTGGGCCAGATCTACCTCGACGACAAGAACGACTACGAGGCCGCCGTCCGCGAGTTCGAGAGCGTGCTGATGCTGCCCCAGAACAAGGACCTCATCTACAAGCAGTTCGCGGTGGCGTTCACCAACCTCGGCCACGCGTATTACGAGAAGGGCAACCGCCTGGTGGATCGCGACCGCGAGGGCGCCACCCAGGCGCTGGCGAAGGCGGTGCAGAACCTCCAGATCGCCAAGCAGAACACGCGATTCTTCCCGACCGCGCACCACGACGAGGCGCTGCACGACACGTACTACTATCTGGCCCTCGCGTACCACAAGCTCTACCTCGTCACTCGCAAGGCCTCGCTCGTGAACGCCGCCGACCTCGCCTGGCGCGAGTACTTCGATTTCTTCCCCAAGCGGCTGGAAGGCAATCCGACCTTCGAGCAGAGCCGCGCGGGAGCGCGGAAGTACTGGGACCAGATCAAAGACCAGCCGTCATAGCGCCCATGAACGTCGCGCGTCGCGCTCGTGCCCTCGCCTGCGTGGTGCTGGCCGCCGCGCCCGGCGCGATGGCCCCGGCCACGGCGCCGGACGAGCAGGCGGCCCCGGCGGCGATCGTGCCGCTCTACGTGCGCCCGCTCACCAGCATCGAGTCCGGCCGCAACGACGCCAACCCGGCGTGGGCCCGGTCCGGAAAGCTGATCGCGTTCGAGCGCAGCCGCGGGGACAAGAAGGAGATCGTGGTCGCCCGAGCGGACGGCACGATCGTGCACACGGTCTACTACCAGGCGTCCGAGGGCGGCAAGGAGCCCAAGTTCTTCTTCCCCGGCCTTACCGAAGAGGTCAGCTACAACGCCGGCATCGCGTGGTCCCCCGGGGGCGATCGGCTCGCCTTCACCAGCAACGGCGGCATCGGCAACTACGATCTGTACGTGCACGAGCTGGGCGGCAAGACGACGCGGCTCACGAACCACAAGGAAAAAGACGGCCAGGCCGACTGGTCGCCGGTGGCCGATCAGCTCGTGTTCGTCTCGGGGCGGACCGGCAAGGGCGACCTCTACCTCCTGGACGTCGCGTCCCGCGGCGTGACGCGGCTGACGTGGGGCACGAGTCCGTTTCTCTATCCAGTGTGGTCGCCCGACGGCACGAAGGTGACGATGCTCCACGGCAACAACGACAACCACGACGTCTACGTGATCGACGACGTGCGGCGGCCCGCCGAGACGCTGCGCGCGCTCACGACCTGGGTCCACGACGACCTGCGACCGGTGTGGTCGCCGGACGGCAAGAAGATCGCCTTCTATTCCAATTACAATCCGGCCGGTGATTCCAGGACGTGGGCCATCGTGGTCGTCGCCGCCGACGGGTCAGACCCCACCGACGGCGCCGGACTGGCCGCCAAGGTGGTCGCCACCAGTGTCGTGCCCGACATGGAGCGCGGCCCGGCCTGGATGCCGAACAGCGCCGGCATCGTCTACGTCAAGGACGATCGATCGGAGTACAGCCCTCTGTACCTCGTCGACCTCGTGCGGGGCACCAACCTCCTCGTCAAGACCGAGACGAAGATGAACCACGACGTCACCTGCTCGGCGGACGGCGTGATCGCGTTCCGGGCTCAGGTCGACCAGTGGGACCAGATCTTCGTCGCGAAGCTGAAGGATTGATGGCGGCCGGCCGGAGTACCGCGCTGCTGGTGACCCTCGCGATGCTCGCGGCGACGGCGGCGTGGGCGGCGGACGACGCCGTCGCGCGCGCGACGCAACTCTACGAGAAGCGTCACTATCGGGACGCCGCCCGCACGCTGGAGACGGCGCTGCCCTCGCTCGACCCGGCCCGGCAAGCGACCGCCTCGCTCACCCTCGGTATCGTCTATCTCGGTACCGCCGAGCTCCATCGAGAGCTCTCGCAATCGGCCACACCGATGCAGCTGGAGTACTTGAAAGCGCTCGCCGCCATTCGCGGGCCTGGCGCCAGCCGCCTCGCGAGCTTCTACCTCGGTCAAACCCTGCTGGAGAGCGGACGGCCCGCGGAGGCCATCAAGGTCCTCGAGCGATTCGCCGCCGAGCCCGGCGTCGAGCCCGGCTTCAGGGCGCAGGCCAGGGCTCACCTCGGCCTCGCGCATTTCGTCCGCAAGGATGTCACGACGGCGCGGGCGCTCTGGAACTCCCTCGAGGCGAGGGACCCTCAGACAAGGGCCACGCTGGCGGCAGTCTACAGCCGGGCCGGGATCACGGAGCCGGCTCCGGTGGCGCTCGCCGACGCGGTCTTGAAGGAAATCGGCGAGCGGCCGGCGGCGCTCGTGCGGCAGAAGCTCATCGGCGTGTACGCGCGAGCGGGCCTGACGGCCAGAGCGCTCGCGCTCGTCGATCAGACGGACCTCAAGGCGCCGAGCTCGACCGAAGTGCTGGGGCCTGCCAAGACCATCAACTTCTACGACCCGGCGCTGCTCGGTGAGCTCGCCGTGCTCTACCGGCACGCGAGCCGCCTGGCGCTCGAGCGGGCGGCCGCCGACGCGCGCGTGAGGGGCACGGCGGAGTATTACCTCGGCGCCGCCTTCCTGGAAGCGGGCGACGTCGAGCGCGCGCTTCAGGCCACGCGCGCCTTCCTGGCGCTCCCCGGGGCTCCGCCGGCCTATCGCAATCGCGCGCTCGTCCGCGAGGCCACCGCGCGGTCGCTGCTGGCCCGGCGCGCCGATGGCGGGTCGGCGTGGGCGGCACTGGCCCGCGACACGGCCTCCGACCCGGATCTCTTGGCGGACATGGTGGCGGCCTGTGTGCGGCATCGGCTCGAGTGCGCGGAGATCGAGCCGCGCGCGGTGCGCGCCGCCGAGGCGGGGGAGCGGCGGAAGACGGCCGCCCTCAACTTCGCGCTCGGCACCTACCACCTGCGCAAGGGCGACCTGCCACGCGCCGTGGCGTACCTGGAATCGGCGCGGGACAAGGCCCAGAAGAACCGGATCGAGGCGAACGATCCAGTGCTGCTCGTGAACCTGGCAGAAGCGTACTACCGGACCACGCAGTTCTCGGAGAGCCTGGAAATTTACTTCGAGATGAGCCAGCAGTTCCCGGTGGTCCGCCGCCTCCAGGAGCCGCTCCAGGGCGTGTACTCGATGACGCACAAGAGTGCGGGCGACGTGAAAATCTTCTGATGAGGTGCTGGCGAGGTGCCATGAAAACACTACCCAGGATCGTGCCGCTCATCCTGACCCTGACCGTGCTGACGACGATACCGGCCGCCTCCCCGGCGGCGTCGAAGAACGACGGCCGGCCGGACGGCGGCACCCTGGCCTACGGCGAGTACGGCCGGCCGGCCACCCTCGATCCGATCACCAGCAACGAGATGATCTCGCTGCGCATCACGGAGCTGGTGTTCAACGGGCTGGTCGGGATCGACGAGAAGCAGGCGATCGTCCCCGAGCTGGCCGAGCGCTGGGAGGTGTCGCAGGACGGGCGCACCTACACCTTCTTCCTGCGCAAGGGCGTGCGCTGGCATCCGCGCGATGGCGAGGCGCCGAGGCTCTTCACGGCCGACGACGTGCTCTTCACGCACAACATCATGATGCACCCGAAGACGATCACGCCGCTCAAGGTGCGCTACGAGTTCATCGAGAAGGTCGAGAAGCTGGACGACTCCACGGTGCGCTTCACCCTCAAGCGGCCGATCCTCAACGCGCTCGCGAAGTTCAGCTTCAAGGTGATCCCCGCGCACGGACCGGCGAACCCCCAGTACCTCACCCGCGAGGATCCCTTCGTGCGGAACCCCATCGGGACCGGTCCCTACATCGTCAAGAGCATCAGCGCCGACCGCGAGATCGTGCTGATGGCCAACGAGGATTATTTCAAGGGCCGACCGCACATCAACAAGTTCCTCTCCAAGCCGTTTGCGGACCAGAACATCATGACGCAGGCGATGATGTTCAACGCCATCGACATGCTCGTGCTCGTCAACCCGCGTGATCTGCCGGAGCTGCAGGGCGACAGGCGCTTCGTCCTGCAGCCGTACAACGCGCTCTCGTATGCGTTCTTCGGCTACAACCTGAGAAGCCCGCTGCTCGCCGACAAGCGGGTGCGCCGCGCCTTCACGCACGCGGTGAACCGCAAGGAGATGCTCGACGCCTTCTTCAACGGCCAGGGCACGATCATCTCGGGCCCCTTCGCCCCCGGCAGCTGGGCCTACAACCTCGACGTGCAGCCGCTGCCGTACGACCCCGCGAAGGCGGTCGCGCTCCTGAACGAGGCCGGCTTCACCCCGGGTCCCGACGGCGTCATGCAGAAGGGCGGCAAGCCCCTGGCGCTCTCGCTCAAGGTGCCGATCGAGAAGGAGAGCGAGGCGGTCAAGCGGGTGGTGCTCGCGTTCCAGAATTACCTCAAGGCCATCGGCGTGAGCGTGAAGGTCGAGTTCAAGGAATGGCAGGCCTGGAAGGACGCCGTCTTCGCCGAGCACGACTTCGACGTCATCCTGGCCTCGTGGGTCTTCGATGACTCCGCGGACATCTCCTCGCTGTTCCATTCCGCCGAGATCGGTCCGTGGAAGAACAACTTCGGCGGGTACTCGAATCCCGAGGTCGACGGCCTCATCGTGGAGAGCAAGCTGACGCTCGATCACGAGAAACGGCGCACCATCAACCGGAAGCTGCACGCGCTCCTCGCCGAGGAGGCGCCGTACACGTTCCTCTGGACGCTGACGAACTACAGCGGCTATCACAAGAAGCTGCGCCGGGTCGCGATTCATCCCTACAAGTTCTTCTCGTTCGCGGATGAATGGTTCATCCCGGCCGCGGAGCAAAAGTAACGACGAAGCTCGCGGCGTTCCGGCGCGTCGGCGTGATGGTGGTCCGGGAGCTGGCGCTCACCGCGCTGCTGCTCCTGGGCGTCAGCCTCGTCGTCTTCGTCATCCTGCATCTGTCGCCCGGTGACCCCTTCAGCGTGCTGCTGGAGGGGCAGGCGCCGGGCCAGGCCGCCCGCGCCTCCGTGCGCGAGGCCCTCGGCGTGCCCACCACCTGGTACGGCCGGTACCTGGCGTGGCTCGGCAACATGGCCCACGGCAACCTCGGCACGTCGATCCGCACCGGCGTGCCCGTGGCCGGCGAGATCGTGCGGGCGGGACCGAACACGCTCTATCTCACCCTCGGCTCCCTGCTCGTCACCCTGCTCCTAGCCGTGCCCCTCGCGCTCTACTCGGCGTGGCGCCGGAGCGGCGCGCTCGCGCGGGCGCTCACGCTCGCCGTCTACCTGATATCGGCGGTGCCGGTGTTCTGGCTGGGGTACGTCGTCATCTACCTCTGCATCCACCGCTTCGGTCTCTTCCCGCTCCTGTCGGCGACCGCCGAGCCGCAGCGTCACGGCTGGCTCTACATCCTGCTGCCGATCATCGTGCTGGGCGTCGCCAACGGTACGGTGAGCGAAGTGACGCGCCATCTGCGCGAGGAGCTCGGCCGGGTCATGGCGGAGGACTATATCCGCACCGCCCGCGCCAAGGGCGCGCCGGTGTGGCGGCACGCGTTCAAGGAAGGGTTTCTTCTCCCGATGACCGAGATGATCGCCGCCAAGATGCCGTTCGTCCTCGGCGGCGCCGTCATCGTGGAGCAGGTGTTCAACTGGCCGGGCCTCGGCCGGATGGCGTGGCAAGCCGCCCAGGACCGCGATTTTCCGGTGATCATGGGAATCACGATCGTGGCCGCGGCCTTCGTCCGGCTGGCGAGCCTGCTGCGCGGCGTGATCTACGCCGGCGTCAATCCGCGGACGGCCACCGAGTAGCGGGGCGGCGTGCGACGCTACCGCCAGGCTGCGGGCGAGGTCGGAGAGCGCCGGGAACGGTCGCGCTGGCGAGCGGCGACGACGGCCGACCTGGCCGCGGTGGGCTATGGCCTGCTGGTCGTGGCACTCGTCGTGATCTCCTACACCCTCGGTGCCGTCGGGTGGCTGCCCGACGACCCTGCGCGCATGGACATGGCGCGCCTCAACGCGCCGCCCGGACCAGGCCACGCGCTCGGCACGGACTTCCTCGGCCGCGACATGCTCTCGCGGCTCATCGTCGGCATCCAGGCGTACTTTCTCCCCGGTTTGCTCGCCGTCGCGACCTCGCTCGCGCTCGGGGCGACCCTCGGGGTGGTCGCCGGTTACCGCGACGGCCGCGCCGAGGCGCTCGTCACCTACCTGAGCAACCTGGTCGATTCGTTTCCGCGCCTGGTCCTGATCCTGCTCGTCATCGCCGCGTTCAGGGCGGACATCTACTACGTGATGCTCGTGGTGGGGATCACGGGCGCGCCCGCGATCGCCTCCCTCATCGCGGGCAAGATCCAATTTCTAAGGACGAAGAGCTTCATCGAGGCGGCCCACGTCCTCGGCCTGTCCACGCGCGTCATCGTCGTCAAGCACATCCTCTGGTACAACTGCGCGCCGCTCCTGATCATCCAGGCCACGCTCGGCATGGGCGAGGCGATCCTCGTCGAGACGAGCCTGAGCTACCTCGGCTTCGGGGTCCAGGAGCCCACGCCCTCGTGGGGCAACATGGTGCAGGCGGGGGCGAACTACTTCTTCCACGGAAAGTTCTGGCCGTCGACGGCGCCGGCGCTGGCGATCCTCGGCACCATCCTCGGCTTCCACCTGCTGGGCGACGGTCTCAACAACATCCTCGAGAGCAAGAGCGCCCCGTGACGCGCTCGCCAGTCCTCGAAATCTCCGACCTCCGGACCTACTTCTATTCCCGCGCCAAGCAGGCGTTCATCCGCTCGGTGGACGGCGTCAGCCTCTCCATCGCGCGCGGCGAGACCCTCGGCGTGGTGGGCGAGAGCGGCAGCGGTAAGAGCGTGACCGCGCTGTCGGCCCTGGGCCTCATCGGCGGAAGCCCGGGCGTGATCACGGGCGCCGTCGAGTTCGCCGGCGGCGACGGCGCGCGCGCGGGCGGCAACGGTCGGCGCAACCTGCTCCAGGACCTCGCCCGCCACGTCACCGTGACCGAGCGGGACGGCCGGATCGTCGCCGTGGCCAAGGATGAGCCCGGCTGGCAAGCACAGGTGGAACGATCGATGAGGGGCGTGCGCGGCAAAGAGATCGCCATGATCTTCCAGAACCCGAAATCGTCGCTCAACCCGTTCCTCACGGTCGGGCAGCAGATCAGCGAGGCCATCCGCCTGCACACGCCGGTGAAGGACTCGAGAGAGGCGAAGGAGCGCGCGATCGCGTGGCTCGAGCGCGTGCACATGGATTCGCCGCGCCTGCGCTTCGATCAGTACCCGGATGGCCTCTCCGGCGGCATGTGTCAGCGGGCGATGATCGCGATGGCGCTCGCCTCCGAGCCCTCGCTGCTGATCGCCGACGAGCCGACCACGGGCCTCGACGCGACGATCCAGTCGCGCATCGTGGCGCTCCTCGCAGAGCTGAAGTCCGGGCTCGGCGTGACGACGCTGCTCATCACCCACGACATCCGTGTCGTCTCGCGGCTGGCCGACACGGTGGCCGTGATGTACGGCGGGACGGTGATGGAGCATGGTCCGGCGCGCGACGTCCTGGCGCCGAGCGTCGAGCCCAAGCACCCCTACACCTCGGCGCTCCTGGCCTCGTTGCCGAGCGCCCAGAAGAACGGCGGACCGCACGCCATCGACGGTCGCCTTTCCGTCATCCGGGGTGAGGTGGTGGATACGATGGATGTCCCCCGCGGCTGCCGGTTCTATGCCCGCTGCGACCGCGTCACCGACACGATCCGTGCTCGCTGCATGAGCCAGGAGCCCGCTCTGGCCGCGGTGACCGCGGGCCACCAGATCCGCTGCTACCTCTATGGCGACGAGCCGCGCGACGGGGCGCGCGCTGGCTAGGCGGCTCCTCGAGGTCTCCGACCTCCGCAAGCATTATCGCGCGCGCGCGGGCCTGCTCGCCGCCCTGCACGGCCAGACGCGCTCCGTCCCGGCCGTGGACGGGGTGAGCTTCGCGCTCACCGAGCACGAGACCCTCGGGCTCGTGGGGGAGTCGGGCTGCGGAAAGACGACCATCGGACGCATCATCCTCGGGGTCACCAGGGCGACGTCGGGCCGTGTCGTGTTCGACGGCCACGACATCACCGCGCTGCCGATGCGGGCGCTGCGGCCGCTGCGCAAGCAGATGCAGATGATCTTCCAGGACCTCGACGCCGCCCTCAATCCACGGATGCGCGTCCGGGACATCCTTCGAGAGGCCATCACACTGCACGAGCGGCTCGACCACCCCGAGGTGACGCGGCGGACCGCCGAGCTGCTGGACCAGGTGAATCTGCAGTCGGGCAAGCTCGCCAGCTTCCCGCACGAGCTCTCGGGCGGAGAGAAGCGCCGGGTAGGGATTGCGCGGGTCCTCGCGGTCGGCGCGCGGTTCATCGTGGCCGACGAGCCCACCAGCGCCCTCGACGTCTCCATCCAGGCTCAAATCGTCAACCTGCTGCGGGACCTCCAGGTGCGGCTCGGACTCTCCTATCTCTTCATTTCGCACGACCTCGAGGTGGTGGAGCTGGTGAGTCACCGGGTTGCCGTGATGTACCTGGGGAAGATCGTGGAGATCGGGCCGGCCGACCGCGTCGCGCGGGCGGCGCGCCATCCCTACACCTCGATCCTGTGGTCGTCGCTGGTCGAGAAGCGCAGCCAGGAGGTTCCTCGCACCGGCGGCAACGGCGCCGCCGCTTGGGGCGTGTTCGACTTCGAGCGACCCGGGCAGGGCTGTCGGTTCGCGCCCCGATGTCCGGTCTACGAGGCGACGGGCCGCCCCGCGGTGTGCACCGACCCCGCCAGCGAGCCGCCCCTGCGCGACCTCGGCGACGGCCACAGCGTCGCCTGCCACTTCCCGCTCCCGCGCTGACGCCGGGCTTTCGCCCGACAGCGCCGGCCTTCTGCCCGGGCTTCGCTCCGCGTGCCCGACTCCAGATGCGTGGGAATCTCGTCCTGGCCGCCCTTTTCGATTTTGGCAAACCTATTGCCGGTGCACGCCCGCCAAGAACGGCGTCGCGGAGGCCCTTCCGGCAAGGAGGACATCATGAAGCGCGCCCTGTTCGTCATGGTGGTCGCGGAGCGTCGGGCTCATCCTCCCCGAAGGAGAGACCACTTCAAGAGGATCTGAGCAAGATTCGGCATCGAATGCCTGAGGTTCGTCTGAAAGTCGACCGCGGCCGTGTGGTTGGCGCCATCGGTGATTGCTCGCACCTCCAAGAAGTGGAGCCCACTAAAACGTGCCGCTCGTGCCGCACCTGCGCCTTCCCAGGCGACGCACAGCGCCCCAGTCGCCTCCTGCAGTTCAGCCGCGCGCGCCGGGTCGATGATGTCCTCATCGCCACTGGCAATTGCCCCGAAAAGTACCCTGAACTGCGAACCGATTTGGCTGGCAGCAAGGCGGAATTCGTCTACAAGCTGCACATCAGCGTCATAGCGCGGCAGGGGCCGTCGGACGAAGCGAAGCTTGTAGTCATGCTCGACGGTCGACACGCCGACCACGACGTCGCCGAGCGCTAGCTCCACACCGAGACTGCCCGCCGCTCCTGTGCAGATCACCGCCTGAACCGTCGCCCGCTGTTCGATCAGGTGCTGAGTCTGTACCGCGTGCTGTGTCTTGCCGTGTCCACCCACCGCGAAGAGCATGCGAAGCTCGTCGAAGAGATGGCACTCGAGCCTCCCCAGAAGTAAACTCCGTGGTCGATAGCCGGCGGCAGCGAACGTCGCGAGTATCGGCTCGAGCTCATTGGCTTGCGGCACTGTTATCAACGTCTCTGCGACGTTCATTGAATCTGGAGCTCGTCAGCCCACCGTGAGCACGCCGCGCTATCTCGCGTCGCCGGGCAGCGTGTCCCGGGGTCAATTCCGCGCAGTGCTGGATAAATCGGAATCAAGGAGACTCTCTACGCGAGCGCCGTCACAACGTTTGTTTCATCGGCAATCGCCAGCCCATCACCATCCAGGTAAGCTCGCAACGCGAGGCTGACCTGATCGGCCAGGGCAGCACGTGCTTCGGAGCTGACGGCCGCAACCGCTCTCGCCACGGGCGTGGCGGCAAGATGCGAGAGCACAAAACCCTCACATGCGGGCAGCCGTATGTTCATAACGCACGGGTGAATAGCCACCTCACGGAACCCTGCTTCGACGCCAAGACGGTAGAGCTCTTCAGCATCGGGTACCCCGACTCTGGAAGCGGAAAAGGTAGCTGCCGCCTCAGCGCCGACATGCTGTCTGAGCGCATCGACTACAGCACCGTGATATGGACCCATGATTCTCCAGACGCTGAGCAGCACGCGGCCACTCGGAACGAGTACTCGCCGCATTTCGCGGAGCGCTCCAGGTCGGTCAGGAAAGAACTGAAGACCTTGCTGACACACGATGACATCAAACGAGGCGCTCGGGAAGTTCATGGCCACGGCGCTGCCTTCCATCCATTTCAAACGCCGGATCGCAAGCCGTCTGGGCAGCGGCGCGCTCGAGGCCGAGGCTCATCAGACGCGAATCTGCGCGTACTTATCCGCGATTCTCCTCATAGGTCTCGGCCTCAACGCATGGCTTGGCTGGTGGTGGGCCGACCCTTTCGCGGGGCTCCTGATGGTCCCGCTTATCGGCTGGGAAGGTTGGGAAGCCGTTCGCGGGCATACCTGTTGCGACTGATGGCGTTCCTTCATGTGGGGACCTGATGAAGTCGGCCGGATCGCAGCACAGTGAGACTTGAAGACGGGCCCGCTTCGGGCTTAGCATGCGACTCTCGTCGGCCGCGTGCCGTTCACCGTCGAAAGGAGTGGGTCGCCATGAAATTCGCGTCGACTCTCGTGGCTACGTTCCTCTTCTTTGCATCCGCATCGGTCGCTCTCGCCCAGACCGATTGCACCAAGCTGGTTCCGCCGTCGCCCTGGGGTCCGAACGACCAGACTGGGGCCACGAATCGGGTGACGCCAGCCGTGACGAAAGCCGCGGCTGCTGAGATCCAGGAGGGCAAGGTCGTACCGATGTCCTACCCGCTCGTGGACGGCGTGCCGCTGTTCGGCACGCGCTTTACGAAGACAATCCTCACGGCCACCTCGCTCGCGCCCGGCGCCTCGTTCGGCGAGAACGAGCTGACCTACATGGAGGACACGTGGCTGAGCCAGAGCCACGTGGGCACGCACCTCGACGGCCTCGGGCACATCGGCCGCAAGGACTGCTATTTCAACCAGATCGCGATGGGCAAGTTCATCAACCAGAACGCAATGACGAAGCTCGGTCTTGAGCACCTGAAGTCCTTCGCGACGCGCGGCGTCATCATCGACGCCGTGAAGGTCTTCCAGCAGAGCGGGAAGTTCAAGACCAACTCCGCCTGCAAGAAGCCGTGCCTTGAGAAGGGGACGGTCATCAGCGCAGCGGACTTGCAGGCTGGCCTCAAGATGTACAACGTCACCCTGCGTGAAGGGGATATCGTCGTCATCCATACCGGCTGGGGCGACCTCTTCGAACAGTTCCCGGCCCAGAACGCCGCCTACAACTCCGGCGAGCCCGGCATCGGCAAGGACGCGGCGAAGTGGCTGATTGGCCAGAAGGTCGTGGCCGTCGGCGCGGATACGTGGGCAGTCGAGGTCATTCCCGGCGAGGATCCCAAGGAAGCATTCATCGTCCACAACCTCCTCATCACCGACAGCGGCATCCACATCATCGAGAACGTGCGCACCGACCTCATGGCAGCCGAGGCCGCGCGGACGAATCGCGCCACGTTCTTCTTCAACATGACGGTGCCGCGCGCGGTCGGCATGACCGGCAACTTCGTCGGGATCGACGGCATCCGGTAGACAGGCCTCGTTGTGTCATCACCGCTGTGGCCGGCGCCCGCGAGCGGGCGCCGGCCGAACGCCGTCCTCGTCGTCCTTCTCGCCGCGGCGGTCCTCGCCGCCCTGCACGCTGGCGCCGAGGACCGCCGCTACACGATCGCGTTCGCCAATCTGACCGAGGAGCCGGGCGTGACCCTCGAGGCCACCGGCTTCATGGGCCGCGAGGTTCGAGACAGCTTCGTTCTCGCCGCCCGTCGCCTGCCGGTCGACCTGGTGTTCTACGACAACCGCCGCGACGTCCGGACCGCGCTCGACAACGCCGCCGACGCGGCCCGTCGCCAGGTCGATCTCTTCGTCGAGTATTTCCACGAGCCCACCGCGAACGATGGCGTCGCGCGGACGTTGCGCGAAGCGCGCATTCCGGTCCTGGCCGTCAACTATGCGGTCGGCGATGCGCCGCTTTACACCGCCGACAACGCGGCGGCGGGCCGCATCGGCGGCGAGGCCCTCGCTGACTTCGCCGCCCGTTCGTGGCAGGGCCGCACCGTCTTCGGCCTGATCGTGGGAGCGGTCAACTCGCGGCAGGATCGGCTGCCCGAGCGCGTGCAGGGTGTGATCGAAGGGCTCCGGGGCCGGCAGCGGTCGATCCGGATCGTCAATCTCGATACCCAGGGCAACCACGCCACGGTGGCGACGCTCGTCGGCAGGGTCGTCGCAGCCCAACCAAACGCCAAATTCCTCATCGCCGCGCTGGACGACGTGACGGCGCTGGCGGCAAAGAGCGCGCTGGAAGGAGCCGGCCGCGTCGCCGATGGCGCCATCGTCTCCTTCGGATGCGACCGGTCGATCCACGGCGGCGCAAGCGACCGCAAGGAGATCGATCCCAGCAACCGCGGAAGCATCGTCCTCGGCTCTGTCGCCTTCTATCTCGACCGTTACGGTTACGATGTGCTGCCGCTCGCGCTTCGCATGCTCCGCGGCGAGGCGGTCGCGGCGCGGACGACCACCACCCACAAGCTGATCACGGCGGCGAACGTCTTCAGGGAATATCCGCCCTACGATCTGCAGTGATCTCAACGAGGAGGCGGCGCGACGAAGAACAGTCCTTCGATACCGACCGCCGCGCCGGGCGTCGTCGCGAACGTGAGGCCGCCGGCAGGGCTCAGCGCCACGACGGGATAAAGGCCGAACGAAGCCAGCCGGCGATTCGGACCGAGGACGTCGCCGAGCGCCACCACGCGCGCCGTGCCGCGCGCGGATGCGACGAAGAGCGCAACCTGCACAGCGCTGCCGTCCACGGCGGCCGCGAAGGCCACGCTGCCGTCGGCAGCGAGGGCCGGCCACAGCGAGAAGTGCGCGAATGTGCCGCCGCCGGGCGCGGTTTCGCCGAGCGCTGTCACCTTCCGCAGGCGATCGTCGTCGACCACGAAGATACCCTGCTCCGCCTCGGCGCTCTTGAGCACCGCGGTAAACGCTACGGCGCCGGCGTCGTTCTGGGTGACGCGCTCGGAGAACTTCACGAAAATCCCCCCGATTGGTGTCTCGCTCCCGGCGCCGGTCACCATCCGGATCGCGGGGCCCTCGGCCACGAAGATCCCGCCCGGCACGGCGCGGCCTTCGACCACGGCGGCGAACGCGACACGACGTCGGTTGTTGATCACGGGGGGACCGAAGCCGGCGAACGTTCCGCCGGCCGGTGCCGGATCGCCTTGAGCGACGACCTTCGTCAGCCGGCCGCCGACGACGGCATAGACGGCCTCGACGACGTCGCGGCCGCGCCGCACCGAAGCGAGAAATGCGACGTCGTCGCGATCGTTGAGGGCAGGGGCATCGACCGCCGCGATCGTTCCAGACGGCAGGCCGGGCGCGCCGCCACCCGTGACAACGACCGGCCGCAGACCGCGTGCGTTCCGCAGGAAGATCCCTTCGACGGTGCGCCCGCCGACGACCGCCGCCGCGAAGGCCACGTCGCCGCGCTCGTTCAGGGCGGGAATCGGGTGACGACCGAAGCCGGAAAAGACGCCGCCGCCCGGGACGGGATCACCTTCGGCCACAACGCGCACCGCGCGGCCTTGCGATGCGAGGAAGAACGCCTCGCTGGCCGTTGAGCGCAGCATGGTGGCGAAGAAGGCGACTTGCCCTTTCGTATTCGCCGGCGCGACGATCGGCAGCGATTCGACGCCGAAGTGCTCGAAAGAGCCGCCGCCGGGGGCGGGATCGCCGGCGAGCGCCACGGCGCGAACGGTTGATTGGGCGCTGACGCCGGAGATGGCGGCCGGGATCCCTGCCAGGAAGGCCACGACTGCAACGGCCGTCGGCGCACGCATGGCGTGAGATTATCGCCGCCGGAGCCGGCATGACAATGAGACGGTTCGCCATGGGACTAACGCTGCTCGGTGGCCTCCTGCTCGGCGGTGGTGGCCCGGCCGCGCAAGAGCCGCGCTTCGCGCTCGTCGGGGCTTGCTACTGCGAGGCGGCGAGGGAACTGCGCTGTTCGGGAGAGCTCACGGAACCCGAGTGCCGTCGGCGCTGCGAGCACGATCTTTGTGATCGCTGGTTTTGGCTCGAGCGCCGGCCGTGCTGGAATTGGGGCTACGGCGGCTGAGATGAAGCAACCAACTCTCGGCGTCATCGTCGCGGCGTTGTTGCTGCTTGTTGCGCGCCCCGGAGCCGGCGGCTCGCCATCCGGACTGCGCGTGGTGGCCACACTGCCTGATCTTTTCGTGATCACGAAAACGCTGGTCGGCAACGCCGCCGGCGTCGACGTGGTGGCACGGTTCGGTCAGAACCCGCACGACATGGAGGTCCGGCCTAGCCACATGCTGCTGCTACGACGGGCTGATGTCCTCGTTCGCAATGGGCTCGAGGAGGACGCGTGGATCGACGTGATCGCACTCGGCAGCAACAACCCGAAGATGGTTCGCGGCGCGCTAAGCGTCATCGAGGCGTCGCCGGGGATTGCTTTGCTGAAGGTGCCGAGCGGGCGGGTCGATCGCGGCCTTGGCGACGTGCATCCCCTTGGCAGTCCGCACTTCACGCTGGACCCGGGCAACATGCCGATAGTCACGGGCAACATCGCGCGCGGACTCGCTCGCATCGCACCCGAGCAGACGGCGGCCATCGAGAGCAACCGCGTGGCCTTCCTGGCCCGCGTCGACGCGGCGACGGCGCGCTGGAATGAGACACTGGCGCCATTCCGGGGCGCCGGCGTCGTGAGCTACCACGACAGCTGGCCGTACTTCTACCGCGCATTCGGTCTCGTCGAGGCGGGCATTATCGAAGACCGGCCTGGCATCGCCCCGTCGCCCCAACATGTCGCGGCGCTCATTCGCAAAATGTCCGCCGAGCGCGTCAAGGTGATCCTGCACGAGTCGTGGTACCCCCGTGAACTCAGCGACTTGGTTGCGCAGCGAACCGGCGCCACTGTGCTTGTGGTGCCTCAGACACCGGGCGCCGTGAAGGGGACCGACGACTACATCGCGCACCTTGACTATCTCATCGCGGCAGTGGCGGGCGCCCTGCGGTAGCGGGTTTCGCCGCGCCCACTTCTCGCATCAAGGCGACCCTTGTAGCAGCGCAGGCAGGGTGGGACTCGGACGCGCATTTCAAGCCTCGTCGTAGCGACGTCGACACGCTGGGGTAGGGTCGCCGTAGGAATGCCTCGCGCCATCAAAGTCGACGTCCCAACGTTCCGCTGTTGTATCCTACGTCGACGACGATGGGCGACCCTGAACGGCACGTTGCCTTCGAGGATCGCTTTTCGGGCTCGCCGGAGGCCGAGGCGTGAGGCAGCGCGCGCTCGTCGCGCTGTTGCTTGCGCTCGCCCTGGCGGGCCTGACACCGCTCGCCAGGCTGAGCCCGCCCGACCCGACGTGGTTCGCCGGGTTCTGGGACGACGGCGATTACGACGACATCGTCCTGCTGATCTGCGGGACGGCCGCCGCGCTCCCCGAGCCGCCCGCGCCGCCCCGCGCGACGCGCGAGGTCGTCGCGACGATCGATCCCAGCGAGCCGGCCAAGCCCCCGCTCGCCGCCGTCGCCTCCGCCCTCTCCCGCGCGCCGCCGCGCGTCTGACACCGCCGTCCTGATCCGCCGCCGGCGCCGCCGGCGGCTCCCTGGACTCCACCCGGGCTACGCGTGCGTCGTGCGCGTCAGCCCGAGGAAGGCGACTGTCATGATCGCGCGCGTCGTCGCGTTCGCGCTGCACCAGCGGTTCATCACGCTCGCGCTGGCCCTGCTCCTCACGGCCGGCGGCATCGTGTCGTTCCACCGCCTGCCCATCGAGGCCTATCCCGACGTCGCCGACGTCGAGGTCGACGTGATCACCCTCTGGCCGGGCCACGCCGCCGAAGAGGTCGAGCGCTACATCACGATCCAGCTCGAGAAGGAGATCAACGGGATCGCGGACGTGACCTTCCTGCGCTCGTTTTCGAATTTCGGGCTGTCGAACATCAAGATCCTTTTCGCCGACGGCACCGACAACTACTGGTCGCGGCAGCAGGTGCTCGAGCGCATCACGCAGGCCGACATCCCCGCCGACGCCAAGCCCCAGCTGGGGCCGCTCGCCTCGCCGATCGGCGAAGTCTACCGCTACACCCTCGAGTCCAGGACGATGCCGCTCGTCGACCTCAAGGCCTACCAGGACTGGGTCCTCGAGCGCGAGTTCCGCAAGGTGCCCGGCGTGGCCGACGTCGTCTCGTGGGGCGGCGGCATCAAGCAGTACCAGGTCACCGTCGATCCCGAGCGGCTGCGCGACTACAACGTGACGCTCAAGCAGGTGTTCGAGGCGGTCGCCGCCAACAACGCCAACGCGGGCGGCTCCTACATCCGCGAGGGGCAGTACGCGCTCATGGTGCGCGGCATCGGCCTCGTGCAGTCGACAGAGGACCTCGAGAACGTCGTGGTTGATGCGCAAGGGCGAGAATCCCGACGCCGTCATCGCCGGAGTCCGCGCGAAGGTCCACGAGATGCGGAAGACGCTGCCGGCGGGCGTCGTCATGCGCCCCTACTACAGCCGCGACCGGCTTGTCCGCACGACGGTGACCACGGTCATGCGCAACCTCGTCGAGGGCGCGGGGCTCGTGATCGTGCTGCTCTCGCTGTTTTTCTACAACCTGCGCGCGGCGCTCATCGTGGCGCTGACCATTCCGCTCTCGCTGCTCTTCGCCTTCGTCTTCATGGACCTGCGCGGGGTCCCGGCCAATCTCCTCTCCCTCGGCGCCATCGACTTCGGCATCATCGTGGACGGCGCGGTCATCATGACCGAGAACATCTTGCGCCACCTGAGCGAGCGCAAGGTCACCGGCCCTCGCGTCCTGCACGAGGTGCAGCACGCCGCCCTCGAGGTCGCCCGCCCGCTGACGTTTGCCGCCATGATCATCATGACCGTCTACGTGCCAATCCTGACGTTCCAGCGCATCGAGGGCCGGCTGTTCCAGCCGATGGCGGTGACGATCTCGCTCGCCGTCATCGGCTCGCTCCTCTTGACGCTCACGCTGCTGCCGGTGCTCACGACTTTTTTCTTCCGTCACCCGCCCTCGGAGCGTGAGAGCCCGCTGCTACGGTGGCTGCGCCGACCGTACGTGCCCGCGCTGCGCTTCTGCCTGCGACGGCCGGTCGTACCAATCGCCGTCACGGCCGGGATGTTCGCGCTCGCGCTGCTCGCGTTCACGTTCCTCGGCAAGGAGTTTCTCCCCGAGCTGGACGAGGGTGATATCTGGCTACGGGTGAAGTTCCCCATCGGCATTTCGCTCGAAGACGCCAACCCGTACGTCCACGACATCCGCGAGCGGCTGCTGACCTTCCCCGAGGTGCGCGTGGTGGTCTCCCAGCTCGGGGCGCCGGACGACGGCACCGACATCAATGGCCCCGACACCGCCGAGTTCTACATCGGGCTCAAGCCGCGCGGCGAGTGGCGAGTCCGCGACAAGGAGCGACTGATCGAGGGGATGGGCGCTCGCTTCTCGGACATCCCCGGCATCACCACGAACTTCTCGCAGCCGATCAAGGACAACGTGGACGAGGCGCTCGCCGGCGTGAAGGGCGAGATGGCCATCAAGCTCTACGGGCGGGACGTCTTCGAGCTGGAGCGCATCGGCCGACAGATCACCGACGTGCTTCGCGACATCCGCGGCGTGACCGACCTCGACTACGACCATCTCGTCGGCCAGCCGCAGCTACAGATCGTGGTCGACCGTAAAGCCGCCGCCCGCTACGGCATCAACATCCAGGACATTCAGGGTGCGCTCGAAGCGGCCACGCGCGGGCGCGTCGTCAGCCAGGTCTTCGAGGGCGAGCGCCGCTTCGACCTCGCGGTGCGGCTCGCCGGGAGCGGCGAATCCTTGATGATGCTGCAGCACTTGACGGTGAGCGCGCCGAGCGGCGAACGCATTCCGGTGGCGCAGCTCGCGGAGTTCACCAAGACGGAGGGTTTGAGTCAGGTCCAGCGCGAAGGCAGCCAGCGCCGTATTGCCATCAAATGGAGCGTGCGCGAGCGCGACATGGGCGGCATGGTCGCGGAGGCGATGAAGGAGGTCGACGCCGCCGTGAAGCTGCCCGAGGACTATCACATCGTGTGGTCGGGGCGGTTCGAGGACCAGCAGCGCGCCCTCGCGCGGCTCTACGTCATCGTGCCGCTCGTGATCTTCATCATCTTCATCCTGCTCTTCGGCACGTTCCAGTCGATCGGGGACGCGTTGCTCATCATGCTGAACCTGCCGTTTGCACTCATCGGCGGCACACTGGCGCTCTTCCTCTCTGGAACCCACTTCAACATCTCCGCCGCCGTCGGCTATGTCGCGGTCTTCGGCGTGAGCGTATTGAACGGCGTGGTGCTGGTGTCGTCGATCCGCCAGGCGCGGGGTGATGGCGTGGGCGTGCTCGACGCGGTGGTGCGGGGCTGCACGCTGCGATTCCGCCCGATCGTCGTCTCCGGGATCGTGGCCGTCATCGGCTTCATCCCGGCCGCGCTCTCCCACGGCATCGGCTCGGAGATCCAGCGGCCGCTCGCGCGCGTGGTCGTCGGTGGCCTGATTTCGTCCTCGATCCTCACGCTGCTCGTGCTGCCGGTGGTCTACGCGCTCATCGCCGAGAGGTCCGAGCACAGGGAGGCCACACAGACCCGGAGCGCAGCCGGCGAGGGCGTGGGAGACCCGCGGTGAGCCGGGATGAGCCGGCATTGGGTCCTGACGACATGGAACGCGAAAGCGATGGCTGGATTCCCGGCATCTATCGCTGCCCCGCTTGCTCGTTGCGCGCTCTCGTCGAGGAGTATGGCGGCTCACCTCGCTGTCCGCGACAAGGGTGTCCCGTGGATTGGGATCGACTCGTCTGACCCGCACCCGATCACACTGCCGTCCAGGGGGTGCCATTTAGCCGGCCAGAAATCACCCGGTGCTCTCGTTGCCTGCGGCGCCTCGAGTAGGTAGGCGAGCGAATTCAAGTACATAGGCGGCATGCCCAACTTTGGTGCGCCGTTTGCGTAACACCGCCGTAGCGATGGTCGCGCCCCGTCGCTCTGTTGAGCCGGGTTGCTCCCGGGAGGAGACGGGCCCTGTACATGAGATCGAAGGGACGCCTGTTCTGCACGCTGTTGACCGTCTGGGCCGTTTTCATGGCGGGTGCCGCCATCGCGGCCGCGCAGGGAAGCCCCGCTCCTGGCGCCAACCAGGCGTTCCTGTATGAAATGGACGAGGACGCTGTCCTGCTCAACAGCGCCGGCCAGGTATTGGTCCCCGACCCCAGCGGCAAGAGTCCGACGGGCCTCGTCGACGCCACCAACGGCGCTGTTGGAATTCCCGCGGTCCGTCACGCGACCTCGCAGCTGCAGGGCGTGGCGGCGTTGGGTTCGATCCTCTGCTCGGTTCCGCAGCTCGTGACCGTCCGCGGTAACGAATGCACCGTGATCGCCACCGGCACCGACGATGTCCAGCTGATGATCGATCCAAAGACCGGCCAGGTGATCCCGACGAGCGGGAAGGTGTTCGGGACCTACGCGGTCGTCGTGCAGCTGGACAATCCGACCGACAGCCCGGAGCTCCCGGTCCAGACCGGGACGTTCAGCGGCGTCATCAACTTCCAGCCCCCGCTGCCGCTCGGCTTCGTGAGCGAGGGGACGTTCACGATCTACGGCATGTCCGGCAGCTTCCCGTTCCAGGCGGTGTTCAGGCAGCCGTTCACGCGCAGCGCGAAGGGCAGCGCGAAGGGCGACGTGCTGACGCACCGGGGCGAGAGGGGCGAGAAGGTCTCACGCACAGACCCGTCCGCCCGCCGTACTCAGGCCTACTACCTGCTGGACGACGGCAGCCTCCAGAGGGTCCGCCCGGACGAGCGTGCGGTCGGCTGGCCGACGGTGCGATTCGAGATCACCTTCTAAAAAAGCCGTTCGATTCGCGGGCGCCGCCCTCCGGCGTCCCGCGCGAAGCGCAGCGGTTACGGCAGTCGCCGACCCTGGTAGAAGTAGGCGCTCCACACCGTCACTTGATAGTGGTCGGCGGCGGCGAGGTGCCCGATGTTGAAGTAGGAGCGGCTGAAGCCGGGCACCGGAGCGAGCGTGTACTCGATCTTCTGGTCGATGACCTGCCCCGAGGCGTCCAGGGCCTGCGCGAGCAGCTGTACCTGGGCCGCCTGGCCGTACGTGTTCAGGATGTAGCCATCGACGCGCCGAGTGTCGGTCCCGTCCGGCTGGGCAGCCCAGTCCAGTTTGAACCACCGGCCGGCGGCGGGCTCGAGCGTCGTGAGGGCGGCCGACGGGGTCGTCTGGGGCGTTGCACAGGCAGCCACGGTCACCGCGAACAGGATGAACGGCGCGAGCTTCAGAAGTCGCAGCGAGCGCATGACCGATGATATCGCCGGTTCCAAGCTCTTCGCAAGCTGTGGCGGCCAGACTTCGTGTCTCCAGTAGCCGTTCAGTCTCATACCCATGACGGCCTCCCTCGAACAGCCCCCGACTCGGGCGAAACGCGAGCTCAGTCGATGAGCAGGCGCACGGCCCGTTTCGTGAGCCAGTCGCGCACTCGTGCCCATGCGTGAGGATCGTCTTTGTTCCAGCGCGCGATCGCATTCGCTGAGACGGCCACGACACCACGACGTCGCTGATGGATCCTCGCCACCATCTTCGCCAAGTCTGTCGGGCTTCCCCGCAGCTCGCGTAGGAGCTTCTCCGTCGCCTCGTCCATCGCTGACAGCCCCTCACACGCATGAAGCTGGACAATCGCCGATGTGTGGATTTCGTCGCTCGCCGGCGCCTCGGACGCTGTCGTGTCCCGCGGAACGATTCCGAGAGAATGTCAGGCGACCGTGCGGCGAGCGAGTCTAGCGAGCGGGCGCGGGCGGCGAGCGGGGCGCGTGGTGGACCGAGCCGTCGTAGGCGATCGTGGGCGTCGGCGCCTCGAGGAGGAGGCCGAGAACGATCCGCGTCGGCGGCGCATCGATCCGGTGCAGGGTCGGAATCGCCAGGACAGAGGTGACAACAATGACGACGTCGTCGAAATCGCCGTCATCCCAGAACCCGCCCACCCAGGTCGGATCGGGCGGGCTCGCATAGGCCAGCGCAGTGAGCAGGAGCGCGATGGTGATGAGAACCATCGCCACAATAGGTCGCATCGCGTTCACGCGAGAGAGGGTAGCGCAAACACCAACGGCCTTCAACCTGTCAGGACTTCGAAGCGCGCGCGGCGGAGCGGCCGGCGATGCGGCCGAACACGGCGCCCGCCATGAGGCCGGCGCCGCCGGGGTAGTTGTTGTAGAAGAGCCCGCCCACCAGCTCGCCGGCCGCGTAGAGTCCGCCGATCGGCCGGGCTTCGCCGTTCAGCACGCGGCCCTCGGTGGTGATGTGCAGGCCGCCGAACGTGAACGTGATGCCCGTGGTCACCGCGTAGCCGACGTAGGGCGGCGTGTCGAGCGGCTGCGCCCAGTTCGACTTGGGCGGCTTGATGCCGCGCGTCCCCTTGCCGTCCTTGATGGCCGGGTTGAACGTGCCCGGCTGCACGGCGGTGTTGAACTCACGCACGGTGCGCACGAAGCCCTCGACGTCGATCTCGAGCTTGCGCGCGAGGCCCTCGAGCGTCGCGTCTTCGGCCTTCGTGACCTCGCGGATCCGGTACTCCTCTCGGAGCAGGTCCACGACCTTCTGATCGAAGATCTGGAACGCCGCGCGGCGCGGCTGCTTGATGACCTCGCGGCCGTACTTCACGTACGTGTAGTTGCGCATGTCGGCGCCCTCGTCGACGAAGCGCTGACCCTCGACGTTGACGATGATGCCGACGGGATACGAATGCTTCTGGAAATTGTCGCCGACCTTGCGGTCGCCGTGCCAGGGGGCGTTGTAGTCCCACTGCACGGCGTGACAGCCGCTCCAGTGGCCCCACGCCTGCGCGCCGATGTCGAGCGCCATGCGGATGCCGTCGCCCGTGTTGTACGGGGTGCCGCGCACGCGCGCGAGGTCCCAGTTGGGCCCGAGGTAACGCGTGCGCATCTCCACGTTGGCCTCGAAGCCGCCGGAGGCGAGCACCACGGCCTTCGCGGCGAGGCTCTCGCTGCCACCGTCGGGGGTGCG
The DNA here is from genome assembly GCA_003220225.1 of Candidatus Rokuibacteriota bacterium. Lineage (GTDB taxonomy): Bacteria > Methylomirabilota > Methylomirabilia > Rokubacteriales > CSP1-6 > AR12. Next base: position 89,196 of record QHRU01000044.1, read on the forward strand.
GATCTCCACGCCCGTGACGGCGCCGCGCGCGTCGGTGAGCAGGCGGTGCGCCTTGGCCTCGAAGCGGACGTCGATGCCCTTCTTCTTCGCCGACTCGTAGTGCATGTCGATGAGCCCGGGCCCGCCGCCGACCGCCTCCAGCACGAGGTTGCCGAAGAACGTGAACTTGCCGCCCACCTTGAAGGCCTGGCGCCCGAACATCGGGATCCAGCGGATCCCCTGCGCCTTCATCCAGCGCATCGTCGGCTGCGACTCGCGCACGAGCGTGAGCGCGAGGTCGGCGTCGGCGAGGTCCTCGGTCACGCGCATCAGGTCGTCGTAGTAGTTGTCCTCGGAGTAGAGCGGCACGTCCATCGACGCCTTCTCCTCGTCGGAGAGGTCGCCGACCAGCTCGCACACCTCGTCGAAGCTCTTGAAGGCGAAGCGGAAGCCGCCGGCCGTGAAGAAGCCGTTGCCGCCGCGCCACGCCTCCGGCGCCTTCTCCAGCACGAGGACGCGCGCGCCCTGCTCGCGCGCCGAGAGCGCCGCGCACATGGCGGCGTTGCCGCCGCCCACGACGATGACGTCGGATGCGGACGCGGTCACGACAGAATGATCTCGCTGATCTGCACCTGGGGCGCGATGGTGGTGAAGTTCGGCACGTCGGCGAAGAGCTCCTTGCCGTGGGCCTTCGAGGCCTTCTGGAAATCCTCGAGCGATCGGAAGTAGACGTGTCCGACGGCCGCGTAGGGTGCGGGCGCGCCGGGCGCCCCACCGCCCACGCCGCGATCGACCTCGACCTTCACGAGGCCCATGCTGCCCCAGCGCTCGCGCACGAGCCCGTTCATGTGCTTGCTCGCGTAGTAGTCGTAGTCGAACTTCTTGCCCTCGCTCGTCGGGTACATCACGGAAACACGGATCATGGCGGGCCTCCTTACGGGAGTGTGGAGCGTACCGTACGGGCCGCCGTCGCGACTGTCAAGCCAGCGGCTCAGAAGCGGCCGCGAGCGCGCTCGCGCGCGGGGAGGTTCTCGAGGCACGTCGTCCACCAGCCGGTGCGTAGCGTCTCCGCGAACTCCCGCGGCAGGCCTTCGGCTTCGAGCGCCCGCGCGGCCGCCTCGTGATCGTACGCGACGGACACGAACTCGACCTCGAGCTCGGGTCCGCCGGTCAGCAGCGCGTACCAGACGTCCGGGGTGCCGTCGTTCTCGGGGCGGCCGACGGCGCCGACGTTGACGGCGTGCGCGGCCCCGCCGTCCAGCGCGCGGCGCCACTTGAGCCCCGTGTGCGTGCAGAGCAGCACGTCGGCGGCGTGGTCGGCGAGCAGGCGGCGCAACAGGCCGTCCGGCGTCGTCGACTCCCAGAGGAACTCGTTGATCCGGCGCGGCGAGCCGTGACACATGAAGACGCGATGCGGCCCGAGCCGCGCGCGCCGGTGCCCCGGCAGCGTCGCCAGCCACGCGCGATTGGTCGCCGACGTGTGCGCGACCGTGTAGGCGTAGCTGAGCCGCGCATAGTGGTTGTCGCGCGGGTCGGTGTAGCCGCAGTTGCAGTCGGCGGCGCCCGCCGCCACCGCCTCGTCGTAGTTGCCGCGCACGACGCGGACGTCGTGCTCGCGCAGCAACGGAAAGACGCGGTCGGGATGCGCCCCGAATCCGCCGAGGTCACCGAGGCAGAAGACGGCCTCGGCGTCACGCCGGCGCGTGTCGGCCAGCACGGCGGCCAGCGCCTCGGCGTTCGAGTACACACCGCCGAGGACGGCGATGCGCCGGTGCTCGCTCACGCGTTCCGGCACGTCGCCCCGGTGCGATGACACGTCGCGCACGCCTCGTGATAGAGCGCCGCGGGACCGAGCGCGGCAGCCAGCGCGCCGTCGGAGAGCCGCGCGCCGGGGAGGCCGGCCAGGATCGGACACGCGTAGACGCCATCGGCGGCGACGACCCGCGTCTCGGCGCATTGCAGCGTCGTCCGATCGAAGCCCTCCAGATCAGCGTCGGTGAGACGCACGCCTGGCGCGCCGGCGGCGCGGCCCACGGGGAAGACCGGCAGGATCTTCACGCGCGGTTTCGCGATCCCGAGACCGCGCAGCAGCGCGCGGAATCGATCGTACGCCCCGGCACCGTCGGCGATCTCGGTGGCGGTGACGATCGGCAGCAATCCCCGCGCGTCGAGCGTGCGGAGCGTCCGGAGCGCGCGCTCCCACGTGCCACGCCCGCGGACGCGATCGTTCGCCTCGGCCTCCGCGGCGTCGAGGCTGACGCGGATCTCCAGCGAGTAGCGCGAGGCGCCCGCGAGGGCGGCCAGCGCGCCGGCCAGCGCGTCCGTCATCACGGTGCCGTTCGTCAGCACGGTGGTCGCGGCCATGGCCAGGCTCGTCTCGAGCAGCGGCAGGATCTCGCGGTGCAGGAACGGCTCGCCGCCCGTGAAATAGACCTCGCGCACGCCGAGCGCCTCGGCCTCGGTCAGCGCGCGGCGCGCGACGGCGCCGTCCAGCGGCGCCAGCCACGGCTCGTCGGGGCCGCTGGCGTTCAGACAGTGCGTGCAGCGCAGGTTGCAGAGCGTCCCCGTCAGCACGAGCCAGAGCGCGGAGAGCGTGACGAACGGCGCGCGCGGCGCGTCGGCGACGCCCGGCGGGATGGCCGGCATGCGGCCATGATGCCATCCGGGGCAACGCGAGGCGCGTGGTACGATCGCCCGCGTGACGCTCGCCGTCGATCTGGTCTTCATCGCCCAGGTGCTCGTGCTGGCGGCAATCCTGGTCTGGCGGCGGGCGCAGGTCGGCGTCGGTCTCGCGATCTGGCTCGGCGTGCTGGCCGTCCTGGCGGGCCAGGGCTACTTCCTGGACTTCGAGAGCATGCCGCCGCGGCTGGCGCTGGCGGGGCTGCTGCCGCTCGTGGTCGGGCTGCTGATGCTGCCGACACACGGCACCCGGCACTTCCTCGCGGTGACGCCGCCCGAGCGGCTCATCTATCTGCAGTCCTTTCGCATCCTCATGGAGATCATCCTCTGGGCGCTCGCCGTCCAGGGCCGCGCGCCGAAGCTCGTCACCTTCGAAGGGCGCAACATCGACATCCTGATCGGCCTCACGGCGATCCCGGTCGGGTGGATGGTCATCGAGCGGCGCGCGTGGCCCGCGTGGGTGGGGAGCGCCTGGAACGTGGCGGGCATCCTCATCCTGGCCAACGTCGTCGTGCACGCCCAGCTCGCGCTGCCCACCCCCTTCCGCGCGTTCGTGACCGAGCCGTCGACGGCGCTTCTCGCGACGTTTCCGTACATCTGGCTGGTCGGATTCCTCGTGCCGTTCGCGTTCTGGCTCCACGCGGGCTCCCTCGTGCAGCTCGCGCGACGCCCGCGCGCCAGCGCTCCCGCCGCCTGACTGATGCGGTCGGCGGGCACCGATCTTGCTGAATCGGGTCGCGTGCGCGTGTGGTGGCTCGCCCTCCTGCTCGCTCTGGCGCTGACGCGTCCCGCAGCCGCCGCACCCGTCGTCGTCCGCTTTCCCGAGTCCGCCACCCACGGCTTCCTCGTCCTGCGCGGCGCCAACGGCGATGTCCTCGCGCACGGGGAATTCGTGCAGGCGCCCAAGGGACAGCGGATCGAGAGCCGCCTCGTGTTCCGCTTCAAGGACGGCTCGCTGTGGGACGAGACGGTGACGTTCACCCAGGAGCGCGTGTTCCGGCTGATGACCTACCACCACGTCCAGAGCGGTCCGGCGTTCTCCGCGGCGACCGACGTCGCCTTCGATCGCGACACGGGCCGCTATCGCGCCCGCGTCGGCGACGGCAAGACGAGCGAGGACGCCATCGAGCTGCCGGAGGACCTCCACAACGGGATCACGGGGGCGCTCTTGAAGAATCTGCCGGCGGGCGCGTCGGCCACGGGCCACATGCTCGCGTTCACGCCAAAGCCGTACCGTCTGGAGACCACGCTGCGCTCGGAGGGCGAGGACAAGTTCTTCGTCGGCGACGTCGCACGCACAGCCACACGCTATCTCGTGAAGATGGAGCTGCGCGGGCTGACCGGCGTCGTGGCGTCGATCCTCGGCAAGGACCCGCCCCAGGTGCGCTACTGGATCTCCGGCGCTGCGCCCGCGTTCGTGAAGTTCGAGGGGCCGCTGTTTCTCAACGGCCCGCCCTGGCGCATCGAGCTGACCGGACCGCGCTGGGAGCGCTGAGTCAGCGCCCCGCGCGCGCCTGCTGCAGCATCGCGATCAGGACCTCGCGGCCCTGCGCGGCCGTCGTGACCTCGCGCGGAAAGGCGATGCGCGCGCTCGACAGCCGCTGGCCGCTGCGCAGACGCAGCTTGAAGCCGAGCCGGTCCACCGCGACCATCGTGGCCTCGTCGGCCGGCTCCCCCCCGAAGTGCCGCGCGTACGCGACGAGCGCGTCGGCATGATCGCGGTTCATGTGCTCGACGATGCCCGCCGCAGCGTCGGCCAGCGGATCGGGCGGTGCCGCGGCGTAGTCGGCGGCGGTCACCCAGTCCATCGCCGCGAACCCGCCGACGAAGTAGAGGTCGGCGATCTCCAGCCGCCAGAGCCCGAAGTCCTCGAAGTCTGCCCAGTAGCGGGCGCGCTCGTGGCGCGCCAGGTAGCGATCGCGCGCTGACGCCGCATCGGCGTCGGGTACGCGCCGCGCCTCGCCCATCAGCGTGAGGCGGCCGGCGGCCAGCGGATCGCCGGTCCAGTCGGGCTGCGTGACGAGCAGGCTCGCGCGCGGATCCGCCTCCAGATTCTGCGTGTGCATCGCCATGTTGCTGATCAGGAAGAGCGGCCGGCCCGCGTCGTCGAGCGCGTACGGCATCACCGAGGCGAACGGATGGCCGGGATGCCGCCGCGACAGCGTCGCCAGCGTCCCCGTGCGGCCGAGGTATGCGAGCGTGCGCGCGCGCTCGGCGAAGGTCGGCTCGGGGACGGTCGGCGCGTCGGCGCCGCGCGGCGGCCCGGCGTGGCGGCTCATGGCGTCTCCTTGTCGCCACGCTGCGCTCGCTTGCCTTCCGCCTTCTCGATGATTCGCAGAATAGGTCGCGCCAGATACAACCGGCCCCATGCGCGCCCGGTGATCTCCGTGAGCATCCCCAGCTTCTGCAACCGCGTCACGGCCTGTCGAGCGGTCGGGTTCGAGACGCTCAGGGCACGCTGGGCTCTCGCCACACTCATATACGGGTTCACGAGAAGGGCATCGACGAGCCGGACGGCGTTTCGGCTGCCGGCGAGACGCTCACGCCACTGTTCACGAAGGCTCATCAGCTTGCCCGCCTGCTGAACCGCTTCCTTCGAGATCGCTTCAACTCCTGCCAGGAAGAATCTGAGCCACCCAGTCCAGTCTCCGTCGGTCCTCACGGCCTGGAGGAGGTCGTAGTACTCGCGCCGATGCTCTTCGATGTAGGCCGAAATGTACAGCAACGGCTGACTCAGCCGGCCTCGCTCCATCAGGAAGAGGGCGATCAAAAGGCGACCGACACGGCCGTTGCCATCGAGGAACGGATGGATCGCCTCGAACTGCTCGTGCATCAGGCCGCACTGGATGAGATCAGGAACCGTGTTTCGCTCGTGGAGGAATCGCTCCCACGCGCCGAGAGTTTCCATCAGCTCCTCGGGCGGTGGCGGTACATAGACGGCTGTCTCCAGGGTGCTTCCGGGCCTCCCGATCCAGTTCTGCGACCGTCGGAACTCGCCAGGCGTCGCGTGTTCGCCTCGAACGCCCTTCATGAGTCGCGCATGGAGCTCACGGACGAGACGCAGTGACAACGGCAGCGTCTTCAGCCTCGTGACACCGTATCCCAGCGCGGTGACGTAGTTCCTCACCTCCTGGACATCGTGGGGATCCCGCCCGGTCGCACCCTCGGCGACTTCGTCGAGAAGCAATTCGGCAAGGCTGGTCGTCGTGCCTTCGATCCGAGACGACAGGACGGCCTCACGGCGGACATAAGGAGCGATGAGCAGATGCGGATTGGGTAGATGCCGGCCGAGTCCCGCCAGCTCACCCAAGGCGGCATCGGCCCGCGACAGGCCGAGTACCAGATCGTCGCCGTAGGCGAGTTTCGGCGGCAGTGGGGCAGGGACGAAAGCGTGATACCCGCCTCGGGCCCGCACCAGTCTTTGAAGGCTGGTTTTCTGGGCGTCCATCGGTTTGAAAATTTTATAGCACGATCTTTCAAAGATCGTGAGGCCTTTGCAAGTGATCGTTCAAGGCGCGCCGCTGAGTGCTCGGCCCTCGATTGACGCTGGCACGGGCCGGGCCTACCCTGCCCGAATCATGCTGCGCGATCTCGGCGACGGTCTCGTCCTCCGACGCGGAACCCCGGCCGACGCCGACGCGCTCGCCGCGTTCAACGCCGACGTCCTGCGCTATCAAGACGCGCCGGACCCCGAGCCCTCGATGGGCGCCTGGACCCGCGACCTGATCGAAGGCCGACACCCGACCTTCCGCCCCGAGAGCGCGCTGCTCGTGGAGGACACCCGGGGAAAGTCGATCGTCTCGTCGATGGTGCTGCTCTCGCACACGTGGACGTACGCCGGCGTGCCGCTGTCGGTCGGCCAGCCCGAGATCGTCGGCACGCGCGCCGAGTTCCGCGGCCGCGGCCTGGTGCGCGCGATGTTCGACGTCGCCCACGCCTGGAGCGCCGAGCGCGGTCACCGGCTGCTGGCCATCAACGGCATCCCGTGGTTCTACCGTCAGTTCGGCTACGAGATGGCGCTGGAGCTCGGCGGTGGGCCGCGGCTCTACACGGTCGGCCTCGCCGCTGGCGTGCGGCAGCCCACCCCGCCGTACCGCCTGCGTCCCGCCACCGGCGCCGACGCGCCGTTTCTCGCGGCGACGAGCGCCCACGCCGGACGGCGCTACCTCGTCACCGCCCCGCGCGACGCGGCCGCCTGGCGCTACGTGGTGAGCGGCCGCAGCGCCGGCAGCGCCGCGCGCAACGAGGTGCGCATCGTCGAGAGCGAGGCGGGCGAGCCCGCGGGCTATCTGGAGCACGTCCCGAAGCTCTGGGGGCCGGGGCTGCACGTCCGCGAGCTCGAGGCGGCGGCCGGCGTGTCGTGGCGCGCCGTCGCCTACCCCGTGCTCGCGTACCTGTGCGAGACGGGCGAAGCGTACGCGCGCGCGGCAAAGACCGAGCTCGGCCTGCTCGACTTCTGGCTGCTGGGCAGCGCGCACCCGTTCGCCGGGGTGGTCCAGTTCTCCTCCTCGCGCCGGCCGTACGCGTTTTACCTCCGCGCACCCGACCTGCCCGACCTGCTCCGGCGCCTCACGCCCGTGCTCGAGCGCCGGCTGGCCGAATCGCCGCTGGTGGGCCACACCGGGGACGTTCGGCTGAGCTTCTTTCGCGACGGGGTGCGCCTGACCCTCGACGGCGGCCGCATCAAGAGCGTGGAGGCGTGGCCGCCGCCGCGCACGGTGGCGGGCCTGGACTTCAGCCTGCCGTCGGCCGACGAGCGCCGTCCCTCCGCGATGTTTCCCGGGCTCACGTTCCTCCAGCTGCTGTTCGGCTACCGGTCGCTGGCGGAGCTGGAGGCGGCGTTCGCTGATTGCGTGGTGCGCGGGCAGGAGCCGCGGGCGCTGCTCGAGGCGCTCTTCCCGAAGCAGCCGTCGAAAGTGTGGCCGATCCTCTGATACCCTTGCGCACGAGGAGGACCGAACGTGGGCGAGATCCTCGGCCTCGGTCTGACGCACTACCCGCCGCTCGTGGGTCGCGACGAAAACATGGCCGGAATCCTGAGGACGATCCTCCGCGATCCCGGCCTGCCGGAGCGCTATCGCGATCCGGCCAACTGGCCGGCGCCGATGCGCCGCGAGTATGGCGACGACGGGGGCACGGCCTCCGCCGCCGCGCACCGCGCCTGGCTCGTGCGCCACTTCCGCGACGCCCGTAAGACGCTCGACGACTTCCGGCCCGACGTCGTCGTCATCTGGGGCGACGACCAGCACGAGAACTTCACCGACGACGTCATCCCGCCCTTCTGTGTGCTCGCGTACGACGCGGTCGAGGCGCGGCACCGCAAGCGGGACGTCGAGACCCCCAACGTCTGGGGCGAGGGACCCGACACGGTCTTTCGCATCACGGGGCATCGCGAGGCCGGCAAGTACCTGACGCGGCGGCTCCTGGAGCAGGGCGTGGACATGGCGTACGCCTACCGGCCCCTGCACCACGCGGGGCTGGCGCACGCGTTCCTCAACACGGTCATGTTCCTCGACTACGACCGCCGTGGCTTCCCGTATCCCGTGCTCGCCTTCCAGGTGAACTGCTACGGCCGTCGCGTGATCGCTCAGCGCGGCTATCGCAGCAGCCTCGAGCATCCGGTCGCAGAGGCGGATCTCGACCCGCCGTCGCCGACGCCGAAGCGCTGCATGGAAGTCGGCGCGGCCACCGCGCGGGCGATGCGCGAGAGCCCGTGGCGCACGGCCCTGATCGCCTCCTCCAGCTGGTCGCACGCGTTCCTGACCGACAAGCACCACCAGCTCTACCCGGACATCGAGGCCGATCGGCGGCTCTACGAGTCGCTGCGCGTGGGCGACTACGAGACGTGGCGCAAGACGCCGCTGGCGTCCATCGAGGAGTCCGGGCAGCAGGAAATGCTGAACTGGTACATGCTCGCCGGCGCCATGGAAGAGCTCGGACGCAAGCCCGACACGTGCGACTTCGTCGAGACGTGGTCGTTCAACTCCAACAAGTGCTTCGCGGTGTTCACGCCATGAGTGCACCGAGCGTGAACGGCGTGATTCCGCGGCTGAGCGGCGACGTCCGGCCGCTCATCCCCACGCTGGGCCTCCGCAACTACTGGTATCCGGCCGTGGCCGAGCGCCGGGTCGGCTCGCGCAAGCCTGTGAAGATCGCGATGCTCGGCGAAGAGCTGTGCCTCTTCCGCGGCGCCAACGGCGACGTCGTCGCCATCCAGGACGTCTGCCCGCACCGCGGCGCGCGGCTCAGCGAGGGCCGCTGCCACTATCGGGGGACCGTCGCCTGTCCCTATCACGGCTGGGTGTTCGACGAGAGCGGCAAGAACGTGGCCGTGCTCTCCGAGGGGCCGGACTCCGGCGTGTGCGGCAAGCCGGGCACGGAGGCCAAGGCCTATCCGACGCGCACGCTGAAGGGCGTCGTGTTCGTGTGGATCGGCGACGGCGACCCTGCCCCCATCGAAGAGGACGTGCCCGAGGAGTTCTTCGACGACCAGGCGCTGATCCTCACCGGCCAGGTCTACTGGCGTTGCAACTGGGAGGTCGCGCTCGAGAACTCGATGGACTCCCACGTCAACTACGTGCACCGCAACGCCCTGGTGGTGGCGCGCGCGGGCTTCATCGCGCGCGGCGCACAGGGCGAGCACCCGATCTTCGTCGGCAACGGCTTCGGCGGCGACGTGGCGGAGAGCAACTACGTGCGCCGGAGCCCGTCCCAGGACGTGTACGCCAATGGCTGGCGCTGGCCGAAGAGCAACCTCCGCCGTTACTGGACGTGGCTGTTCCGTCCGTTCGTCGAGCGCGCCCGGCGCAACATCCCGCCGCCCCGCTCGCCGCGCTGGTGCGGCGGCCACCACCTGCCCGGGATGTTCCGCGCCGAGTTCGCCTACGACCTCTACACGCGCATGTGCGTGCCCGTCGAGGAGAAGCTGACGCGCGTGTGGTACTACCACTACCTGCGGCCCTCGAGCGCGCTGGCGCGGCTTTGGCAGCGCGCGCTCTACTTCGCGCTGCATCGCTGGATCATCGAGTACAACTTCTCGCGCCAGGACGAGGCGGTGATGCTCCACCAGCGCTACCACACGCCGGAGAAGCTCTCGGCGACGGACGCCGAGGTGATCCAGTGGCGCCGGCTCGTCGTGACCAAGCACTACGGCGGGCGCGACGCGCCCTTCGAGTACCGGAACCCCGACGGGCTGGCGCCGGACGCGGTGCCCCTCAACCGCGTCTCCGTGCGCTACCTCCAGGAGGAGCAGCGGGCGAAGGCGCGACGCTGATGCTGAGCCGACGCCAGCTGCTGCTGGGCGGCGCCGCGGCCGCCCTCGCCCGGCCGGCGCGAGCGGCCGCTCAGCCGGCCGAGTGGCGAGAGCTCGTCGCGGCGGCCAAGAAGGAAGGCAAGGTCGTCGTCAACACCTTCCCGGGCGACGGCTACGCTCGCGCGCTGAAACCCTTCACCCAGGCGTATCCCGAAATCCGAGTGGAGCAGACGAACCTGCACTCCCAGGACTTCGCGCCGCGCATCCTCCAGGAGCGCCAGGCGAACATCTTCACGTGGGACCTCGCGCTGATCCCCACCAGCACGGCGCTGCAGGTGCTCCGGCCGGCCGGTGTGTGGGATCCGGTGCGGCCCGCGATCGTCCTGCCCGAGGCGAAGGACGACGCCGGGTGGGAGGGCGGCTTCGAGCGGGGCTTCGCACTCGTGAAGGACCGCGCCCTCACCTACGGCTTCGTCGCGAACCGCGGCGGCGGCATCACGATCAACACCGACGTGGTGAAGGAAGATCAGATCCGGCGTCTCGTCGACCTGCTCGATCCGCGCTGGAAGGGCAAGCTGCTGCTGCCAGACGTGCGCACGATGGGCGACGCCTTCTGGCCGATGACAGCCGCCCGCCTCAACCTCGGCGACGACATCATCAAACGGCTGTTCGTGGACCAGGAGCCCGTACTCAGCCGCGACACCCGGCAGATCGCCGAGTTCATGGTGCGCGGCCGCTTCCCGGTGGCCCTCGGCGTCAATCCGCTGATCCTCAAGCAGTTCCAGCGCCAGGGCCTCGGCAAGAGCCTCAAGCTGTTCCACTTCGCGGAGATGGACACCCAGAACTCCACCAGCAGCACGCTGTGGCTCGTCAACCGGGCGCCGCATCCGAACGCGGTGAAGGTGCTCATCAACTGGCTGCTCACCAGGGAGGGCCAGGTCCACTGGGCGAGAGAAGCCCAGGTGAACAGCCGCCGCATCGGCGTCGAGCCGGGCAATCCGCAGTTCGCGGTGCCGAGGGGCGCCAAGCTCTTCCAGGTGGACGCCGAGGAGAACCTGCCCGAGGTGATCAAGACGCAAGACATCGCCCGCGCCGTGATCAAGTAATCAGCCGCTTCGAGATCTCCTGGGTCTTGACGAGCTCCGGCAGCAGCTCTTCCGAATCGATCTGCAGCAGATTGAGTCCCGGCGGAACGATGGTGTGCGGATCGCCGGGCTCCACGCCGACGAAGCGGCTGTTCGTCTGCAGCTCCCTCGCCCAGGCCGCCTGGGCCTCCTTCGTGAGGAGCCAGTTGACGAACACCTTCGCCGCGTTCGGATGCGGCGCCCGGTTGAGCAGCCACACGGCGCTGCCGGACGCCTGATAGTCCAGCTCGGGCAGAAGGAGCGTCCTGACGTTCTTGCCGACGCCGTGGACCTGGAAGTCTTGCAGCGCCAGGGCGTTGAGACCGATCGCAATCGGGTACCGGCCGCGCACCATGAACTCCGTGAGCTGGTTGCGATCGCGGCTGAGCACCGGCTCCTGATCGACCAGGAGCTGCTTCATGATCGCGTCGCCCAGCTTCAGGCGCGCGACCGTCAGCGGCCAGAAGCTGGAGCCGATCACGCGAGGATCGGAGATCGCGATCTTGCCCTTCCACTTCGACGCGAGCAGATCCTTGACGCTGGTGAGCTCGCCGTCCTTCACCCGGTCGACGTTGACGAAGACGCCGACGGCGCGCACCAGCGTGAAGGCGTAAGCGAGCCGTCGGTCGCGGTCGAGGAAGCCCGCCTCGAAGCCCCCGCGCCAGCTCGCGTCGTTCCGGGCCTCGGGGGTGATGATCGCCGGCCGCACGGGATCCCACACGCCCGCCGGCTTCAGGACCTGGAGCGCGGTGCTCATCGGCATCGTGCACACGTCCCACGTGTAGAGGCCGGCCCTGCGCTCGGTGGTCACGCGCGGCACGAAGTCCACGGGCTCGAGGTTCGTGTGATCGAGCTTGATGTCCGGATGGACCTGGCTGAACAGCTTGAACACCCGCGCGAAGCCCTGTCCGGTGAACGTGTTGACCGCGACCTTGCCTTCCTTCTTCGCCGCGGCCACCGCCTGCTCCCACTCCGTCGCCGCGCTCCCGCGCGCGGCACGGCCGAGCGCCGCGGCGCCGCCGACCACGAGGCCGCCCAGCAGGCGCCGCCGTGTGAGCGTGAGTCCCGCCCGATCACTCTCGGTGTCGTGCATGGTTCTGCTATCTTACTCGGCACTCTCCGACGGGGGGCCTCGATGAAACGCAGCGCCGAGCGCATCCTCACCACGCACGCCGGCAGCCTGGCGCGGCCCGACGACCTCCGCGACATGCTCACCGCGAAGGACGACGGCCGTCCGTACGATGCGGCCGCCTTCGCGGCCCTCGTGCGCGCCGCCGTCGGCGAGGTCGTCCGGCGCCAGGTCGCGGTGGGCCTCGACGTCGTGAACGACGGCGAGCAGTCGAAGCGCAACTTCACCACCTACGCGCGCGAGCGGCTCGGCGGCATCGAGGAGCGGCCGCTCGCGCCCGGCGAGCGCGTGCTGGCCATGATCTACGGCCGCGACGCCGCGGAGTTCCCCGAGTATTTCGCCGGCCGCGGCAACCTCGCGGGTCGCGAGGCGGTCTGCACGGGGCCGCTGACGTACATCGGCCACGACGCCGTGCGCGCCGACCTCGCCAACCTCGAGGCCGCGCTGAGGGGCGTCGAGGCGGCCGACGCCTTCCTGCCCGCGGTGGCGCCGGGCACGATCGAGCACTGGCTGCGCAACGAGCACTACGGCAGCGACGAGGCCTACCTGGCCGCCATCGCGGACGCGATGAAGGCGGAATACGACGCGATCGTGGCCGCCGGCTTCCTCTTGCAAGTGGACGACCCCGACCTGGCGGACGCCTGGCAGATCCATCCACAGATGAGCGTGTCCGAGTACCGCGCGTTCGCCGCGCTGCGGATCGAAGCGCTCAATCACGCGCTGCGTGACATCCCGCCGGAGCGCGTGCGCTTCCACGTGTGCTGGGGCAGCTATCACGGCCCGCACAAGCACGATCTCCCCCTGCGCGAGTTCGTGGACCTGGTCCTCACCGTGCGCGCGCAGGGCTATTCCATCGAGGCGTCGAACCCGCGCCACGATCACGAGTGGCGGGTGTGGGAAGACGTCACGCTTCCCGCCGGCAAGATCCTCATTCCCGGCGTCGTCGGCCACGCCAGCGACTTCGTCGAGCACCCCGAGCTCGTCGCCGAGCGCCTCGTGAAGTACGCGCGGCTCGTCGGGCGCGAGAACGTGATCGCGGGGACGGACTGCGGTCTCGGACCGCGCGTCGGCCATCCGAAGATCGCGTGGGCGAAGTTCGAGGCGCTCGTGGAAGGCGCGCGACTGGCGACGCGACGGCTCTGGAAGCGCTGAGCGCGGCGCCGTGATGGTCCTGCGCCTCGACGGGGTGACCAAGGTCTTCGGCGCCGTGCGCGCCCTGGACGGCGCGTCGCTCGAAGTCGAGCGGGGTGAAATCTTCACGCTGCTCGGCCCGAGCGGCTGCGGCAAGACCACGACCTTGCGCCTCGTGGCCGGACTCGAGCATCCCGACGCGGGCGAGATCGCGCTGCGCGGGCGCGTCGTCGCCTCGGTGCCGCGGCGGGTGTTCGTGGCGCCGCACAAGCGCAACCTCGGCATGGTCTTCCAGTCGTACGCGATCTGGCCGCACATGAACGTGTTCGAGAACGTCGCCTACCCGCTCCGCCTGCGCGGCGTGAAGCGCAGCGTCGTCGCCGAGAAGGTGACGCGCGTGCTCGACCTGGTCGGCCTCGCCGGGCTGGACGAGCGGGGGGCGACGCTGCTGAGCGGCGGCCAGATGCAGCGCCTCGCGCTGTGCCGCGCGCTCGTGTACGAGCCCGACCTCTTGCTGCTCGACGAGCCGTTCAGCAACCTGGACGCCAAGCTGCGCGAGCAGATGCGCGTGGAGCTGAAGGTGCTGCAGCGCCGGCTCGGCGTCACCGTCCTCTTCGTCACCCACGACCAGATCGAGGCGCTGAGCCTGTCCGATCGCATCGCGGTGATGCAGCGCGGGCGCGTCGAGCAGGTGGGCGCCCCGCGCGAGCTGTACGAGCGCCCGGCCTCCGCCTTCGTGCGCGACTTCCTCGGCCAGACCGTGGTCCTGCGCGGGGTCGTGAGGGAGCCGGGCCCCAGGGGCGGCACGATCACGGTGGCGCTGGACGGCGCCCTGGCCGGCTCGATGCTGCGGGGTCACGCGGGGCCGGCCGCCGCGCTCGCGGCCGGCGCGCCGGCGCACCTCGCCATCCGGCCCGAGAACATCGAGGTGGCGGGGGACGGGCGATCGACGCCGGAGGCGAACACGCTGACCGGGACGATCGATGCGCTGCTGTTCGTCGGCGACCGGTACGAGGCACGCGTCGTCCTGGGCGGCGAGCAGCGCATCCTGATGCTGCTGCCTCGCGCGCGCGAGTGGCATGAAGGCCAACGCCTGCAGCTCACCTTCCCGCCTCAGACGGTGAGCGTGTGGCCGGCGTGACGCGCGAAGCGGCGGCCACGCGGGCGGACGAATGACGACGGCCACGCCGGCCGTTCACCGGCGCCGGGTCCCGCGGATCGAGACGCAGGCGGTGCTCTGCACGGTCGTGCTCGGCATCGTGGCGTTCTGCGTCGTATTCCCGGTGCTGCTGGTCATGCTGCAGAGCTTTCAGGTGGCGCCGCCGGGCCAGCCCGCGAAGTACGGCCTGGACGGCTGGCGCGCCGCCTTCGACGAGCCCGGCCTGCGCGCGGCCTTGCTCAACACGCTGAAGGTCACGTTTGTCCGGCAGCTCCTGTCGCTGCCGCTCGCGGTGCTCATCGCGTGGCTGCTCGCGCGCACGGACCTGCCCGGCCGCCGCTGGCTGGAGTTCGCCTTCTGGGCGGCGTTCTTCCTGCCGAGCTTCACGGTCACCCTGAGCTGGATTCTCCTGCTCGACCCCGAGTACGGCCTGATCAACACGTCGCTGGCCAGGCTCGTCGGCACGGCGCCGTTCAACATCTATTCGTTCTGGGGCATAGTCTGGGTCCACGTCCTCACGGGCTCGCTGACCGTGAAGGTGATCCTCTTGACCCCCGCCTTCCGCCACATGAACGCCTCGTTCGAAGAGGCCTCGCGCGTGGCCGGGGCGAGCACGCTGCGGACCGCGCTCCGCATCACGGTGCCGGTGATGGCGCCGGTCATCCTGTCGGTGCTGCTGCTCGGCACGATGGTGTCCCTGCAGACGTTCGAGGTCGAGCAGGTGCTCGGCCTGCCCTTCCGCTTCTTCGTGTTCAGCACGATGATCTACGACCTGCTCGTCACCCGGGTGCCGCGCTACGACGCGGCCACCGCGCTGGCGGTGGTGATCCTGGCCGCCATGCTGCCGCTCGTGCTCGCGCAGCAGTGGCTGACACGCGGCCGGCGCTACACGACGCTCACCGGGCAGTTCCAGAACCAGCCGCACCGCCTCGGCCGCTGGCGGGCGCCCGCGCTCGCCCTGGTGCTCGCGCTGGTGTCGATCGTGCTCGGGGTCCCGGTGGTGTTCGCGCTGCTCGGCACCTTCATGAAGCTGTTCGGGTTCTTCCACATCGCCGATCCCTGGACGCTGAACAACTGGAAGACGGTCCTCACCGACGAGCTGTTCTTGCGCTCGCTCCACAACACCGTCGTGCTGGCCGTCGGCACCGCGGTGGCGGCGGTGGTGGTGCATTCGCTCATCGCGTACATCGCGGTGCGGACGCGCTACGCGGGCCGCCGCGCGCTCGACTTCATCTCGTGGCTGCCCTTCACGGTGCCCGGCATCATCCTGGGTCTGGCCCTGCTGTGGCTGTTTCTCGGCGTCGAGATGCTGAAGCCGCTCTACGGCACGACGACGCTCCTGATCGTCGCCGGCGTCATCGCCGGCATGCCGCTCGGGGTGCAGATCATCAAGAGCGGCCTGCTGCAGCTCGGCAGCGAGCTCGAGGAGGCGTCGCGCATCGCCGGAGCCTCGTGGTGGGCCACGTACCGGCGAATCGTGCTGCGGCTGATGGCGCCGACGCTCATGGCGGTGGCGATGATCACGTTCGTGGGAGCCGCGCGCAACATCGGCAACTTCGCGCTGCTCACCACCAGCGCCAACCGCCCGCTGTCTATCTTACAAATCGACTACATCGCGCAGCGCAAGTTCGAGGAGGCGGTCGTGGTGGCCTGCATCATCATGTTCATCTCGCTGGCCGGTGCGCTGCTCGCCCGCCTGCTCGGGCTCCGCAGCGGCCTCGGATGAGCTCGTGACGGTCGCACGCGCCGCGAGCGTCGTCGTTCTCGTTCTGGGCACGCTTCTCGCACCACTCACCCGCGAGACCCAGCAGTCGGGAAAGCCGCTGCGCGCCGATCAGGTGATCCAATGAAGCTCCAGGGAAAGATCGCGATCGTGACGGGAACCAGTCCCAACATCGGCGGTGGCATCGCGCAGGGGCTGGCCGACGAGGGCGCCACCGTCGTCTGCGTGGACGTCGTGCCCGCGAACGCGGAGCAGTGCGCCGACTGGATCAAGGGCCGCGGCGGCACCGCGCTCGGCGTCACGTGCGACGTGACCGACGAGGCGCAGGTGGAGGCGATGGTGGCGCGTGTCCGCGACACCTATGGCCGCGTCGACGCCCTCGTCAACAACGCCGGCATCCTCGGCGGCCTGAGCGTGCTCGAGATGCCGCTCCCGCGCTGGAACCGCCAGATCGCCGTGAACCTCACCGGGACCTTTCTCTGCACCAAGCACGTGGCCCGCTGCATGGTCGAGCGCGCCACGCGCGGCAGCATCATCGTGATCGCCTCGACGGCCGGGCACCAGGGCCAGGCGGGCAACATCGCCTACTGCACGAGCAAGAGCGGGCTGTTGAACTTCACCCGCGCCGCGGCGATGGACCTGGCGCGGCACGGCATCCGGGTGAACAGCCTGACGCCGACGGCGACCGACCCCGAGGAAGGGATCGAGCGTGGCGTCGCGTGGGGACGCCCGCGGCCCGAGCAGCGTTCGAGACTCCTGGACTTCCCGAAGATGGTGCCGATGCAGAAGCTGCCGAGCCCGCGCCACTATGCGCGCGCGGCCGTCTTCCTCGCCTCGGATGACGCGGAGATGGTCACCGGCTTCGACCTGCGCGTCGACGCCGGCGCGATCGCCAAGTACTGGCCGTGGGTGCCCGGCGCCTGATCGGTCGCGTCCCGGCTCACTCGCGCGTCGCGGTGAACGGGCAGATCTGGCGGTACGCGCACCAGCGGCACGCGTTGCGCGACGGCGTGGCCTCGAAGCGGCGCGCGCGAATGCCGGCGGCGGCGGCCTCGACGGACGTCAGCGCCTCGTGGACGTCCTCCTCCGTCGGCGTGTGGCGGCCCACGACGTGGGATTCGATGAAGCGCAGCTCCACGCGCTGGGGCAGGCGGCCGGAGCTCTCCCGCCACGCGAGCGCGTACATCTTGAGCTGCAGGCTCGCGGCCACGCGCCGGTCGGCCTCCTTCTGCTTCGTGACCTCGCTCGTCTTGTAGTCGACGATCACCGCACCCAGGAGGTCCTCGTCGACGCGGTCGAAGCGGCCGCGCACGCGTGTGGGCCCGAGGCTGAACGCGAAGTCCTTCTCGATGTACGTCGGCTTCACGCCCGCCGTCTCTTCCTGGTTCCAGAAGCGCGTGAGCGCCTCGCGGCCGGCCGCCTTGCGCGCCTCCTGGTGCTCCCAGGTGAGGAAGCCCTGGTTGACCCACTTCGTGTCGTACTCGGCCAGGAGATCGTCGAGCGAGGTGTAGTTGCCCTCCACGCGCCGCTTGAGATAGAACTCCACGACCTCGTGGATGGTGGAGCCGTACACGAGCGAGTGGTGACGCAGGATCGGCACGCGGAGCTGATGCACGTAGCGGTACTTCAGCGGGCAGGTCTGGTAGTCGTCGACCTGCTTGTGGCTGATCGTGATCTCTTCGTCGGCGGGGATCGGCGGCAGCGCCGCCTCGTCCTGGGCCGCCGGCGGCGCGAAGCGCTCGATCTCCTCCACGGCCTTGCCCTTGAACGGCCGGGCCGCGTCCCTGGGCAGATCGAGCGCCTCCAGCACGAACTGGCTCACCTTGCGCTCGCGCGCGCCCCCGTAGTCGCGCGCGCTCGTGAGGATCAGCTCGCGCCGCGCGCGCGTCATGCCGACGTAGAAGAGCCGCCGCTCCTCTTGCGCGTGGAAGTCGCCGGTCGGCGCGACATCCTTGAGCAGCTCGGCGGGCAGCTCGAGCGCGTCGCGGCGCTTCTGCGTGGGGAATTTCCCCTGCACGAGGTGCACGAGGAAGACCACGGGGAACTCCAGGCCCTTGGCCTTGTGCACGGTGAGCACGCGCACGGCCGGCGTCTCGACGTCGGCTTCGGCGACGGCCGGATCCTCGCCGGCGTCGATCAGCGCTTCGAGGTGCTTCACGAACTCGCGGACGTTGTCGTACTTCAGCGCCTTCGAGGCGTCCTGGATGCGCCGGAAGAACTTGGAGATGTTCTGCACCTCGGCTTCGTCGCGCGCGGTCACCGCCTTCGACATCCGCGCGAGCCAGCCGGAATCCACCAGGAACTGGTAGAGCAGCTCGCCCGTCGGCATCTCGCGGCCGAGCTCCATGTAGCGA
>QHRU01000140.1 GCA_003220225.1 Candidatus Rokuibacteriota bacterium
CAGCTTCAAGGTTTCGGTCATCGGCGAGGTCGTCAAGCCGGCCCGGTACGAGCTCAAGAGCCGGACGACGGTGCTCGACGTTCTCGCCCTGGCCGGCGGGCTCAACGAGTTCGCGGCCCGCACCCGCATCGTCATCTTGAGGACGGACGGCAAGGTGATGAGGCGGATTCCTTTCAACTACAACAAGGTCATCGCGGCGGGTGGGGAGCGCGACAATCTCTCCCTCCAACCTGGCGATGTCATCGTGGTGCCATGAGCGCCGCGGCCGCTCGAGCCGCAGTGAGACGTGTCGATGCTTGACCGCATCGTCGGTCTCTGGAGGCGGCGCAAGTGGATCGCTCTGCTCGCCTTCGCCGCTCCGGCGTCGATGGTCCTCGGCCTCGTCACGTCGCTGCCGAACATCTACCGCTCGACCGCAACGATCCTCGTGGAGCGCCAGCAGGTGCCCGAGGCCTTCGTGCGGCCGACCGTCACCGGCGAGGTGGAAACGCGGCTGCAGACCATCACGCAGGAGATCTTCAGCCGGACCAGCCTCGAGGGCCTCATCACCCGCTTCAACCTCTACGCCCGACTGCGGGCGCGGCTCTCGACGCAGAATCTGGTCGCACGGATGCGCAACGACATCATTCTCGTGATGAAGTCCGACGCCACGAACCCGGGCGGCGCCAAGATGGTCGCGTTCACCATCAGCTATCGCGGGAGCGACCCGGCGGTCGTCGCCGAGGTCACGAACACCCTCGCCGCCCTGTTCATCGACGAGAACCTCAGGGTCCGCTCACGCCAGGCCACCGGGACCGCGAATTTCCTGCGGGCCCAGCTCGAGGAGACCACGGGGCAGCTCGACGTCCAGGAGCGGCAGGTGAGCGACTTCAACCGCAAGCATATGGGCGAGCTGCCGCAACAGATGAACGCGAACCTCGCGGCCATCGAGCAGCTCAGCACCCAGCTTCGTCTCAACAACGACCGCCAGACGCTGGCCCTGGCCCGGCGCGAGGCTCTCGAGCGTCAGCTCGCCGACGTGGAGACGGCGCCGGCGATGGCCACCACCTCGGGCGCGCCGGATACGGCGGCGACCCGCCTGGCCCGCCTCCGCAACGAGCTGCGGGAGCTGCGCACCCAGTACACGGAGAAGTACCCGGAGGTCGCGCGGGTCAAGGCCGAGATCGCCGCCCTCGAGCGCGAGCAGAACGAGAAGAAGTCAGACGCTCCCAGCGAGGCGGCCACCCCGACGCCTCAGGACCCGTCGATCCGTCGCCTCAAGGCGGCGCTGACCGAGGTCGACGCCGAGGTCAAGGCGCTCCGGAAGGACGAGTCCCGCTTGCAGGCCGCGACCGCGCGGTACCAGGCGCGCGCGGACAACACGCCGCTGCGCGAGCAGGAGTTCCAGGAGCTGTCGCGGAACTACCAGACCACCAAGGATCACTATCAGTCGCTCCTCAAGCGTTACCAGGAGGCGCAGCTGGCCGAAGACATGGAGCAGCGTCAGAAGGGCGAGCAGTTCAAGATCGTGGACCCCGCCGTCGTCTCCGACCGGCCGGCCGCCCCCAACCGGTCCCGATTCCTGCTCACTGGACTGATCCTCTCGCTGGGTCTGGCCGCCGCCGCGGTGGTGCTGGCCGAGCAGCTGGACACGTCGTTCCATGCGATCGAGGAGCTCCGAGCCTTCACGAAGATCCCGGTGCTCGTGGGCATCGCCGGCATCGCCACCCGCCGGGATACCGTGTTCCGGCGGCGGCGGTTCCGGCTGGCCACGGCCCTCGCCATCCTGGTCGTGCTCCTCCTCGCCGGAGGATCGCATCTGGCCGGACGAGGGAACGCGACGCTGGTGGCGCTGCTCTCACCGGGGGGCTCCTGAGAGCACCAATGAGCCGACACCGCGTGGCGACCCTCGACGAGTGTCTCGTGAGCCTCGTGGCCCCCCACTCGTACGAGGCCGAGCAGTATCGTGGCCTCCGACACCTGGTGGAGCAAGCCCACCGCACGTCCGCCCTCTCGGTGCTCGCCGTCTCCAGCGCGAGCGTCGGGGACGGCAAGACCACCACCGCGATCAATCTCGCCGGCGCCCTCGCGCAGGCGTCCGATGCCCGCGTGCTCCTGATGGACGTCGATCTCCGCCGCCCCGCGATCGCAGAGCGCCTCGGGGTCGAAGAGGGGCGCCACGGGCTCGTCGACGCGATCCTGAGTCACGACCTCAAGCTGGCCGACGTGGCCAGACCGTGCGGGCCGCTCAACCTCGCGGTCGTGACCGCCGGCGTCTTCTCCGACATCCCGTACGAGCTGCTGAGGTCCCCGCGACTCGGCGACCTGCTGGAGCAGGCGCGTCGCGATTACGACTACGTGGTGCTGGACACGCCACCCCTCGTCCCGATCCCGGACGCGCGGGTCATCAGCAAATGGGTGGACAGTTTTCTCCTCGTCGTCCGCGCCAACACGACGCCGCGCAGCCTGCTCGAAGAGTCGCTGAACCTGATGGATCCGCCGAAAGTGCTCGGCCTCGTGTTCAACAACGACGAACGGCCGCGCACCACGTACCACGACTACTACGCTGGAAGTGGGCGTCACAACAAGGGAGGGGCGCCGTGGTGGCGGCCCTTCGCGAAGATCCGCTCGGTGTTCGACCCGGACGCCGCGGGCCGACGGCGCGCCGAACGCCGCAGGGAGATCCGATGATCGGGGGATCCGCGCCGTGGCGCTGACCCTCGCGCTGCTCGAGGGCGGCCTGCTCTTCACGGTCGTGCTGTTCGTGATCGTCGTCTGGACGCATCCCCTCCTGATGGGCTGGATCGACGTCGCCATCTTGTTGATGCAGAGTCTGGCGATCTGCGCGTGCTGCATCACGGCTTTCTACTACAACGACTTCTACAACCTGCGCGTCGTCAAGAGCTTCCGGCCCTATGCGGCCCGGGTCCTGTCCTCGTTCGGTCTCACCTTCCTGCTGCTGGCAGGATTCTACGCGCTCTTTCCGACCGCGAAGATCGCCGACGGTCCCTTCGTCTCCAGCTTCGCGATCATCGTCGGTCTCCTGCTTCCCTTTCGCGCGGCGTCGTACGCCTTCATGCGGAGCCATCCATTCCGAGAGCGTGTGCTGGTGCTGGGCGCCGGCGGGCTCGCCGCCCGGCTCATCCGGGAGATCGAGAGCCAGCCGCATCTACGCTACGCCATCGTGGGCGTCGTCGACGACGATCGCGCCGCCGGCAATCTCCGTCGCCTTCTCCGCGGCCCGCTCGAGCACCTCGACAAGATCGTGAAGGACCTCGAGCCCGACCGCGTGATCGTCGCGCTCTCCGAACGCCGCGGGCGGTTGCCGCTGGGCCCGCTGTTCGACGCGCGGCTCGACGGCGTCGTCGTCGAACACGGCGTGGAGGCCTACGAGCGGCTGACGGGAAAGGTCGCCATCGAGGCGCTGACGCCGAGCAGCGTCATCTTTTCGCGCGACTTCCGCAAGTCACGCCTGGAGAGCGCCGCCGGTCGCGGTCTGAGCCTGCTCGTCGCGCTGGCGGGGCTGATTCTGGTGGCTCCGCTCCTGGGCCTCATCGCCCTGGCCATCAGGCTCGATTCCGGGAGCCCGGTGCTGTTCGTCCACGATCGGGTGGGTCTGCGTGGCCGCCGGTTCAAGCTCCTCAAGTTCCGGACGATGCACCGGGCCGGAGCGGACGTGTCCGACTGGACCCGAGACCAGACCCATCGTGTGACGCGTCTGGGGAAGTGGCTGCGGCGCTTCCGGCTCGACGAGCTCCCCCAGTTCGTCAACATCCTGCGTGGCGACATGAACCTGGTGGGGCCCAGGCCACACCGGGTGACGAAATACGAAGCGTTCCTGGAAACGATCCCCTACTTTTCGCTCCGCTCCGTGGTTCGCCCGGGCCTCACCGGGTGGGCACAGGTGCGGTACGGGTACGCGAGCCGGCTCGACGAGGAGACGGAGAAGATCCGGTACGACCTCTATTACGTCAAGCAGCTCTCGCTGGCCCTGGACCTTCGCATTCTGTTCGCCACCGTGAAGATCGTCCTCTTCGGCCGCGGCTCGCGGACGCGCCCCCGCCGCGACGAAGAGGTGTTCGCAGAGGGTGTCAGGACTGTTTCGCCTCGCGTGAGTTCCGTCGCGAGGTGAACACAGCCGAGTAGCAACGCAGTCGGTCGAGCCCTGACAGAGGGGCTCGAACCGAAGGGGGCGAAGCCTTGTCAGGTACGAGGAGCACGCTCGAAGAGCCTCGATGGGCGGCGGACGATCCGGTCCGCCCGCAGATCACGGGCGCCCGGTGGTACGCGCTGTGGACGCGGAGCCACTGCGAGCAGCTCGTGCACGACCAGCTGGCCGCACGGGGCTTCAGCCTCTTCATTCCCAAGATCGACGTGTGGTCGCGTCGCGCCGGACAGCGACGGCTGATCCAGACCCCGATGTTCCCCGGCTACCTCTTCCTCCATCACGCCCTCGACAAGCACAGCGACACCGAAGTCCGGAAGGCCCGCGGCCTGATGGCCATCCTCGGTGAATCGTGGACGTGTCGGGCCGTGGTGCCGGACGAGGACATCGAGGCGATCCAGAGGCTGCTGCACAGCGGGCTCCCCGCCCGGCCGCACCCGTATCTCCGCGAAGGCCAGCGAGTGCGGATCACGCGCGGGCCGATGGCCGACGTCGAGGGAATCCTGGTGCGCAGCAATTCCAGGAAGGGACTGCTGGTCATCTCCGTCGCGCTGCTCCGGCGGAGCGTGGCGGTGGAAGTCGACTGCACGATGGTGACGGCGGCCTGAGCCATGTGCGGGATCGCCGGTAAGGTCTACCTGGAGCCGCATCGCGGCGTCGAGCCCGACGCCCTCGCCGCGATGTGCCAGGCGCTCGTCCATCGGGGTCCCGACGACTACGGGGTTCACCTCGACGGCAACGTCGGCCTGGCCATGCGGCGCCTGGCCGTGATCGACGTCGACACCGGCCGGCAGCCGATTCACAACGAGGACCGGAGCGTCTGGACGGTCTACAACGGCGAGATCTACAACTTCGCGGAGCTGCAGCGCGAGCTCGAAGCCCGGGGTCATCGCTTCTACACGCGCACGGATACGGAAGTCATCGTTCATCTCTACGAGGAGCAGGGCCTCGACTTCGTGCGCTCGCTCAACGGCATGTTCACCATCGCGCTCTGGGACGCCGCCCGGCGCCGGCTCGTCCTGGCCCGCGATCGGCTGGGGATCAAGCCGCTGTACGTCGCGCAGCTCCCTGACCGCCTCCTCTTCGGCTCCGAGATCAAGGCGCTCCTCGCCGATGGCCTGCGTCCGACGGTGGACGTCGAGGCGCTCAGCCTCTACCTGTCGCTGCTCTACATCCCGGCTCCGCACACGATCTACCGGGAGATCCGCAAGCTCGAGCCCGGCCATCTTCTGGTCTGGCAGGGCGGGCGGCTCACCGACCACCGCTACTGGGACCTCGCGGAGATTCGACCGGCCGCACGCGACCTCCGTCCGGCTGCGGTGTCGGCGCAGCTCCTGGACCTCCTCACGGACGCCGTGCGACGGCAGCTGGTCTCGGACGTTCCCCTCGGCGTCTTCCTGAGCGGCGGGCTCGACTCGAGCACCGTCGTCGCGCTGACGCGGCGGGTCCACTCCGGCGCCGTCAAGACGTTCTCGATCGGCTTCGACGATCCGTCGTACGACGAGCGCGCGGCGGCCCGGCTCATCGCCCGGCGATTCGAGACGGACCACACCGAGCTGACCATCACGCCCGACGTCGCCGACCTCGTCCCGAAGCTCGTGAGCCACTTCGACGAGCCATTCGCCGACGCCTCCGCGATCCCGACCTACTATCTCTCGCAGCTCACCCGACGCCACGTGACGGTCGCCCTCGGCGGGGACGGGGGCGACGAGCTCTTCGCGGGCTACGTCACCTACCAGGCCGACAAGCTCGCGCGGCTGTACGAGCGGCTGCCGGGGCTGCTCACGCGCGGACTCATTCCTGCGGTGGTGCGGCGGCTGCCGGTCTCCGAGGGCAAGGTCAGCTTCGACTTCAAGGCGAGACGCTTCATCGCCGACGCGCTGCTGGAGCCGGGACGCCGGCACTACGCGTGGAAGGCCTTCTTCGACGACAGCCTGAAGCGGGACGTCCTGTGCGACGACGTCCTCGCCGGTCTCGATGGCCGTCTCGACGCCTTCCCGGTCTACCGCCGCCATTACGACGAGGTCCCTCACCACGACCCGCTCAATCGATTTCTCTACGCCGACACGCGGGTCTACCTGCCCGACGACATCCTCGTGAAGGTCGACCGCATGAGCATGGCCCATTCCCTCGAGGTCCGCGTGCCCCTGCTCGACCACCGGGTCGTGGAGTTCATGTTCCGCCTTCCCGGCGTACTCAAGATGCCCGGCCTGGCGCTGAAGCACGTGCTGAAGCGGACGATGCGTGGCCTCCTGCCCGACGAAACCCTCCGCAAGCGCAAGGGCGGGTTCAACGTCCCGATGTCCGCCTGGCTCAAGCAGCAGCTCCGGCCGCTCGTCGACGAATACCTGTCCCCGGCCCGCGTACGGCGCGACGGGTTCTTCCGGCCCGAGACGACGTCGCGGCTGGTGGTGGAGCACATGACCGGCCGCGCCGACTACAGCCGCAACCTGTGGGCGCTCTTGCTCTTCGGCGTGTGGCTCGAGCAGGCACGGACCTCCGGAGCGAGCGCGGCGACGTCAGCCATCGCGGCGGGACTGACACCATCCTTCGCCCTGTGCGCCCCCGCCACAGGTGTGATCCGCGGATGAGCGTGGTCGGTGACGGCGCTCACGCCACCGTCGTGTGCCCGGGGTTGGAAGCGGCGACGGTTCCGTCGGCGCTCAAGGTCGTCGCCCTGGGAGGCGGGACCGGCGTCCCGCTCCTGCTGAGGGGATTGAAGGACGTCGTCTTTCCACACGCCTCGCCCTGGCGCCCGGCGGCCGATCGGGACCGGATCACCGCGATCGTCACGACCGCCGACGACGGCGGCAGCTCGGGGCGCCTGCGCCGCGCGTACCGGGTCTCGGCGCCCGGCGACATCCGCAACTCGCTCCTCGCGCTCTCGGGCGCGGACCGTGCGCTGGCCTCCCTCTTCGACTTCCGCTTCGGCGGTGAGAACGAGATCGCCGGACACAGCCTGGGCAATCTCATCCTGGCGGCGTTGACACACCTCGAGGGTGATCTCGGCCGCGCCGTGGATCGGGCCGGAGAAATCCTCGGTATCCGCGGCCGGGTGCTCCCGTCCACCCCCGCGGAGGTCACCCTGACGGCGGAGTTCGTCGATGGCTCGTGCGTCGACGGCGAATCTCGCATCGCCGCGGTGCGCCGACCGATTCGACGGGTCCGTCTCCGACCCGAGGCGGCGCCGGCCGCGCCGGCGGCCGTGCGCGCCATCGAGGCCGCCGACCTGGTGGCGATCGGACCGGGCAGCCTCTACACGAGCCTGATCCCCGTGCTGCTCGTGCGCGAGCTCACGGAGGCGCTGGCGCGCTCGCGGGCCCGGGTCGTCCTCATCATGAATCTGATGTCGGAGCCCGGGGAGACCGACGGCTATGGCGCCGTCGACTGCCTCACGGCGATCCGGCGCCACGCGCCGGACGCTCCCATCCACGATGTGTTGCTGAACACGGCTCCCATTCCGCGCGATTCGCTCGAGCGTTACGCGGCTGACGGCGCGATGCCGATCCGCGTGGACATCGAAGCGCTCCGTGCGCTGGGGTGCCGATCGATAGCGCGGGACGTCCTGGGGGACGGCCCGAAAATCCGCCACGATTCGCGAAAGCTGGCCCGGGCCGTCCTGGAGCTGGCCACCGAGGTGAACGATGAGTGAGTCACGTCTGGCCGATCGCATTCGGAACGGTTCCGCCCGCGTCACCGTGATCGGGCAAGGCTACGTCGGCCTTCCACTCGCGGTGGAATTCGCCCGCGCCGGCTTCAACACCACCGGGCTGGATACCGACCTCGATCGCGTCATCGCGCTCAACGCCGGCCAGTCGTACACCCCGGACGTCGACAGCGAACTCCTGAAAGCGGTGATCGAGGCGGGCCGCTACGAGGCCACGTCCGACGCCTCGACCCTCGAGCGCAGCGACGTCGTCATCATCTGCGTCCCGACGCCGCTGCGGAAGTCCAAGGATCCCGACATCTCCTTCGTCGTCGCCGCCGCCGAGAACGTGGCCGCCCACTTCCGGCCCGGTCAGCTCGTCATCCTGGAATCGACGACCTATCCGGGAACCACCGAGGAGCTGCTCCTGCCGATGTTCGAGGCGCGCGGCGCCCGCATCGGCATCGACTTCTTCCTCGCGTTCTCCCCGGAGCGCATCGACCCCGCCAACGGGAAGTTCG
Source organism: Candidatus Rokuibacteriota bacterium (assembly GCA_003220225.1). GTDB lineage: Bacteria > Methylomirabilota > Methylomirabilia > Rokubacteriales > CSP1-6 > AR12. The sequence continues at coordinate 8,312 of QHRU01000140.1, forward strand.
GCCTCGCCGAGATCCCCAAGGTGGTGGGCGGCGTCACCGCGGCCTGCAGCCAGATGGCGGCGTTGCTCTACAGCCAGATCATCAAGCGCGTCCTCGAGGTGTCCAGCCCCAAGGTGGCGGAGCTGGCCAAGCTCTACGAGAACACGTTCCGCAACGTCAACATCGCCCTCGCCAACGAGTTCTCCCTCATGGGGCGCCGCCTGGGCGTCAACATCCGCGAGGTGATCGAGGCGGCGGCCACCAAGCCGTTCGGCTTCATGCCCTTCTATCCGGGCCCGGGGGTCGGCGGTCATTGCATCGGCATCGATCCCTTCTACCTCGCCTGGAAGATGCGGCTGAATGGCTACGAGTTTCGCTTCCTCCATCTGGCCGACGAGATCAACCGCGCCATGCCGGTCTACGTCGTCGAGCTGGTGGCCGAGGCCCTGAACGGCCGACGGCGCTGTCTCAACGGCGCCAGCGTCCTGGTCCTCGGCGTGGCCTACAAGCGCGGCGTCTCCGACATCCGCGAATCGCCCGCGCTCGAGGTCATCGCCGAGCTGCAGCACAAGGGCGCGCTCGTCTCGTATGCCGATCCGCACGTGCCGTCGCTCGACGTGGAGGGCACGGTGCTGAAAGCGGTGGAGGTCACCGACCAGCGGCTGGCCGCCGCCGACTGCGTCGTGATCCTGACCGACCATGCCGATTTCGACTATCGCCAGATCGTCGACGTGTCACGGCTCGTCGTCGACACGCGGAACGCCACCTGGGGCCTGCAGCCCCCGGCCGACCGCGTGGTGACGCTGTAGGTGGGGCGCCGATCGTGAGGATCGTCAGCGTCGTTGGGGCGCGCCCCAACTTCGTGAAAATCGGCCCGCTCATCCGCGAGATGCGGCAGCACGCCGTCATCACGCCCGTGCTGGTGCACACCGGCCAGCACTACGGCGAGGCCATGTCGCAGCAGTTCTTCGCGGAGCTCGACATCCCGGCCGCCGACCACAACCTGGAGGTCGGGTCGGGCTCTCACGCGATCCAGACCGCCGAAGTCATGCGCCGCCTCGAGCCGCTGCTGATCTCGGCACGCCCCGACGTCGTGCTCGTCGTCGGTGACGTCAATTCTACCCTGGGCGCCGCCCTCACCGCCGTGAAGCTCGGGATTTCCGTCGTCCACGTCGAGGCCGGCCTGCGCAGCTTCGACCGGGCGATGCCGGAAGAGATCAACCGCGTGCTGACCGACGCCATCTCGGACCTGCTCTTCATCACCGAGGTGGGGGCCCGAAGGAACCTGATCCGTGAAGGCATCGCGCCGCGGAAGATCCACTTCGTCGGCAACGTCATGGCCGACGCGCTGCTCGCGTCCAGGCCGCGCTGGCGAACCTCGTCCATCGTCGACCGCCTCGGCCTCGCCGGGACGCCGTTCGCCGTGCTGACCCTGCATCGACCGGCCAACGTCGACGATCCGCGGGTCTTCGGTGATCTGCTCGGCGCCCTGCGCGAGATCGGTCGTCACATTCCGATCGTCTTTCCCGTGCACCCTCGAGTCACGTCACGGCTCGCCTCGGAGGCGACGGCGCCGGGTTCCGGCCGCGGACTCATCTGCCGGCCCCCGCTCGGCTACCTCGACTTCGTGGCGTTGATGAGCCGGGCGCGCCTCGTGCTGACCGATTCGGGCGGCATCCAGGAAGAGACGACGATGCTCGGCGTGCCCTGCCTGACCCTGCGCGACACCACGGAGCGTCCCGTCACGGTGACCCACGGCACGAACCGTGTGATCGGGACCTGCGCGAAGACGATCGTGAGCGAAGCCCTCCACACCCTCGAGCATCCGCCACGCCCGGTCGCGCCACCCCCGCTGTGGGACGGCGGCGCCGCGCGTCGGATCGTGCAGATCCTCCTGGCGGAGCGTCTGGCTCGTCGCGCCCGGGCGCCGGAGTCGATGGCGCCGGCCCCGGCGCTCTCCGGAAGCGGCGCATGAGCACGGCGCCGACTCGGGCCTGGTGGCAACCGGATGCGACGCCGGCGAACGTCACGGCGACCGCGGGGTCGGAGCGGGGGGACGTCGCGGCCTCGGACAGTCCGATTCCGTTCTGGGCCCTGATGGCCTTCACCGCCATCATGCTGTTGGCGCCCCAGAACTACTTCCCCGTCCTCGCCACCTTCCGGCTCGCGTTCCTCGTTGCCGGCGTGGCCATCGGGACCTACGTCTACGACCGGCTCCGGCGCGGGCAGCCGCTCACGATTCTCGCCCCCGAGGTCCGCCGCGTCGGCTACCTGCTCGCCTGGGTGCTCGCCACCATGCCCCTGGGCCTCTGGCCCGGCGGAAGCTTCGGCGTGCTCGCCGACCTGTACTCGAAGACCCTGGCGATTTTTCTGCTCATCGCCAACACCGTGAACAGCGTGGCCCGGCTCCGGCTGATCGTCGGAGGGATGACACTGATGGCGGTGCCGATCGCCTTCACCGGCGTGAAGAACTTCCTCTCGGGCGCGTATATCTTCGGCGGGGACAGTCTTTCGGCGGCCCGAATCACCGGCTACGAGTCCGCGCTGACCGCCAATCCCAACGACCTCGCGCTGATCCTCAATCTCATCATCCCCCTCGCCATCGGCCTCGTCCTGATCACGCGGCGGCCGCTGCTGCGCGCCCTGCTGCTCCTCAGCGTCGGCCTGCAGATCGCCTCGGTCATCGTGACGTTCTCGCGGGCAGGCTTCCTGAGCCTCGCCACCATCCTGGGGACGTACTTCTGGACGGTCTCGCGGAGGCCGGAACGCGGGTGGGCCTACGCGGCGCTGATCGTCGTCGTCAGCGCCCTGCCGCTGCTGCCCGCGAGCTACCTCACGCGTCTGTCGACCATCACCAACATGGAGGCCGACGCGACCGGCTCGGCCCAGGAACGATACGCGCAACAGGTGGCCGCGGTGCACTACGTGCTGGCGCACCCCATCGTCGGCGCCGGGTTGGGCATGAACATTCTCGCGATCAACGAGACCGGTCTGTCGCCCGCCTGGATGAACATCCACAACGTCTATCTGCAGTACGCGACCGACCTCGGCCTTCCTGGCCTGACCCTCTTCCTCCTGATCTTCCTCGGGAGCATCAAGCGCGCGCACCTCGTCCAGCGTCGCACCGCCGCCAGCCCGGAGTCGCGCGACCTCTTCTATCTCGCGGCCGGGGTCAAGACGAGTCTGCTGTCCTTCGCCATCTCCGCGTTCTTCTCGCCGGTGGCGTACCACTTTCAGTTCTATTACATCGCGGGACTGGCCGTCGCCGTGATGGCCGTCCACGAGTCCGGAGCGCGCCCCCCGGAGCGCGGTAGGAGATAGGGCCGTGCCACCTATTAATCTCTTGAAGTTCTTGCCCGTCCTCGCCGAGGGAGGGACGGAAGGCCAGGTGATGAACCTGGTCGACCGGCTCGATCTCTCGAAATTCGCCGTCCGCTTCGCCTGCTTCAATCGCACCGGCCGGTTCCTGCCGTTCCTCGAGGCGCGCGGCATCCCGGTGACGCCGTACGCCATCAAGCGCTTCTACGATCTGAGAGCGCTGCGGCAGCAGGCGCGGCTGGCGAACGACATACGCCGGCACCGCGTCGACATCGTTCACAGCTACAACTTCTACGGCAACGTGTTCGCCGTCCCGGCCGGCCGGCTCGCCCGCATGCCCGTCGTGGTGGCATCCATCCGCAGCATGGGCGAGATGTACACGCCGCTTCAGCGGCGCGTGCACCGATACGTCTGCCGCCTGGCGGACTGCGTTCTGACGAACGCCGAGGCGATCCGACAGTCGCTCGTCGCCGAGGGGTACGACGCCGCGAAGATCAGGGTGATCCGCAACGGCATCGACGTCAGAAGCCTCCGAGGCACGGCGGACGGTGGGCCGCGATTCCGGCTGGCCTTCGCGCTACCGGCGGACGCTCCGATCGTCGCGGTGCTGGCGCGGCTCGGCACCATCAAGGGTCTCGAGTACTTCCTCGAAGCCGCCGTCGGCGTCGCCCAGCGCTTCCCGCGCGCGCGCTTCGCGCTGGTGGGCGGTGGGACGTTCATCAAGGACGGCCGTAAGGAGCCGCGCGACTACCGGCGCGAGCTGGAGGCGATGGCGCGGCGTCTGGGGCTTGAGGGGCGCGTCGTCTTCACCGGGGTACGGAACGACGTCGCGGACGTCCTGTCCCAGGTGGCGGTCTCGGTGCTGCCCTCGCTCAGCGAGGGCATCCCCAACACCGCGCTCGAGTCCATGGCCGCCGGCGTCCCCGTCGTGGCCACACGGGTCGGAGGCATTCCGGAAGCCGTCGAGGACGGGGCCACCGGCCTGCTGGTCGCTCCGCGCGACCCGGCGGCTCTGGCCCGGGCCATCGGTCTGGTGCTCGAGGACCGTGACCTCGCCTGGCGGCTCGGCCAGGCCGGCCGAGAGCGGGTCATCCAGCATTTCGGGCTCGACGACATGGTGCGACAGACCGAGGCCCTCTACGCCAGCCTGCTCGAACGTCGCCGTGCGACGGGCTCGCTGGCGCCCCGGCCTCAGGAGGCCCGTCCGTCGCTAGGCCGCGGTGACGGGAGGAGTCATCCCATCCCTCGAAGCATTTACCACGTGTTCGCCGACGCACGGCGACCGGGAGAGGAGTTCGTAATGGAGGCAAAGCCGCTGACTCGTACAGCGCCGATGCAGGAACACATCGACCGCGCGGTCCACGATCTCCTCGCGTCGTGCCCGGATCCGGAACGGCTCACTGCCGACGAACGGCGCGGGATCATCGCGCGCTACAGCGCCGTGCTCGAAGGCAACTTCATCTACTGGATGACCGGCGCCTACCTCGCGGTCGCGTCGGCGGAAGCCCACGCGATCATCCAGGACAACCTTCGGGAAGAGGTCCGAGACAACCATCCAGGGATGCTGCGAAGGTTCGCCATCGCCGCTCACGCCGTTCCCACGGATCTGGATTCGTTCGCCGTCTATCGGCATCTCGAGAACGTCCGCCGCTTCGTGGGACAGCTGTCGGCCGTCAAGATCGTGCTCATGATGGCCTTCTTCGAAGGCTTCATCACGCGCTTCATGCCCTATCTGGCGGACCTCGCCAAGCGGCAGGGCTCGTCGGAGTACGAATACACGGACGTCCACGGCGTCTGCGACGTCGTCCACACGCAAGAGCTCTTCCGCGCGCTCGAGGCCGAGATGGCGCTCGCGCCCGACCTCGAGCCGGAGCCGAAGCTGCTCACGGGCGTCGAGCTCCTTCGAGCACTGATCCAACGCATCATCACCACGGGCGTCGGGGGGTCATGATGGCGACGACGGTGTCGGTGCGGTCCACGGTCACCGCTCGGTTCGCCGAGGTCGCCAGAGAGCAAAAGAAGACGCTGGCGCCGCTGGCCGACGATCTCGTGCTGCTTGACTCGGGCCTCGACTCTCTCTGCCTGGCCATCATCGTCGCTCGGCTCGAGGATGCGCTGGGAACCGACCCGTTCAGCTCAGGCAGCGCTGCCGAGTTTCCCGTGACGCTGGGCGACTTCATCAGGCTCTACGAAGATGCCGCGCCGTAATTGGGGCTCACTGTGGAGTCCCGTGAGGGCCGTGGAGTACCCCGACCGCACTCGTTGCGGCGCGGATGCGAGCGTCCCAGTGGGCAATCTGCTTCGACACGTGAATCTCAGCGGTCGGGTTGCCGAGAAAGTCAGCTGACGTGGCGTCCGGAGGCAGAAAAGAGATGACAGCCAGACGCGGCCAGATCCCACCAGGACCGGAAGAGGAGTACAGCACGACTCAAGAGCTTTTGGACTGGCTGGGCCATCAGTTCAAGCAATTCGGAGACATCTATAAAGCGTCGATCTACGGCACCAGCGTGTACGTGATCAGTGACCCGCAGTACACGCAGCACGTACTCGTCGAAAACTGGCAGAACTACGTGAAGGGGCAGGCCATCAAACGTGTTGCCTTACTTCTCGGCAATGGCCTCATGGTGAGCGAGGGCGAGTTTTGGAAAAGTCAGCGGCGGATGATCCAACCCGCGTTCCACCGCAAAGCGATTGGCGCCTTGATCAAGGTCATGACAACAGCCAACAGCGTGCTGCTGAAGAAATGGGAGGAGGCAGCGCGAAAGCGAGAGAGTGTTAACGTCACCCACGACGTCAGCCACATGGTCCTCGAGGTGGTGCTCGTTTCCATCTTTGGAGACGACTACGAGCAGGTCAGCTCGCATTTCAATCTCCTCTCCGAAGAGTCGGCGCGCAACATGGAGTTCGCCGGTGCGTTCAGATCTTTGGGAAAGATCATCCTGCAGGTTGCCGACCGAAGGCGGAAAGAACACGCCACGTTCACCGACATTCTTGGCATGCTCATGGAGACGCGCGACCAGCACAGCGGCCAAGCGATGCCGGATCGCCAACTGATCAACGAGGTCATGACCCTCATTGTCGCCGGACACGAAACCACTGCCAGCGTCTTGAACTGGACCTGGTATTTGATTTCCCAGCACCCCGACGTCGAGGAGAAGCTGTCGAACGAACTCAACAACTTCCTCGGGAGCGAGTTCCCTGAGCTTGACGATCTGGCGAGATTCGCCTATACGCGGCAGATCATCGAAGAGTCGCTGCGCTTGTATCCAGCCGGCTGGCTGATGACGCGCAAGGCGCTGAAAGACGACTACCTCGGTGACTATTTCGTTCCCGCCGGAACCGAAATTTATATTCCACCCTACTTCGTCCAGCGGCACCCTTCCCTCTGGGAGGATCCGGATCGCTTCAATCCAGATCGCTTTAGTCCCGAGCATTCACAGGATCGACATCGGCGAGCGATGTTTCCTTTCTCCGCGGGCCCGAGATACTGCATCGGCGAGTCATTCGCCCGGATGGAGATGCAGATCCATGTAATGATGATCGCCAAGCAGCTGCGGCTGCGGTACGTTCAAACAAGGCCGCTCGAGCTCGACGCCGGCGTCAATTTGCGCAACAAATATGATTTCATCATGACCCCTGAACTCAAAGGGATAGCAGATCGCTGATTCCGCTCTCGCAGCTGCGCTGGGAGTTGATCCGCTCAGTGCCTCCGAAAATGCTGACTAACTGTGACCAGGGGCCACTTCATCATGTCTACGAAGATGCCGCACACTGACGGCGGCTCGCTGTGGAGCACCTTGAGCGCCGCGGGGCACCGTTCCGACCGCGCTCTCTGGGGAGCCGATGCGAGTGTCACTTTGAGCGATCTGGTCCGGGGGTCGAGTCTCGGAGGTCGGCTCGAGGAACTCCGCGGGTGCTCAGTACTCGTCACGACCAGGGATCAGCTCTCGGCGGCGCTGGCCCTCATCGAGCTCGATGCCGTCGCGCGCCGACTCGTTCTCTGCCCTCCCGATCTGCCTGCCGAGCATCTGCCATTCGTGGCGGCGACGGCGGCGGTGGATGCACTCGTGTCCGATCAGACGGCACCCCGCGGTGGGGCTCCAGGGATTGGAACCGTCGTTACGTGCACCCCGAAGATCGCGCCGGCAGCCCGCGAGCGGACGGAACGATACCAGACGGAATGGATCCTCCTGACGTCCGGGACGACGGGCCGGCCGAAGATGGTCGTGCACACGCTGGCGAGCCTCTCGGGAGCGATGCGCGGCGGGAGGTCGCCGGGCGACCCTGCCGTGTGGAGCACGTTCTACGACATCCGACGGTATGGCGGCCTGCAGATCTTCCTGCGCGCGCTCCTCGGCGGAGGCTCGATGGTGCTGTCCAGCGCCCAGGAGTCGACCGCGGACTTCCTGATCAGAGCCGGCGCGCACGGCGTCACCCACATCTCCGGGACGCCCTCCCATTGGCGGCGCGCCCTTATGAGCCCGTCCGTACGACGGATCACGCCGCGATACGTCCGGCTGTCGGGAGAGATCGCGGACCAGGCCATCCTCGACCATCTCCGGGCCTTCTTCCCGAACGCCGGCATCACCCATGCCTTCGCGTCGACGGAGGCGGGTGTGGCCTTCGACGTCGGTGACGGCCTCGCGGGCTTTCCGGCGAGCCTGATCGGGCGGCAGAACGCGGACGTGGAGATGAAAGTCGAAGACGGCTCGCTCCGTATCCGTTCCGCGCGCACGGCGAGCCGCTACCTGGGCCACGAGGACGGTCCGCTCGCCGACCGCGACGGCTTCGTCGACACGGGCGACATGCTCGAACGCCGCGGCGACCGCTATCACTTCGTCGGCCGTCGAGGCGGGATCATCAACGTCGGCGGCTCGAAGGTTCACCCGGAGGAAGTCGAGGCCGTCATCAATGGCCATCCTCACGTGAGGATGTCGCTCGTGCGGACGCGAAAGAATCCCATCACGGGCGCGCTCGTGGTCGCCGACGTCGTGCTGAGGGAGGAGCCCGAGGCCGCGAACGGACGGGTGGCGGAGCTCGAGCACGAGATCATGCAGCGCTGTCGCGAGACGCTAGCCCGGCACAAGGTACCGGCGGCGATTCGCTTCGTGTCGGCCCTGGCCGTGACGCCCAGCGGCAAATTGGTGCGTCACGATGCGTAACGTGATCGTGACGGGCGGCAGTCGCGGCCTGGGTCTGGGCCTCGCTCGCCGGCTCACCCGAGCCGGCTATCGCGTCATCGCGCTCGCCCGGAAGGAGACCAACCAGCTGACGCTGGCGATGGAGGAGGCCGAGCGCGCCCACCCCGGATCGTTCCACTTCGTGCCGTTCGATCTGGCCGAGACCGCGGCGATTGCCACGCTCGTCAAGTCGCTGCGCAACGCGCACGGGCCGATCTACGGGCTGGTCAACAACGCCGCCGTCGGGTTCGACGGCGTGCTCGCTCTCATGCCCAACGCGCAGATCGAGCAGCTCGTCCGGATCAACACGCTCTCGCCCATCGTCCTGACGAAATACGTGGTGCGCGCCATGATGGCCGACGGCGGCGGGCGGATCGTCAACGTCGCGTCGATCGTCGGCTTCACCGGATACAGCGGCCTCTCGGTGTACGGCGCGACCAAGGCCTCGATGCTCGGCTTCACGCGCTCGCTGGCGCGCGAGGTCGGGCGCATGGGCGTGACCGTGAACTCGATCGCCCCCGGTTTCCTGGACACCGACATGACGCATGGACTCGACGACGAGCACCGCCAGCAGATCGTGCGGCGCAGCGCGCTGCGCCGCCTCCCGGAGGTCGACGACGTGGCGGGCGCCGTCGAGTTCCTGCTCGGCGACGCGGCGAAGAGCATCACGGGCACCGTGCTCACGGTCGACGCGGGCAACACGGCATGACGACCATCCGCGAGCACGCGCCCGGGTCGGTGACGATCCGCGACGGCGGACCGGCGTCGCGATCGGCCGGCCCCACGAGGGTGTGGCTGCGCGCCCTCGAGCTGACGGCGCCGATCACCACGACGCCCCATCGGATCCTGCCGGCGGTGATCGAAGAGCTCGCCGAGCGATTCGCGGAGGCGCCGGCCTTGCTCTCCGAGGGCGAGTGCCTGACCTATCGCGGCCTCGCGACGCGCTCCAACCGATACGCCCGCTGGGCGCTCGACCGGGGGCTCGTCAAGGGGGATGTCGTCGGCCTGTTCATGCCGAACCGGCCCGAGTACATGGCGATCTGGCTCGGCATCACCCGCGTCGGCGGCGTCGTTGCGCTGCTCAACACCAACCTGTCGGGGGCCGCGCTCGCGCACGCCGTCAATCTCGTCGCGCCCCGGCACGTCATCGTGGCCGCGGAGCTCCTCGAGCCGTTCACCCGCGCGCTGCCGGACCTCGCCGGCGCGCCGAGGATCTGGGCGCACGGCGACAGTCCCGGCGACTTCCCGCGGATCGACGGCGACATCGAGCGGCTCGCGGGCGACGCGCTCGGCGCGGCCGAGGCGCGGCCGACAACCATCGAGGATCGTGCGCTCTACATCTATACGTCGGGCACGACCGGCCTGCCCAAGGCCGCACGGATCAGCCACGCTCGGCTGATGCAGTGGAGTCACTGGTTCGCCGGCATGATGGACACGCGCGCCAGCGACCGGATGTACAACTGCCTGCCGATGTACCACAGCGTCGGCGGTGTGCTGGCGACGGGCGCGGTGTTGGTGGGCGGCGGCTCCGTGGTGATCCGGGACAAGTTCTCCGCCCGTCAGTTCTGGCCCGACGTGATCCGCTGGGACTGCACGCTGTTCCAGTACATCGGCGAGCTCTGCCGGTATCTCGTCCACACAGAGCCCGCGCCCCACGAGACGCAGCACGGGATCAGGCTGGCCTGCGGCAACGGGCTGCGGCCGGACGTCTGGAACGACTTCAAGACCCGCTTCCGCATTCCCCAGATCCTGGAGTTCTATGCCTCGACCGAGGGCAACGTGTCGATGGTCAACGTCGAGGGCAAGCCCGGGGCCATCGGGCGCATCCCCGCGTTCCTCGCGCATCGATTCCCGGCCGCCCTGGTGCGATTCGACGTCGCCAGGAACGAGCCCGTCCGCAATGAGGCGGGCTTTTGCGTGCGCTGCGCGCCGGACGAAGTCGGCGAGGCGATCGGCCAGGTGCTCGAGGAGCCGTCGAACGCGGGCCGGCGATTCGAGGGGTACACGAGCGAGGAAGACTCCGAGCGCAAGATCCTGCGCGGCGTCTTCGAGCCGGGGGACGCGTGGTTTCGCACCGGGGACCTCATGCGACGGGACGCGGACGGCTACTTCTATTTCGTCGACCGTATCGGCGACACGTTCCGCTGGAAGGGCGAGAACGTCGCGACCTCGGAGGTCGCGGAGGCGATCTGCGCCTTCCCCGCCGTCAGGGAAGCCCACGTCTATGGCGTGGCCCTTCCCGGGACCGACGGCCGGGCCGGTATGGCCGCGCTCGTCGCCGACGCCGACGCCGGGCTGGACCTGGCTGCCTTCCGTGCCCACCTCGTGCGCTGTCTGCCCGACTACGCGCGCCCGCTCTTCCTGCGCATCCGGAGCGCGATGGACGTGACGGCCACCTTCAAGCACACCAAGAGCGAGTCCGTCCGCCAGGGCTACGACCCGGCCGGCACCGACGACGCCATCTACTTCGACGACCCGGACCGCCATGCGTTCGTCCGGCTCGACCAGACCACATACGACCGCATCCAGCGCGGCCGGATCCGTTGGTAATCGGCATGGCCGTCCCCGCGGAGGTGAGCAGATGAGAAGCGAGACGATCGCCATTCATGCGGGGTACGACGTCGATCCGACGACGAAGTCGGTGGCCGTCCCGATCTATCAGACGGTCGCCTATGCGTTCGACAGCGCCGACCACGGCGCCGCCCTCTTCAACCTCGAAGTCGACGGTTTTCGGTACAGCCGCATCAGCAACCCCACGACGGCGGTGCTGGAGCGGCGCGTGGCCGCGCTGGAGGGCGGCGTGGACGCGCTGTGCGTGAGCAGCGGGCAGGCGGCGCTCAACTACGCGGTGCTCAACGTCACCGGGCTCGGCACCAACATCGTCTCCGTCCCGCAGCTCTACGGCACCACCTACACCCTGTTCGCTCACCTGTTGCCCAGCCAGGGCATCACCGTCCGCTTCGCGGAGTCCGATCAGCCCGCCGCCATCGAGGCCCTGATCGACGACGACACGCGGGCGGTCTTCTGCGAGAGCGTCGGGAACCCGGCGGGCAACATCTGCGACCTCGAGGCGCTCGCTCGCGTGGCCCACCAACACGGCGTGCCGCTCATCGTCGACAACACGGTGGCCACGCCGATCCTCTTGAAGCCGATCGACTATGGCGCCGACGTCGTGGTGCATTCCTTGACGAAGTTCATGGGCGGTCACGGCACCACCCTCGGCGGCATCATCGTCGACGGCGGGCGCTTCCCCTGGCGGGACCACGCCCGCCGGTTCCCGATGTTCAACGAGCCGGACGCCTCGTATCACGGCCTCGTCTACGTCAACCATTTCGGGGCGGCCGCCTACATCGCGCGCTGCCGCAGCGTCTATCAGCGGACGACCGGCGCCGTGCTGTCGCCCCTGAGCGCGTTCTTGTTGTTGCAGGGCATCGAGACGGTGGCCCTGCGGGTCGAGCGCCACGTGGAGAACGCCCGGCGCGTCGCCGAATTCCTGCGCGGCGATCGCCGGGTCGAGTGGGTCAATTACGCGGGCTTCCCGGAGAGTCCCTACCACGCGCTCGCCCAACGCTACCTCGGCGGCCACGCCTGCTCCCTCATGACCTTCGGGATCAAGGGAGGCTTCGAAGCCGGCAAGAAGTTCTACGACGCGCTCGGGCTCGTCAAGCGGCTCGTCAACATGGGCGACGCCAAATCCCTCGCGTGCCACCCCGCCTCGACCACCCATCGACAGATGTCGGCCGAGGAGCAACGCAAGGCCGGGGTGCGGCCCGAGATGATCCGCCTCAGCGTCGGCATCGAGCACATCGACGACATCATCGGCGACCTCGATCAGGCCCTCGACGCGACGGGATCCGACCACGGAATGCTGGCGGCCGATTAGCCGTGGCTGATCCCGGGGAGGAACTCTGATGCCTATCTGTTTGGATCGAGAGTCGAGGCCAGGCCTGTTCGCGGGAGCGGACGGCCTGCCCGAGAATTCACCGGTCGAGTTCCATGAACCGGATCCGAACTGCATCACGATCGGCCTCATCAACAACATGCCCGACCCTGCCCTCCAGTCGACCGAACGCCAGTTCGTCGCTCTGCTCGGCGCCGCGGCTGACGGCATCGTGGTGCGCCTGAAGCCCTACGCCTTGCCGGACGTTCCGCGAACGGAGTGGGGCCGAGACTACGTGAGCCGCTTCTATTCCCGGCTCGACGATCTGTGGGACAGCCACCTCGAGGGCCTGATCGTGACCGGGACGGAACCCCGTTTACCGAACCTTCGGGACGAGCCGTACTGGGGCAGCCTGATCCGGGTCCTGGAATGGGCCGAGGACAACACGCACTCGACGGTCTGTTCCTGCCTGGCCACGCATGCGGCGCTGCTGCACCTCGACGGCATCGACCGGCGTCCGCTCAACGACAAGCGCTTCGGCGTCTTCGAGTGCGTGCGAGTCGCCGACCACCACCTGACGGCCGACGCGCCGGCCCGACTCCGGATGCCGCATTCCCGCTGGAACGACATCCCGGAGGACGCCCTGAGCGCGTGCGGCTACGGCGTGCTCACGCGCTCGGACGCCGCGGGCGCCGACGCGTTCGTGAAGGAGCGAAAGAGCCTGTTCGTCTTCTTCCAGGGCCACCCGGAATACGAGGCCCACACGCTGATGCTGGAATATCGGCGGGACATCAAGCGCTTCCTCACGGGGGAACGGGAGACCTATCCGTCGATGCCGCAGGGCTATTTCGACGAGGCAACCGCGGCCGCCCTGACGGCCCTGCGCGCGCGCGCGCTGGCGGACCGGCGCGAGGAGGTGCTCGCGGACTTCCCGACGGCCCTGGCGGCGGCGACCGTGACCAACACGTGGCGCTCGACCGCGACGCACGTCTATCGCAATTGGCTCACGTACATGTGCGCGCAGAAGGCGCGACGAGCCGGGTGAGCCGCCGTGGCGTTTGACGAGATCCGGAGCGTCGCGGAGAAGCTCGCGGCCGAGATCGCGGTCGGCCCCATCGTCCCGTCGGTGACGCCGCAGGAGATCCGCGGTCACCTGGCCGCGCGCTACGATTTCAGCAAGCCGCTCGACCTGGACGAGGTCGGCGCCGACGTCGAGGCGATGCTGCGAACGTGGCAGGTGCACGTCACCCATCCGCGCTACTTCGGCCTCTTCAACCCGAGCGTGACGCCGGCGTCGATCGTGGCGGACACGCTGGTGGCGATGTACAACCCGCAGCTCGCGACCTGGCGGACCTCGCCGGCCGCGAACGAGATCGAGCGGCACACCCTCGCCTGGCTGGCGAGCAAGTTCGGCCTTCCCGCCGGCGCCAGCGCGAGCTTCACGAGCGGCGGAGCGGAAGCGAATCTCTCCGCGGTGATCGTCGCTCTGACGCGGGCCTTCCCGAGCTACGGCGAGCACGGCCTCAAGCATCTGCCGGCGCCGACGATCTACGTCACCACCGAATCCCACCACTCGTTCAACAAGATCGCGCACATGACGGGGCTCGGGCGCCGGGCGATTCGCACGATCGCGACCGAACGGAATCTGACGATGGACCTGCGCGACCTCGCCCGGCAGGTCGCGGAGGATCGTCGACGCGGATTCGCGCCTTTCATGGTGGTGGGCACGGCCGGGACCACGGCCGCCGGCGCGATCGACCCGTTGCCGGAGCTGGCGCGTTTCTGCCGGTCGGAGAATCTCTGGCTCCACGTCGACGCGGCGTGGGGCGGCGCCGCGATCCTCTCGCCCCGCCTGCGCGGCCATCTCGCCGGCATCGAGGCCGCGGATTCGATCACCTGCGACGCGCACAAGTGGTTCTCGGTTCCCATGGGCGCCGGGATGTTCTTCTGCCGGCATGCCGCCGCCGTCGGCGAGGCGTTCCACGCGGAGACCTCCTACATGCCGGGGAAGACCGCCGGGCCGGCCGTCGATCCGTACACGGCCTCCGTGCAGTGGTCCCGGCGGTTCATCGGGCTGAAGCTCTTCCTGGCCCTCGCGCACCACGGCGAATCGGGCTACGTCGAGATGATCGAGCACCAGGCCCGCATGGGCGACCTGCTGCGCGAGTCGCTCGCGAGCGCGGGCTGGCAGATCGTCAACACGACGCCGCTGCCGCTCGTGTGCTTCACGCGGGACGGCCTCGACACCACGAAGTTCCTGGCTGCGCTGTACCGCCAGCAGATCGCGTGGATGTCGGAGGTGCGACTCGGTGCCGGCGCGCCCGTGCTGCGCGCGTGCATCACGAGCTTCCGCACAACCGCGTCGGACATCGAGGACGTGGTGGGCGCGATGAGCCGGATCATCCAGGGGTAGACCCACGCCGAGCCTCTCCTCGCGACGAGCGAGGAGCACCCACTCGTCGGTGTGCGACGAGGATGCGACGACACCCGGAGAGCTCGATGCCCAAATCGATCGTGATGGCCACCGCAGCCACCGCCGACCTCGACCCAGCCCCGATCCCGACCAGTTGGATCCTGGAGGGCACGCCGGAGGCGACGAGGAAGCAGTTCGTGAGAACGGACGACCGCAACTCCTACATCGTCGCCTGGGACTGCACACCCGGGCGCTTCACCTGGCATTACAACGAGGACGAGACGCTCGTCGTCCTCTCCGGCGAGGCCTTCATCACCACTGAGGAGGGCGAAGAGCGCCGGCTCGCCCCCGGCGACATGGCCTTCTTCCCGGCCGGGACCTCGGCGATATGGCGCGTTACCAGGCGCATCAGAAAGGTCGCCGTCGTCCGCCACACGGTGCCGCTGTCGCTGGTCTTTGGCCTGCGCGTCTGGAACAAGATCCTCCGGGTCGTGGGACTGACGGGCGGATCTCCGTTGATGCTGAACTTGATCGTCGACTCGGCAGGAATGCTGTGACTCCGCTGACTACGCGACTTCGTCCCGGCGACCTCGTGGAAGTGAGGGCGCCGGACGAGATCCTCCAGACGCTGGACGTCGACGGCACGTTGGACCACCTGCCCTTCATGCCGGAGATGATCGAGCTCTGCGGGAAGCGCTTCTCGGTGTCCAGGCGCGTTCTGAAGACCTGCTACACGGGACTGAACCTGTACGACGCGATGCGGAGGTTCAGGGGCGATGACGTCGTCACCCTCGATGGCGTCCGTTGCTCCGGCGCCGCGCACGACGGCTGTCAGAAGGCGTGCCTGATCTTCTGGCGCGAAGCGTGGCTCCGCAAAGTCGAGCCGGCGGCCGTCCAGCCCAGGGTGGAGCCGGAGGCTCGCCAGCGGCTGCGAGCCTGCCTCAAGACCTCGACCGGGCCGCAGACGTACTTCTGTCAGGCGAGCGAACTACTGAACGCAACCCTCGACGTGCCGCGGCGGGAACAGCTCCGCACCTGCGTCAGCGAAGTCCGTGCCGGCAACCGCACGATCCTCGGGATGGCGCACGGGATTGCGACATGGCTGTACTGGAAGATCCGCCGACGGCTTCGTGGTGAGTACGCGCGGGGACGCAGCGCGTCCACGCCCGTGGCCGGCCTGAATTTGAAGGCTGGCGACTGGGTCGAAGTGAAATCGATGGCGAGCATCCGCGAGACGTTGAACGAGGCCGGCTACAACCGCGGTCTGTACTTCACGCCGGACATGCGCCGGTTGTGCGGCGGTCAGCATCGGGTCGATGGACGGATCGACAAGATCATCGTCGATGGGACGGGAGAGATGCGTCAGCTCCGCAACACCGTGCGTCTGGAAGGGTCCGTGTGCGGATGTGACGACCTGAAGCTGGGCGGGTGCTCACGTTGCGAAGTCAGCTATTGGCGAGAGATCTGGCTTCGCCGGGTTCCATCGAGATAGTCGACAATGACCCACCGCGTGAGCCGCATCCGCCCGTTCGTCCTCGGCGACGTTCCGCGCGTTGCCGAGTTGCACGAGAGCATTCTGGGCGGGAGCCGTCGCCTCAGCATGGAGAACCGACGACGGTATCTCGGCAAGGTGTTTCTCGAGAACCCCTGGTACGACGACACCCTGCCGTCCTTGGTCGCCGAAGAAGGACACGGCCGTATCGTCGGATTCCTCGGAGTGCTCCCGCGAAGGATGTCGTGGAACGGGCGGTCCATCAAGGTCGCGATCGGCTCGCAGTACATGGTCGAGCCTCACTATCGCGGTCTCACGGGACTGCTCTTGCAGAAGGCGTTCCTGTCCGGCCCTCAGGATCTCTCAATGACGGACGGCGCCAGCCACGAGTCGGTCAAGCTCTGGAAAGCCGTCGGCGGCACCGACTCGCCACTGCACAGCATCCACTGGACACGTCCGCTCCGCCCGCTGCGCTACGGCCTCTCTCTCGTGAGCCCGCACGCACCGCTGGCGGCAGCCGCCGCCGCGCCGTTCTGTGCCGTCCTCGACGCGGTCGCCACGCGCCTGCGCCGGAGCCCTTTGCGGCCCACGACGTCAGCGTCGGGAGAGGAGCTGACGGTCGACGCGATCGTGGACTACTCGCAGCAGTTCCTCCAGGGCGCCGCCCTCCGACCCGAGTACGACCGCGGATCGTTGAAGTGGCTGCTCGAGATGGCCGACCAGAAGGTGTCGTCGGGGGAGCTCCGCAAGGTGCTCGTCCGCAACGCCGACGCCGAGATCATCGGCTGGTATCTCTACTACCTCCGGGCGGGCGGCAACAGTGAAGTCCTCCACGTCGCCGGTCGGCCCGATCACCTCGGTGCGGTGCTCGACCATCTCTTCTACGGCGCGTGGCGCGACGGCGCGACCGCGGTGTCCGGGAGGCTCGAGCCGAGGTTCTTCGACGAACTCCGGGCCCGGCACTGCCTGTTCCACGGCCGCGGATCCCCCGTGCTCGTCCACTCGCGCCGGCGCGAGCTGGTCGACGCCGTCCAGCGCGGCAACGCGCTGGTCTCGCGACTCGATGGCGAGTGGTGGATGTGCTTCCAGGATGGTGGGAGCTGACCATGTGCGGAATCAGCGGCGTTCTCGAGCTCGATCCGCGACGTCGACCGTCCCGCGAGGGCCTGCATCGGATGGCCGAAGTCCTGAGCCATCGGGGTCCGGACGAGGAGGGATTCTACGAGTGCGGACCCGTGGCATTCGCGCACCGGCGGCTGAGCATCATCGACCTGGCGGGCGGCCAGCAGCCGATGGAGACGCCGGACGGCCAGGTGTGCGTCAGCTACAACGGCGAGATCTACAACTACCCGGAGCTGAAAACCGAGCTCGAGCAGCGGGGCCACGTGTTCCGCACCCGGTCGGATACGGAAGTGCTCCTTGCGCTCTACGTCCACGAAGGGCTCGAGGCCTTCGCGCGGCTCAACGGGATGTTCGCGTGCGCGTTCTGGGACCGCCGGGCGTCCCGGCTGGTCCTCGTGCGCGACCGTCTCGGCAAGAAGCCCCTGTTCTATTACCGGGACGCTCAGCGCGTGCTGTTCGCCTCGGAGATCAAAGCCCTGCTGGCGTTCGGGGGCGTCGAGCGCACGGTCAATCTCCGGGCGCTGCACGAGTACCTCGCCTACGGCTATATCGTCGGCGAGCAGGCCATCCTCGAGGGCGTGCATCGCGTGGAGCCCGGTGAGACCGTGGTCGTCCACGCCGGGCACGTGAGCCGCCGGCCGTACTGGCGGCTGCGCTTCGAGCCGTCCCCGCGCCCGCCCGGCGAGGCCGAGGCGACCGAGCAGGCCACCCAGCTGCTGCGCCAGGCGGTCAGGCGGCGAATGATCAGCGACGTCCCGCTCGGCGCCTTTCTGAGTGGCGGGCTCGACTCCAGCACCGTCGTGGCGCTCATGGCGGAGCTCTCGTCGCGCCCCGTGAAGACGTTTTCCATCGGCTTCGAGGAAACGGACTACTCGGAGCTCGAGGATGCTCGCCGCGTGGCACGCCACCTGGGCACCGATCACCACGAGATGATCGTCAAGCCGGCAGCGCTCGACGTCCTGCCCGATCTCGTCTGGCATCTCGACGAGCCGTTCGCGGACTCCTCCGCGCTCGCCACGTATTACGTGTGCCAGGCGGCTCGGCAGCACGTCACGGTGGCGCTTTCCGGAGACGGCGGTGACGAGGTGTTCGCGGGCTACGTGCAATACCAGCAGCTGGACCAGTGGCGCCGGCTGCGTCGGATCCCGGGCTGGATCCGCCGCGGCGTGCTGCCGTCACTCAGTCGCGCGGTGCCGTTCACCTGGCCGGGCTGGAACGCCGTGTATGCGGCCGGCCGACTCGGGGACGACGGAATCGCGCCGAACGTGGGCGTCTACCCGTACATCCGCGACCAGCTCGTCACGGACGAACTCATGGCCCAGCTCGACGGATACGATCCGTTCGAACGCTCGCGGCGGCTGACGCGGGAGGCCGGACGGCTCGACCCCGTCAGCCGCTCGCAATACCTCGACACGCTCCAGTACCTGCCGGCCGACATCCTCACGAAGGTCGACCGGATGAGCATGGCCAACTCATTGGAGGTGCGGGCGCCCCTGCTCGACTACACGCTGGTGGAGTACGTGGCGACCCTGCCCGTCTCCCTCAAGCTGCGCGGGACGCTGAGCAAGTATCTGCTCCGGAAGGTCGGCGAACGGCTGCTGCCCGCCGCCACGCTGACGAAGGCCAAGCAGGGCTTCGGCATTCCGAAAGATCTCTGGTTCCGGAAGACGCTCCGGCCCTTCGCGGAGGAGATCCTGCTCGACCGGCAGAGTCTCGCGCGCGGCTATTTCCGCAAGGACGCCCTGACGCGCATGCTGCGCCACCATGCGACGGGCCGGCGCGATTACAGCACGTGGATCTGGTCGTTGATCGTGCTGGAGACGTGGTGCCGTCTCTTTCTCGACGCTCCCGCGGCCGGAGTCGCCGGCGCGTGGCGGGGCCCGCGCGGATGAACACCTCCCTCGCCCGCAACGCGCTCTGGCTCATGGCCGCCAAGACGGTGGTCTTCGCCGTGGCCTTCGCGCTCCCCCTGGTCCTCGTCCGGCACCTGAGCCAGACCGGGTTCGGGGTGTACAAGCAGCTCTTCCTCCTCGTCGGCAGCGCCCTGACGATCCTGCCCCTCGGCTTCGTGATGAGCGGCTTTTACTTCCTGCCTCGACATCCGACCCGGCGATCCCGCGTGGCGTTCAACATCCTGCTCTTCTATGTCGTGGTCGGCGGCCTGGCGGCGCTGGTGCTGCTGTGGCAACCCGCAATCCTCGAGGCGCTGTTCCACGACCCGACGCTGGCCGCGCTGGCCGGCCCCGTCGCGATCCTCGTCTTCCTGATGGTCGCCTTCTCGTTCCTCGAGCTGCTCGCGCTGGCGGACGCCGACGTCCAGGCCGCGTCGCTGCTCATCGTGATCCTGACCCTCACGAAGACGCTGCTGCTGGTGGGGGCCGCACTCGTCTTCGCGTCCATCGAGGCGCTCGTCTATGCGGCGATCGTGCAGGGTCTCCTGCAGGCGGCGATCCTGCTCTGGTACCTCACGACCCGGTTCCCGGGATTCGGCCGCGGGCCCGACTGGTCGCTGATGCGGGCGCAGCTCGTGTACGCGATGCCGCTCGGCACGGCGGCCATCCTCTCGGTCGTCCAGGGTGACCTGCCCAGCTACTTCATCGCGCACTATTTCGACGCGGCCACATATGCCATCTACGCGGTCGGATGCTTCCAGCTGCCCTTCCTGTCGATCCTGAGCGAGTCCGTCGGTTCCGTCATGATTCCGGCGGTCAGCCGCCTGCAGCTGGAGGGCAGGGCGTCGGACATCGTGCAGCTCAGCGCGCGCCTCATGCGGGTCATGGCCGCCATTCATTTCCCGCTCTGCGCCTTCCTCCTGGTCGCCGGCCGCGAGTTCCTCACGGTGCTGTTCACGGTCAGGTACGCCGACAGCTGGCCGATCTTCGCGATCAACCTCGCGCTGATACCGCTCGGCCTCCTCACCAGCGTGTCCGATCCCGTCCTCCGCGCCTACCCCGAATACATCCCGTTGCTGCTGCGGCTCCGTGTGATCATTCTCGGCGTCCTCGCGATCGGTGCGTGGCTCGCCGCCTCGCATCTGATGCTGGTCGGCGCTGTCGTCGTCGTGGTGGTGGTCAATGCGCTCGACCGGGTCGTCCTGGCTGTCGTCCTGGGACGCGCGCTGAACGTCTCGTGGCACGATCTCCCGCTGCTCGGTGACGTCGGCAAGCTGGCCGGCGCCGCCGTGGTGGCCGGCCTGGGCGCCGCCGCCGCCCGCGGCCTCGTCGGTGGCGCCGGGCCACTCGTGGTCCTCGCGACGAGCGCGGCCGTGTTCGCGGCGGTCTATCTGCTGTCGCTACTGGCGCTCGGCGTGCCGACGCCGACGGAGCGGGCGGCGGCCCGCGGGCAGGTGGATCGCGTCCTGCAGCGCTGCGGGCTTCGGCGGAGTCCCCCGGGCCTGCGCGGGATCCCCGGCGAGGGAGCCCCGTGAACGCCCGGCCCAGGATGAGGCCCGCCTTCGTGGAGACGCCGGCCGACGACACGATCGTGGTGCAGCGGATCGAGGACACGGCGACCTTCCAGACACTGCGCCAGGAATGGAACGAGCTGCTGCAGGCCAGCGCGTCCAACTGCGTGTTTCTCACCTGGGAATGGCTCTTCGCGTGGTGGCGCAACCTGTCCGAGGGCCGTCGTCTGTCGCTGATCACCGTGCGCCGAGGCGGCCGGCTCATCGCGATCGCGCCGCTGGCCGTGCGTCCACGCTCGTTGAGCCGTCTGCTGCCGTGGCCGTCGCGGGAGTTCCTGGGGACCGGCCTTGCCGGCTCCGACTATCTCGACGTGATCGTCCGGCGCGGTCACGAGCGCGAGGGGCTGGCGGCCGTGGCGGACGCGCTCGCCGCCGCAGGGGCCGTCCTGGAGCTCAGCCACGTTCCCGCGAACGTCAGCGCCGCCGCGCAGCTCGCCGGCGACCTCGCGCGGCGGCTAGGCTGGACCGCCTCGGCCTCCAGGATCAACGTCTGCCCCTTCATCAAGTTGTCCGGCCACTCCTGGCCGTCGTACCTGGCCTCGCTCGGCTCCGCCCACCGGTACAACGTTCAGCGGCGACTCAAGAACCTGACGAAGCAGTTCGACGTCCGTTTCGAGCAGGCGACCTCGGAGGAGCAGCGCCGCGAGGCGCTGGAGCTGCTCATCGACCTCCACAACCGGCGCTGGAGCGAGCGCGGGGGGTCGCAGTCGTTCGCCACCGCCGCGCTTCGCGCGTTCTACGACGACGTGAGCCGATCAGGCCTCGAGCGCGGCTGGCTGCGGCTCTTCATCCTCCGGCTGGATGGACGACCGGCGGCGGCGCTCCATGGCTACCAGTACGGCGGGGTGTTCTCCTTCTACCAGGCCGGCTTCGATCCCGCGTTCGCCAAGCAGAGCGTCGGGTTGGTCACGATGGCGCTGGCGATCAAGAGCGCGATCGAGGAGGGCGCCGACGAGTACGACCTGCTCCACGGCGACGAGCCGTACAAATACCAGTGGGCCGACAAGACGCGTGACCTCGAGCGGATCGAGCTGTTCTCGCCATGCGTGCGAGGGCAACTCTCCCGCCAGGCGCTGGGTCTCAGCCGCATCGTCCGGCGGATGGGTCGTCGCGTCTTCGGCAACGCCCTCGCCGACTGGATCGTCGTGGCGGCGGCCCTCAGCGAGTAACGCATCCCCATGACCACGCATATGGGCAGGCAGATCGTCTACTGGCTTCTCGTCCTCAGCGGGCTCGCCTGGCTTGCCGCCCGTCTGAATCGGCGGAAGGTCCTCGTCCTCGTCTACCACGGCGTCCACGCCGGGTGCGCCGAGCCGTTGCTGAACTTCGACGGAATGCACGTGCGGGCGAGGCGGTTCGCGCGCCAGATGCAATACGTGTCACGGCGATACCGCGTGGTGGCGCTGGACCGCCTCCTCGAGCCGGGCCAGGCTCCGACACCGGACCGACCGTGCGCGGTCCTCACGATCGACGACGGGTATCGAAACATCTACCGGGTCGCCTTCCCGATCCTCAAGCGGCTGCGGCTGCCGGCCACCCTGTTCGTGCCCACGGGTTTCATCCGGGGTGGGCGCGGCTTCTGGTGGGATCGCCTGCGCCTCATCCTCGGCGCCGCGCAACGGCCGACCCTGCGGTTCCGGATCGAAGGGACGGAGCGTCTGTTTCCCATTCGCACGGTCGAGGAGCAGCGGGTCACGCTGGCGGCGCTGTCGGACGAGCTACGGCGCCTGCCACGGCCGCGTCGCGAGGAGGCCCTGTGGTCGCTCGCCACGACGCTCGACGTGCCGCCGGCCGAGGGCGGGACCTTCGCCGAGCCGCTGACGCCCGCCGAGATCCGCGCCATGGCCGAGGGTGGCGTCACGATCGGCAGCCACGGGGTCTCGCACGACTCGTTTCTCCTTCTGAGTCGCGACGCGCTGGCGCACGAGTTGACGGAGTCCAAGCGCCGTCTCGAGCAGTGGACGGGTACGCGCGTGGACTGGCTCGCCTATCCGCACGGCGAGTTCTCCGCCGGCGTCATGAAGGCCGCGCGGCGGGCCGGCTACCGGGGAGCGGTGACGACGATCGAGGCGCTCAACGACGAGCGCCCCAACCCTTACGCGCTTCGGCGCATCGGCGTGCACGACAACATGACCCTCGCCCACTTCATCGTGGCCACGTCGGGACTGCGAGACTTCGTCCTCGGCGTGGTCGCGGCGGGCACGCGGCTCTGGAGTCGCGCGCCGGCTCCGCAGCCTCGCGGCGTGGCCTGACCATGTGCGGCATCGCCGGAAAATACCGTCTCGACGGAGCGCCGGTGGATCGGCGGCTCCTCAAGCGCATGGCCGGCGCCATGCTCCACCGCGGGCCCGACGACGAGGGTTTCTACGTCGACGGACCGTTCGGAATGACCATGCGCCGGCTCTCCATCATCGACCTGGGCGCCGGTCACCAGCCCCTCTGCAACGAGGACGGCTCGGTCTGGGTCGTGTTCAACGGCGAGATCTACAACTACGTCGAGCTGAGAGACGAGCTGGTCGCGCGCGGGCACCGATTCAAGACGGCCACCGACACGGAAGTCATCGTGCACCTGTACGAGGACCTCGGCCGCGACTGTGTGCAGCCCCTGCGCGGGATGTTCGGGCTCGCCGTCTGGGACGAGCGGACGCGGACGTTGCTCCTGGCCCGCGATCGACTGGGCAAGAAGCCGCTCTATTATTCGCTGCGCCCGGGGCGGGCCCTCGTGTTCGCCTCCGAGCTCAAGGCCCTGCTCGAGGACGCCGCCGTGGAGCGGGACGTCGACGTCGAGGCGCTGGACCGTTACGCCAGCCTGCTCTACGTTCCGTCGCCCGCCTCGATCTTCCGGGACGTGCGAAAGCTGCCGGCCGGTCACACCCTGGTCTGCACCCCCGAGGGCGCCAGCATCCACCGGTACTGGGACCTCCCGTTGCCCGAGCCGGAGCCCCGGCCCGACGCGCCCGAACGCTTCCACGAGCTCCTGACCGAGGCCGTCAAGATCCGGCTGCGGAGCGACGTGCCGCTCGGCGCCTTCTTGAGCGGCGGCGTGGATTCGAGCGCGGTCGTCGCCACCATGGCCAGGCTCCTGAACCGCCCGGTGGTCACGACCTCGATCGGCTTCGACGACGGCGACAGCGAGCTGCCCTACGCGGCCATGGTGGCGCGTCACGTCGGCAGCGAGCACCACCCACGGATCGTGACGGCGCCGTCGCCGGAGCTGATCGAGCGGCTCGTCTGGCACCTCGACGAGCCGTTCGCCGACTCGTCGGCCGTCCCCACGTACTTCGTCTCCATGGCGGCGCGCGAGCACGTCACCGTCGCGCTGTCGGGCGACGGCGGGGACGAGCTGTTCGCGGGCTACGGCCGGCACCGGGTGGAGGCGCTCGAGCATCGGATCCGACGGGTCCTCGGCCCCCGCGCCGGTCGCGCCGTCGCCCGGGCGGCGGCGCGGCTGCCGGTCGGCACGAAGGGACGCAACGTCCTCCTCGACGTCGGCCTGCCGGCCGAGGACGGGTGCGCGCGAAAGTTCTATTTCACGCCGGAGGTGCCGCGGCTCAAGGCGCGGCTCTACAGCGCGTGGCTGCGGGCGGAGACCGAGAAGCTCGATCCCCTCGCGCCGTTTCGCCGTGCGTTCCGGCGCGCCGAGACGGCCGACGCCGTCAATCGAATCCTCAACGTCGACGTCGCCACGTACCTCTGCGACGACATCCTGGTCAAGGTCGACCGGATGAGCATGGCGCACTCGCTGGAGGTCCGCGCGCCGCTGCTCGACCACAAGCTCGTCGAGTTCGTCGCGACGCTTCCGGCCGCCTGGAAGCTCAACGGCGGCGGCTCGAAGGTGCTCCTGCGCTCCGTGCTGGACGGCATGGTCCCGCGCGCGGCGTTCGACCGGCCCAAGCACGGCTTCGTCTCGCCGATCGCCGGCTGGCTGCGCCGGGAGCTGGCCGGGTACGTCGAGGACACGATCTGCTCCCGCCGGGCCCGCGAGCGCGGCTACTTCGACCCCGCGGGCGTGCGAGCGCTGTGGGCGGCCCATCGCAGCGGGCAGGCGAACTTCGCGCACGAGATCTGGATGCTGCTCATGCTGGAGCTCTGGCACCGCGCCTTCGTCGACCGCGGGCGCCCCTAGGTCGGCTCACCGTGCGCCCCAACGCCAACAAGGTGCTCATCGTCGGCAACTACCCGCCGCCCTACGGAGGGCTGTCCGTGCAGGTGTCGGTGCTCCACGGCTTGCTCGCGGGCAGCCATGGCTACGCGTGCCGCGTCCTCGACATCGGCGAGGGCCGCCGCCAGCGCCGGCCGGAGTGCCTCGGGGCGAGACATGGCCTCGACTTCGCGGCCAAGCTCCTCTGGCACGCCGCCGGCCAGTGGATCCTTCATCTCCACACGAACGGCCACAACGTCAGCAGCTGGCTGGGTGCGCTGGCCTGTGCGACGGCCGGGCTGCTCAACGGGCGCAAGACGGTCCTGAGCCTGGGCTCTGGCCTCGCGCCGGACTGGATCCGCGACGCGGGCCCGATCATGCGCGGGGTGGTGCGACTCACGCTCGCGCTGACGGGCGTCATCGTCTGCCGCAACGCACGCTCGCGCGCCGCCATCGCCGCGCTGGGCGTTCCGGCCGGCAAGATCGTGGTGCTCTCGGGCTTCTACGGCCTGGGCCCGACCGAGACCACCACGGTGCCGCCGACGGTGGAGGAGTTCCTGAGCGCGCATTCCCCCGTGATCGGCGCCGTCGCGTCGATCGGGCCCGAGTACGGCCTTCCGCTCGTCGCCGAGGCGGCCGCCCGCCTGCGAAGCGCGTATCCACGACTCGGGCTGCTCCTCATGGGGCCGGCGGGATTCGCGCGCGCCGACCTCGATGGGAGCCTGCTCGTCGCCGGCCAGCTTCCGCACGACACGACGCTGGCCGTGATGCGGAGACTGAGCGTGTTCGTCCGCCCGACCTATTTCGATGGTGACGCGTCGTCGGTGCGCGAGGCCCTCGCCCTCGAGGTGCCCGTGGTCGCCAGCGACACCGACTTCCGGCCGGAGGGCGTGATCGTGTTCCGGCGCGGGCACGTCGACGATCTCACCGACAAGCTCGCCCAGACACTCGGCGCCGGACGTTCCCGGCCGCGACCCGGGCCGGCAGATGCCGGCTCGTGGCCTCGTGTTCTCGCGATCTACGAGCGGCTGTCGCTCAAGGGAGACCTCGCATGCTGATTCTCGGGATCAACGACGGCCACACGGCCGCCGCCTGCCTCTATCAGGACGGACAGGTCAGAGCCGCCATCCAGGAAGAGCGCCTGCGGCGGATCAAGAACTGGGCGGGCATGCCGACCGAAGCGATCGCGGCCGTGCTGCGGATGACCGACACCCGTCCGGAAGACATCGACGTCGTCGCCCTCAACGGGCACTGGGCCGCGTTTTCGATGACCCGAGAGCAGCTGATGGAAGAGTACCGGAGGATCAACGACGTCGACGTGTCGGTCCGTCGCGGTCTTCGGCGCGCGATCAGGCGCGTGGCGCTGGCGACCCCGCTCTACGCGCGCCAGCAGGGACGGCGCCACGCGGGGCGGATCCGGGAGCTGGTGCGCATGGGGATCCCGGCCGAGCGCGTCGTCTGCGTGGATCATCACACCGCCCACGCCGCCGCTGCCTACTATGGTCAGGCCAACTTCGACGACGACATCCTCGTGCTCACGTGCGACGGCGCCGGCGACAGGCTCTGCGCGACGGTCAGCGTCGGTCGGGACGGACGGCTCGAGCGGCTGCACGCCGTGGACATGGCCGACTCCATCGGGAACATCTACGCGATGGTCACCTACCTCATGGGCATGGTGCCGCTCGAGCACGAGTACAAGCTCATGGGGCTCGCTCCCTATGCCGACCCCAAGGGCGTCGAGCAGGTCTACGGGGAGCTGAAGCGGCTCATCCGATTCGACGCGCGCAACCCGTTGGGATGGGAGCGCGCCGGCGGGTGCCCGGAAACGTACTGCTCGTATCGGTTCTTCCGCCAGCTCCTGGATCGCAAGCGATTCGACGCGATCGCCGGCGGCGTGCAGAAGTTCACGGAAGCCGTGCTGCTCGAGTGGGTGAGGAACTGCATCCGTGAGACCGGACTGCACCGCCTCGCTCTCGGTGGGGGCGTCTTCATGAACGTCAAGGCCAACAAGCTGATCATGGAGCTGCCGGAGGTCCGGGAGCTGTTCGTCTATCCGTCGTGCGGCGACGAGACGAACGCCATGGGCGCCGCCTATGCGGTGTACGCGCAGAAGGCGGGGACGGCGAAGATGACGCCGCTGCGAGACCTCTACTGGGGTCCCGAGTTCAGCGACGACGAGATCGCGCAGGCGCTGCGGGGTTTCGAGTTCCGGGCGCCGGTCCGCTACGAGCGGGAGGACCCGATCGAGCCGCGCGTGGCCCGGCTGCTCGCCGAGGGACACGTCGTCGCCCGCTTCAAGGGGCGAGAGGAGTTCGGCGCGCGGTCCCTCGGCAATCGCTCCATCCTGGCGGACCCGCGCAACACCGAAGTCGTCCGCGAGATCAACGAGGCGATCAAGGCCCGGGACTTCTGGATGCCGTTCTGCCCGTCCGTGCTCGCGGAGCGATCGGCCGAGTACCTCGTCAACCCCAAGGGCGTTCGGGCGCCCTACATGATCCTGTCGTTCGACACGACCGAGCGCTGGACCGAGTTTCGCGCCGGCCTCCATCCCTTCGATCGGACGGCGCGGCCTCAGGAAGTCTCGGCCGAGTGGAATCCCGACTATCACGCCCTCATCGAGGAGTTCCAGCGGCTGACGGGCGTCGGGGCCGTGCTCAACACGTCGTTCAACCTGCACGGCTTCCCCATCGTGAGCCGGCCCGAGGATGCGCTCGACGTCCTCGACCGCTCGGGCCTGCGCCATCTCGCCATCGGCAACTGGCTCGTGTCGAAAGTATGACGCTCGTCTCGCCGATGCGCCGGTG
>QHRU01000092.1 GCA_003220225.1 Candidatus Rokuibacteriota bacterium
CCGTATGCCGCCATCCGGATGGGGCTGTTCCAGTCCACCGACGGCGGCGCACACTGGAAGGACATGCAGGTGGGGCGCTTCTCGCCGCTCACCTACGGCCGCGACATCCGCGTGAGCCCTCAAGATCCGCGCGTGATGTACGCGTGCCTCAGTCCCGCCGCGCGCAGCCAGGACGGCTCGCTCTACCGCAGCGACGACGTGGGCGAGACGTGGAAGCGCTTCGACCACGGCGTCAAGGCGGAGACGACCATGATGGCCGTCGCGCTGCACCCGACCGACGCCGAGCGCGTCTACTGTGTGAGCCGCACCGGCCAGGTCTTCGGCACCGAGGACGGCGGCCGCTCGTGGCGCGAGCATCGCCTGCCCGAGGGCGTGGAGGACATCTATGCGCTCGCCTGCGCCTGAGCCGCCCGGGCGGCGCACGCGGCTGCTCGGGCTCGTCGTCCTCGCTCTCCTCGCCGCGGTGGCGCCCGCGTGGGCCGCGCCGCAGGAGGGCGCGCTCGTCGTCGGCGTGCACGTCACGCTGGTCAATCGCTGGCTCGATCCCGGCGACACCGAAGGCCTGATCACCCCGTTCATGGTGCTCTACCCGCTGCATGATGCGCTGGTCAAGCCGATGCCGGGCGGCATCAACACCCCGAGCCTGGCGGAGTCGTGGTCGCTCGCCAAGGACAACGTCACCTACGAGTTCGTCCTGCGCAAGGGCATCAAGTTCCACAACGGCGAGCCGGTGACGGCGGACGACGTGAAGTTCTCCTTCGAGCGCTACAGGGGCAGCGGGGCCAAGACGCTGAAGGAGCACGTGAAGGAGTTCCAGGTCGTCGCGCCCAACCGCGTGCGCATCGTGCTCCGCGAGCCGTGGCCGGACTTCATGGCCTTCTACGGCACCTCGGCCACCGGCGCGGGCTGGATCGTGCCCAGGAAGTACGTCGAGAAGGTCGGCGAGGACGGGTTCAGGAGGGCCCCGATCGGGGCCGGCCCGTTCAAGTTCGTCTCGTTCACGCCGGGCGTCGAGCTGGTGCTGGAGGCGTTCGGCGACTACTGGCGGAAGCCGCCGAGCGTGAAGCGTCTGATCATGCGCAGCATCGCGGACGAGTCCACCCGGGCGGCGGCGGTGAAGACCGGGGAGGTGGACATCGCGTATCTCTTCGGCGGGGCCCTGGCGGAGGAGCTGCGCCGGACGCAGGGCGTGAGGATCGTCGCGCCGCTCGTGTACGGCGTCTACTGGCTGGACTTCCTCGACCAGTGGGACCCGAAGTCGCCGTGGCACGACCGGCGAGTGCGGCTGGCCGCGAGCCTCGCCATCGACCGCGCGGCGATCAACCAGGCCGAGATGCTCGGCTTCGCGAAGCTGACGGGCTCCTTCGTGCCCTCGTCGTTCGAGTTCGCGCTGCCCATCGAGCCCCACCCCTACGATCCCAAGCGCGCCAAGCAGCTCCTGGTCGAGGCGGGCTATGCCAACGGGTTCGACGCCGGCGACCTCACCCCGCTGCCGCCGTACACCTCCGTCGCCGAGGCGATCGGCGGCTATCTGCAGGCGATCGGGATCAAGAGCCGAGTGCGCACCATGGAGCGCGCGGCCTTCCTCACCACGTGGCGCGAGAAGAAGCTGCACGGGCTGCTGATCGGCGCGACCGGTGCCGCCGGCAACGCCGCCGCCCGCCTCGAGCCCTTCCTGACCAAGGACGGCATCTACGCGTACGGCACGGAGCCTCAGCTCGAGGACCTGTTCCACCGGCAGGCCAAGGAGCTGGACCGCAAGCAGCGCGAGAAGCTGCTGCACCAGATCCAGAAGGCGGTGGCGGACCACGTGCTCGTGGCGCCGCTCTATCAGCAGGCCTTCATCTGGGGCGTCGGCTCGCGCGTCGCCGAGCCCGGCGCCGGCCTGATCCCGGGCTATCCCTACGTCGCGCCGTCCGAAGACCTGAAGCTCAAGTAAGTGGGCGACCCGATCACCGTCGAGAAGTTCGCTGTCGGCCAGTCGGTGCGCCGCGTCGAGGACGCGCGGCTGCTCCACGGGCTCGGCCGCTACTCGGACGACATGGACGTGCCGCGCCAGGCCTACGCCGTCCTCGTGCGCTCGCCGCACGCTCATGCCCGGATCGTGCGAATCGACACCCGCGGGGCCCTCAAGTCGCCCGGCGTCCTCGCCGTGCTCACGGGCGCCGACGTCGCCGCCGACGGGCTCGGCAACCTGCCGACCGATCGCACGCGCAAGCGCCGCGACGGCACCCCGGCCTTCGCGACCCCGCGCCCGCTGCTCGCGCGCGAGCGGGTGCGCCACGTCGGCGATCCCGTCGCGCTCGTCGTCGCCGACGCCCATCAGCACGCCGCCGATGCTGCAGAGCGAGTGGCCGTGGAATACGAGCCGCTGCCCGCGCTCGCCGCGACCGCCGACGCGCGCAAGCCTGGCGTGCCGGTCGTCTGGGACGAGGCGCCGGACAACGTCGCGTTCGTGTGGTCGGCCGGCCCCAAAGACGCGGTGACGCACGCCTTCGAGAGCGCGCCGCACGTCACGCGGCTCCCCTTCGTCGTCAGCCGCGTGGCCGTGGCGCCGATGGAGCCGCGCGCGGCCGTCGGCGAGTACGACCGGCGCACAGAGCGGTACACGCTGCACACCGGTATCCAGGGGCCTCACGGCACGCGCACGCTACTGGCCGCCACGCTCGGCGTGGAGCAGAACCGCGTCCGGGTGGTCAGCGCCGACGTCGGTGGCTCCTTCGGGATGCGCAGCGGGCTCTATCCCGAGATGGTCCTCGTGCTGTGGGCCGCGAAGCGGCTGGGGCGGCCGGTGA
Organism: Candidatus Rokuibacteriota bacterium; assembly: GCA_003220225.1. Taxonomy (GTDB): domain Bacteria; phylum Methylomirabilota; class Methylomirabilia; order Rokubacteriales; family CSP1-6; genus AR12. The sequence goes on from QHRU01000092.1 coordinate 2,796, forward strand.
AGTGGACGTCAAGCCGCCGCGAAGGGATGGTCACCGACGAGGCCGGTCGCGACAACGTCTCCACCGTCGAGCTCGCGCTCGATCGCGACGGGACGTTCCTGGCGCTGCGGATCGCCGTCACGCTGAACGTCGGCGCCTATCTGACGCCGCGGAGCGCGGGGCCGGGAACCAACAACGTCGGCGGCGTGGCGGGCATGTACACGACGCCCGCGATCCATCACGAGACCACCGGCGTCTACACGCACACGACGCCGACGGGACCGTACCGCGGCGCGGGCCGGCCCGAGGCGACGTACGCGATCGAGCGCGTCATCGACGTGGCCGCGCGCGAGCTCGGGATCGATCCCATCGAGCTGCGGCGGCGTAACCTCATCCCGCCCTCGGCGATGCCGTTCAAGACGGGGCTCGTCTTCACGTACGACTGCGGCGATTTCGCGCGCGGCATGGAGATGGCGCTGTCGCTGGCCGACCACGCGGGATTCGCCAAGCGCCGCGCCCAGGCGCGCGAGCGGGGCAAGCTGCGTGGGCTCGGTGTGGCCAACGCGATCGAGGTGGCGGGCGGTCCCTATACGGCGGTGAATCCCGACACCGCGCAGATCCGCGTGAACCCCGACGGTTCGGTGACGCTCTTCGCGGGCTCGACGACGATGGGGCAGGGCAACGACACGGCCTTCACGCAGATCATCGCCGATCGGCTCGGCGTGCCGCCCGCACGCGTGCAGGTGCTGTCCGGCGACACGGACGCTCTGGGGTCCGGGCGCGGCAACGGCGGCTCCGGGGCGCTCACGGTCGGCGGCTCCGCCGTGCTCCGCGCGACGGACAAGATCGTGGAGCGCGGCCGCCGCATCGCCGCGCAGCTCCTCGAGGCCGCGCCCGAAGACGTCGCGCTCCGCGATGGACGCTTCAGCGTGGCCGGCACCGACAAGGGCGTGACGTTCGCCGACGTGGCGCGCGCCGCGTACGTGCCGCGCCAGCTGCCGCCGGGCCTGGAGCCGGGCTTCAGCGAGACGGCGGCGTTCACGCCGCCGGCCGTCACCTTCCCCAACGGCTGTCACGTCTGCGAGGTCGAGATCGACGAGGCCACGGGCGCGGTGCGCATCGTGCGCCACACGGTCGTGGACGACGTCGGCCGCATCGTGAACCCGATGCTGGTGAAGGGGCAGATCCACGGGGGCGTGGTCCAGGGTCTGGGGCAGGGGCTCTTCGAGACGCTCGTCTACGACGAGACCGGCCAGCTGCTCGCCGGCTCGTTCATGGACTACGCGATGCCACGCGCCGACGACCTGCCGTCGTTCGAGGTGGACTCCTACGAGGTGCCGACGAAGGTGAACCCGCTCGGAGCCAAGGGGGTCGGCGAGGCGGGGACGGTCGGCGCGCTGCCCGCGCTCATGAACGCCGTCAACGACGCGCTGGCGCCCCTGGGCGTGCGGCACCTCGACATGCCGGTGACGGCCGAGCGGGTCTGGCGGGCCATCCGCGAGGCGAAGGTGCGCGCGTAGCCGAACGGAGGTATTGTTCCGGGGACCGGAGGGACGCATGCACGTCGGGATCTTTGTCGAGGAGCGGCGGCGGGGAACCAGCGAGGCGACCGCGTTCGCGGAGGCGCTCGAGCTGGCCGAGGCGGCCGAAGCCTGGGGCCTCGACGGGGTCTGGCTGGGCGAGATCCACTTCAACCCGTGGCGCTCGGTGCAGTCCGCACCGATGAACCTCGCGGCCTTCATGGCCGCGCGCACCACGCGCGTGCGCATCGGCATGGCCGTCATCGTGCTGCCGCTCGCGCATCCGCTGCGGATCGCCGAAGAGGTCGCGACGGTCGATCACCTGAGCCAGGGGCGCTTCGACCTGGGTATCGGCCGTAGCGGCGGCGCGCGCACCTACGACAGACTCGGCGTCGCGTACGGTGAGAGCCAGGCGCGCTTCGAGGAGTCGCTGGCCATCATGCGCGAGGCATGGAAGGGCGAGCGCTTCGACTACGAGGGCAAGTTCTTCACGGTGCGCGACACCGTGGTCTCGCCGACGCCGGTCCAGAAGCCGCACCCGCCGCTGCGCATGGCCGCCAACTCCAGGGAGACGTTCCCGTGGGTCGGGCGCGCGGGGCTGAGGCTCTTCGTCGGCCTCCGTGACGTGGATCTGCCCGAGCTTCGCGTGAACCTCGAGGCGTACCGCGCCGCGTGGCGTGAGGCGGGCCATCCTGGCGACGGCGACGTGTGCCTGCGCATCCCGGTCTACGCGGCGCCCACCGAAAAGGAGGCGCTCGAGGAGCCGCGCGAGAACATCACCTACTTCTTCGAGCGCCACCAGGAGCTCACGCGCACGCGGCTCGGCCGCAACGACACCGGCCCGCTCGACCGGCACGAGGCGCGGCTCGCGAAGCTCAAGGCCATGGACTACGACGAGATCCTCGAAAAGCGCGTGGCGTTCGGCACGGCGGCGAGCCTCAGGGAGCGGCTGGGCGGGCTGGCCTCCGAGCTGGGCCTCGACGGGTTCATCGCCGAGCTGAATCCCGGCGGCCTGCTGCCGATGGACCGCATGCTCAGGACGCTACGCATCCTCACGCACGAGGTCGTCCCCGCCCTCAAGCGATGACGCGGTAGCCTCGCGCGTCACTCGCCGCGCCGTCCTTGTAGGCCACGATGCGCCGCGGCGAGGCGTGCGTGCCCAGCAGCCGCAGCGTCTGATCGCCCACCACGCGAAACGAATGCGGCGTGTCGGGCGGGATCGCCATCGTGTCGCCTTTCCGCAGCGTGACCGCCTCGCGCTCGCGCCCGTCGATCCACGCCTCGGCGGCGCCGTCCAGGATGTGCAGGATCTCGACGTACGGATGCTGGTGGACGGGCGCGACGTAGCCGGGCTGCGCCGTCTGGATGCCTGTGCGCACGGGGGTCGTGCCCTCGTCGTCGCCGATGATCAGCTGGTACTGCGAGAGCGGACCGAAGCTGACGGGCTCCGTGTCTTCGAGGCGAACGATGATCGGCTCCTTCATGGCGTGGCTCCTGTGCGCCGGGTTAAACCGGCGAGGTGTTGCGAATGAGAGAGTCGTACGGTGAAGGGCGAGCGACCCACACCGGCCCCGAGTCATGCGCGGCCGTCCGCGAAGCGTTGACAGGGGTACGGGCAGGCCGGGTCTTCAGCCGCGAAAGAGCCTCTCTTCGGGACGCCGACGCCGTAGGAGTAGGCGGAAGGCCACATCCGGGGCGTCGCCACCGCAAGACGCCACGGAGTCCCGCGCGGTCACAGACCCCGTGCATGCTCGGACACACCTCGCGCGAGAACCGGGAGAGCCCGTGGTTGCCCGTCGCGGATGGCGCGGCGGGCCGCATC
>QHRU01000045.1 GCA_003220225.1 Candidatus Rokuibacteriota bacterium
CGGTCATCCTGCTCGACGCCGCCCGGCTGCTCGAGGCGCTCCGCGCGCCGTGGGCGCCGGCCGCCCCGGAGGCTCAGCCATGAATCGACGACGCTTCCTCGGCTTCCTCGCCGGAACGAGCGCCGCGCTGGCGACGGCGCGCGCCGCGTCGGCGCAGTCGCGTCAGACCGGACGCGGGAACCCGATCCCGGTCGACCCGCCCGCGGCGCCGCCCGCCGCCACGCGTCCGGTGGGTCTCAGCGCGTCGGCGCCCGGCGTCACCGCGACCGAGGTGCGCATCGGGATGAGCGCCGCCTTCCGCGGCACCGCGGCCGGCCTCGGCACCGAGTTCTACCGCGGGGCGCAGGCGTACTACGACGAGATCAACACGCGGGGCGGCGTCCATGGGCGCGCCATCACGGTGGTATCGCTCGACGACAACTACGAGCCGAACCCATGCATCAAGAACACCATCCACCTTCTCGAGAAGGAGTCGGTCTTCACGCTGTCGAACTACGTCGGCACGCCGACCCTCACCCGTGCGCTCCCGGTGATCAAGCGCTACGCCGATCAGAGCGTCGTCCTCGTCGGCAACTTCACGGGTGCCCAGCCGCAGCGCGAGGCGCCCTACGCGGACCAGGTCTTCAACATCCGGGCCTCGTACCGCCAGGAGATGATGGCGCTCGTCGAGCGGTTCTGGTCGCTCGGCGCACGCAGCTTCGGCGTCTATTACCAGATCGACGCCTATGGGCGCAGCGGCACCGACGGCGTGGCGCGCGGGCTGGCGCAGCACGGGGCCCGTATCACGGCCGAGGCGACGTATCCGCGCGGCGCGCAGTTCACCGACGACATGACGCCGGCGGTGAGCGCGCTGCAGAAGGCGGGGGTGGACGTCGTGCTCTGCACGGGCGCCTACCAGGGCTGCGGCGCCTTCGTGCGCTCCGCGCGCGACGCGGGCTTCCTGGCGCCGATCTCCAACGTCTCGTTCGTCGGCTCCGACGCCATGCTGGCGCTCCTCGTCAAGCACGGCAAGACGAACGGGCGCGACTACACGCGGGCGCTCGTGAACTCGCAGGTGGTACCGACCTACGACGACACGACGCTGCCCGGCGTCGCCGAGTACCGCGTGCTGATGGAGCGTCACAATCCTGCCGTCCCGGAGGCGCTGCGCGACCCGAAGTACGCCGTCCAGCGGATGAGCTTCATCAGCCTCGAGGGGTTCGTGAACGCCAAGGTCGTGGTGGAGGCGCTGCGCCGTGCGGGCCCGCAGCCCACGCGCGCGTCGTTCCGGCAGGCGCTGGAGTCCCTGCGCAATTTCGATCTCGGAATCGGCGCGGCGCTGACGTTCGGACCCGAGCGGCACCAGGGCCTCGACTCCGTCTACTTCACACGCGTCGAAGGGGACCGATGGGTCCCGATCGCCGACTGGGCGGCAGCGGTCCAGATCTAGGGGGAGCGATCATGATCAGCGCGCGCATGCGGTTCGGCCTGTTGCCGAAGATCATCGTGTTCCTGGCGGCCGTGCTGATTCCGCTCGCCGCCATCACCTGGTCCGTGTCCGTGCGCACGATGCGCGAGCGGATGACCGACGAGTTCACGTCGAAGGGCACCGCCATCGCCAACAGTCTGGCGTCGTCCGGCGTCGACCTCATCCTCAACCGCGACGCGTCCACCGTGCAGGCGCGCGTCGACGAGGTCGTCTCCGGTAAGGATGCGATCAGCGGCGTCGCGTACGTCATGGTCTACGACCCGCAGAAGACGCTGATCGCCCACACGTTCCACCCGGTGGTGCCGTCCGACCTCATCGACAAGAACCTCGTGCCCGGCGAGACGCCCAAGCAGGTGCGTGAGATCCACTACGCGGACCCGGTCACCGGGGCCATGCGGTCGATCATCGACGTCGGCGTGCCGATGCTCGGCGGCCAGCTCGGCACCGTTCGCGTGGGCATGGACAAGTCGATCATCGAGGGCGCCGCCGCCAAGTCCGGCTGGTTCCTCTTCGCCGTCTTCGGCGGCGTCGCGCTGCTGGCCGTGGTCGCCGGCGCTGTCTTCGCGCGCCGGATCACACGCCCGCTGGGTGAGATCGTGCGCGTGGCCGAGCAGGTCGGCCGCGGCGACCTCTCGCACTCCGTCCGCGTCCGCTCCCACGACGAGATCGGTCAGCTCGCGCGCACCTTCAACGACACCGTCACGCGCCTGCGCTCGCAGGTCCTCACCGAGACCGAGCGTGACGAGGAGAAGCGGCGCCGCGAGGATCTCCAGAAGAACATCGCCGTCTTCCTCGAGACCGTGACCCAGATCTCGCAGGGCGACCTGCGCAAGCGCGGCGAGATCACCCCGGACGTCCTCGGCAACGTCGTGGACGCCGTCAACCTCATGGTCGAGGAGATCGGCACCCTCCTCGCCGACGTGCGGCATGCCGCGATCCGGGTGGCCGGCAGCGCCAACGACATGCTCGGCGCCACCGACCAGATGGCGAGCGGCGCGGAGAAGCAGGCGCGCGAGGCCACCACCGTCAGCCGCGAGGTGGAGACGATGTCGCGCTCCGTGCAGCTCGTCGCCTCGAACGCGGCCTCGGCCGCCACCGCCGCCGGCCAGACGCTCGAGGCCGCCACCCGCGGGGAGATCGCCGTCCGCGACAGCCTCGCGGGCATGCAGCGGATCCGCGGCGAGGTGCAGGTCATCTCCAAGCGCATCAAGAGCCTCGGCGACCGCTCGCTGGAGATCTCGGAGATCGTCAACACGATCGAGGAAATCGCGTCCCACACGAACCTGCTCGCGCTCAACGCGGCCATCGAGGCGGCGGGCGCCGGCGAGTCGGGCGTCCGCTTCGCCGTCGTCGCCGACGAGATCCGCAAGCTCGCCGAGCGTGCGGCCAACGCCACCAAGGACATCGCCGCCCGCATCCGCGCCGTCCAGGGGGAGACCCAGGAGGCGGTGGTGGCCATGGAAGAGGGCACGCGCGAGGTCGAGTCGGGCTACAAGGTCACCATCCGCGCCGAGGAGAGCCTGAAGGCGATCGCCGGCATCTCGAGGACGTCCGCGGAGCTGGCGCAGGAGATCTCGGCGTCCTCGCAGCAGCAAGTGCGCGGCGCCGACGGCGTGGTGCGCGCGATGCGCTCCATCGCCGACGTGGCGGTGCACACGGAGCAGGCCGTGCTCCAGACGCGGCGCACGGTCGACGACCTGGTGAAACTGGCGGACGAGCTCACGCGAAGCCTCTCGCGATTCAAGTTGGCGACGACCTGAGACGGCGATGGCCGAGCCGGCCGAGCAGGAGTTCCTCCGCTCCATCTTCCTGATGGAGGCGTGGGACACCGTGGCCGCGCTGGACTGCGCGGCGGCGACGCTGGCTCGCCCCGAGGGCGTGGACGAGCTGTTCGTCGTCACGCACCGCCTGAAGGGCGCCGCCTCGCTGCACGGATTCCCGAACATCGCGGAGCTGGCGGCGGAGCTGGAAGAGGCGCTCGCCGGGCGCCCGCCCGACACGCGCAGGCTCGGCGCGCTCGTGGGTCATCTCAAGCATGCGCTCGACGCGGCGGTCAACGCGCCGCCGGCCGCGGTCGGCGTTGCGACACCGGCGCCGAGAGCCGACGCGAGCCTCGACCCCCTCCGCAAGGAGCTGGAGGCGTTCTTCGCGGGGAACGCGGACGTGATCGCGTACTTCCTGCCGGAGGCGACCGAGCACCTCGACGGGGTGACCTCGGCGCTCGGGGCGCTCGAGCGCGGCGTCGACGAGGCGGACGTCGCGCGGCTGTTCCGCGCCGTCCACACCCTGAAGGGCGCCGCCTACGTCGTCGGCTGCGTGCGAGTCGGCGAGGTCGCGCATCGCATGGAGGACGTGCTGGTGGTCGCGCGAGAGGGCCGCCGGCCGCTCACCCCCCGGGCCGTCGAGACCCTGTTCGCCGCCGAGGGCGCGCTACGCCTGATGCTCGGTCTGCCGCCCGACCCGCGCGCGAACGTCACCGACGTCGTGGCCGCGGTGCGCGCGCGGCTCGACGCGCTGTTGGACGGCGTGCCCGTGCCCGCCCCCGCGCCGCCGGCCGCGCCCTTCCCCGAGCCCGTGCCGGCGCTCTCGTCGTCGCTGGCGGCGCTGCTGAGCACGCCGCGCCCGGCGCCCGCCCGCGCCGCGCCGCGCCGCCCGCCGCGCCAGACGATCCGCGTCAACCTCGAGCGCCTCGACTCGCTGATGGACCTCATCGGCGAGATGGTGATCGACCGCGAGCGCGTGGACCAGCGCCTCGACGAGATCGACCGCGTCTCGGCCGCGCTCCTCGCGAGCCGCGGCCGCCTCGCCCAGTGCATCGCCGACTTCGAGCGGCGTCAGTTCGACCAGCGGCGTCCCGTGCCGCCCGCGAAGCCCGCGGCCGCCGCGACGGCCGGCCGCTCGGTCTCCGAGCTGTTCGCCGAGCTGGAGTTCGACCGCTACGACGACTCCGGGATCTTCGCGCGGACGGTGGCCGAGATCGCGGCCGACATCGCGGAGCTGCAGTCCGAGCTGACGGCGGTGACGCGCTCGCTCCGCGACGACATGGCGCACGTCCACCGGATCACCGGCGCGCTGCGAAGCGAGATCGGGCGCGCGCGGCTGGTGCCGATCGGCAGCCTCTTCGGCCGGTTCGTGCGCCAGGGGCAGGCGGCCGCGCGGGCGGCCGGCAAGAGCGTGCGCTTCGAGACGCGCGGCGAGGCCGTCGAGCTCGACACCGCGATCATCGAGCAGATCGTGGATCCGCTCCTGCATCTCGTGCAGAACACGATCGCGCACGGCATCGAGGCGCCCGACGAGCGGCGCGCGTGCGGCAAGGAAGCGGCGGGCACGGTGACGCTGTCGGCCGCGCACGAGGGCGGGGCCGTGCTGGTGGAGGTCGCGGACGACGGGCGCGGCATCGATCCGGACCTGGTGCGCCGGCGCGCGGTCGCGCAGGGCTTCGTGCCCGCCGACGCCGAGCTCGACGACGACCAGACGCTCGACCTCATCTTCCTGCCGGGCTTCAGCACGGCGAGCGCGGTCACGACGGCGGCGGGGCGCGGTGTCGGCATGGACGTCGTCCGCACGAACGTCCGGCGGCTCAACGGCGACGTGGAGGTGCGGAGCGTCGTGGGCGAGGGCACGCGCTTCACGCTGCGCCTGCCGCTCACGCTGCTGGTCTCCGAGGCGCTGATGATCACCGTCGCCGAGGAGCGGCTGGCGGTGCCGCTCAACGCCGTGCAGCTCGTCACGACGGTGCGGCCGGAGGACGTGCGGCCGGGCCCGCGCGGCGAGGCGATCCTCGTCGGCGAGGACCTCGTCGATCTCGTCCCCCTCCCGACCATCCTCGGTCTCGAGCGCGGGCCACGGCGGCCGCGCCGTCCCGTGCTCGTCGTGCGCGGCGCGGGCCGCACGCTCGCCGTCGAGGTGGACGAGATCTTGCACAAGCAGGAAATCGTCATCAAGCCGCTCGGCGAGTTCCTGACGGGCGTCGGGCCGTACGGCGGCGCCAGCGTCGGCGCCGACGCGCGCGTCACGCTGCTGCTGGACCCCGGTGCGCTGGTCGAGACGGCGGCGCGCGCGAACGCGGTCACCCGGGCCGCGCGCCGCCGCGAGGCCGCCGCCGGCGAGGCGCCCGCCCCGCGCCGGCGCGTGCTGCTCGTCGACGACTCGGTCAGCGTGCGTCGATTCGTCGGCCAGATGCTCGAGAAAGCCGGCTTCGACGTCACCACGGCGGGCGACGGCGCCGACGCGATGGCCCGGCTGGCCGAGGCCGCCTTCGACGTCGTCGTCACCGACCTCGAGATGCCGCGCGTGAACGGCTACGAGCTGATCGACGACGTGCGCCGCCGCCCCGCCACGCGCTCGCTGCCCGTGATCGTCCTCACCACGCGCGCGGGCGACAAGCACGTCGCGCTGGCGAAGAGCCTCGGCGTCCAGCACTACGTCACCAAGCCCGTCGAGGAGCACGCGTTCGTCACGCTCGTCGCCTCGCTGGTGCCGGCATGAAGGCGCTGCTCGTCGATCCCGATCCGCAGCGCGCGCCTGTCCTCGCGGAGGCGCTCGATGCCGGCGGCGCCGAGGTCTCGATGGCGCTCAGCGCGTCGTTCGCGCTGACGATGCTCGAGTGGAACAAGCAGGACGTCATCATCAGCCGCGCCCGGCTCGGGGACATGGAGGGTCACGAGCTCTGCGCGATCGTCCGCAGCGATCCGTCCACCAAGGACGTGCGCTTCGTCCTCATCGTCGGGCCGGGAGAGAACGTGCCGACGCAGACGGCCGTCGCCGGCGTCGACCTCGTGCTGCCCGACGCGCTCAGCAGCGCCACGATCGTCACGCGCGTCATTCAGCTGGTGCGCAAGCAGCTCGAGGCGACCACGCCCTCGGCACCCGCCGCGGCCGTCCCGCGCGCCGCCGCGCCCGCGCCCGTGATCAAGCCGCCACGGGTCGCGCCGCCACCGCCGCCGCCTCCGAGGCCCGTCGCACCGCTGCCGCCGGCGCCGCCCCCAGTCGCCCCGCCGCCCCGGCCCCTCGCCCCGCCGCCGCGGCCCGTCATCCCGGCGCCGCAGCCGGTCGCCCCCGCAGCGCCCGTCGCGCCGGTGCCGGTCGTCGCCCAGGCCGCGCCCGTCCCCGCGGCGCCCGGGCCCTCGATGGCCGGGCTCGATTCCGTCGGGACGAACGGCGGGACGCGCACGTTCCAGGGCGCGCTCGGCGTGCTGGAGATCGAGGAGCTCACGCAGGCGATCTCGGTCGGCGGCAAGACGGGGCGGCTGGTGCTCGTCCTCGCCACCGGCGGCGGCCTCGTCGTGTTCGAGAGTGGGCGCGTGACGCACGCGGAGTTCGGCGGGCTCGGTGGTGAGCCGGCCTTCTCCGCGCTCGTCGCGGCCTCGCACCGCGAGCGCGGCGGCAAGTTCTGCTTCATCCCGGTCCATCCGAATGAGCTGCGGACCCAGCCGAAGACCATCGCTCGCCCCGTCGACCAGCTGCTGCTCGACGTGGCGAGGATGATGGACGAGGAGAAACGCGCATGACCAAGGTGCTGGTGGTCGACGACAGCCTCAGCGTGCGGAAGGTCGTCGAGCGCGCGCTGGCGGGCCGGCAGATCGACGTCGTGTGCGCGGCCTCCGGCAGCGAGGCGCTCGAGCGGCTCGAGCGTGATGCCCCGGACTTCGTGGTGTGCGACGTGGTGATGCCCGACCGCGACGGCTACGAGATCTGCGAGTTCATCAAGGGCCACCCGCGCCTCGCGCACACGCCGGTCCTGCTGATGTCCGGCATCGTCAACGACGAGGTCCGCGAGCGCGCCGCGCGCGCGCAGTCGGTGGGCATCCTCGCCAAGCCCTTCGCCGCCGACGACCTCATCCGCCACCTCGACGGCCTGCTGGCGCAGCGCCCCGCGGCGTCCGCCAAGGCCCCGGCGGCCCGGGGAACCCCGGCGACCGTGGAGACCGATACGCCGGTGCCGCTTGACACGACGCCCGTCCCCGACGGGGCCGCCGCCGTGGTCGCCCAGTTCCTCACGATGGATGGCGTGCAGTGGGCCGTCCTCGCGGACCGCGAGGGCTTCGTGGTCGAGGCGACGGCAAACGCGGGCGTGGACGCGGACGTGGCGGCCGCGCTCAGCGCCTGCCTCGCCGAGTCGTCCGACGGCCTCGGCCGCGAGCTGGGTCGTGGCGCGCTCCAGGGCGTCATCCTCGAGTACGAGAAGGGCATGGTCGTGCTCTACGGCGTGGCGACCACGGGGCTCCTCGCCGTGGGCATCGCCGAGCCGAACGTGCTCGGCAAGGTCCGTTACTATGCGCGGCGGGCGCTGCCCGAGCTGGCGCGGGCGATGTGACGTGGGCCGCTACCGCCTGTCGCCGCTGATGCGATGGCTCCACGCGCTGGGCGTCGTGGTCGCCTACGTCGTGGTGACGGGCGTGCTGTTCTGGTTGGACCTCGGCGACGGCGGTGTGGCGCCGGCGTGGACGATCGTCGCGGTGCCGTTCTTCTACGCCGTGCTCTCGCTCCTGTTCCTGCGCCGCGGGTCCCTCGCCCGCCGCCTGAGCTGGGTCGGCGGCGCCTGCCTGACGCACGTGACCCTCGGCCTCACCGCCGCCGCGGCCTTCGCGACGCTGGCGGACCTGACGACGCTGTCCGCGCTCGCGTACGCCTTCGCGCGGCTCGGACCCGCGCCGTTCCTGACGCTGGTCGCGACGCCGCTCGTGCTGGCGCCGTTCCGGGGGCGGGTGCTCTCGCCGCGCCCGGCGCCGCGCGGGGACCGCGCGCGCCAGCGGGTCGTCGTCACGCCGACGACGCCCGTCGAGACTCCGGTCGCGCGTGATGCACGCCGCCACGAGGACCCCGCCGAGGCCGCGACGCCGGTGCCTGCGGTGAAACCGTCGGCCGCGGCGCCCGAGACGCCCGAGTGGCAGGAGTCGCCCGAGTCGCCGCCAGATGACGCCGTGGTGCGGGTGCGGTTCGAGCGCGTCGCGGCTCAGCTTCCCGCCGCCGCGTTCACGCTGCCGATGGACCGCGTCGCCGAGAGCCTGCGCGAGCCGCACTGGCTCACCGTGCCCCGGCGCGTCGTGCTCGCGCAGCTGCCGGAGGGCGCGGTGCAGGTGCACTGGGCGATCGTCGCGTCGCAGTTTCCGGCGCTCGCGTTCGCCATGTCGGACGTGGAGTTCCGGGGGCAGTACCCCAACCTGAAGCTGACGCTGCCGCTCGACGACGTCCTGCGCCAGCTGCCGCCCGGGGTGATCCCGACCGGCTGGACGCCGAGCCAGATCGCGGGGCTCGAGGCCTTTCCGGCGCCGTTCCAGCCGCTCCCGGTGCCGCGCGACGTGCCGGCCGCGAGCGCGCGCCCCGGGGGCGCCGCGGCGGACCTTCCGCCGGCCGTCGCGGCCGCGCCGCCGCGCCGCACGCCACCGCCGCCGCCCGCTCCCGTCGCGCCGCCACGCCTCGCACCGCCGCCGCCCGCTCCGGTCGCGGCGCCGCCACGCGATCCCGTCGCGGAGTCGCTGAGGTCCGCCCCGGCCGCGCCGACGATCACGCCGCCACCGGCGCCGGCGATCGTCACCTCCGCGCCGCCGCTGCCGATTCCACCGACACGCGTCGCCGCGCGGGCGCCCGCGCCGCCGCGCGAGGTCGCGCCCGAGGTGATCAGCCGCGACGCGCTCACACGTCTCGCCGCCTGCCTCGCGGGCGCGGGGACGTTCGAGTCGTGGTCGGGCGTCGTGGAGAGCGTGCCGCTGGTGGCGTTCGTGGCCCCGACGCTGCCGCGCGAGGCCGTGACCGCCGTGGCCGCGCGCGTCGCCGGACTGCTCGGCGCCGCCGCGGGCGAGCAGGTGACCGTGCGCACCGCGCGCGCGGCGATCGTCGTGAGCGCGGCGCCCACGCCGGTGGTCGTCGGCGCGCGGCGGCCGGGCGCGCCCGTGGCCTTGCTCGAGCTGCGCGCCGCGCGCGCGGCGGGGCTGATCGGCCGCGCGGGCGAGGGCGTCACGCCGCCGTCACGCGCGCTGTCCGCGCTCGCCGTCGAGCCGCGCGTCGCCGGCGTGGCGGGGACCCTGGAGGCCTTCGGCGACCTCGAGCCGGCCGTGCTGACCGACGCCGCCGGCGTCGCCCGCGTCTACGTCTTCCGCGAGCCCGGCCACGAGGCGGAGCGCCTCGGCGAGCTCGCGCTGGCGGTGTGGGACGGCCTTGGGCGCACGCGCGACGCCGACCTCGGCGCGCTCGTGTCGGTCATCTTCCGCCAGGGACGGCGGCGCATTCTCGTGCGCCCGCTCGCCGGGCGCGGGACGACGCTGCTCGCGGCGGCGGGACCGGTGGCGCGGCCCGGGCGCGCGTGGCGCGAGGCCGACCGCGCGGCGGCGGCACTGGAGGCGCGCTGAATGTCCATCATCAACTACGCCGCCAAGGTCATCAACTTCAAGCTCGTCTACTACGGGCCCGGCATGGCGGGGAAGACGGCGAACCTCCAGTTCGTCCACCGCTGCCTGCCCGACGACAACCGCGGCAACATGATCTCGCTGGCGACGGGCGACGACCGCACGCTCTTCTTCGACTTCCTGCCCGTGTCCGCGACGAGCGTGCGGGGCTTCACGACGAAGTTCCAGCTCTACACGGTGCCCGGCCAGAGCCGCTACAACATGACGCGCAAGCTGGTGCTGCGCGGCGTCGACGGCGTGGTGTTCGTGGCCGACTCGCAGTGGGACCGGCTGAAGGAGAACGTCGAGAGCCTCCGCAACCTCAACGACAACCTGCGCGAGTATCGCCTCGACCTCGCCACGGTGCCGTACGTCGTCCAGTACAACAAGCGGGACCTGCCCGACGTGGCGCCGATCGACTACCTCGAGTACACGCTCAACCGCGGCACGCGCCGGGTGCCGGCGTTCGAGGGGGTGGCGGTGACGGGCAAGGGGGTCTTCGACACGCTGAACACGCTGTCCCGGATGGTCCTCCTCCGGGAGTTCGGTCAGGTACAGGAAGGAGCCTCGTGATGCGACACGACCTCGTCATCCACGAAACCGACGCGGCGCGGATCGACGCCGTGCTGGAGCGGTTTCTCGGCGACTCGAGCAGCGCGGCCGTGCTGCTGATCGATCGCAGCGGCGAGCCCCTCGCGATCGCGGGGGCGGCGCGCACGCTCGACACCGTCTCCATCGCCGCCCTCGCCGCCGGCGCCTTCAGCTCGACGGCGGCGCTCGCCCGGCTGCTGGGCGAGAGCGAGTTCTCGGTGCTCTTCCACGAGGGCCTGAAGGAGAGCCTGCACGTCAGCACCGTGGACGACGACGCGATCCTGCTCGCCATCTTCGACGAGCGGACCACCGTCGGCATGGTGCGACTGTTCGCGCGCGACGCCAGCCAGGGCCTCGGCGCGATCCTCGTCGAGGCCCGTCGGCGGCCGCGCCGCACGGGTGTCCTGGCCGCGCCGCTGACCCCGGAGGAAGCGCGGAGTGCGATCCGGCAGCGGCCCGCGTAACGGCGCCGACGAGCGCGAGCTCCGCGACAGCGCCGAGATGTTCGAGGCGGCGCTCGCGGAGAACCCCGCGGACCTGACCGTGCTGGAGGCGCTCCGAGAGATCTACACGCGGCTCGGCGACATCGAGCGCCTGATGGAGACCGCCGAGCGCATCGAGCGCGTCGATCCCGATCAGGGCGCGCTCGGCGGGGGCCGTCCTCGTGCCGTCGACCCGACGCCAGCGGCGCCCATCGTCCCCGCCGCGCCGCCACGCGCGCCCGCGCGGCCGTCGATCGGCCCCGCCGTGCCGCCGCCCGCACCCGCGCGGCCGTCCATCACTTCCCCCGTGCCGCCGCCCGCACCCGCGCGGCCATCCAGCGCCCCACCGTCGATCATCACGCCGCCGTCCCTCGTCACGGCGCCGAGCACGCCCGTCCGACTCGCCAACGCCATGCCGGCAGCGCGCTTGCCAGCATTCGAGCCGGGCAAGGCCGGCGGCGTGTCGCCGGTCCGCAAGCGCGGGAGCCGCGCGCGCATCGGCGAGCTCCTCGTCGCCGAGGGCGTGATCTCGCAGGACCAGCTCCACGAGGCGCTCCGCGAGCACCGCCGCTCGAAGGAGCGGCTCGGCTCCGTGCTGGCGCGCCGCGGCCTCGTCACCGAGGAGCGGCTGGTGGAGGTGCTCTCGAAGGAGCACGGCCTGCCGTCGGTGGACGTCCGCCAGCAGCCGGTGCCCGCGGAGATCCTGGCCCTGGTGCCCGGACACCTCGCGCGCAAGTACGAGGTGCTGCCGCTCTCGCGCGTGGACGGCGCGCTCACCCTCGCCATGTCGGACCCGACCAACGTCGTGGCCATGGACGAGATCGCCGCCACCACGCGGCTCACGGTGCTGCCGGTGGTCGCCGTCGGCGCCGCCATCCGCGCCGCGATCGAGACGCACTACGCGAAGCCGGTGATCACCTCGGGGATGGACGACGTCCTCTCCGAGCTGACCGACGCCACCGTGGAGGTCGTCTCCGACGAGGATTCGCGGTCGACGGGCGAGGTCGTCGAGCTGCGCGACGCGGCCGACGGCGCGCCGGTGGTCAAGTTCGTGAACAAGGTGATGCTCGACGCGATCAGGCGCGGCGCCTCCGACCTGCACTGGGAGCCGTACGAGAAGGTGTTCCGCATCCGGTTCCGCATCGACGGCGTCATGCATGAGATGGTGTCGCCGCCCAAGAAGGTGGAGGCGGCGGTGATCTCGCGGCTGAAGATCATGGCCAACCTCGACATCTCGGAGCGGCGCCTGCCTCAGGACGGACGCATCAAGCTGCGCCACGGCTCGCGCGAGATCGACTTCCGCGTGTCGATCCTGCCGACGATCTTCGGCGAGAAAGCCGTGCTCCGCATCCTCGACAAGGAGTCGCTGCAGCTCGACCTCACCAAGCTCGGCTTCGATCAGTGGAGCTTCGAGAAGTTCACCGACGCGATCCACCAGCCGTACGGCATGGTCCTGATCACGGGGCCGACGGGCTCGGGCAAGACGACCACGCTCTACTCGGCGATCTCGACGATCAACAAGGTCGACCACAACATCATGACCGCCGAGGACCCGGTCGAGTACAACCTCAAGGGTGTCAACCAGGTGCAGGTGAACGACGGGATCGGCCGGACGTTCGCGGCCGTCCTGCGCTCCTTCCTGCGCCAGGACCCGGACGTCATCCTCGTCGGCGAGACGCGCGACCTCGAGACCGCGCAGATCTCCGTCCGCGCGGCGCTCACGGGCCACCTCGTCTTCACGACCCTGCACACGAACGACTGCCCGTCGACGGTGGCGCGGCTGGTCGACATGGGCGTCCAGCCGTTCCTGCTCTCCTCGGCGCTGCTGCTGATGCTGGCCCAACGGCTGGGCCGGCGGATCTGCAAGGAGTGCAAGCAGCCGGTGGAAGGCAGGGAAGAAGACCTCGTGCGCTACGGCCACGTGCCGCAGGGGCGCGGCCCCGTGATGTTCTACCGCGGCGCCGGCTGCGCGACGTGCAACTTCACCGGGATGAAGGGCCGGGTGGCGATCTACGAGGTGATGCCGATCAGCGAGACCATCCGCGACATGATCCTCGAGGACGCCTCGACCGCGGTGCTCCGCGAGCAGGCGCAGAAGGAAGGCATGAAGACGCTGCGCCAGGCGGGCATGGCCAAGGTGCTGGAGGGCGTGACGACCGTGGAAGAGGTCGTGCGCGTGACGCTCGCATGAGGGCAGGGGCGTCGTGAGGTTGTGGGCGTCGCGCGGCGGGCGCGAGCCGCAGACGGTACCGGAGGCGCTCCGGCGCGCGGAGCAGCGGCGGCGCGAGGGCCGTGATGCCGAGGCGGCGGCGCTCGTGGCGCGCGTGCTCGAGCTCGATCCCGACAACCTCCACGCGCACCTGCTCGCCGCCTACTTGCACGTCGCGCGCCGCGCCACCGCGCCCGCGAGGCAGGAGTTCCGCTGGGTGCTGGGACACGACGCCAACCACGCGCGCGCCCTGCTCGGGCTCGCGGGCATCGCGCTCGAGGAGGGCGACGCGCACGAGTGCCGCGACTTGCTGCGGCGCGCGCTGCGCTTCTATCCCGAATTCCCCGAGGCGACCGCGCTGTTGGAGGCCGTTCGGACGCGCGAAGCGGCGCCGCCGCCGGCGGCGAACGCAACCGCGGCGCCGCGCGTGGACCGGCTGCGGCTGCCGGGCACGGGCCGCGCGCTGATCATCGGACGCGCCGACGGCGGGCTGATCGCGTCGCAGCCCGTGGCCGACGACGCCAAGGACGTCTCGGAGGCGCTGGCCCGCACGCTGCAGCTGGCGGCGGCCACGCTCGGGCGCGCCGGCCTGGGCCCGCTCCACCGTGCCATCGTCGAGGACGACCACGACGCCGTCTTCACGCGCACCGACGGCGATCTCGTCGTCTCGCTCGCACTGCCGCGCGCGACCGATCCGACCCAAGGGCTGCTCGACCTGAATCGACTGTGGTCCGCCACGCTGCACGAACTGGGATTGGCCGCCGGGCCGCCGGCCGCTGCGCCCTCTTCCACGCCGGCTGACACGCCGGTCGACCGGACCAGGAGGGTTTCATGAGCGGACCACGCCTCAAGCTCGCGCTCGAGTACGACAGCACCTCGCGGGGCCGCCACGTGCGGGACATCGTCTCGGAGCTGAAGCGGCAGCACTGGGTGCGCGGCGCCCTCATCGTCGCGGCGGACGGCTTCGTCATCGCCGCCGAGCTGCCCGGCACGATCGAGGTCGATTCCATGGCGGCGCTCGCCGCCACCCTCGGCCGCGAGCTGGAGACGAGCGCGCAGCGTCTGGGGCGGCCGTCGTTCTGCACCGCCCTGTTCTCGGCCGACGACGGGACGATGTTCCTGGCCGCCAGCCGCATCGGCTATCTGGTGGTCCTCGCCGAGCAGCAGGTGAACGTGCAGGCCATCCGCGGCGCCCTCGCCGAGGCCGTGTCGCTGATCGACGCCGCATGGGCGGGCGAGGCGGCGGGCTAGAACCTCGGAGGGGGCCTGGAACCTCGGAGGGGGCCTGGACGGCCCCCTCCGATGCCTACGGGATAACGAGGGCCGCCACGGCTGCGCCGGGGCGGCCCGAGCGCTTGGGGGGTATGGGGGGCCATGTCGGGGCCCCCCATTTACTAGACGGCCGCGGCGGCGATTTCCGAGAGGATGGCGGCCGCCGCCGCCCTGGGATCCGGCACGGCGGTGATCGGACGGCCGACCACGATCGCGTCGGCGCCCGCCCTGATCGCATCGGCCGGCGTCGCGACGCGCTTTTGATCGTCGACGCGCTCGGCGGGCCGGATCCCGGGCGTGACGATCACCCACCGCGGGCCCAGCGCGCGTCGCAGGAGCCGGATCTCCTGCGGGGAGGCCACGCAGCCGTCGAGCCCGGCCTCGCGCGCGCGCTCGGCGAGCCGCAGCACGTGCGCCTCCACGTTGGCGACGACCCCGACCTCCTCGAGGCCCTTGCGGTCGAGGCTCGTCAGCACCGTCACGCCGAGGCAGATCGGCCGCGCGACGCCGAAGTCCTTCGCCGCCTTGCCCGCGGCCTCCGCGGCCGCCCGCATCATCGCGCCGCCGCCGCCGGCGTGGACGTCGAGCATCGCCACCCCGATGCGCGTCGCCTCGCGCACGGCGCCGGCGACGGTGTTCGGGATGTCGTGAAATTTCAGATCGAGGAACACGGGGAACCCGCGCTTGAGCGCGGTCTCGACGGCGGCGGGCCCGGCGGCCGTGAACAGCTGCGAGCCGATCTTGGCGCCCATCGTCTCGGGCGGTCCGGCCCCGGCCAGCCGCTCGAGGAGCCCGTCGGCCTCCTTCAGCGTCTCCACGTCGAGGGCGACCCAGAGCCGCTCAGGCATCGGCGTGGTATTCCTGCAGGCTCAGCACCTGGTGCTCGCCCTTGAGCAGCGCCTCGATGGCGCCGATGGCCGCCTGCGCGCCGTCGATCGTGAGGTAATAGGGGACGTTGAGGCTCACGGCGGCGCGCCGGATGGCCGCCGAGTCCTTGCGCGCGCGCCCGTCCTCCGGCGTGTTCAAGACCAGCGCGATGTCGCCGCGCTTCATGAGATCCACCACGTTGGGACGATGGCCCTCGAGCACCTTGTACACGAGCTCGACGCTCATGCCGTGGCGCTCGAGCACGCGCGCGGTGCCGATGGTGGCCACCAACGAGAAGCCCATCTCCACGAGTCGGCGGGCCAGCGTGGTGATCGCGCGCTTGTCGCGGTTCTTCACGGAGACGAAGACCTTGCCGCTGGTCGGCAACGGCGAGCCGGCGGCGATCTGCGCCTTGAGATAGGCCTTGCGGAAGTCGCGATCGAGCCCCATCACCTCGCCGGTGGACTTCATCTCGGGGCCGAGCACGATGTCCACGCCCGGGAACTTGACGAAGGGGAACACCGACTCCTTCACCGCGATGTGCCGCAGCTCGCGCTCCTCGATCGGCGCCAGCTGGTCCACCGGCTCGCCGAGCAGCGCCCACGTCGCCACCTTGGCGAGCGGCAGGCCGATGGCCTTGGAGACGAAGGGCACCGTGCGCGAGGCGCGCGGGTTGACCTCCAGCACGAAGATCGTCTCGTTGCGGATCGCGAACTGCACGTTGATCAGGCCCACCACGCCCAGGGCCTTCGCGAGCGCCTTGGCCTGGGCGCGGAGGGACTTCACCTGGCCCTCGTCCAACGAGTAGGGTGGGAGGGCGCAGGCGGCGTCACCGGAGTGCACGCCGGCCTTCTCGATGTGCTCCATCACGCCGCCCACGACGACGCGCGCGCCGTCGGCGACGGCATCGACGTCGATCTCCAGCGAGTCTTCCAGGAACTTGTCGATGAGAATCGGATGGTCGGGCGCGGCCTCCACCGCCTCGCCGACGAACTGGATCAGGTCCTGGTCGTCGTAAACGATGCGCATCGCACGGCCGCCGAGCACGTAGGAGGGGCGCACGAGCACGGGATAGCCGAGCCGCTGCGCCACCTCCCGCGCCTCGGGCAGTGAGCGCACGGTGGCGCCGGCCGCCTGGTTCAGCCCGAGCTCGCGCAGGAGGTCGCTGAAGCGCTGGCGGTCCTCGGCGCGGTCGATGGCGTCGGGCGAGGTGCCGAGGATCGGTACGCCCGCCTGCTGCAGCGGCACCGCCAGCTTGAGCGGGGTCTGGCCGCCGAACTGGACGATGACGCCGAACGGCCGCTCCTTCTCGACGACGTTCAGCACGTCCTCGAGCGTGAGCGGCTCGAAGTAGAGCCGGTCGGACGTGTCGTAGTCGGTGGAGACCGTTTCCGGATTGCAGTTGATCATGATTGCCTCGACCCCTCGCTCGCGCAGCGCGAAGGCGGCGTGGACGCAGCAGTAGTCGAACTCGATGCCCTGGCCGATGCGGTTCGGTCCCGAGCCCAGGATGATGACCTTCCGGCGATCCGTGGGCGGCGCCTCGTCTTCCTCCTCGTACGTCGAGTACAGGTAGGGCGTGTAGGCCGCGAATTCCGCCGCGCAGGTGTCCACCGTCTTGAAGGTGGCGCGGATGCCCTGCGCCAGGCGCCGCGCGCGGATCTCGCCCTCGCGCGTGCCGGTGAGCCGCGCGATCCACGCGTCGGCGAAGCCGAGCTGCTTGGCGCGACGGAGCACGCCGGCGTCGGTCAGGCCGGCGCGGCGGATCTCGGGCTCGAACTCGACGATCTCGCGCATGTTCTCGAGGAACCACGGGTCGATCTTCGTCAGCGCCTGGACCTCGGCCGCGCGCATCCCCCGGCGGAACGCGTCGCCGATGGCGAACATCCGGTCGGGGTTGGGCACGCGGAGCAGCGCCTCGACGTCGTCGTCGGTCAGCGGCCGGTCGAGCGACAGGCCGAAGCGGTCCTGCTCGAGCGAGCGGATCGACTTCTGCAGCGCCTCCTTGAACGTGCGGCCGATGGCCATGACCTCGCCGACCGACTTCATCTGCGTCGTGAGCGTGCGGTCGGCCTCGGGGAATTTCTCGAACGCCCAGCGCGGGAACTTCACGACGCAGTAGTCGATGGCCGGCTCGAACGAGGCCGGCGTCTCCCGCGTGATGTCGTTGCGGACCTCGTCGAGGCGGTAGCCCACCGCGAGCTTGGCGGCGATCTTCGCGATGGGGAAGCCGGTGGCCTTCGAGGCGAGCGCCGACGAGCGCGACACGCGCGGGTTCATCTCGATGACCACCAGCCGGCCGTCGTCGGGGTTCACCGCGAACTGGATGTTGGAGCCGCCGGTCTCGACGCCGATCTCGCGGATGATCGCGACGGCGGCGTCGCGCATCAGCTGGTATTCCTTGTCGGTGAGGGTCTGAGCGGGAGCGACCGTCACCGAATCCCCGGTGTGAACACCCATGGGATCCACATTTTCGATCGAGCAGATGATCACCACGTTGTCGGCGAGGTCGCGCATCACCTCGAGCTCGAATTCCTTCCAGCCGATGACCGACTCCTCGATGAGCACGGTGCCGGCCGGTGACTGCTGCAGCCCCCAGCGCACCGCCTCCTCCAGCTCCTCCGGGTTGTAGGCGATCGAGCCGCCGGTGCCGCCGAGCGTGAAGGAGGGCCGGATGATGGCCGGATACCCGGTGGTGCGGACGATGCGCTTCGCGTCGTCGATCGTACGCGCGTAGCCCGAGCGGGGGAGGGTGAGCCCGATGCCCTCGATCGCGCGCTTGAACAGCTCGCGATCCTCCGCCTTGCGGATGGCGGGGATCTTGGCGCCGATCAGCTCGACGCCGAAGCGCTCGAGCGTGCCGTCGTCGGAGAGCGCGACGGCCAGGTTGAGCGCCGTCTGACCGCCCAGGGTGGGCAACAGCGCCTGCGGCCGCTCGCGCTCGATGATCTTGGCCACGAACTCCGTCGTGAGGGGCTCGATGTAGGTGCGCGCCGCCATCTCGGGATCGGTCATGATGGTGGCCGGGTTGCTGTTCACGAGGACGACCTCGTAGCCTTCCTCGCGCAGCGCCCGGCAGCCCTGGGTGCCCGAGTAGTCGAACTCGCAGGCCTGGCCGATGACGATCGGCCCCGAGCCGATGATCATGATCTTCCGGATGTCGGTCCGCTTCGGCATCCGCTACTCTTCCACCAGCCCGTAGACGATCGAGGTGTCCGGCGCCGCCTCCTCACGCTTGTAGAGGACATCATCGATGCGGCCCGCTCCGACCCAGACCACCTGGCTGTCTCCCCACAGCTGCTCGCCCAGCACGCTCATGCGGCGCTCGACGCGCTCCTTGATCGCGTGCGCCTCCAGCGAGGCCTCGCTCTGCGTGGTGAACGACGCCCACTCGGGCTTCTGTCCTGCGCTCTCGACCTTGCGGTACGAGATCAAGTATTTGGGCATGGAAGATCAGCCTCCTTCCATCAGATCCGTGAAGCGGTGGAACAGGTAGTTCGCGTCGTGCGGACCCGGCGAGGCCTCGGGATGGTACTGCACGCAGAACACGGGCAGCTCCGCGTGGCGCAGGCCCTCACACGTTCCATCGTTGAGGTTGACGTGGGACGGCTCCCAGCCGCGGCCGGCGAGCGACGCCGGGTCGACGGCGAAGCCGTGGTTCTGCGAGGTGATCTCCACGCGCCCGGTCGCGAGGTCGCGCACCGGATGGTTGGCGCCGTGGTGGCCGAACGGCAGCTTGTACGTGCGGCCGCCGGCGGCGAGCCCGATGATCTGGTGACCGAGGCAGATGCCGAAGACGGGCACGCGCCCGAGCAGCGCGCGCACGCTGTCGATCAAGTACGGCACGCCTTCCGGATCGCCGGGGCCGTTCGAGAGAAACACGCCGTGGGGCTTGCGCTCCAGCACGGCCTCGGCCGGCGTGCCGGCCGGAACGACCGTGACGTCGCAGCCGGCCGTGCGGAGCTGGCGCAGGATGTTGAACTTGATGCCCGCGTCGAAGGCGACGACGTTGAAGCGCGCGGGCGGCGGCGGGCGATAGCCCTTCGCGAGATCCCACTCGCCCGTCTTCCACGTGAACGGCTCCGCCGCCGTCACCTCGGCCACGAGGTCGCGGCCCACCAGCCCGGGCAGCGCTCGCGCCTTGTCGCGCAGGCGGTCGACGTCGAGATCGGCGGACGAGATGATGCCGTCCTGCGCGCCCGCATCGCGCAGGTGGCGCGTCAGCGCGCGCGTGTCGATGCCCTGCAGCCCGACGAGGCCGTGCGTCTTCAGATAGGCGTCGAGGCTCACGCGGCCGCGCCACGACGAGGGGCAGACGGAGGCCTCCTTGACGATCAGGCCGTTCGCCCACGGCCGGTGCGACTCCACGTCTTCCTCGTTGAGGCCGTAGTTGCCGATCATCGGATAGGTCATGGTCACGATCTGCCCGCGATACGACGGATCCGTGAGGATCTCCTGGTAGCCGGACATGGCCGTGTTGAAGATGACCTCGCCGTCGGTCTCCCCCACGGCGCCGAGCGCGCGGCCGCGGAAGACGCGCCCGTCGCGCAGCACGAGCACGGCCTCCCTCATTTCGGCGGGCATTCCCACACGACCTTTCCGGCCACGATCGTCTTCCACGGCCGGCCCGTCGCCGCCCAGCCCGCGAACGGCGTGTTGCGGCTCTTCGACTTGAACCGCGCGGGATCGATCGTCACCGCGCCGTCGGGATCGATCAGCGTCAGGTCGGCCGGCGCGCCGGCGCCCAGACTGCCGCCCGGCAGGCGCAGCAGCCGCGCGGGGTCCCTCGACAGGCGTGACACCAGGGTGGCCACGGAGAGCCGGCCCGGCCTCACGAGCCGATCGATGAGCACGGTGACGGCGGTTTCCAGCCCGACGACGCCGTTGGCGGCGTGATCGAACTCGCCTTCCTTCTCGCTCAGCGCGTGGGGCGCGTGATCGGTGGCCACGCAGTCGATGGTGCCGTCGACGAGCGCCTCGAGCAGCGCCTCCGCGTCGCGCGTGCTCCGCAGCGGCGGCGCCATCTTCGTGTTCGCATCCCACGAGCGCACCGCGTCTTCGGTGAGGAGCAGGTGATGCGGCGTGACTTCCGCCGTCACGCGCACCCCGCGCGCCTTCGCGTCGCGCACGAGCCGGACGGCTCCCGCCGTCGAGAGGTGCGCGATGTGCACGTGAGCGCCCGTCAGCTCCGCCAACAGGAGATCGCGCGCCACCATCACGTCCTCGGCCGCGGCGGGGATGCCCTGCAGGCCGAGCTCGGTGGACACGACGCCCTCGTGCATGCTGCCGGCGTGCGCGAGCGTATGGTCCTCGGCGTGGCTGATGACCGGCGCCCCGAAGGGCAGGGTGTACTCCATGGCGCGGCGGTAGAGCTCGGCGTTCATCACGCACTTCCCGTCATCGGAGAAGGCCACGCAACCCGCCTCGGCCAGCTCCGCCAGCTCCGCCAGCTCCTTGCCCTCGAGCCCGCGCGTGACCGCGCCGATCGGGTACACGCGCACCACGCCCTCGCTCTCCGCTTTCGCGCGGATGTAGTCGGTCACGGCGCGGTTGTCGTTCACGGGCTGCGTGTTGGCCATGCAGCAGACGGCCGTGAAGCCGCCCGCCGCCGCCGCGCGGGTGCCGCTGGCGATCGTCTCCTTGTACTCGTGGCCGGGCTCGCGCAGGTGCACGTGCATGTCGATGAAGCCGGGGCACACCCACATGCCGGCGGCGTCGATCACCGCGGCGCCCTGGGGCACCGCGAGCTTGGCGCCCACGCGCGCGATCTTGCCGTTCTCGACCAGCACGTCCTGGACGCCGTCCACCGAGCCGGCGGGATCGATCACGCGCCCACCGCGGATCAGCAGCGTCATCGGGAGATGCCTCTCCGGGGTCATTGGGCCTGCGCCTCCCCGCTCCGGCCGCCGGCGAGCAGCAGGAGCACCGCCATGCGCACCGCCACACCCTTGGAGACCTGGTCGAGGATCACCGAGTACGGCCCGTCGGCGACTTCCGGCGACAGCTCGACGCCACGATTCACGGGTCCGGGATGCATGATCAGCACGTCGGGCCGCGCGTGGGCGGCGAGCCGGTCGAGCGTGAGGCCCCAGTAGCGCGAATACTCGCGCAGCGACGGGATGAGGCCGGCATGCATCCGCTCCTGTTGCAGGCGCAGCATCATGATCACGTCCACGTCACGGATCGCGTCCTCCAGCCGGTAGCTGACCTTGCAGCCGAGCTCCTGCGCGTAGGGCGGGATCAGCGTCGGCGGCCCCGCCACCGTGACGGTCATGCCCAGCTTCTTCATGCCGTGGATGTTGGAGCGCGCGACCCGGCTGTGCGCGATGTCGCCGACGATGGCCACGCTGAGCCCCTCGAAGTGGCCCTTCTTCTCGCGGATCGTCAGCAGGTCGAGGAGCGCTTGGGTGGGATGCTCGTGAGCGCCGTCGCCCGCGTTGACGATCGAGCAGGACAGCTCGCGCGCGAGCAGGGCGGGCGCGCCCGAGGACGAGTGCCGCACCACGACCACGTCGGGGCTCATGGCCGCGATGTTGCGCGCGGTGTCCACGAACGACTCGCCCTTGGCCGCGCTGGAGCCCGTCGCGGAGAAGTTGATGACGTCGGCCGACAGCCACTTGCCCGCGATCTCGAACGACGTCCGCGTGCGCGTGGAGTTCTCGTAGAACAGGTTCACCACGGTCTTGCCGCGCAGCGCGGGGACCTTCTTGATCTCGCGCGTGGCGATCTCCTGCAGCGAGGCCGCCGTGTCCACGAGCGTGAGGATCTCGGCCGCCTCCAGCTCGCGAATGGTCAGGAGATCCTTGCGGGTCCAGCCCATGCTCAGGCCTCCTCGGGCTCTTCGATCACGACGCGGTCCTCGCCGTCGTGCTCGGTGAGCCGCACCGCGACCGCCTCGCGGCGGGACGTCGGCAGGTTCTTGCCGATGTAGTCGGGACGGATCGGCAGCTCGCGGTGGCCCCGGTCCACCAGGATGGCGAGCTGGATCATCTTCGGGCGCCCCAGGTCGATCAGCGCGTCCAGGGCGGCGCGGATCGTGCGACCGGTGAACAGCACGTCGTCGACCAGCACCACCGTCTTGTCCTTGATCGAGAACGGGATGTCGGTGGCGCGCACGACGGGGGCGCCGATCATGTCGAGATCGTCGCGATAGAGCGTGATGTCGAGCGTGCCGACGGGCAGCGAGGCGCCGTCGATCGACGCGATCTTGGCGGCGAGGCGCTGGGCCAGGGTGACGCCCCGGGTGCGGAGGCCGACGAAGGTGACGTCCTTGGCGCCGCCGTTCTTTTCCAGGATCTCGTGGGCGATGCGGGTCAGCGCGCGGTCGAGGGCCGCGGTGTCGAGCACTTCGGCCTTTTCGCGCAAGCGGGACGGTCGGGCGGTCATCGTTCTCTCCTTACGGACCTCGCAGGGCCCGCTTAAAGGAAAGCGCACGTCGAGTCGAGGGTCAGTCTACAGGCGCGGCGGCCGTCCTGTCAACGCGGGGCGGAAACGAGCAGCGCCATGAGCTGCTCCAGGTTCACCGGCTTCGTGAGGTGCGCCTCGAAGCCTGCCGTGAGGGCCTCGCGCATGTCCTCCGCCCGGCCGTAGCCGGTCAGCGCGATGAGCCGCACCCCGGCGAGCTCGCCGCGCGCGCGGACCCGGCGCGCGACCTCGAAGCCGTCGATGTCGGGCAGGCCGATGTCGCACAGCACGATGTCCGGGCGCATGCGCACAGCCGCGCGCAGCCCGTCCTCGCCGTCCGCCGCGGTCTCCACGGTGGCGCCCTCGACCTCCAGCATGAGCTTCAGCACGTCGCGCGTGTCGGCGTTGTCCTCGATGACGAGGACCGCGTGGCTCTCGAGGCGCGGGCGCGCGCCGGCGGGCGGCGCGCTCGCCGCGGCCTCGGGCCGCGACCGCGGCAGCTCGACGCGGAAGCGCGCGCCGAGGCCGGCCGAGGCCACGGTGACGGTGCCGCCGTGCAGCTCGGTGAGCCGGCGCACGAGGTCGAGGCCGATGCCGAGGCCGCCGCGCCGCGTGGACTGCCGGCCCTGTCGGAACGGCTCGAAGATGATCGGCAGGTCGCTCTCCGCGATGCCCTCGCCGCTGTCGTTGACCTCGATCACCGCGCGCGTCTCGCGCGACTCGAGCCGCACGCCGACGCGCCCGCCGGCGGGCGTGAACTTCAGCGCGTTGGTGAGCAGGTTGCTGACCACCTGCTGCACGCGTGCGGCATCGCCCCACATCGGCACCGGCTCGTCGGGCAGCGTCGCGCCGAGCCGCACGCCCTTGAGGGTGGCCGCCTCCTCGACGACCTCCACCGCGGCGCGCACCTGCTCGCGCAGGTCGAAGGTCTCCGGGCGCAGCATGAGCTTGCCGTGCAGGATGTGCGAGAGGTCGAGCAGGTCGTCGACCAGCCGGACTTGTTGCCGGATGTTGCGGTGCACCACCTCCAGCGCGCGCGTGGTGATGTCGTCGAGCTTGCCGTGGCGGCGCAGCACCTCCGTCCAGCCGAGGATCGGCTGCAGCGGCGTGCGCAGCTCGTGCGAGAGCGCGGCGATGAAGTCGTCCTTGAGCTGGTTGGCCTCTTCGGCCGCCGCGCGCGCCGCCTCCAGATCCGCGAGCGCGCGTGTCTGCTCGGTGACGTCGTGCCAGGTGACGACCGTTGCGTAGATGGCGCCGTCTCGTCGCAGCGGGTGGGCGCTGACCTCGGTGCGCCGGGTCGTTCCGTCGGCGACCGCGATCAGCACCGTCATCGCGGAGACGGTCTCGCCGCGGAGCGCGCGGTACGAGGGCAGCCGCTCGGCGGGCAGCGGCGTGCCGTCCACCTCGCAGATACGCAGGCGCTTGATGCGATCGGCCGGCTGCTCGCCGGCCGGCATGTCGCCGAGGAGACTCCGGCCGCGGCCGTTCGTGAACAGCAGAGCACCGTCGGCGCCGATGATGAAGATGCCTTCGTTGATCAGGTCGACGAGGGTCCGCAGCTCCGCCGCGTGCTCGGTCGCCTCGCGCTCGAGCTGGCGCGCGCCGGTGACGTCGTGGAAGACGGAGACGCTGCCCGTCAGCCGTCCCTCGGCGTCGCGCAGCGGCACGGTGTTGACGAGGAAGATGGCGGGCCGGCCCTCGAGCTCGAGCGTCAGCTCGGCGCCGATCAGCGCCTCGCCCTGCGCGAGCGCGCGCCGGATCGGGTGCAGCGCGGGCGTCAGCCGCCCGCCGTCGGGCGTCCGCGCCGGAAGCCGCTCGAGGAGATCGCTCACCGGATGGCCGACGTCGCGGGCGGCGCCGAGCACGCGCGCCGCCGTCGCGTTCGCGAACGTGAGCCGGCCCTGCGCGTCGGTGACGAGCACGGGCTCCACGAGGGCGTCGAGCGCGGCGCCGAGGACGGTGGTTGGATCGACGGACATCATGC
Source organism: Candidatus Rokuibacteriota bacterium (assembly GCA_003220225.1). GTDB lineage: Bacteria > Methylomirabilota > Methylomirabilia > Rokubacteriales > CSP1-6 > AR12. The sequence goes on from QHRU01000045.1 coordinate 24,662, forward strand.
GCGGTTTCGCGCCTGGGAGGATAGCATGCGCGTCCACGCGGTCCATCCCAGGAGTCCGAGCGCGGCGAGCATCGCGAGCGCGCCGAGGCCGAACGTGAGCCGGCCGAGCGACTCCGCCGCGTACAGCAGACCCAGCCGGCCCAGGATGAAGTTCCAGTCGTGGATCAGCCCGTCGGCGAGGAGGGGCAGCGCCATCGCGCGGCCGTCGGCGACGTAGACGGCGACGTCGGCGAGGCTCTGGCCCGTCCAGAACAGCGTCACCGCCGCCGAGCCGTACTGCGTTCGCGCGAGGAAGACGGCCGTGCAGACGGCGGGGACCAGCACCTGATTGAGCGAGCCGCCGAGCACGCCGATGAACTGACCGAAAAATCCGAAGATCACGTGCCCGGCTTCGTGGAAGACGAGGTCGATCAGGTGCAGGAAGTTCGGGATCGCGCCCGACGGCATCGCGATGCCGTTGGCGAGGACGAGGGCCGTGAGGAGACCGAGCGCCACGAACCCGATGAGCCGACCGACGACTTCAGCGGCCATGGCACTCCTTGTATACGCCGTTATGACACCCGAGACGTCAGCGCGACACGTGCCGGGTCGTCGACGGCGCGCAACCCGGCGATCCCGCGAGAGCGGAGGCTGGGCATCGCCCTTGCATCGGCGCGCGCCGTGGCCAAGCAGATCCTCGTGGTGGACGACCAGCCGTACCTGCGCGACGTGGAAGTTCTCATCTTGAAGGCGGCCGGCTACGCGGCGACGGCGCTGGGGACGGCGAGCGACGCCCTCGCCAGGCTCGCCGACATCCGACCGGACCTGATCCTGCTGGACCTCTCGATGCCCGGGATGAGCGGCCGCCAGTTCATCAAGCGCCTGCGCGCCCACGACGAGTGGCAGGGACTGCCGGTGATCCTCTCGAGCGGCTTCCTCGCAGAGGACGCCGACGCGGCCCTGGAGCCCGGTGTCGAGCTGCTGCCCAAGCCATTCAGCGATACCGCGCTGCTCAATCGCGTGCGCCTGCTGATCGGCCCGGCCTAGGACATGGGGGGCCCCGACATGGCCCCACCATGAACGTGAGGGGCCCCGAAATGGCCCCTCACACTCCCCAACGTTCGGAGCGCCCCGGGAAACCCGTGGCGCTCCTCTATTCCGCGCCCAGCGCTTCCAGCGCGGCCGTGAAGCAGCCGAGGGGTGCCCGCACCACGCCCGCCCCGATCTGGCCGACGCCCGCGCGGCGACTCGCGATCCCCGTGTTGATGGCCGGCGTGATGGAGGTCTCGACCACGAGCCGCGCGTCCACGCCCACGGGGCTGCCGCGGTCGTCGAGGGCGGGGATGCGGAAGTGCGGGTGCTCGCCGGCGCAGATCTCGCGCATCTCCGCGGTCATCGCCGCCGCCTCGGCCGTGCCGCCGGCGCCGAGGAAGCGCGCCACCGCCGGCGCGGCCACCATCGCGAACGCGCCGAGGCCGATCGTCTCGACGATCGCGCTATCGCCCATGTCGGGGTTCGCGTCGTCGGGACCGAAGCCGGGGAAATAGAGGCCTTGCGGCATGTTCACGGGGGCGGTGAACCAGCGCTCGCCGCAGCCGGAGACGCGGATGCCGAAGTCGGTGCCGTTGCGCGCCATGACGGTCACGAGCGTTGAGCCGGCGACGCCGCCGGCGGGATCGACCATCGACTTTCCCGCGGCCATCGCGAGGTTCAGGAAGAACTGGTCGTTGCCCGCCAGGAACTCCGCCAGGCGCGCGACGGCGTGGTGGCGCCCGCCGACCTGCGCGATCCCCGGCATCATCGCGCGCGTGAGCAGCGCGGTGGCCGCCAGGTTGCGCTGGTGCATCTCGTCGGCCATGCGCAGCGCCTGCGCCATCAGCGCGCGCAGATCGATGCCGCCGAGCGCGCGCAGCCCGGCGCCGAGCAGCGGCCCCGCCTCTGTGGCGATCCAGTTGAGGCGCGCCAGCACGCTGTCGTCGTTGGCGCCGTATCGGAGCACTTTGCCGAGTCCCTCGTTGATCGTCGCGTGGCCGCGCGTGCCGTGGGCCCGGTTCTCGACGACGAACACCGGCATCGAGGGCGTGACGACGCCCGCCATCGGCCCCGCGGTGGCGTGGTGGTGGCAGGGCTCGAGCCGCACGGCGCCGCGCTCGACCAGCTCGCGCGCGGCGTCGTCGTTGGCCGCCCAGCCCTCGTAACGGATCGCGCCCAGGATCGCCGCGCGCACCGGCTCGCTGACGCGCTCCCACGGAAGCGGCGGACCGGAGTGCAGCACGGTGCGCTCGGGCAGCTCGAGCGCCTCGCGCGCCGGCCGGCAGTCCACCAGGAACGGCGCGCCGCTCGTGAGCCGCTCGAGCGCCGTCGCGTTGGCGCGATCGATCGCCGCGCGCCGCGCGTCGAGCCGGGCCAGCAGCGCGGCCAGGCGCGGGTCGCCGCCGGCGGGCGGGCGCCAGTCGACGTGCACGGCGGGAACGTCGAGCGCGGCGAGCGTGAGCGCGAAGAGGTCGAGACCGACGTTGACGACGCGCGGTGCTGCGCCGAGCAGCGCCATCAACGGGCTCCCGCGCGCCGGGCGATCGCCGCCGCGAGCCGCGCCGCCTGGGCGTTCCCGTCCATCACGATGACACCGGCATCGCGCAGTGTGGCGATCTGAGCGGCGCGCGACTGCGGGTCGCCGTCGGTGCCGCACACGCTGGCCACGACGGCGAGCGGGCGGCGCGCGCGGACGGCGCGGATCGCCGGCACGATCTCTCCGGCGGGATCGCGGTGCGCGCCATAGCCGAGCACGACGTCGACGAGCAGGACCGCGGTGCCGGCGTCGCGGCCCTCCCTGTCGATCCACTCGCGGCGCACGCGGCCGTCGATCATCGGGTGCGGGCGGCCGACGGTGAAGACGTCCTCGCCGAGGTCGACGACGCGATGGCCGGACCCGCCTGTCGTGAGCGAGGTCGCGACCTCGGCGAGACTCCCGGCGAGCAGGTCGATCGCCTCGTAGGCGAGCGTGCCGCCGGAGTAGACGCCGCGCACGTAGCGCTGGCCCGGGGCGAGGCCGCGCGCGGCGTCGGCGACGAGGCGCTCGACCTCCGCGGCCGCGAGGGTGAACGCCGTCGCCGCCGGCGTCGTCCCGCGCGCGAGCGCGACGGCGGCGCGGCCGGCGTCCTCCAGCGTCGCGGCGACGCGCCAGGGGCCGGCGGCCGGCGTGCTCGCTCCCGCGAAATAGGCCACGCAGGGCTTGCCGAGCTTCGCCGCGGCGTCGGCAAGCCGGCGCGCGACGCCCGCGCCCGGCGGCTTGCCCACGAGGCACACGACCTCGGTCGCCGCGTCGCCCGCGAGCAGCTCGAGCGCGCGGAGCATCATGAGCCCGCCGACCTCGTCGGAGAGGTCGCGGCCGCCGACGCCGATCGCCTGCGAGACGCCCTCGCCCTCCCGGGCGATCGTGCAGGTCGTCTCTTGCAGGCCCGTGCCCGACGCCGCGGCGAGGCCGATGCGCCCGCGCGGCACCGCGTTGGCGAAGCCGAGCGGCACGCCGTCCACGATGGCGGTGCCGCAGTCCGGCCCCATCATGAGCAGGCCGCGCTCGAGCGCCAGTCGCTTCAGCGCGACTTCGGTCTCGACGGGGACGTTGTCGCTGAACAGCATCACGTGCAGCCCCGCGCGCAGCGCCTGCAGCGCCTCGGCGCCCGCGTACGCGCCGGGCACGGAGATCAGCGCGAGATTCGCGTCGGGCAGGATCTTCAGCGCCGAGGTCAGCGTGCGCGGCGTCGCGGCCGTCGTGTTGCCGACCGCGATCGCTCTACGCGCGAGCAGCGCGTGCTCGGCCGCCGCGCGCGCCGCGTCGGCGGCGGCGGGCGAATCGGCGATCACCGCGATCACGAGGTCCGCGGGCCCGGCCGCCGCGCCCTCGGGCGCGAGCAGGCCCGCCTGCTGGAGGAGCTCGCGGTTGTGCGGCGTGCCCATCATGGCCGCCGCCGCCGTCACGCCGGGCACCGCCTCCATGTCGCGCGAGAGCCGCATGAGCGTGACGGAGTCCTGGTAGAACGACGCGCGGACGAAGTTGAACGCGGGCATCGCGCGCCGATCCTACACCATTCGAATCGGTCGAGGTCTCGGTGCTCAGGAGTTGTGAGCCGACAAACGAGTCGGCGGCTACTTCGGCGGGCTGATGCCGTACGTCTTGATCTTGCGGTACAGGTGCGAGCGCTCGATCCCGAGGCGGTCGGCGGTGCGCGTCATGTTCCACTCGTTGGCGCGCAGCTCGGCCAGGATGTAGGCGCGCTCGAACCCGTCGCGTGCGTCCTTGAGCGAGCGCTGTCCCTCGGCGCCGGTGGCGGTGTCCTTGGGGCGCAGGGGAGCGGGCAGGTCATCGGGCCCGATGACCTCGCCCGTGGTCATGATCACGAGGCGCTCGACCATGTTGCGCAGCTCGCGCACGTTGCCCGGCCAGTCGTAGGCGAGGAAGTAGGCGAGCGCCTCGGCCGACATCCGCTTGGGCCGCTTGCCGTTTTCTGCGGAGAAGACGGCGATGAAGTGGTCGATGAGCGTCGGGATGTCGTCGCGACGCTGACGCATCGGCGGCACCTCGATCGGGATGACGTTGAGCCGGTAGAAGAGATCCTCCCGGAAGCCGCCCTGCGCGATGAACGCCGCCAGGTCGCGGTTGGAGGCGGCGATGACGCGCACGTCCACCTTGATCGGCTCGCGGCCCCCCACACGCTCGACCACCTGCTCCTCCAGCGCGCGGAGCACCTTGGCCTGGGTCTTGAGGCTCATGTCGCCGATCTCGTCGAGGAAGAGCGTGCCGCCGTCGGCCGTCTCGAACTTGCCGCGCCGGCGCGCCACCGCCCCCGTGAAGGCGCCGCGCTCGTGGCCGAACAGCTCCGACTCGATCAGCTCCTCGGGGATGGCCGCGCAGTTGACCTCGACGAACGACGCCTCGCGGCGCCCGGACAGCGCGTGGATGGCGCGCGCCACCAGCTCCTTGCCGCTGCCGTTCTCGCCGTGGATCAGCACGCGGCCGCTGGTCGGGGCGGCGGTGGCGATGGCCTCGCGCAGCGCCCGCATGGGCTCGCTGTCGCCGATGATCTCGGTGCGCACGTTGAGGCGCGCCTTGAGGTTGGCGTTCTCGCGCTCGAGGCGGCCGTGCTCGAGCGCGCGCGCGACGCTCACCAGGGTCTTCTCGAGCGAGAGCGGCTTCTCGATGAAGTCGTAGGCCCCGAGTCGTGTGGCCTTCACGGCCGTCTCGATGGTGCCGTGGCCGGAGATCATGATGACCGGCGCCTCCGGACGGACGCGCCTGAGCTCGGCCAGCGTCTCGAGGCCGTCCATGCCCGGCATCCAGATGTCCAGGAAGACGAGATCGGGCGTCTCGTCGGTGACGAGCCGCACGGCCTCCTCGCCGCCGCCGGCGGTGCTCACGCGGTAGCCCTCGTCCTCGAGCACGGCACGGAGCGTGCCCTGGATGGCCGGCTCGTCGTCGATGACCAGGATGTGCTCGCCGGACACGCTCAGGCCCCCACGGGCGCGGGCGCGCGCGTCACCGGTACCTCGATGACGAAGCGCGTGCCCGAGGGCTGGTTGTCCTCGACGCGGATGATGCCGCCGTGCTCGTTGACGATCTCGCTCACGATCGGCAGGCCGAGCCCCATGCCGGTGACCTTGGTCGAGAAGTAGGGCAGGAAGAGCTTGTCGCGATCCTCGCTCGGGACGCCGGGCCCGGTGTCGGCGACGCTGAGCCGGACGCGCGCCGCCTCCGGCACGTACTCCGTCTCGAGGGTCACCGTCCCGCCCGAGCCCACCGCCTCCACGGCGTTGTCGACGAGGTTGAGAACGGCGCGCTTGATGTGGTCCGGATCGACCTGGAGCACCGGCACGTCCTCGGCGTGGCGCGTGACGATCGTGCAGTGCGGGTGCGACTCGCGGTAGAGGCTCGCCACCGCGTCCACGAGCGGCCGCACGTCGGTGAGCTTCGGCACGAAGGCCGGCATCCGCGCGAAGCGCGAGAACTCGTCGACCATCCGCTTGAGGGCGTCCACCTCCTGGATGATCGTGTCCGTGCACTCGGTCACCAGCTGCGCGTCGTCGCCGCCGACGCGCGAGAGCCGCCGCCTCAGGCGCTGGGCGGAGAGCTGGATCGGCGTGAGCGGGTTCTTGATCTCGTGAGCGATGCGCTGCGCGACCTCGCGCCAGGCGGCCAGCCGCTGCGCCTTGAGCAGCTCCGTGAGGTCGTCGAAGACGACCACCGCCCCGTCGTAGGCGCCCTCGGGCCCGCGCAGCGCGGTGGCGGAGGCGAGGAGCGACAGCGCGACGCCGCCCCGCCGCATGTGGAGCTGGATGGCCGCGGTGCCGGTCTTGGGCCGCCGCGTCCGCTGCACCAGCGTGACGACCTCGCGCGCCTCCGGCCCCGTGAAGACCTCCTCGAGCAGGCGGCCGATGGCCGCCGCCTCCGCCACGCCGAACATCCGGGCCGCCGCGCGGTTGAGCGTGGTGATCCGCCCGAGCGCGTCGAGCGAGACGACGCCGGTGGTGATCGCCTCCAGCACCGTCTCGATGTAGCGCCGGCGGTCCTCCAGCTCGGTGTGCTTGTCCTGGAGGTCGACGTAGGCCTCCTCGAGCCGGTGCTTGGAGCTCGAGAGGTCGTCGGTCATCCGGTTGAACGAGTCCACGAGCAGGCCGATCTCGTCGTCGGCGCGCGCCTGGACCTTGTAGGCGAGGTTGCCGGCGGCGACCTCGCGGGTGCCCTCGGCGAGCTGCGCGATGGGGCCGGTGATGCCCCGCGCGAGGTAGAGACCGAACCACGTGAACCCGAACACGACGATCAGGGTCATGAGGAGGAAGAGCAGGATGTAGATGCCCTTGATCGGGTTCTTGAGCAGCTTGAGCTGCTTGTACTCGCGGAACGCCTGCGAGATCCCGCGTACCTTGGCCTCGAGCCGCTCCGTCACGTGCGTGCCGACCACCACGGCGCCGATCACGTGCCGCTCGCCGCCCCGCGCCGCCCAGATCGGCGTGACCGCCTCGATCAGGTCCCCCGAGGTCAGCTCGCGGACGGTGGTGACCTCCTGCCCGGCGAGGCCGCGCTTGAGCTGCACCTCGCTCAGCTCGCGCGTGGCGAGGTCGCCGAGGATCGGATCCTTGACGTGGACGAGCTCCTGGCCCCGGCCGTTGAAGACGGTCAGCGTGCTGATCGACAGCAGATCCTGCTGCTCGGTCAGGTAGGTGGCGAGCGCCTCGCGGCGGTCCTCGGTCAGGAGGTTCTCGCGGTCGATGGTGCGCGCGAGGTGCTGGCCGTGGCGCAGCGCCGTCCGCTCGAGGTTCGCGTAGTAGGTCTGCGCCACCGACAGCGCCTGGTCGAGCGGGCGCTCCACCTGCGGCTTGAACCAGCCCTCGATCGACTTGTTGATGAAGTTGGAGGCGATGATGAAGATCAGGATCGCGGGCGCCACCGCCAGCGAGAGGAAGGCGAGGACGAGCTTGGCCTTGAAGCGCGCGCCGATGACCTTCTGCCGCCGCTCGAAGCCGAGCTTGACGAGGTTGCGGAAGAGCAGGATCAGCAGGAGCAGGAAGACCATCAGGTTCAGGTTGAACAGCGCGAAGATCACGATGTTGGAGGCCACCGGCAGCTCGGGCGCGAAGGAGCCGAGGTCGAAGGCCGAGAGGCCGCCCACCAGCACCAGGAAGCACAGGATGATGAGGAGGTTGCGCTTGCGGCGGTTCTGCTCGGAGAGGAGCGGCATCGCCTACTGCATCCTCTGGATGGTGCGGTACTCCGACTGCCGTTCCGTCTGCTCGGCGGTGCCGGCCATGCGCGTGACGAACGTGTTCTCGCCGTTGAGCGCGGCCTCCGCCTGCACGCGGACGTAGAAGATCTCCGTCGGGTTGAGGGCGGCGGCCGGGCCGAGCTTGAGCGCGCGCACCTCGGAGAACACCCGTTGCGCGTCGCGCAGGTCGCGCGTGCCGTACGCGGGATGCGTCTCGCCCTTGAGCGCGATGACCTTGTACTCCTTGCTCACCGCGTTGTAGGCGAGCTGGCGCTCGATGGTCACGCTGCGCACGAGGCTGTCGCGCCAGAGCCGGTTGTACTGCCAGAGCTCGATCGTGAAGCGCACGTGGGTGGGGATCCCGCTCTGCAGGCCCTCGTGGAAGGTGGGCGGGATGGCGTCCAGCAGCACCACGCGCACGGTGACCTCGTGGTCGTTCAGATAGATGTCGAGGTCACTGATCCGTAAGTCCGCGCGCGCCGGCGCGGCCCCTGCCAGCAGCAGCAGCGCCAACGCCGCAGCGGGGAGTCCGGGCCATCGCAGGGCGTTCGGGACCTTCATACGGCGGACGCGCCATTATAAACATGGGGGACCTCGAAGGGCCCCCCATACCCCCGGACGCTCGGGGCGCCCCGGGGAACCCGGGGCGCCCCTCGATCGCCTGGCCACCGCCGACCCGCGGCCCGGGTGCGACTACGAAACGGCGAGGCCGGGGGTGCGGGCGAGGGCCTCGGCCGGCTCGGCGGCCACCGGCGCCGCCACGGCGCGCGCGGCGGCGCGGCGGTCGAGGCCGAGGGCGCGCTGGACGGCCACCACGAGCTCGAAGTTCAGCGCGTGGCCCGCGTTGCGCGCGATGACGTGCCCCCCGATGCGCCGGCCGAGCAGCGCCAGGTCACCCAGGAGATCGAGCACCTTGTGGCGCACGAACTCGTCACGGTAGCGGAGCCCGTTGAGGGTGGCGCTCTTGCCGATCACGATCGTGTTGTCGAGCGAGCCGCCGAGCGCGCGCCCGCTCTTGCGCAGGAAGCCGAGGTCCTTGAGGAAGCCGTACGTGCGCGCCGGCGCGTAGTCGGTGATGAACGACTCCTCCGTCGGCGTCCACGAGAGCACCTGCGTGCCGATCGCCGGATGCTCGTTGTCGAGGGTGTAGGAGATGCGGAACGTGTCGGCCGGCACGATCTGGATCCAGCGGCCGCTGCTGCCGGCGCCGATCGCATGCGGGATGCGGATCGGGCGCTGACGCGCGCCCTGCGGCGTGCGCCCGGCGGTCAGCATCAGCTGCACGAAGGGCTTGGCGCTCCCGTCGGCCGCGGGCAGCTCGCTGCCGTCCACACGGACCTCGAGGTTGTCGATGCCGAGCCCGGCCGCCGCCGCCATCAGGTGCTCGATGGTCTGGACGCGCGCGCCGTTCTTGCCGATGGTCGTCGCGTAGTGGGAGTCGACGACGCTCTCGGGCGCCGCGGGGATCGGCTCGCCGTCGTCGCCCACGCGGAAGACGATGCCGGAGTCGGCGGGGCCGGGGGACAGCGTCACGCGGACGGTCTTGCCGGAGTGCAGCCCGACACCTTCCAGGCTGACCGCCTTCCGGAGAGTGTGCTGTCTCATGACCGGGCCCAGGGGGAGCAACCGGGGTGCCACACCGTCTATGGAGCCCAACCGCGTGATTCATCAGGCCCAGCTCTTGGACGGCGGGGGAGCCTGGTGATGCCCGTGTCCCACCGATGACACGGCTCCGGGGGCCCTGAGTCTCACTTTTGAGACGCTAGACGTCGACGATGATCTTGACCTCATGGCGGCCGTCGCGGGCCTGGACCGAGACGCCGTGCAGGGTTGCCGCCTTCACCACCGTGCCGAGGCGATGGCGGCTCGCGTCGAGGGGCTCGCCGTGCAGGCGACCGTGGACCACGGTATCGGAGCACGCGGTGACCTCGACGCGGCTCACCACGAACGCCTCGATCTCGTGCACGTAGAGGCACTCGTCGATCCACGCGGCGAGGAGCGTCTCCGGACCGTCGGCCTGGGCGCGCACCTCGCGCGCCTCGCGCGCGGTGACCGTCGCCGGATCGGCGACCAGGGCGAGCACGCCGAGCGCCGCCTGAGCGAACGCCTCGGCGCGCGTCGGACCCCAGGCCCGGATCCCGACGTCGGCCTCGACCTCGAACTGCTCGTAGCCCGCATTGAATTCACGCATGGGGGGTTTGGGGGGCCATTTCGGGGCCCCCCATCTCTTTTGAGAGCTTGCAACAGCGCATCACGCGTCTGCGGAGTTTTTGGGGGGCCATGTCGGGGCCCCCCATCTCTTTTGAGAGCTTGCAACAGCGCATCACGCGTCTGCGGAGGTTTGGGGGGCCATGTCGGGGCCCCCCATCTCTTTTGAGAGCTTGCAACAGCGCATCACGTCTGGGTCCCCAGATCGCCCCAGCGCGACTGGAGAATCGCGAGCACCGCCGGCCCCGCGGTCTCCGTTCTCAGGATGCGCCCGCCGAGGCCGACCACGCGCCAGCCGCGGGCGCGCGCGGCGTCGACCTCGCGGTGATCGAGCCCGCCCTCGGGGCCGACGAGCACGACGGCGCGGCGCGGACGCTTCGCGTCCGCCAGCGCGGCGCCGAGCGGCGGCGCGTCGCCTTCCCAGAGACAGAGCGCCAGATCCGCGTCGCGCGCCTCCTCCAGGCACGCCTCGAGCGGCCGCGGCGGCGCCACGTCGGGCACGACGCGGCGGCCGCACTGCTTGGCGGCCTCGCGGGCGACGCGCTGCCAGCGCGCGAGCCGCGCGGCGGCCTGGCCGTCGGTGAGCCGCACGACGGTGCGCGCGGCGACCGCGGGGACGACGCGCGCGACGCCGAGCTCCGTGGCCGCGCGCACGATCGTCTCCAGCTTGTCGCCCTTGGGCAGGCCCTGCACGAGCGTGACGGCGAGCGGTGACTCCCCGGCGGCCTCGGCGACGCCGACGACAGCGCCGGTGGCGCGCGGGCGCACCGCGTCGAGACGCACCGTGTAGTCGTGACCGGCGCCGTCGCTGGCGACCACGGTGTCGCCGGGCCGAAGGCGCAGGACGCGGGCGAGGTGGCGCGTCTGCTGCGCGTCGAACGTCACGCGCCCGTCCACGACGCGCTCAGGCGCGATCGCGAAGCGGCGCATGCTCGTACGCGAGCGTCGTCCAGCCCTCGATCGACCGCGCCTCGACGCGCCGGAAGCCGTACGCCGCCAGCGCGGCCGTGACGTCGTCGGCCTCGGCGTCGAGACAGCCGCCCGCCACCAGCGCGCCGCCGGCGGCCACGAGCCGCGCGTAGCACGGCGCCAGCGCGCGATGCGCGGCGGCGAGGAGGTTGGCGAGCACCAGCGGCGCGGGCTCGGCGTCCAGCGCCGCGGCGTCGGCGCCCTCGCACGTCACGTGGGCGCCGAGACCGTTGCGCTCGACGTTCGCGGTGGCCGACGCGACGGCGTCGGGGTCGGAGTCGATGGCGAGGACGTCCGGCACGCCGAGGCGCGCGGCGGCGATGGCGAGAATGCCCGAGCCCGTGCCGAGATCGATCGCCCGCGTGGGGCGGACGCGCTCGACGATCGTCTCGAGCAGCTCGAGACAGCCGGCGGTGGTCGCGTGCTGTCCCGTGCCGAACGCGCGCCCCGGCTCGAGGGTGAGCACGAGGCGCCCGTTGGCGGGGGGCGGCGTCTCCCACGGCGGCGCCACCAGGAACCGGCGCCCGATCGGCAACGGCGCGAAGTGCGCGCGCCACGCGTCGGCCCAGTCGGTGTCGGCCACGTCGGCCACCGCCGGGCCTCCCGCGCGCGCGAAGCCGAGCGACTCCAGCGCGCCGAGGTAGAGGTCGATGCTCCGGGCGATCGCGTCGCTGTCGGCGGCCTCCGGGAAGAACGCGCGCAGCCGCGCGCGGCCCGCGGCGTTCTCTTCCTCCACGACGCCGAGGGCGCCGAGCTCCCAGACGAAGTTGGTGAGGCCTTCGGACGCGTCGGGGGAGACGGCGACCGTGAGCTCCCAGTAGCGGGAACTCATGCTCAGCCCAGGAGCTTCTTCATTCTTTCGATGAACGCGCTGGCGAGCGGACCGCGCTGCTGCTCCCTGGAGGCCGCCTCGAACGCCTCCAGCGCCTCGCGCTGCTTGCCGCTGAGCTTCTGCGGCACCTCGAGCAGCAGGCGATAGCAGGCGTCGCCGTGCCCGCGCTCGCGCAGGCGCGGCATGCCCTTGCCGCGCAGGCGGAGCACCTGGTGAGGCTGGCTGCCGGCGGCGATCCTCAGCGTCTCGGTGCCGTTGAGGACGGGCACCTCGACCTCGGCGCCGAGGGCGAGCTGGGTGAACGACACCGGCAGGTCGCACAGGAGATCGATGCCGTGACGCGTGAAGATCGCGTGCTCGCGGATCCGCACGAGGACGTAGAGGTCGCCCGCGGGGCCGCCGTTGACGCCGCCCGACCCCTCGCCGGACACGCGCAGCTGCATGCCGTCGTCGATGCCGGGGGGGATCTTCACGTTCAGCACGTGCTCGCCGCGCCGCCGGCCCTCGCCGCGGCAGTCCCGGCACGGGCTCTTGTTGATCTGGCCCTCGCCGCCGCAGCGCGGGCACGGGCGCGCCACCGTGAGGAAGCCGTGGCTCATGCGGACCTCGCCACGGCCCTGGCACGTGTCGCACGTGGTCTTGTGCGTGCCCGGCTCGCTGCCGGTGCCCTTGCACGTCTCGCAGCGCTCGAGCCGCGGGATCTGGATCTTCGTCTCCAGCCCGGCCGCGGCGTCCTCGAGGGTGATCTTCAGCTCGTACTGGAGGTCTTCGCCGCGCATCGCGCGCGAGCGGCCGCGGCGCCCGCCGCCGGCGCCCGAGAAGAAGTTCTCGAAGATGTCCTCGAAGAGCGTGCCGAAGCCGCCCTCGAAGCCGCCGCCCGCGCCGGCGCCCGGCGCGCTGCCGAAGCGGTCGTAGTGCGCGCGCTTGTCCGGATCGGAGAGCACGCCGTACGCCTCGTTGACTTCCTTGAAGCGCTCCTCGGACTTCTTGTCGCCGGGGTTCTTGTCGGGATGGAACTGCATCGCGAGCTGCCGGTAGGCCTTCTTCAGCTCGGCATCGCTGGCGCCCTGCGAGACGCCGAGCACCTGGTAGTAGTCGCGCGTGGCCACCTAGGCCGCGTCCTCGTCGGGCGCCGCGGCCACCGCGACCAGCGCCGGGCGCAGGACCCGGCCCTGCAGCACGTAGCCCGGCGCCGTCTCGCTCACGACGGTGTCGGGCGCCGCGTCCCCGCTCACCACCCGCGCGATCGCCTCGTGGCGCGTGGGATCGAAGGGCTGGCCGACCGCGGAGTAGCGGCTGACGCCCGCGCGCTCCAGCACGCGCAGCAGCTCGCGCTGGATCAGCTCCACGCCGGCCACCACCCCCTCGGCGCCCTTCGCCGCGTGCGCGGACGCGAGCGCGCGGTCCAGGTTGTCGAGGACGGGGATCAGCTCGCGCAGCAGCGACTCGTTGGCGTAGCGCACGCGGTCCTCGGCGTCGCGCTGCGCGCGCCGGCGGACGTTGTCGGCCTCGGCCATCGCGCGCAGCATGCGGTCCTTCTGCTCCGCGAGCTCCCGCTCGAGCTCCTGGATCCGGGTCTCGGGCTCGCCGGACGCGGCGCCGTCGTCGATGAGATCGCGCGGATCGTCGGCCATGGCCTCAGGAGGGGAGGTAGAGGTCCTGACGGACGCGCGAGAGCGCCTCCGTCACCTGCCGCGCCGTCTCGTCCACGATCGACATCACCTCGGGGTAGGGCAGGCGGCGCGGCCCGACGACACCGAGGATGCCCAGCACCTGATCGCGGTAGAGGTAGGTGGAGGTGATGAGCGTGCATTCGCGCATCGCGCCGACGGGGTTCTCCTCGCCGATGGTGACGCGCACGCCAGCGTCGCCCGACAGCGAGGTCATGAGGTCCGCCAGCCGCTCCTTCTGCTCGAAGGTCCGCAGCAGCGCACGCGTCTGCGCGATGTCCCAGAACTCCGGGTGGTCGAGGATGTTGATGGCGCCGCTGACGTAGAGCGTGCGCCCGCGCAGCATGGCGACGATCTGCTCGGTCACGCCGCGCGCCCGCGTGTGCAGCGCGTCGAGCGGATCGGCGGGCGCGTTCTCCATGTCCACGATCTCCTCGACGCTGCGGTCGCGGAACCGGCGGGTGAGCTCGCGGCCGATGGCGCGTGCTTCCTCCGACGCCAGCGGCGGATCGAGCGCGATCTCGCGCACGGTGATCCAGCCGGCGTCGGTGGCCACCACCGCGAGCGCGCGGTCCTCCTCGAGCGGCATGAGATCGACGCGCGCGATCACCGTCTGCGCCAGCGGCGGCGCCAGCAGCAGGCCGGTCAGCCGCGTCGCCGTCGACAGGTGCGACGACGTGCGCTCCATGAACCCGTCGATGCCCGAGCGCCGCGTGGGGAGCGCGGCGCTGCCCGGCTTGCCCCCCGCCGACGGCGGCGGGAAGGAGTCCACGTAGAAGCGGTACGCCTTGTCGGTCGGGATGCGCCCGGCGCTCGTGTGCGGCTGCGCGAGATAGCCCATCTCTTCCAGGTCCGCCATGACGTTGCGGATCGTCGCCGGCGAGAGGTGCGGGAAGTGGCGCTTGGAGAGCACCCGCGAGCCGACCGGCTCGGCCGAGTCGACGTACTCCCGGATCAGAGCGACGAGAACGTCCCGTTGGCGCGCGTCCATCTACTCGATTTTACAGCAGGTCGACAAACAGCGCGTCCGAGAGGATGAACCCGGACTCCGTCAGGCGCGCCCCCGCACCCTCCAGCAGCAGGTGACCCGCGTCGCGCCACTCCTCGATCCGGCGCGCCAGGGTGGGCTCGCCGGCCGTGCGCTCGGCCAGCCAGGCCGCCGGCACGCCGTCGCTCGTGCGCAGCCCCAGGATCAGGCGCTCGGCTAGGCGCTGGCGCGGCGTGAGGCGCTCGGAGGTCTCGACGGGCAGCGTGCCCGCCTCGATGGCGGCGCGCCAGCGCGCGAGCGGCTTGATGTTGCCGTAGCGCACGTCGCCCACGAACCCGCAGCCGCCGGGCCCGGCCGCGAGGTACTCGGCGGCGCGCCAGTAGCCGAGGTTGTGGCGTGCGCGGCGACCCGGCCGGGCGTAGTTGGAGACCTCGTAGTGCTCGAAGCCGCGGGCGGCGGCGGCGCGGACGAGGGCCCAGTACTGCGCGACGACCTCGTCCTCCCCGGGCAGGCCGTCCACGCCGCCGGCGCCCCACGGGCTGCCGCCGTCGAGCGTCAGCGCGTAGGCAGAGACGTGATCGGGCCCCCAGTCGAGCACGCGCTCGACGTCGGCCGCCCACGCGTCGACCGCGAGTCCCGGCAGGCCGTACATGAGGTCCACGCTCACGTCGTCGCAGCCGGCCTCGCGGGCGGCCTCGAACGCCGCGCGGGCGCCGCGCGCGTCGTGCAGGCGTCCGAGCGTCTTGAGCACGGCGTCGTCGAGCGCCTGCACGCCGAGGCTCACGCGGGTGACGCCGGCCGCGCGATAACGCGCGAGCCGCCCGCGCGTCACGCTCTCCGGATTGCACTCGACGGTGATCTCGGCGTCGGGGGCCAGCCGCCAGCGCTCGCGCAGGTGCTCGAGCACGGCGGCCAGCGCCTCGGGCTCGAGCAGCGAGGGCGTGCCGCCGCCGAGGAAGACGGTGGCCAGGCTCATGTCGCGCGCCCAGTCGAGGGCGCCGAGCAGGTCGAGCTCGCCGTGCAGGGCGCGCAGGTAGGGATCCATCTGCCCCGCCTCCAGCGGCGCCGTGTTGAAGGAGCAGTAGTGGCAGCGCTGCACGCAGAACGGAACGTGCAGGTAGAAGCCGAGCGCGCGTCCGGTCGGTCGCGTGTCGGCGGGCCCTACGGGATGTAGCGCGCGAGTCTCCACCAGCGCAGCCAGTGCCGATCGCTGTCCCAGGACCAGTAGATCAGGAACGCCTTGCCCTTGATCTTGTCCTTGCGGACGAACCCCCAGTAGCGGCTGTCCTGGGAGTTGTTGCGGTTGTCGCCCATGACGAAGTACGAGTCCGCCGGCACCACCGTCGGGTCGCAGGCGTACGCGTAGCCGCAGTAGGTCGACTGGCCGCGGTCGCCCAGCGGCCCGTCGAGGCGGCGCACGTACGGCTCGACGAGCGCCCTGCCGTTGACGAAGACCTGGTCGCCGCGGACCTGCACGGTGTCGCCGGGCGTGCCGATGATGCGCTTGATGAAATCGCGCTTCTCGTCCTGGGGGTACTTGAAGACGATGATGTCACCGCGCGCGGGCGGCCGGAAGCCGGGCAGGCGGTAGTCGGTCAGGGGCAGCTCCGGCCCGTACAGGAACTTGTTCACGAGGATGTAGTCGCCCACGAGCAGCGTGTCCATCATCGAGCCCGAGGGGATGGTGAAGGCCTGGATGATGAGGGTGCGGATCACCAGCGCGAGCAGGATGGCGATGGCGATCGCCTCCGCGTACTCGCGAACGACGGACTTGCGCCGTCGCGCGCTGGTGACGGGCTCCGCCGTCACCTCGTTCGTCTTGTGGACCTCGCTCTCGCGCACGTCCATCAGCTCTTGAGCACCGTGAGAAACGCCTCCTGGGGGACCTCGACGCGGCCCACCTGCTTCATGCGCTTCTTGCCTTCCTTCTGCTTCTCGAGCAGCTTGCGCTTGCGCGTGATGTCGCCGCCATAGCACTTGGCGGTGACGTTCTTGCCCATCGCCTTCACCGTCTCGCGCGCGATGACGCGGCTGCCGATGGCGGCCTGGATGGCCACCTCGTACAGCTGCCGCGGGATCACGCCGCGCAGCTTCTCGACGAGCGCCTTGCCGCGCTCGTAGGCCTTGTCACGGTGGACGATGGTCGAGAGCGCGTCGACGGGGTCGCCGTTCAACAGGATATCGAGCTTCACGAGGTCGGACGGACGGAAGTCGGCGAGCTCGTAGTCGAACGAGGCGTAGCCTTTGGAGATCGACTTCAGCTTGTCGTAGAAGTCGATGACGATCTCGGACAGCGGGAAGTCGAAGCGGATGTGCACCCGCTTGCCGAGGTACTCGAGCGACTTGTGCTCGCCGCGCTTCTCCTGCGCGAGCTTGTAGATGGCCGTCATGAACTCCGTCGGCACGTACACCGACGACCGCACGTACGGCTCCTCCATCTGCTCGATGCGGTCGGGCGTCGGCAGCTTCGACGGGTTGTCGATTTCCAGGAGGTCCCCCGCCGTCGTCAGCACCCGGTACTGCACGGAGGGCGCGGTCACGATCAGCGAGAGGTTGAACTCGCGCTCGAGGCGCTCCTGCACGATCTCCATGTGCAGCATGCCGAGAAAGCCGCAGCGGAACCCGTAGCCGAGGGCCATCGACGTCTCGGGCTCGAAATTGAAGGCGGGGTCGTTGAGGCGCAGCTTCTCGAGGGCGTCGCGCAGGCCTTCGTACTCCGTGTCCTCGATCGGGAACAGGCCCGCGAACACCATCGGCTTGGCGTCGCGGTACCCGGGAAACGGCTCCGCGGTCGGCCGCGCCGCCTCCGTGATGGTGTCGCCGATCTTGGCGTCGGCCACGCGCTTGATGGCGGCGGTGATGTAGCCGACCTGGCCCGCGGACAGCTCGTCCACCGGCCGCATGTCGGGACTGAACACGCCGACCTGCGCGACGTCATAGGTGCGGCCGTTCGACATCAGCAAGATCTTCGTTCCCGGCCGCACGCGGCCGTCCCCCATCCGCACGTAGATCACGACGCCCTGGTAGGAGTCGTAGAAGGAGTCGAAGACGAGCGCCTTGAGCGGCGCCTCCGGGTCGCCCTCGGGCGGCGGAATGCGCGCGACGATCGCCTCCAGCACCTCGGGCACGCCGGTGCCGTGCTTGGCCGAGATGGCGAGCGCTTCCGTCCCGTCGAGGTCGAGGGTGTCGTGGATCTGCTCGCGCGTGCCGTCCACGTCGGCGGCGGGCAGGTCGATCTTGTTGACCACGGGGATGATGGTGAGCCCCGCGTCGGCGGCGAGGTAGTAGTTCGCGAGCGTCTGGGCCTCGATGCCCTGCGCCGCGTCGACGATGAGGATGGCGCCCTCGCACGCGGCGAGCGCGCGCGAGACCTCGTACGAGAAGTCCACGTGCCCCGGCGTGTCGATGAGGTTGAGCGTGTACTCGTGGCCGTCCTTTGCCTTGTAGAGGAGGCGGACGGTGTGCGCCTTGATCGTGATGCCCCGCTCGCGCTCGAGATCCATCGAGTCGAGCACCTGACCCACGGCCTTCTTGGCGTCCATGGTGCCCGTGAGCGCGAGCAGCCGGTCGGCCAGCGTCGACTTGCCGTGATCGATGTGGGCCACGATCGAAAAGTTACGGATTCTGGCGAGACTCACCGGTTCAGTCTAACACGCTGCTCCGCGTCAACCGGGCGTCCCGAAAGGCGGAATGCGCCGCCCCGGGTCACCGGGGGACGGCCGTCAGGCGCGTGTGGTCGGGGACGACGGCGCCGGACTCGAGGATCACGCCGGGGGCGATGTCCACGTCGGCGCCGATGCGGGCGTCGGCGCCGATGACGCAGTCGCGCAGCACCGAGCCCTCGCCGACCTCGACGCGCTCCCAGAGCACGGCGCCCTCGACGCGCGCGCCGGCCGCGATGCGCGCGCGCTCGCCGAGGACGGTCAGCGGTCCGATGCGCGCGCCCACCTGCACCGAGGCCTCGGCGCCGACGATGGAGGGCGCCTCCAGCCTCGCGCCGGTGGCCACGAACGCGCTCGGGTCGATCCAGCAGCCGTCGTGCAGCTCGCCGGGGGGCGCCAGTGGCGTCTTGACGTCGCCGGCGAGCAGATCGAGCTGCGCCGCGCGGTAGGCGGCGGGGCTGCCGATGTCGCGCCAGTACGCGTCCGCCGTCCAGCCGTAGCACGGCACGCCGTCGGCGATGAGGGCGGGGAAGAATTCACGCTCAATCGACACGACCCGGCGCGACGGGATGAGCGCGAGCAGCGCGGCGTCGAGGAGGTACACGCCCGCGTTGATCGTGTTGGTGGTGACCCGCTCGTCGGCCGCGGGCTTCTCGCGAAAGCGCTCCAGGCGCCCGTCGGACGCCGTCTCGACGAGGCCGTACGGCCGCGGGTCGCGCACGGGATACAGGAAGATCGTCGCGCGCGAGCCGCGCGCCTCGTGGAACGCGCGCATCGCCGACAGGTCGGCGTCGGTCAGCACGTCGCCGTTGAGCACCCAGACGGTGCCGCTGGCGAGATCCGCCGCGTTGCGGATGCCGCCCCCCGTGCCGAGCGGCTCCGCCTCGATCACGTAGCGCAGGCGCACGCCGAGGTGCTCGGCCTCGCCGAGCGCGGCGCGCACGTCGTCGACACGGTAGGAGCAGGCGAGAATCACGTCGGTCACGCCGTGCTGGCGCAGCAGCGCGAGCTGGTAGGTGAGGAAGGGACGGTTCAGGAGCGGCACCACCGGCTTGGCGCGGGCAAGCGTCAGCGGCCGCAGCCGGGTGCCCTGGCCGCCGGCCAGGATGACCGCCTGAGTGGCGGCGCCGGCGCTTACGCGCCGGGGGTCCAGGGCTGCGCCTCGCTGATCAGCATCACCGGGATCCCGTCCCGGATCGGGTAGGCCTTGCGGCAGGCCTGACAGATGATGCGGATCTCTTCGAAGATCAGGTTGCCCTTGCACGCCGGGCACACGAGGATCGCCTTCAGCTCCTCGTCGATCACTTCGCACCTCCTTTCTTCCGTGGCGTCGGAGCGCCTTCGGAGGCCTCCGGCGCTCGACGGTCGGGCGGTCAGCCCGCCCGGCGGTCGGGCTTCGCGCTCAGTTTGCCCCTGAACCATTCGACCGTCAGCCTCAGGCCTTCATCCGTGTCCACGCGCGGCTCCCAGCCCAGCAGCGTGCGCGCGCGCGTGATATCGGGCTGGCGGACCTTCGGATCGTCCATGGGCAGCGGGCGGAACACGATCTCGCTGCGCGAGCCCGTGAGCCGGAGGATGCGCTTGGCGAGCTCAAGCAGCGTCATTTCTTGCGGGTTGCCGAGATTCACGGGCTCGTTCGCGGCCGCCTGCATGAGCCGCCACACGCCGTCGATGAGGTCGGTGATGTACTGGAACGAGCGCGTCTGCGACCCGTCGCCGAAGACGGTCAGCGGCTCGCCGCTCAGCGCCTGCGTCATGAAGGCCGGGATCGCGCGGCCGTCGTTGAGTCTCATGCGCGGGCCGAAGCTGTTGAAGATCCGCGCGATGCGCGTGTCCACGCGATGGACGCGATGGTAGGCCATCGTCATCGCTTCCGCGAAGCGCTTCGCCTCGTCGTACACGCCGCGCGGGCCGATGGGATTGACGTGGCCCCAGTAGTCCTCGCGCTGCGGGTGCACGAGCGGGTCGCCGTAGACCTCCGACGTGGAGGCCAGGAGGAACTTCGCGCCCTTGGCCCGGGCGAGGCCGAGCGCGTTGTGCGTGCCGAGCGCGCCGACCTTGAGCGTCTGGATCGGCAGCTCGAGGTAGTCCAGCGGCGAGGCCGGGCTCGCGAAGTGCAGGACCCACTCGATCGGCTCCTCGACCGCGATGTACTCGGTCACGTCCTGGCGGACGAAGCGGAAGCACGGCGCCGTCTCGAAGGCCGCGAGGTTGTCCGGCGAGCCGGTGATGAAGTTGTCCATGCCGACCACCTCGCAGCCGCGGCCCAGGAGGAACTCGCAGAGGTGGGAGCCGATGAAGCCGGCGGCGCCCGTGACGAGTACCCGCATGGCGGCGGCCTAGGAGGGCGGGAGGACGGGCTTGCGGCCGACCGAGTGGTATTCGAAGCCGAGACGGCGCATCCGCTCCGGCTCCCAGAGGTTGCGTCCGTCGAAGACGAGGGGGCGGCGCATGACCGCGCGCAGCCGCTCGAGGTTCAGGAACTTGAACTCGTTCCACTCCGTGACGAGGGCCACCGCGTCGGCGCCGGTGGCGGCGTCGTAGGGCGAGTCGCAGTACTCGACGGCGCCCGGCAGCACGCGGCGCGCGTTGGCCGTGGCCACCGGGTCGTAGGCGCGCACGACGGCGCCGGCCGCGAGCAGCCCCGAGACCACCTCGATGGACTTCGCGTCGCGCATGTCGTCGGTGTTGGGCTTGAAGGCCAGGCCGAGGACGGCGATGACGCGGCCGTCCATCGGGTTGAGCGCCTTCTCCATCGTCTCGACGAAGTGGCCCGCGCGCTCGCGGTTGACGTCCACCACCGCCCGCAGCATCGCGAAGTCGTAGCCGAGCGTGGCCGCGGTGGCCACCAGCGAGTCGGTGTCCTTGGGGAAGCACGAGCCGCCGAAGCCGAGGCCCGCCGACAGGAAGGCGGGGCCGATGCGCGGGTCGAGGCCCATGCCCTTCATGACCTGCGTCACGTCGGCGCCCGCCAGCTCGCAGATGTTCGCGATGGCGTTGATGAACGAGATCTTGGCCGAGAGGAAGGCATTGGAGGCGTACTTGATCATCTCCGCCGAGGGCACGTCCACGATGATCATCGGCCGCTCGAGCGGCGCGTAGAGCTCCAGCAGCGACATGGCCACCTGCTGGGTCGGCGCG
Source organism: Candidatus Rokuibacteriota bacterium (assembly GCA_003220225.1). GTDB lineage: Bacteria > Methylomirabilota > Methylomirabilia > Rokubacteriales > CSP1-6 > AR12. Next base: position 45,868 of record QHRU01000045.1, read on the forward strand.
CCGATCACGATGCGGTCGGGCCGCAGCGTGTCCTCGATGGCCGAGCCCTCGCGCAAGAACTCGGGGTTGGAAACGACGTCGAACGGCACCCGCGTCTTCTGGTGGCGCTCGATCACGTCGCGCACGAAGTCGCCGGTGCCCACCGGCACCGTCGACTTGTTCACGACGACCGTGTAGCGCTCCATCGCCTCGCCGATGCCGCGCGCGACCTCGCCCACGGCGGTGAGGTCGGTCTGGCCGTCGCTCTTGGGCGGGGTGCCGACCGTGATGAACACGATCACCGAGCGGCGGACGCCGTCCGCGAGGTCGGTCGAGAACGACAGCCGGCCGTCGGCCACGTTGCGCGCGACCATCTCCTCGAGGCCCGGCTCGTAGATCGGCATGCGGCCCGCGCGCAGCTCGGCCACCTTGTCGGCCTGGTTGTCGACGCAGACGACCTCGTTGCCGAGGTCGGCGAACACCGCCCCCGTGACGAGGCCGACGTAGCCGGTTCCGACGACGCAGATATTCATGACGAACCGGCACTCATTCTAGCAGGGGCGCGCCGGTCCTCGGACAAATCTGCCGGCGCTTTGGAGAATTTACTCTCGACTGCGAGCGGGTGAGCGGGCGGGACTCAGGCCGCGAACGGACCGTCGTCGTCGGGGTCGGGAGCGTCGAGACCGTCGATCTGGATGCGGGCGTCCCGCACCGCGTCGCTCAGCGAATCGAACCGCTGGCCAGAGATCGAGATGGTATTGCTCTCGTCGCGCGCCTTCCAGATCCACTCCTGACCGCTGCGTCCGACCGGCCTGAACTCAACCTTGACCGCCATTGCCTGTCTCCCCTCGGGACCACGAGCTGCGTGGTCGGCGTCCACAAGGAATGCAATGAGGGTGCCACGCAGCAAGGCTTCGAACAGAGGCCGTCTTCTTCAGGCCGCTTCGTCGGCCTCGCGTTCGGCCCGGGCCCAACGGAAGAAAACCACTGTGAAGGCGACGACCGGAATGATGCCCGCCGGAACCCACATGATGACGCCGCCGAGCTGCTGGTCGGCCAGCGGCGTGAGGTCGAACACGCGGGGCGCCGCCGCGTAGTACGGGTAGAGCACGTGCTCGGCGCCCGTGATCAAGGCCGCCACGACCGTCATCGGCATCCCGAACACGAACAGGTAGAGAATCTGGCCCGCGTACGGCAGCGCGGGCAGCCGCTCCGAGCGCGACAGGATCGGCCACCAGCCCAGCACGGAGGCGCCGAGCAGGACGAGATGCTCGACCACGTGCCAGGCGTGGGTCTCGAGCGCGGCGTTGTAAGGGCCGGGCAGGTGCCAGGCCACGAGCGCCACGCCGAAGGCGGCGAAGGCGGGCAGCGGGCGCGTCAGCCAGCGCAGCACGGGAGCGAGCCCGCGGAGCGACGCGGCGCGTCCGACGAGAGCGTCGAGCATGAAGCCCGGTGTGCCGGCGAGCCAGAGCGGCGGGACGACGAGCGTCAGCACGAGGTGCTGCACCATGTGCGCGGAGAAGAGGTAGTAGTCGCTCAGGTCGTGCAGCGGACCGTTCAGCGCAGCGAGCAGCGCCGCGCAGCCGGCGAAGAAGGCCAGCGGCGGCCCGAGCGGCGCGGGCCGCCGCGAGGCGACCGCGGCCCACGTATAGGCGGCCGCGAGCAGCACGACGCCCAGCAGGACGTCGAGGTGGACCTCGCCGCGGACCCAGGAGAAGGGCACCGGCGCCGCCATGCCTCAGTGACCGAAGACCAGGAATTCCCCGGTCAGCGTCATCACCGCGACCGCGAGCAGGGTGGCCAGCACCAGCGGGGCCACGAACAGGAACGTGAGCACGCGCGAGTCGTAGCGCAGGTGCATGAAGAACATCACGACGAGCGCGAACTTGCCGGCGGAGAGCACGAGCAGCAGCGGGATCAGGACCGGCGCGAGCCGGCGCACGTAGATGACGCCGAACTCGAGCGCGGTCACCGCGGTGAGGATGCCGGCGACGATCAGGTACGTGCGGATCGTCGCGTGCTCGTGCGTGGCGGGCTGCGCGTGGGTGGCCGGCTGTTCGCGCGCGCTCGGCTCGCTCATGGGATCAGATAGACGAGGGTGAAGATCACGATCCAGACGACGTCGACGAAGTGCCAGTAGAGGCCGGCGACCTCGACCTTGACGGCGTCCGGCGTGCCCAGCCGTCCGCGGAGGTCGAGCCCGAGCAGGGTCAGCAGCCAGATCACGCCGAGCGTGACGTGGCCGCCGTGGAAGCCGGTCAGCACGAAGAAGGTCGAGCCGAAGAGGTTGGTCTGAAGCGTCAGCCCCTCGTGCACGAACGACGTGAACTCGTACGCCTGGAAGCCGAGGAAGATGAGGCCGAAGAAGGCCGTGCCCGCGAGCCAGAGCCGCGACTGGAACCGGTCGCCGCGCCGGACGGCGGCCAGGGCCAGCACCATCAGGAGCGACGACATGAGCAGGTCGAACGTGCTCAGCGTCGTGATCGGGAGGTTGAGGATCTCGTGCGGGTGCGGGCCCACCACGCTGCGGCCCTTGTAGGCCATGTAGGTCGCGATCAGCGTCCCGAACAGGAAGCACTCGGAGCCCAGGAACACCCACATCGCGAGCTTGCGATGGTCCACGCCCAGCCCGCCCTCCTGGCGGACGTGGGCGGGGTTGCGATGGTGCTCCAGCGCGAAGGCGAACGAGCCACCGACGAGCACGGCGGCGCCGATCAGCACGAGGGCGAGGCTCGTGAGCGCGCCGACGGCGGCGACGACGATGCCGAGCGCGATCACGATCGGCCAGTGCGACGGCGCCGGCATGTGGATGCCGTGTGGGTCCGGCGCCGCCGGCCGCGGCGTCGGCTTGCGTCCCCGGCTGTCGCCGTACTTCTCGCGCCAGAACGAGTCCCGCGAGTACACGGGCGGGATCTCGTCGAAGTCGTGCGGCGGCGGCGGCGAGGAGGTGCGCCACTCGAGGGTGCGGCCGTCCCACGGGTCGGCCCCGGCGGGAGGCCCGCGCCGGAGCGAGAGCAGGGCGTTCACGGCGAACAGGAAGACGCCAAACGCGATGCCGAAGGCGCCGACGGTCGACCAGAAGTTCCAGAAGCCCCAGCCGGTGCCGGCCGCGTAGGTGTAGATGCGGCGCGGCATGCCGATGGCGCCGAGGTAGTGCTGCGGGAAGAACGTGAGGTTGAAGCCGGCGAAGAGCACCCAGAAGCCCAGGCGCCCGAGCCGCTCGTCGAGCAGGCGGCCGGTCATCTTGGGCCACCAGTACGAGGCGCCGGCCAGGATGCCGAAGAGGCTGCCGCCGATGAGCACGTAGTGGAAGTGAGCCACCACGAAATAGGTGTCGGTCTGTTGCAGGTCCACCGGCGGCGAGGCGTGCATGACGCCCGAGAGACCGCCGATGGTGAAGAGGGCGACGAGCCCGGCCGCGTAGTGGAACGGGACGGTGGCGCGGATGGTGCCGCCCCACATCGTGGCCAGCCAGTTGAAGATCTTCACGCCGGTCGGGATGGCGATCAGCATGGTGGAGATCGCGAAGAACGCGTCGGCCACCGGGCCCATGCCGGCCGCGAACATGTGGTGGCTCCACACGCCGAAGCCGAAGAAGCCGATGAGCACGCCGGAGTAGATCATGACCTGCCCGCCGAACAGCGGCTTGCGCGAGAAGGTCGGCAGCACCTCCGAGACGATGCCGAAGGCGGGCAGGATCAGGATGTAGACCTCGGGGTGGCCGAAGATCCAGAAGAGGTGCTGCCACAGGTGCAGGTCGCCGCCGGCGGCCACGTCGTAGAAGTGGGTGCCGAAGAAGCGGTCGAACATCAGGAAGATCAGCCCCACCGTGATCGGCGGGAAGGCGAGCACGATCAGGAACTGCACGACCAGCGACATCCAGACGAACAGCGGCATGCGCATGAGCGTCATGCCCGGCGCGCGCATGTTCAGGATGGTCACGATGAAGTTCACGGCGGCCATGATCGACGAGGCGCCGAGGATCTGGAGGCTGAGCATCCAGAAGTCGATCTCCGGCCCCGGCGAGAACTGGCGCGTGGTGAGGTTGGCGTAGCCGAACCAGCCGCCGTTCGGTGGCGCGCCGACGAGGAAGCTCGCGTTCAGGAAGAGGCCGCCGAGCAGCAAGATCCAGTACGAGAGCGCGTTGAGCCGCGGGAAGGCGACGTCGCGCGCGCCGATCATGAGCGGGATCATGTAATTGAAGAACGCCGCGTTGAGCGGCATGATCGCGAGGAACACCATCGTGGTGCCGTGCATGGTGAACAGCGCGTTGAACGTCTCCGCGCCCACCACGGCGCCGTGCGGGCGCGCCAGCTGCAGGCGGATGATCAGGGCCTCGATGCCGCCGATGACCAGGAATGCGAACGCCGTCACGCCGTAGAGGATCCCGATGCGCTTGTGATCGACCGTCGTCACCCACGACCAGACGCCCGTGCCCTCGCCCGCGTGGACGAGCTCGTGCTGCCGCAGCGCGTGCGGGATCGCCATCACTTCAGTCCCGTCAGATACGCGGCGACGGCCTTCGCCTGCTCGTCCGTCAGGCCGAGGTCCGGCATCTTCACGCCCGGCTTGAGCCGCTGCGGGTCGCGCACCCACGCCGCGACGTTGTCCGGCGTGTTCGGCCACATGCCGGCCGCGAGCATGGTGCGGCCGCCGAAGTGGCTGAGGTTCGGCCCCAGCACGCCGCCCGACACGCCGGCGATCGTGTGGCAGCCGACGCACGCGCTCCTCGCGAAGATCGCCTTGCCCTCGGCGGCGAGACCGGCCGGCTCCGCCGGCGCCGCCTTCTGGCGCGCCACCCAGGCGTCGAACTCCGCGGAGGCCTGCACGATCACACGCAGGCCCATGTTGGCGTGCGAGGCGCCGCAGAACTCCGCGCACTGTCCCCAGTGCTCGCCGGGACGCTCGGGCGTGAGCACGATGCGGTTGTGGCGGCCGGGGACGACGTCGCGCTTGCCGCCGAGACGCGGCACCCAGAACGAGTGGATGACGTCGGGCCCCTCGAGATCGAGCACGACCGCGCGGCCGACGGGCAGGTGCAGCTCGTTGGCGGTGACGACGTCGAGGTCGGGATAGCGGAACTCCCACCACCACTGCCAGCCGCGCACCGTCACGCGCAGCGCGTCGCGCGGCGCGGCCACGCCCTGCGTGCGGAAGGTGAGCTGGATCGTCGGGACCGCGATCACGAGCAGCACGAGGGCCGGCACGATCGTCCAGGCGATCTCCATGAGGGTGTGGCCGCGGATCTGCGCGGGCAGCGGCGCCTCCGGCCGCGCGCGGAAGCGCACGAGAATCCAGAGAAGGACGACGAAGACGAGGAGCCCGATGACGGCGGTGATCCACGTGATGAGCGCATACAGCCAGAGGGTCGCGCGGGCGAAGTCGGAGCCGGGGACCACGGTGGACATCGGACCGTCCCATGCGCAGCCACCGACGAGCAGGACGAGCGCGGCGAGCGCGACGCGGACGACGAGCGTTCCGCTCGGAACGAGGTCCACGCCGACTGACGGTACCGCTCCCTCCGGGCCTCCGCAACCGGGGCGGACGCGCGCCGCCGCGTCCGCTACGCGGCGAGACGCAGGAGCGTGTGCAGCAGCACGTTGGCGCCGCGCTCGATGGCGTCCCAGTCGCTCATCTCGTCGACGCGGTGGCTCCGGCCGCCGCGCGACGGGATGAAGATCATGCCGGCGTCGGTGACCCCGGCGAGATTCTGGGCGTCGTGGCCGGCCGCGGAGTAGAGGCGCCGCGAGGCCAGGCCGAGGGCCGCGCACGCCGCCTCGATCGTCTCCTGCACGCGCGGCGCGCACGGCGCCGGCGTCGTGGCCGATATCGGCCGCAGCTCCACCGTGAGCCCGCGCGCCGCCGCCACCTCGCGCGCGAGCGCCTCGCAGTCGCGGGCGAGTCGCTCGAGCACGGCGGCGTCGGGGTCCCTGATCTCGTGCACCAGCTCGGCGCGGCCGGGCACGATGTTGCTGGCGCCGGGATGGACGTGCACGACGCCGAAGTTCGTGACGGCGCGTGCGCCGCCGCGGCTGATGACGAGCTCGCGCGCCTTCAGCGCGTAATCGGCCGCGCCCAGGAAGGCGTCGCGGCGGCGCTCCATCGGCGTGGTGCCGGCGTGATCGGCCTGGCCGTGGAAGACGACACGCGCGCGGCGCGCGCCGACGATGGTCTCCACCACGCCGATCGGGATGCCCGCCTCCTCGAGCCGCGCGCCCTGCTCGATGTGCAGCTCGACGTAGGCGGCGACGCCGCCGGGCGGCGCGGCGGCCTCGGGGGCGCGATGCGCGTCGAAGCCCGCGCGGCCCATGGCCTCGACGAGCCGGTCGCCGTCGACGGCGGCCATGCTCGGGATGGCCGCGGGGTCGAGGCGGCCGCAGAAGGCGCGCGAGCCGAAGAGGCTTCCGTAGCGGCCCTCCTCGTCGCTCCACGCCGCCACCGCCAGCGGCCGCGCGGGCCGTATCGCGGCCTCACGGATCGTGTGCAGGCACTCGAGCCCCGCCATCACGCCCAGCGCGCCGTCGAGGATGCCGCCCTCGGGGACGGTGTCGATGTGCGAGCCGGTGAGGACGACGGGCGCGTCGGGACTCACCCGGTCCGCGCCGAGACCGCCGAAGACGTTGCCGGCGGGATCGACCCACGTCGCGAGCCCGGCCGTTTTCGCCTCGCCGAGCAGCCACGCGCGCGCCTGCTCGTACGGCGGGCTCCAGCACATGCGCGTCACGCCGCCGCCGGGCAGCGCGCCGAAGCGCGCGAGTGCGAGCAGGCGATCTTTCAGACGCGGCAGCGACACGGACAGCACGATCCCGGAGTATATCGCCTTGACTTCGCCGCAGGGCCGTCCCTAGAATGAACCACCGTTCAGTCAGCGCCCGCTGACCTCATCCCCAGGAGGGGACTGTTGGATTTCACACTGACTCCCGATCAAGAGGCGCTGCGCGCACGCGTGCGCACGTGGCTCACCGCTCACATCCCCGAGGACTGGAAGAAGTTCGGGCTGTCGGAGGTCCCGCGGCCCGAGGCCTATGAATTCCTGCGCAAGTGGCAGAAGACGCTGCACGACGCGGGGTTCATCGGGTTGACGTGGCCCAAGGAGTACGGCGGCCAGGGGCTGACCTTCGTCGAGGAGATTTTGCTCCACGAGGAGATGGCGCTGGCCAAGGCGCCGCCCATGCTCAACATCCTCGGCGTGGGCATGGCCGGGCCGACGATCATTGCGTACGGCACCGAGGAGCAGAAGCAGCGCTACCCGGCCAAGATCCTGTCCTGCGAGGAGATCTGGTGTCAGGGCTACTCGGAGCCGAACTCGGGCTCCGATCTCGCCTCCCTGCAGACGCGCGCCGTCAAGGACGGCGAGTACTGGGTGATCAACGGGCAGAAGGTGTGGACCTCGCTCGCCCACGTCGCCGACTACATGATGCTGCTCGCCCGCACCGATCCCGCCGCGCCCAAGCACAAGGGCATCACCTATTTCCTGCTCGACATGAAATTGCCGGGCGTGACCGTCAAGCCGCTCAGGCAGATCACCGGTGACGCGGAGTTCAACGAGGTCTTCTTCGACAACGTCCGCGTGCACGAGAGCCAGGTCCTGGGCGGCGTCAACAACGGCTGGGCGGTGGGCCTCACCACGCTGATGTACGAGCGGCTCGCGCTCGGCTTCGGTCTTCAGGTGAGGCTGCGCATCACGCTGCAGTCGCTCGTCGACATGGCCAAGCGCATCGAGAAGAACGGCCGCGCGATCACCAAGGACCCCGTGATGCGGCAGAAGCTCGCCGCCCTCTGGATCGACACCGAGGCGCTCAAGTACACCGGCGCCCGCGCCGTCACGAAGCTGCTGCGGGGCGAGCTGCCGGGGCCCGAGGCCTCGACGGGCAAGATGGGCTGGGTCGAGACTCACCAGCGCCTGCAAGAGCTGGCCATGGAGATCCAGGGGCCGTACGCGATGCTCGCGCGCGGAGCGGACGCCGCCGTCGACAGCGGGGTGTGGCAGTATTCGTTCCTCCGGTCGCGCGCCAACTCGATCGAGGGCGGCACGACCGAGATCCAGAAGAACATCATCGGCGAGCGCGTGCTCGGGCTGCCGAAGGGCTAGGAAACTCGCGTGATCGAGGCGCGCCACGGCTTTGCCGGGGCGTGCCGAGCGCTGGGGGGTGTGGGGGGCCATTTCGGGGCCCCCCACCCAGGAGAGACGCATGGACTTCGGGTTCAACGCCGACCAGGAGATGCTTCGGGCGACCGCGCGGAAGTTCCTCGAGAACGAGTGCACGTCCGAGTTCGTCCGCGCCCGCATGGCCGAGGACGCGGGCTTCACTCCGGAGTTCTGGACCAAGCTCGCCGAGCAGGGCTGGCTGGGCCTCGTCTATCCCGAAGCCTACGGCGGCGCCGGGCTCGGCTTCGTCGACCTCACCGTGCTGATGGAGGAGATGGGGCGCGCGGTCATGCCGGGCCCGTTCTTCTCGACGCTGCTGGGCGGCCTGGCAATTCTGGAGGCCGGCTCCGACGCCCAGAAGAAGGAGTGGATCACGAAGGTGGCCGAGGGCGAGGCGCGCGTGACGCTGGCGTGGACCGAGCCGAGCGCGCGCTGGGACGCCGCCGGGATCACGACGGCGGCCAAGGCCAGCGCCGGCGGCTTCACGCTGTCGGGCACCAAGCTGTTCGTCCCCGACGCGCACGTCGCCGAGGCGCTCGTGGTGGCTGCGCGCACGCGCGAGGGCAAGAACGCGGACGACGGCGTGAGCCTCTTCCTGGTGCCCAAGGGCACGAAGGGCCTGTCGGTGAAGCTGCTGCCGACGATGGACCAGACGCGCAAGCTCTGCGAGGTGAAGCTGAACGACGTCAGCGTGCCCGCGGGCGCGCTGCTCGGTCAGAAGGACGGCGGATGGGCGCCGCTGGCCCGCGTCCTCGAGCGCGCCACCGTCGCGCTCTGCGCGGAGATGTGCGGGGGCGCGCAGAAGGTCCTCGACATGACCACGGAATACGCGAAGATCCGCATCGCCTTCGGCAAGCCGATCGGCTCGTACCAGGGCGTGAAGCACAAGGCGGCCGACATGCTCGTGGACGTCGAGAACGCCAAGTCGCTGACCTACTACGCGGCATGGGCGGTGGACGAGAACGTCCCCGAGGCGGCGCTGGCGGCGTCGATGGCGAAGGCGTACACCTCGGACGCGTTCCGCAAGGTGTCCGGCGCCGGCATCCAGCTGCACGGCGGCATCGGCTTCACCTGGGAGCACGACCTGCACCTCTATTTCAAGCGCGCGAAGTCCTCGGAGGCGACCTTCGGGGACGCGACGTACCACCGCGAGCGCGTCGCCCAGCTGATCAGCTTGTAGTTACAGTCGCTCGAGCGTCTCCACGGTGCGCTCGTTCTTCACGTCGCCCGTGTTGAGCGTGCCCTTCGGCTCGAGCAGGACCACGTGGACCTCGTCGGTGAGCGCCTTCGGGCAGTGCTCGACGCCGCGCGGCACGATGATGAGCTGACCCGGCCCCACCTCGCGGTCGCCGTCGCGCAATTGCATCCGCAGCCGCCCCGCGACGACCCAAAATAGCTCGTCCTCCGCGTCGTGGTGGTGCCAGACGAACTCCCCGCGCAGCTTCACCACCTTCACGTGCATGTCGTTGACGTCGCCGACGATCTTCGGCGACCAGGCGTCCGTGAACCGCCCGAACGTCTCGGCGAGATCCACCACGCGCATGGCGCACCTCCAAGCATCGAGTATAAGTAGTCAATGGCCGACGCCGCCCCCGCCCCCGCCGAGCCCCGGCCGGCCGCCTCCGTGATCATTGTGCGCGACGCGCCGCCGGGGGCGCCCGAGCCGATCGAGGTCTACATGGTCCGCCGCCAGCGGAGCATGAAGTTCCTGGGCGGCTTCTACGCCTTCCCCGGCGGCAAGGTCGATCCCGGCGATGCCGCGTCCACCCTGCTCGCCGGGTGCCTTGGGCTCGACGCGGCGCGCGCCGCGCAGTGCTTCCCCGCGCACGGCGCGCTGCCGCCGCTGGCGTTCTGGGTCACGGCCGTGCGCGAGCTGCTGGAGGAGAGCGGCGTGCTGCTCGCCTGCGACGGCGGCGGCGGCGTCGTCGATCCGCGCGAGCCGCGCGTCGGCGCCCGGGCCGACGCCGCGCGACAGGCGCTCGTCGGGAACGGCGCGGACTTCGGCGCGCTGCTCGCCGAGGCCGGCTGGCGGTGCGACCTGCGACCGCTCCGCTACCTCTCGCACTTCGTGACGCCGAAGACGAGCCCGATCCGCTTCACCGCGCGCTTCTTCCTCTGCCGGCTGCCGCCGGGCCAGGCGCCGCGGCTCTACACGGAGGAGACGTCGGAGGGCTTCTGGATCCATCCGGGAGACGGCTACCGGCGCTTTCTCGCTCACGAGATGGCGATGGCGGAGCCCGCCGAGTACGGCCTCGCCTACATCGCGCAGTTCCGCTCGGTGAGCGAGCTGTGGGCGGCGTGTGACGACAACCGCGAGAAGTTCACGGGGGTCGTCGACCGCATCGAGTTCCAATTCTGGAAGGACTTCGACTGGAAGGCGGAGCGATGGAATCGCTGACGAGGTTTCGCGCCGTCGCGCTGACGGTGCCGTTCGCGCTCGCGCTCTGGCTGCTCATGTTCTTCGCCGCCGGCTACGGCCGTGGCATCTACCTGCCCTTCGTCGTCTTCTACGCGCCGTTGCTGGTCGTCAGCTCGATCGGGTGGCTGACGTTCTTCGTCGCTCCCGCGCTGCATCTCGTGTACGCGGCGGTGGCGGACGTCGTCCGCGCCGGCGTGCTCTCCACGCGCTACCTGCTGGCGCTGGGGCTCGCGCACTACGCCGCCGTCGCCTACGTCGGGCTCGCCACCGCCGACGGCCGCGACGCCTTGTTCGACGCCGAACCCGTCCGCTGGCGCGCGGCCGGCGCCTGGGTCGCGCTCGGGCTCGCCCTCTTCATCGTCTGGCAGGTGGTGCTCGCGCGCGTCGTCCGGCGCCGCCCGCCGATGGTATCGTGACGGGCCACACGGCCATGGCCAACGCGGTGCCCGCCTTCCTCGACGACCACGTCGCCGCCGGCGGCGGCGCGCGTCCCGCCGTGGTGACGGCCGACGGGCCGACCACGTATGGCGAGCTGCGGGCGCTGGCCTGCCGCACCGGCAACGCGCTGCGCGGCCTCGGCGTCGAGAGCGGACAGCGCGTGGCGCTGCTGCTGCCCGACGGCCTCGGGTGGACCGCGGTGTTCTTCGGCGCACTGCGGATCGGCGCCGTCGCCGTTCCGCTGAACACGCGGCTCGGCGCCGCCGACTGGGCGGCCATGCTCGCCGACAGCGCCGCGCGCGTGCTCGTCACCGATCCGGCGCTGCTGGCTGACCTGGCGCCGAGGCTCGGCGACTTGCCGTGCCTCGCGCACGTGATCGTGGCGGGCGGGGGCGCGGCCACGGGTCTCGAGGCGTTGCAGGCGCGCGCGTCCGACGCGCTGCCGGCCGAGGCCGTCGACGGTGACGCCATGGCCTTCTGGCTCTACACGTCGGGCACGACCGGCGGGCCCAAGGCGGCCATCCACCGGCACCGCGACCTGCTCGCCTGCCGGCATTACGGGATCGACGTGCTGGGCGCGACCGAGGAGGATCGAACGTTCGCCACCTCCAAGCTCTTCTTCGCCTACGCCCTCGGCAACGCGCTGCTGGTCCCCCTCTTCGTCGGCGCCCGCACGTTTCTCGATCCGCGCTGGGCCGAGCCCGACGCCGTGGCGCGCAGCGTGACCGCGTTCCGGCCGACCCTGTTCTTCTCGGTGCCGACGTTCTATGCGCGGATGCTGCGCGCCGAGCTGCCGCCCGACACCTTCCGCTCGGTGCGCGCGTGCGTGTCGGCCGGCGAGCGCCTGCCGGTGGACGTGTACGAGAGCTGGCGAGCGCGTTTCGGCGTCGAGATCCTCGACGGGCTCGGCGCGACGGAGACGATCTTCATGGTGCTCTCCAACCGGCCCGGCGCCAGCCGCGGGGGCTCGGCGGGCAGGCCGGTGCCGGGCACCGAGGTGCTCCTGCTCGACGCCGAGGGCCGGGCGGTGCCCGACGGCACCGCGGGCGTGCTGCACGTCCGCACGCCGTCGGCGAGCCCCGGCTACTGGAACCACCCCGACCACACGCGCCGCACCTTCGTCGACGGCTGGTTCAGGACGGGCGACCTGCTCACGCGCGACGCCGACGGCTTCTATCATCACCAGGGCCGCGCGGACGACGTCTTCAAGGTGGCCGGGCAGTGGGTGACGCCGGCCGACGTCGAGCGCGTGCTGCTCGCGCACCCGGCCGTGGCCGAGGCCGCCGTCGTCGGCGCCGCCGAGTCGGGCGGGCTCGTCAAGCCGTTCGCGTTCGTCGTGGCCAGGAACGACGCGCGCGGCGAGCGGCTGGCAGACGAGCTGACGGCGCTCGCCGCCGAGCGGCTGCCGCCGCACCAGCGGCCGCGGCGCATCGCGCTGGTGGACGAGCTGCCGCGTACGGCCACGGGCAAGCTCCAGCGGTTCGTGCTGCGCGATCGCGTGGAGCGTACGTACCCCCAGGGGGGGCACAAGTGACGGTCCAGCACGCGACGACGATCCAGGTCCGCTGGAGCGACGTCGATCTCGCCGGCATCGCCTTCTACCCGCGCTTCTTCGAGTGGTACGACTTCGGCTGCGAGACGCTGTTCGCCGCGCTGGGGCTGGCCTGGCCGGAGGCGTTCCCGAAGTACGAGATCGTCGGCGTGCCGATCGTCGAATCGGGCTCGAGGTTCGCCTCCCCCGTCCGCTACGGCGACGTGCTCACCATCCGCTCCGCCGTCGCGTGGGTGAAAGCCACGACGTTCCGCATGGAGCACACGATTTCCGTCGGCGAGCGGCTCTGCGCCACGGGCTTCGAGGTCCGCGCCTGGGTGGCGCGGTCCCCGCTGCCGGGCGCGCGGCTGTCCGCCAAGCCGATTCCAGACGAGGTTGTCCGCAAGCTCAAGGGAGGATCCGCGTGAAACCAGAAGTCGTCTTCACGAAGGCGGCGCCGAAGACGGGATTCTCGGAGGGCACGGAGTCGCCGATCGCGCAGGGCGTGAAGTGCGGCGACTTCGTCTTCGTGTCGGGGCAGGGCCCGCTCGATCCCGTCACCAGGCAGGTCGTCTCCGACGACCTCGCCGAGCAGACGCGCGTGACCCTCGACAACGTCACCAGGGTGCTCGAGGCCGCGGGCACCTCGCTGGCCAACGTCGTGAAGGTGGGCGTCTTCCTGCGCGACATGAGGGACTTCGACACCTTCAACACGGTGTTCCGCGAGTACTTCAAGGGCGTGCAGCCGGCGCGCACCACGGTGGCAGTGCGAGGTGAGCGACGCCTCGGCGCGAGCCGAGCGGTGAAATCGTTCGGAGGGCGGCCCCGCGCAAGGGCGTGAACGTCGAGATCGACGCCATCGCCGTGATACCACATGGCAGTGCGAGGTGAGCGACGCCTCGGCGCGAGCCGAGCGGTGAAATGGCTCGGAGGATAACTATGGGGCTCGCCGGCGTCTACCTCTCCGTCCACACGCCCCGCTACTGCACCTACGACGCCGCGTTCGCGGGCAAGCTCGCGCATCCGAACTTCCAGGCGGTGCGCGACGGGATGGTGGCGCAGGGGCGGCACGTGGCCGCGCTCACGCCCGACGTCATCGTCATCAACTCCTGCCACCTGGTCGCGACGTTTCCCACCGTCGTCGACGGCACGCCACGCCACGAGGGCGTGCTCACCGCGCAGGAGGCGCCGGAGCTGATCCACGGCGTCGCCTACGATTTTCCCGGCGACTTCGAGCTGGCGGCCGCGATGATCGAGGGCGGCCGCGCGGCGGGCCTGCCGTGCACGCTCGCCAACGACGTGCACTACCCGCTCGACTACGGAACGGTCATGCCCCTCGTGTGTTACCTCGACCGGGCGCAGCGGATCGCGGCGGTGCCGGTGTCGGTGTGCCTCTCCGCCGATCTGGGCGAGAGCTTCGCGTGGGGCCGGCACATCGCGCGCGCGGCGGCGGCGCTCGGGCGGCGCGCGGCGTTCGTGGCCAGCGGCAGCGTGTCGCACAAGCTCGTGCGCGGCCCCGAGCGCTGGCCGGGCGCGGCGGAACAGGAGCTCGATCACCGCCTCGCGCGGCTGCTCGCCGACGGGGACTACGACAAGGCCTGGGCGTGGCTGCCGGAGTACGCGGAGGCGGCCGAGCCCGAGATGGGCGGGCGTCACCTCGCGATGATGCTCGGCGCGCTGATCGAGACGGGCCGTCGGTTCGAGGCCACCGTGCACGCGTACGGTCCCTCGTCCGGCAGCGGCAACTACGTCATTTCGATGGCCGCGGCCTAGCCGGATCACCCGCCGCGGTCACGACAGGCGCGGCCCGGCCGCGTGCCGGTCACCAGCCGGCTCTCGCCCGATATTCCGCGGGCGAGAGACCCTCTTGAAGAGCGCGCGAGAATTTACTATGTCGGGCTGGACACGACGCAACGACGCTCGCCCACGCCTCAACGATCGGAGACAACAATGCTCGCACTTCTCTTCTCGGCCATCGTGCTGCTGTCACTGACGCTCACCTCGACGGCGGCCTCCGCGCTGCCGACATGCGTCGAGCTCGGCAGCGATCCGGCGTTCGGTCTGGTCGGCAATCCCGACCTGAGCGGGGTGTCGACCAGTCTCGTTCCCGCCGCAGGGCCCAACGCGGCCTACTGTCAGATCAACATCACCGTCTCCAGCGAATCGGGCGAAGCCTTTGGATATTTGCCGGGCCAGTCGGAGCACATCAGGGTCCGCGTGGGACTTCCCCTCAGTCTCGCGGACGGCGGAACGGGCGGCGTGCAAGGAGCCTGGAACGGCAAACAGCGGGACCTGGGCGGCGGCGGCTATGTCGGCTCGGTCGGCGGTGTCACGGCTGCGACCAACCTCCGCTACGTCGGCACGTCGACCGACACAGGGCATTCCACCCCTGGAGGCTCGTTTGCGCTCAATCCCGACAACACGCTGAATTGGGGGCTGATCAAGGACTTCGCGCAAGACGGCATTCACGCGCAGCACGTCTGGGGCACGGCCATCGCCAAGACGTATTACGGCAGCGCCCCGACCCGTCGATACTGGACGGGCTGCTCGACAGGTGGGCGGCAGGGTCATCAGCAGGCGCAGACGTTCCCGAAGGACTACGACGGCATCCTCGCCGGCGCGCCGGCCTTCAACTGGGACCGCTTCATTCCCGCAGAGCTCTGGCCCCAGATCGTGATGTTCCAGGACCTCGGCGGCCCCATCTCGACGGCCAAGCTCACGGCGGTGACCAACGCCGCCATCGCCGCCTGCGATGCCCTCGATGGCATCGTGGACGGGATCGTTCAAGATCCTCGTCGCTGCCATTACGATGCCACGGCGTTCGTCTGCACCGGCGCCGTGGGAGACCCGGCGAACTGCCTCACGCCGGCGGAAGCGGCGGCGGTCAACAAAATCTGGAACGGACCGGTGAACGCCAAGGGCGAGAAGATCTGGTTCGGGCTCGAGCGCGGCGCGTCACTGAGCGGCCTGGCGGGCACGAACCCGTTCTCGATCACCGTCGACCACTTCCGATACTGGATCAAGCAGGATCCGACCTTCGACTGGCACACGGTGACGGAGGCCTCGTTCGTCAACGACTTTGCGACCTCCCAGGCCCTCTTCCACGACGCCATCGGCACCGACCAGGCGAACCTCCACGCGTTTCGCAGTGGCGGCGGCAAGATGATCATGTATCACGGGCTGTTCGACCAGCTGATCTTCCCGCGCGGCAGCTACGACTACTACAATCGCGCCGCCGAGAAGATGAAGGGGTCGGGCCCCAAGCCGACGTCCGCGGCGGGAGGTATGGCGGCTCTTCAGGAGTTCTACCGCTTCTTCCCGTATCCGAATAACGCCCATTGTGGCGGCGGCACGGGGCCGCAGATCGACACGAACGTGCTGTTCGACGCCCTGGTCAACTGGGTCGAGCACGGGATCGCGCCCGACTACGTCGTCGCCACACAGAATCTCGGCGGCGGCGCCGTCCGCACGCGCAAGATCTGCAAATATCCCGACGTGCTCGTGCGCAACGGCACCGGGAGCACGGACAATGAGGCCAGCTTCCACTGTGAGGTGCACCTGCAAGACGATCCGGCGCTTCTCGGAGCGGGTGTCCTGGGCAAGCCGTAGGCGCGAGTCGTCCTCGGACGGGCCTCTCGATCGACGGTGAGGTGCGCCACATGGCGCACCTCCACCCGCCCACCCGCGCTCATGCAGACCCGGGGCAGCGGCAACTCCGTCGTCTCGATGGCGTGCTAGAATCCCGGCGCCTGCCGGCCGCGAGCATCCGAACGACGCAGTGGCCCGGCATGAGACGGACCAAGGAGGTCACCGTGCGCCAACTGAGAATCGTCCTGGTTCTCTTGCTCATCGTCGGCCTGTTCGCGGGCCAGGCCGTCCTCGCCGCCGAGCCCGTCAAGATCGGGTTCATCACCTCGCTGTCGGGCCCGGCCGGCATCATCGGCAAGCACATGAAGGACTCGGTCGAGCTGGCGCTCGAGCACCTGGGCCGCAAGGTCGGCGGACTCGACGTCGAGGTCATCTACGGCGACGACCAGCGCAAGCCCGACGTCGGCAAGCAGCTCGCCGACGAGATGCTCAAGAAGCACAAGGTCAACTTCGTGAGCGGCATCATCTGGTCCAACGTCATGCTCGCGGTGGCGCCCACCGTGACGGGGGCGGGGACGATCATGGTCGGCACGAACGCCGGGCCGCACGAGCTCGCGGGCAAGATGTGCAGCGAGCTCTACTTCACGACGTCGTGGCAGAACGACCAGACGCCGGAGGCGATGGGCAAGTACATGCAGGACCAGGGCCTCACCGACGTCTACGCCATGGCGCCCAATTACGCCGCGGGCAAGGACATGGTCAGCGGCTTCAAGCGCTACTTCAAAGGCCGCGTCGTGGATGAGGTCTACACCAAGCTCGGCCAGCAGGACTACCAGGCCGAGATCAGCCAGCTCCGCGGCAAGAACCCCAAGGCCGTGTTCGTGTTCTACCCGGGCGACATGGGCATCCAGTTCCTCAAGCAGTACGCCCAGGCCGGGCTGCGCGAGCAGATCCCGCTCTACTCGGTGTACACCGTCGACGAGATCTCGCTCCCCGCCGTCGGCGAGGCCGCGCTCGGCAACTACGAGACGCGCTACTGGAGCCCCGACCTCAAGAACGAGGCGAACGCGAAGTACGTGGGCGACTTCAAGAAGAAGTTCGGGTACACGCCCTCGTTCTACGGCGCCCAGAGCTACGACGGCATCCTCCTGATCGACTCCGCCGTGCGCGCCGTCAGGGGAGACCTCGGCAACAAGAAGGGGATGGTCGCGGCCATGCGCAAGGCCGACTTCCGCTCGACGCGCGGCAAGTTCAGCTTCAACGTCAACCACACCCCGATCCAGAACTTCTACCTGTTGCGGGCGGTGAAGGGCGCGGGCGGGGACATGGAGATGCAGATCCAGAAGACCGTCTTCGAGAACCACAAGGACGCCTACTACCAAGAGTGTCCGATGAAGTGGTAGGCGTACCGGCCCGTTGAACTGGCTTCTCGTCGTCGAGCAATGCCTCAACGGGCTGCAGTTCGGCGTGATGCTGTTCCTGATGGCGGCCGGGCTCACGCTGGTCTTCGGGATCATGAACCTCGTCAACCTCGCGCACGGCTCGCTCTACATGGTCGGCGCCTACCTGGCCACCGCGGCCTTCAACCGGACCGGCTCGTTCCTGGCCGCGGTGGCGTTCGCGCTCGCGGCCACGCTGGCCATCGGCATGCTGGTGGAGGTGATCGCGCTCCGCACCCTCTACGAGCGCGATCACCTGGACCAGGTCCTCGCCACCTTCGGCCTGATCCTCTTCTTCAACGAGGCCGTGGCCATCGTCTGGGGGCGCGCGGCGCTGTTCACCGCGGTGCCGCGCGCGCTGTCCGGCCACCTCCAGGTGCTGCCGGGCATCCCGTACCCCGCCTACCGCGCGGTCATCATCCTGGTGGGCCTGGCCGTCGCCCTGCTGCTGTACGTCGTGGTGAGCCGCACCCGGCTCGGCATGCTGATCCGCGCCGGCGCCAGCAACCGCACGATGGTGGGCGCGCTGGGCGTGAACATCCGCCTGCTCTACACGGTGGTCTTCGGCTTCGGCGCCGCGCTCGCCGCGCTCGGCGGCGCCATGGCCGGTCCGATCTACTCGGTGCTGCCGGGCATGGGCGAGGAGATCCTCATCCAGGTCTTCGTCGTCATCGTCATCGGCGGCATCGGCTCGATCCGCGGCGCGCTGGTGGGCGCGGTGGTCGTGGGCATGGTGGACACGCTCGGCCGGGCCTTCCTCAAGCCGATGCTGAGCACCGTCCTCGGCCCCTCCGCCGCCGACAACGCGGGGCCGGCGCTCGCCTCGATGCTGATCTACATCCTGATGGCGGCCGTGCTCTTCTTCCGCCCCCAGGGGCTGTTCCCGGCCGTCCGCAGCTGATGCGCTCCGCGCGCGCGCTCACGCTCCTCGCCGGCTTCCTGGTCCTCGGCCTCGTCCCGGTGGTGGCCGCGCTCGCCAATCAGCCCTTCTATCTGGACCTGTTCCGGCGGATCATGATCTTCGCCATCGCCGCCGTCAGCCTCGATCTCATCCTGGGCTTCGGCGGCATGGTCAGCTTCGGCCACGCGGCGTACCTGGGCATCGGGGCCTACGCCGTCGCGATCCCGGCCTTCTACGGGATCCACAGCGGCCTCGTCCAGTGGCCGCTCGCGCTGGCGCTGTCGGGGCTGGCGGCGCTGGCCATCGGCGCCGTCTCGCTGCGGACGAGCGGCGTGTCGTTCATCATGATCACGCTCGCCTTCGCCCAGATGCTGTACTACCTCGGCATCTCCATCAACGCGTGGGGCGCCGACGACGGGATGCGGCTGGCGCGACGCAGCCAGTTCGGCGGCGTCGTGGACCTGGCGAACGCCTACGTCTTCTACTACGTCGTCTTCGGCGTGCTCGTCGCGCTGCTCTGGCTCGGCCATCGCCTCATCCACGCGCGCTTCGGCGTCGTGATCCGCGCCGCCAAGTCCAACGAGCCGCGCATGCGCGCCATCGGGTTCGCGACGTTCCGCTACAAGCTGGCCGCGTTCGTGATCGCGGGCGCCGGGGGCGGGCTGGCCGGCGCGCTGCTGACCAACCAGACGGAGTACCTGACGCCCAGCTACATGCACTGGACACGCTCGGGCGACATCATGGTGATGGTGATCCTCGGCGGCATGGGCACGCTGTACGGCCCCGTGCTCGGCGCCGTCGCCTTCCTGCTGCTGGAGGACATCCTCTCGGCGTGGACGGTGCACTGGCAGGTCGTCCTGGGGCCGCTGCTCGTCCTGGTCGTCCTCTACGCGCGCCGCGGCCTCTATGGCCTGCTGCCCGGCGCGGGCGCGCGCGATGGCTGAGCCGCTGCTGGCGGTGCGCGGCCTCACCAAGCGCTTCGGCGGCCTCGTGGCCACCGACAGGGTGGACCTCGAGGTGGCGGACGGCGAGACGCTGGCCGTCATCGGGCCGAACGGCGCCGGCAAGACGACGCTGATCGGCCAGCTCTCCGGCGACCTCGTCCCCGACGCCGGCACGATCCGCTTCGCCGGCGAGGACGTCACGGCGCTGCCGGCGCCGACCCGCTCGCAGCGCGGCCTGGCGCGCTCGTTCCAGATCACGAGCATCTTTCCGGAGTTCACCGCGCTCGACAATGTCGCGCTGGCCGTGCAGGCCCACGCCGGACACAGCTTCCGCTTCTGGACGCCGGCCAGGGCGGAGCGGGCGCTGCGCGAGCCGGCCCGCGCGACGCTCGAGCAGGTCGGGTTGGGCGCGCGCGCCGCCGTCGCGGCGGGGACGCTCGCCCACGGCGAGCAGCGGCAGCTCGAGATCGCCATGGCGCTGGCCACGCGCCCGCGGCTGCTGCTCCTCGACGAGCCCGTCGCCGGCATGGGAGCCGACGAGTCGCAGCGCATGGTGCAGCTGCTGCGCGCGCTGCGCGGCCACCACACGATCGTCCTGGTCGAGCACGATATGGACGTCGTCTTCGCGCTGGCCGACCGGATCAGCGTGATGGTCTACGGCCGCGTCATCGCCAGCGGCGCCCCGGAGGCGATCCGCGCCAACGCCGAGGTCCGCCGCGCCTACCTCGGCGAGGAGATCCCGGCGTGACGCTGCGGCTCGAGGGCATCGAGGCCGCCTACGGCCTCAGCCAGGTCCTGTTCGGCATCAGCCTCGAGGTCCCCTCCGGCCGGCTCGTGACCCTGCTCGGCCGCAACGGCATGGGCAAGACGACCACCGTCCGCGCGGTGATGGGCATCGTGCCGATCCAGGCCGGACGCGTCCACTTCGACGGACGCGCGCTGCACGGCCTGCCGCCGTACCGCGTGGCCCGGGCCGGCCTGGGGGTCGTGCCCGAGGGCCGCCAGGTGTTCCCGAACCTCACCGTCCGCGAGAACCTCGTCGCCACGGCCGCCAACCGGCGCCGGGCGGCCGAGCCGTGGAGCGTGGCGCGGGTGTTCGGCCTGTTTCCCCATCTGGCGGCCCGGGCCCGCAGCCTGGGCGGCACGCTGTCCGGCGGCGAGCAACAGATGCTCTCCATCGGTCGCGCCCTCATGACGAACCCCGCGCTGCTGATCCTCGACGAGGCCACCGAGGGGCTGGCGCCGCTCGTCCGGGCCGAGATCTGGGGCTGCCTCGAGCGCCTCAAGCAGAGCGGCCTGTCGATTCTGCTGATCGACAAGCACGTCGAGGCCGTGACCCGGCTGGCCGATCATCACTACGTCCTCGAGAAGGGGCGGGTGGTGTGGGACGGCACCTCGGTCGAGCTGCGGGCGCGTCCGGACGTCCAGCATCGCTACCTCGGCGTATGATCGAGCGCTGATGGCCGCGCGCGTGACCGAGGAGCGCCACGGGTCCCCCGGGGCGCTCCGAGCGTTGGGGGGTGTGGGGGGCCATGTCGTGGCCCCTCACGTGGACTGATGGCCGCGCCCTTTCCGACCACCGCCACGCCGAGCGACCTCGTCGGTCGCGTGCTGGGACTCAATCCGGGGATGATGACGGGTCCCGGCACCAATACCTACCTCCTCGGCCGCCGCGATCCGATCCTCATCGACACCGGCGCCGGCGTGCCCGACTACGTGCCGCTCCTCGAGCACTATCTCGGCGAGCGCGGCTGGACGCAGCCGTCGCGCGTCATCCTGACCCACCGCCATCGCGACCACCTCGGGGGCGTCGCCTCGCTGCGCGCGCGCTTCAAGGGCCTGCGCGTGTCGAAGATGCGCCACAAGGACGCGGATCTACCCGAGCCGATCGACGACCTGCGCGCCGGCGAGACGGTGCACGGCGAGGGGGTGACCCTCGTCCCCGTCTACACGCCGGGTCACGCCTCCGACCACCTCTGCTACTACCTCGTCGAGGAGAAAGCGCTCTTCACGGGCGACGTGATCCTCGGCGGCTCCACGACCGTGATCCCCTCCGACGACGGCGACCTGGTCGACTATCTCGACTCGCTGCGGCGGCTGCAGAAGATGGACGTACGGCGCATCTATCCCGCGCACGGCCCCGTCATCGAGGACGGCCCCGCGAAGATCGCCGAGTACCTGGAGCACCGGATGCTGCGCGAGCGGCAGATCCTCGAGGCGCTCGCCGACGGCGTCGAGACGATTCCCGCGATCGTCGCGCGGATCTACGTGGACGTGGCGCCGGCGCTGCACCCGGCGGCGGCGCTCTCGGTGGAGTCACATCTCAAAAAGCTCGCGCGCGAGGGCCGCGCGCACGAGGACAAGCAGCCCGACCGCCCGTCGCGCTGGAGGCGTTAGTCGCGGGCGGAGGTCACGGCCTGGAGGTGGGCTAGGGCCTGCGTCTCGAAGACCGCGATCGAGTAGCCGAACGCCGAGTGGCGCTTCAGCCGGCCGAAGTACTCCACCATCTTCGCAGGCCGTGCCGCTCGATGAGGTAGTCGGCCAGCAGGAAGGTCAGGTGGTATGTCTCGACCGAGCCCTCACGCTGGTGGCGCAGCGTGAAGTCGCGCGGCGAGCCCAGGGTGCTCAAGGTCCAGCCGCCCGTGCGCGAAGGCCGGCTGTCGCTGCACGCGCACGAGGGCCAGCCGGCGGTGCATCTGCAGCGAGCCCTCGTCGAGGCGCTCGAGCGCCTGGAACGCGACGCGCTCCGCCATTCCCTCCGCCAGCCATTGCTCGGCGCGCCCCTCGCCCCCCGCCAGCTCGAACTGGGCGACGTGTGTGAGCTCGTGCGCGATGAGACGCAGCCACTCGCGGCCGCCTCCGGCCAGCCGCCCGTTGAGCAGCGCGCGTCCAGGCCGGGCGATGCCGATCGCGAACGCCGCCAGCTTGTTCGCGCCCTCCTCGCCCATGGCCGCGTCCTGCACGAGCCCCCGGCGAAATGCCTCGCGCGTGGTGTAGACGTGCACGCGCGTGCCCGCCGGCAGCGGCAGCCCGAGGTCGTGCGTGAGGACGTCCACGACGCGCTCGATGCCGCCCGTGCGCGGGCCCCCGATCACCTGCACCCCGGCCGTGGTGCCAGCCACGCCAGCGGCGGCCGTGCTCGAGGCCACGCGCGCGGCGCCGCCGCCCAGCAGGAGCAGGGTGGCGGCGGCGAGCGCCAGGGGCGGACCGAGACGGCTCAATTGAACCATCCCGCGCGGTGGAGCTCGCCGCGCACGCGCTCGACGTTCGCGATCTCACGCCGGATGCGGGAGGTCTCGGGCCCCTCGTGCGACGCGTGATGAAGGCGTCGCAGGATGAGCGCGACCCTCAGATACGGAAGCTGCCAGCCGGCGACTCGACGATTCACGCCCCGGTCAAGAGCAACGTCGCTGCCAGACCTGACGCGCGCCAAGTCCGCGTCGTTGCGAGCGCTCTTGCGGCGGCCCGGGGAGCGCCCGGGCATTTCTCCGCGGAGTCGGTCAGTTTTTCCCGCGGGCGCGCGCGGCGTCGACGACGGCGGTAAACAGTGCGCGCGCGGCCGCGTCGTGGCCGACGAGGTCTTCGGGATGCCACTGCACGGCGACGACGAAGCGCCGCTGATCGGCGTGCTCGAGCGCCTCGATCACGTTGTCGGGCGCCCACCCGACCTCCCTCAGGTCGCGCCCGAGGCGGTGAACCGACTGGTGGTGGAAGCTGTTCACGCGAAGCTCGGAGACTCCGACGATGGAGCCGATCCGCGTGTGTTCCGTCTGCAGCTTCACGTCGTGGGTGGCGAGGTGGCGCCGGTCGGGCTGGCTATGCTGGACCTTGTCGCCGAACACGTCGGGCACGTGCTGGTGCAGCGTGCCGCCGAGCGCGACGTTCAGCACCTGCAGCCCGCGACAGATCGCGAACACCGGCACGTCGTCGCGCAGCGCGCGGTCGACCAGCTCCAGCTCGAGACCGTCGCGGTCGGCGGAGACGAGCGTGGTCTTGGGATGCGCGGCCTCGCCGAACCGCGAGGGCTCGACGTCGCCGCCGCCCGTCAGGACGAGCCCGTCGAGCCGCGCCCAGAGCGCCTCGCGGGCCGCCGGCGAGAGCTGCGGCGCCAGCAAGATGGGGACGCCGCCCGCCTGCTCGACGGCGCGCAGGTACGCGGCGTTGACGTAGGCGCGCTCCGGGTACTCGTCGACGGTGACGGAGGTCGAGACACCGATCAGGGGCGCGGGCACGAAGCGAGCATACCGTGATCAGTTTGCGGACTCACGCTATGTCCTGACGGTCCCCGTAATCCCCGGCCGGCTGGTCCCGGCAGGGAGGTGCGTGATCGTCCGGCGGAGGCGGGCCGGTAACGAGCGCCTGTCCGAAGGATTCTTCACGCCGTGCTGAATGGTGGCACGGGCTTACGCGGCGTCAGGTAGCCGCTATCTTGGGGAGAGGCCGGGCCGGAAGTCCGCCGCCGCCAGTAATACGCCGCTAGATTCCGCTCTTTTCCCCACGACGCCGCGCAGAACCTTCGGCGCTCTCTATGGAGAGGTTGGTGGGGTGGTGCCTGGCCAGGCGGCCGACGCCCTTCGGCGGAACTGAAGTGGTCATTGACACGCATCATAGGTGGCGCTAGAGTCGGCCGCCGACCCACCCATCGCGCCGGGTTCCAGTTCGGCCGGGAGACCGCGCCATGAAACGCGCCCTTGCCGTCACCTTCGTCCTCATCACCGGATGCGCGGGCCTCAAGAACAC
>QHRU01000141.1 GCA_003220225.1 Candidatus Rokuibacteriota bacterium
AGTCCGACGTTGTTGATCGCCGACGAGCCCACCACGGCCCTCGACGTGACCACCCAGACGCAGATCCTCGCGCTGTTGCGCCAGCTCCAGCAGGAAGACGGGATGGCGATCATGCTCATCACGCACGACCTGGGCGTGGTCGCCGAGATGGCCACCGATGTCGCGGTGATGTACCTGGGACGCGTGGTCGAGCAGGCGCCCGTCGACGCGATCTTCCATGCCCCGCGGCACCCCTACACGCGGGCGCTCCTGCGCTCCATCCCCCGCATGCGAACGCGCTCGCGAGAGCGACTGACCCCGATCGCGGGCGCGGTGCCGCACCCCTATGACCGGCCGGCCGGCTGCCCCTTCCACCCGCGCTGCCCGGACTTCATGGCGGGGACGTGTGATCGACGCGACCCGAGCCTCCGGCCGGTGGGCGCTCAGCACACCGTCAGCTGCTTCCTCTACGAGTGATTCCGACACAGACGCTGCTCAGGGTCTCCCGGCTGCAGAAGCTCTTTCCGATCCGGAAGGGCTTCTTCAAGAAGACGGTGGGCTACGTCCGCGCGGTGGACGGCGTCGACTTCCACATCGACGAGGGCGAGACGCTGGGCCTCGTCGGCGAGAGCGGCTGCGGCAAGACCACCACCGCGCGCTGCATCCTGAGAGCGATCGAGCCGACCGCGGGCGACATCTTCATGCGCACCGCGGGCGGCGCGGAGATCGAGATGGGCCGCCTGCGTCCGGCGGAGCTGCGGGCGCTGCGCCGCGAGATGCAGATGATCTTCCAGGATCCGTTCACCTCGCTCAATCCGCGCATGACGCTGCTCGACCTCGTCGGGGAGCCGCTGCTGGTTCACGGCATGAAGAGCCGGCGCGAGCGTGAAGAGCGCGTGGCGGACCTCCTGCGCCGCGTCGGCCTGCGCCCCGAGTACATGCGGCGCTTTCCCCACGCCTTCAGCGGGGGCGAGCGACAGCGCATCGGCATCGCGCGCGCCCTCGCCCTGCAGCCTCGCCTGGTCGTCGCGGACGAGCCCGTCTCGGCCCTGGACGTCTCCGTGCAGGCCCAGATCCTGAATCTCCTGAGCGATCTACAAGCCGAGTTCCAGCTGACCTATCTCTTCGTGGCCCACGACCTGAGTGTCGTGAGACACATCAGCAATCGCGTGGCCGTGATGTACGTCGGGCGCATGGTGGAGCTGGCGGAGACCGACGAGCTCTTCCGGGCCCCCAAGCACCCCTATACGGCGGCGCTCCTGTCCGCGGTCCTGGAGCCCGACCCGCGCACCCGGTCACGGCGCATCGTGCTGCAAGGGGAGGTGGCGAATCCCGCCGCTCCCCCCGGCGGCTGCTACTTCCATCCTCGCTGCCCGTACGCCATCGACGTGTGCCGGACCCAGGCGCCGGCGTGGCAGGAGACCTCCCGCGGCCATTTCGTCGGCTGTCACCGCGCCCACGAGCTGCAACTGGCCGGAGTGGAATGAGACGCGACCCGGCCGTTTCACGTCGATCCGCAAGGAAATCCTCATCGACAATCGCCCCGAGAGCGTCTGGGCCGCCGTTCGCGACGTCGGCGCCGTGCACGAGCGCCTGGTGCCGGGATTCGTCGTCGACACCCGCCTCGAAGACGGCGCCAGGGTCGTCACCTTCGGCAACGGCCTGGTCGCGCGCGAGCTGATCGTCGACGTCGACGACGCCGCGCGCCGGCTGGCGTGGGCGGTGGTCGGCTCCCCACGGCTCACCCACCACAACGCGTCGATGCAAGTCGTCGCCGACGGCGAGGGACGCAGCCGCGTCATCTGGATCGCCGACCTGCTGCCCGACGCGAGCGCCGGGACCATCGCCGGCATGATCGAGCAGGGCCTGGCCGTCATGAAGAAGACGCTCGAGCGATGACGCCGCATCCGCTCGTGACGCAGCTCCGGTTCACCCGGAGCGAATGGGTCCGCGGGCTCGGGCCCGTGACCGCCCGGGAAGCGGCGCGGCGCTTCGACCCGATCAATCCCATCGCGTGGATGATCGGTCACCTCGCGTGGCAGGAGCAGCTCTACTGGCTCGAGCGCGCGCAGGACACGACGGCCGTGCCGGAGGTCAGGCGCTTCGGGTTCGGCACGCGCCTCAGCGTGCCGCCCCTCGCGGAGGCGTGGGCCTGGTGGCGCACCGTCACCACGGCCGCCGATCCCTATCTCGATACCCTCACGGGAAAGGACCTCACCCGGAAGTGGAAGCGCGAGCCATCGGGCGAGACGCCGGGGACGAAGCTGCACCGCACGACCTATCACTACTGGTTCCACCTCGGCGAGTCGCAGGCGGTCCGCCAGCTGCTCGGGCACACGAGGCTGCCGACCTTCGTCGGGGGCTTCGGGAAGTCTCAGTACCGGCCGGAGCGTTCATAGCTTCGCGAGGCCGGCGCGCGCGCAATCCTCGTCTTGCTGCGCGGTGCCGCCTCCCACGCCACACGCGCCTTCCACCACGCCGTTGCGGATGATCGGCACCGCGCCCTGACTCGGGATCATGTGGCCGCCTTCCGCCGCGGCAATGCCCTGGACGATCGGACTCCCTGCCCGCTCGGCCAGCTCGCCGCTCGGCCGCGCGAAGGCCGCCGACGCGATGGCCTTGCCCTGCGAGCCATACGCCCCGGCCCAGATCGCCCCGTCCATGCGATTGAAGGCGACCAGGCGTCCCCCCGCGTCGCACACCGCGACGCTGATTCTGATGTTCAGCTCCTTGGCTCGGGCGAGCGCGCCTTGCACGACCTGATTGGCTTCCGCGAGGGTCAGCGCCATGGGTGGTAGCCTCCTGTCACTCGGTGTATCTTCGGCGCCGCCATTTCTATCACGACAGGAGGAGGTCCCCATGGCTCAGGCGATGCCCCCGTGGATCCAGGTGCTGCAGCGGCGCGATCCGAAGTTCGTGGACGCCTACATGGCCCAGCGCGAGCACATCATGAGCGACGGCGCCATCCCCGCCAAGTACAAGCACCTGATGACGATGATCGTGGACGCGCTGCAGACGCACCCGGACGGCGTGGCGACCATCGCGAATCGTGCCCGCGCCGCCGGTGCATCCGAAGCCGAGATCCAGGAAGCCGTCGAGGTCACCTACCTCTTCGGCGGCACCCCGGCGCTGGTGACCGCCATGAACGCGTTCCGCCCGGAGCCCTGACCGACGGGCACCGCATGGCTCAGATCCAGCGCTTGGCCGGGATTGCGCTCAGATCTGGGCCATGCCGCCGTCGACGAACAGCTCGACGCCGGTGACGTAGCTGCTGTCGTCCGACGCCAGGAACAGCGCGGCCTTCGCGATCTCGTCCGCGTCGCCCATCCGACCCAGCGGAACCGACCCGACCATGTTCTTCTTGAACTCCTCGATCTGCTGCTCGCTCAGCCCCAGGCCGTTGATACCCGGCGTGTCGATCGGACCCGGGCTGATCGCGTTGACGCGGATCTTGCGGGCCTTGAGATCGACCGTCCAGCTCCGCGCGAACGACCGCACCGCCGCCTTGGTCGCGCTGTACACGCTGAAGCCCTCGAGGCCCTTGGAGCCGGCGATCGACGCGTTCAGGATGATCGACCCGCCGTCCCGGAGGAGCGGCAGCGCCTTCTGCACGGTGAAGAGCAGACCCTTGACGTTGCTGCTGAACGTCGTGTCGAAGTGCTCCTCGGTGATCGCGCCCAGCGGCGCGAGCGCGCCGCCGCCGGCATTGGCGAAGACGACGTCGAGGCGGCCTTTCTCTCGCCGCACCGTCTCGTACAGACGGTCCAGGTCCGCGAGCTTCGAGACGTCGCCCTGAACGCCGGTGGCCCGCTTGCCGATCTGCTGCACCGCGGCGTCGAGCTCGTTCGGGCGGCGGCCGGTGATGAAGACGTGCGCGCCTTCCTCCGCGAACCGGCGCGCGGTCGCGAGGCCGATGCCGCTGTTGCCACCCGTGATGACGGCGACTTTCCCTTCGAGTCGATTCATGAGCGTCACTCCTTCTTGGCGGCCTCGGCCGCCTTGGGTTTCTCGAGGGCGACTCTGACGCCGTCCTTCAGTCCGTCCGGCGGGCTCACGACGAGCCGCTCCTGCCCGCTGAGGCCGGAGACGATCTCGACCGACTGCCCGAGGTCACGGCCCAACTGGACACCGAGATACTTCACGGTGCCGTCGCCGTGCACGGCGACCACCTGGGAGCCGGCCGCACGGGTGACGATCGCCGTCGCCGGCACGACCCACACGTCGTCCGATGGTGGCACGCTGAACTTGACCTGCGCGTACATGCCGGGCATCAGCGCGCGGTCGTCGTTGCGCAGGCGCACCTCCGTCAGCAGCGTGCGCGACGTGGGGTCGAGGGCGCCCGCCGTGCTGGCGATGGTCCCGACGAACGTCCGCTGCGGGAACTCGGGCACCAGGACCTTTGCCTCCTGGCCCGGCGTGATCGCGCGCACGAACGTCTGCGGGACGTTGACGAAGATGCGCAGGGTGTCGATGCGCGCGATCCGGAAGAGCGGAGGGCTCGCGCTGGAGCCGCTGCCCGAGGTGATGAGGGCGCCGCGATCGGTCCCGCGCACGGTGATGATCCCCGCGAACGGCGCCTCCAGCCGCTGGAACGACTGCAGCGCGGTCAGGCGCTGGACGTTGGCCTCGCTCGCGGACACGTTGGCCCGTGCGGCGCCGACGCTGGCCTCCAGCGCGCCCACGTTGGCCTGCATCGCCTCGACGTTGGCCTGGGCGGCGGCGGTGGTGGCGCGGGCGGCGGCGAATGCCGTGCGCTTTTCGTCCGCATCCTGGTGCGCGATGAGCTCCGCCTGCTCCAGCCGGCTGAAGCGGTCCGACGTCGCGGAGGCGAAGCCCTCGTTCGCCTTCGATTGCTCCAGGCTCGCGCGGGCCTGCTGCAGATTCGCCTGCGCCTGCGTGAAGCTGGCCTGGGCCTGCGCCAGCGCCGAGCGTGTCTGGGCGAGCGCGGCGCGGGCCTGGCTCAGCTCCTGGTCCAGCTCCGGCGTGTCGATCTGGGCCAGCACCTTGCCGGCCGTGACGCGATCGCCGATGTCCACGTAGCGCTCGCGGACGTAGCCGCTCGTGCGCGCATAGAGCGCCGCCTCTTCGATCGCCTGGATGTTGCTCGGCAGCAGGAGGTCGCTCGGCCCATCGGCGCGGCGTGGCGTCGCGACACTCACGGTCACGAGACCGGCGTCCGGCGCGGTGGCGGCCGCCACGCGCTCCGACTGATCGCGCAGGCGCGGCACGATGCCGATGACGAGCAGCGCGACGAGCAGCGTCACGCCGATGAGAGCACCCCAGCCCGTTTTCGACTCAGGCATGACTCGACTCCTCCTCGGTGAGAAAGTCCTCGCGCGGCGGTCGCCGGCGCAGGACGCTGTAGATGATCGGGACGAGGAACAGCGTGGCGAAGGTGGCCACCGACAGCCCGCCGATCACGGCCCGCCCCAGCGGCGCATTCTGCTCGCCGCCCTCGCCGAGCCCGAGCGACATCGGCAGCATGCCGATGATCATGGCCAGCGCCGTCATCAGCACCGGGCGCAGCCGCGTGGCGCCGGCCGCCAGCGCGGCGGCGCGGGCGTCGCGCGTGTCGCGATCCCGAGGGGCGGCCCGGGTCCCCCGGGCCGCCTCCGAGCCAGCCATGGGGGGCTTGGGGGGCCCTTCGCCGTCCCGAGGGGCGGCCCGGGTGTCCCGGGCCGTCTCCGAGTCACCAATGGGGGGCTTGGGGGGCCCTTCGAGGCCCCCCATGTAGTCATTGGCGAACGTGACCATGAGGATGCTGTTGGCGGTGGCGACGCCGACGCTCATGATGGCGCCCATCAACGCGGGCACGCTGAAGGTCGTGTGCGTCACGAACAGCATCCACACGATGCCGGCGAACCCGGCGGGCAGCGCGGTGATGATGATGAACGGGTCGAGCCAGGACTGGAAGTTCACGACCATGAGCAGGTAGACGAGCAGGACGGCGAAGATCAGCCCGAGGCCGAGCCGGAAGAAGGCGGAGTTCATGCTCTCCACCTGGCCGCGCACCGCGATCCTGTGGCCGGGCGGGAGCTTCCCGCGGTACTCGGCCACGATCTTCTGCACCTCGGCGGCCACGCTCCCGAGGTCGCGCCCCTGCACGTCGGCGTAGACGTCGAAGACGGGCTGCACGTTCGAATGGCTGATGACCGCGGGCACCTCGCGGCGCTCGAGCGTGGCCAGATTGCTGAGCAGCTGCGACTGGCCGGCCGCGCTCGGCGTGATGGCCGTGTTCATCAGCGTGTTGACGGAGTCGACGCGGCTCTGGGGCGTCTGCACCGCGACGATATAGTTGATGCCGCTGCGGGGATCGGACCAGTAGTTCGGGCTCACCACCGCGCTCGAGCTGAGCGAGACGAGCATGCTGTTGGCCACATCCCGCTGCGTGAGGCCGAGCTCGGCGGCGCGCGAGCGATCGACGTTGACCTGCAGCGACGGCGTGTTGACCACCTGGTGCAGGTGCACGTCGACGGCGCCCGGAATGCGTCCCATCCGGGCGGCGACCTCCAGCGCGATCTCGTGCGTCGCCTGCTGGTTGTAGCCGGTGACCTGCACGTCGATGGGCGCCGGCAGCCCGAAGTTCAGGATCTGGCTCACGATGTCCGGAGGCTGGAAGAAGAAGGTCACGCCCGGAAACTCCCGCGGCAGCGTTTCCCGCAGCGTCTTCGTCCAGCGGGCGGTCGGCTGGTGACGCTCCGGATTCAGCGAGACGAGGATCTCGCCGTCCGAGGAGCCGAGGGTCACGCTGTCGGTGAAGGCCAGGTTGATCGGTTGCGGCTGGCCGATGTTGTCGATCACCGACACGATCTCGTCCCTGGGGATGATGCGGCGGATGGCCGCCTCGACGTCGGCGAAGACCTGCTCGGTCTCCTCGATGCGGGTGCCGGCCGGCGCCCGCACGTGAAGCCGGAACTGCCCCGTGTCCACCGTGGGGAAGAAGTCGCGTCCCACGAACGGCAACAGCACCAGCCCGCTCACGACGACCACGGCAAACGTCGCCAGCACCCTCCCCCGGCGCGACAGCGCGAGCTCGAGCGCGTGGACGTACGCGGCGCGGAGCCGCTCGAACCGCCGCTGGAACGCGTCGTGGACGCGCCCGAAGAATCCCGGGGCGGCGCCGGCTTCGCCGTGCGTCTCGCTCGCGAGCAGGTAGCGCACGAGCGTCGGGACGATCGTGCGCGAGAGCAGATACGACGCGAGCATCGCGAACACGACCGCCATGGCGAGCGGGGTGAACAGATATTTCGCGGGCCCCACGAGGAACACCACCGGCACGAAGACGATGCAGATCGACAGGGTCGAGACGAAGGCCGGCGTGGCGATCTGCTGCGCACCGTCCAGGATCGCCTGGACGAGGCGCGTGCCGAGGCCGAGGTTGCGGTGGATGTTCTCGATCTCCACCGTGGCGTCGTCGACCAGGATGCCGACCGCGAGCGCGAGGCCGCCGAGCGTCATCACGTTGAGGGTCTGGCCGATCGCGCTGAGGATGGCCAGCGAGGTGAGGATCGAGAGCGGGATCGACGTGATGACCACGAGCGTGCTGCGCCAGCTGCCGAGGAAGAGCAGGATCATGAGACCCGTCAGGAAGGCCGCGATGGCGCCTTCGGTCAGCACGCCGGCGATGGCGGCGCGCACGAAGAGCGACTGATCGAACAGCTCCTTGATCTCCATGCCGGGCGGCGCCGCCGCGCGGATCGTCGGGAGCAGCTCCTTCAGCTGCTTGACGATCGTGAGCGTCGAGGCGCCGCCCTTCTTGATCACCGTGAGCAGCGCCGAGCGCCGGCCGTCCTGGCGGACGATGTTCGTCTGCACCGCGAAGCCGTCGCGCACGTGGGCCACGTCGCGCACGTACACCACGGCGCCGTTGACGTATTTCACGGGCAGGTCGTTGAGGGCGGCCACCGCGTCCGGGCTGCTGTTGAGGCTCACGCGGTACTCGCGCGGCCCGAGCTTCACGCTGCCGGACGGCAGGGTCAGGTTCTGTAGATTCACGGCGTTGCTGACGTCGGCCGCCGAGATTCCCTTCGACAGCAGCGCCTGCGGATCGAGGTCCACCATGATCTGGCGCGGCTTGCCGCCGTACGGCAGCGGCAGCGTGATGCCCTGGATGGGGGCGATCTGCTGGCGGATGCGATAGATGCCGTAGTCGTAGAGCTCGGCCTCCGAGAGCGTCTTGCCGCTGAGCGCGAGCTGGATGATCGGCACGCTCGAGGCGTTGTACTGGATGATGAGCGGCGGGACGGCGCCCGGCGGCATCCGGCGAAGGATCGTCTGCGACACGGCGGTCACCTGCGCCAGCGCCGCTTCCACGTTCACGTTGGGCTGGAAGTAGATCTTGATGACGGCGACGCCGGGGTACGTCTGCGACTCGATCGTCCGCACGTCGCTGACCGCGGAGGAGATCGTGTATTCGGAGAAGGTCGTGATACGCGACGCCATGTCCTCGCTGGTCAGACCATCGTAGTTCCAGATCACCGACACGACCGGAATCTCGATCTCCGGAAAGATATCCGTCGGCGTGGTCACGATCGCGAACACACCCAGCAGGAGGATGGTCAGCCCCATCACGACGAAGGTGTAGGGGCGGCGGAGCGCGAGACGAACGATCCACATTGAGCCTGGCGTTCTCCCTGCTCTGTGGATGCGCATGGGCCCCGGCGCGATTCGCCGGAGGACGCGCGAGCGTGGAGATGGTCACGGCGTGGGCATGGAACGTCGGCGGGATGACGGTCCGGATCAGGCGAAGTGCCCGATGCGCCGAGTTTCGGAACGACCGACGCGACGAGATCGTCGTGAAGAGCTCGTCCTTCAAGAACGGGACGGCGGCGGGCGCCCCGGGCCCAGCAGGATCATCACGGCGGCCAGCGCTTGCAGCGTCGCGCAGGCGGCGAGCGCGAGCGCGTCACCACCGACGCGGTCGCGGATGACGCCGACGAGCGAGGGCCCGAAAGCAAAGGTGAACTGATTGATGGCGACGGCGAGACCGACGAGCGCGCTGAAGCGCTCGCGCGGCCACTCCACCGCGAGAATGAGCCCGGGGAGCGTCGTCAGGTTGCCGACGCCCAGGCCGAAGAGGGCGCAACCGACGTACACGGCGGTCGCCGACGGCAGCCACGTGAGCACGGCCAGGCCGAGCATCTGGATGACGAGGGTCGCGCTCGCCACGGCGCGGCGATTCAACCGGTCCACGACGATCCCCGTCAGCAGACGCCCGATCAGCGCCGCCGCCGTCGTCGTGCCGACGGCCCGCGCGGCCCCGCCCGCGTCAACGGCCGGGGTCACGAGCGCGACGAGATGCGTGAGCACGCCGACCTGCGCCGCCAGACCGAGCGCGAAGGGCGCGGACACGCTCCAGAAGCGCCACGTGCGAAGTGCATCACCGCGCCACCGTCGCGCGGCCGCGACGCCGGGCGCGGCGACGGCGGACGGGGCGGCCTCACCGTCGGGCCCCAGCCCGAGCGCTTCCGGACCGCGCCGCATCACGGCGGCCGCGACGGCGATGACCGCCCCGAACGACACGAGGCCGGCGATGACGAGCGCCCGCGTGAAGCCGAGCACGGCGATGAGTGGAATGAGCACGGGCGCGACCGTCACCCCGCCGAGCGTCGCGCCGTTGAACGCGACGCTGACGGCGAGCCCGCGGCGTCGCTCGAACCACGGGGCGAGGATGATGTTGATCGCGGCGCCGCTCATCGATCCCCAGCCCACGGCCATCACGAGGAAGACGGGATAGAGCTGCCACGGCCGCGTGACCAGGCCCAGCGCCATGATGCCGCCCGCCATCACGACGCTCGCGCCGACGACGACCAGGCGCGGCCCGAAGCGCTCGTACACGCTGCCGATCGCCGTCGTCAACAGCGCGCCGGCCACGTAGTACACGGTGACCGGTGCCGACACCGTGGAAGCCGACCATCCGTGCAGCCGCTGGAGCGTCGCGACATAGACGGTCAGACCGTAGAAGCCGAGACCGAACGTGAACAGCGCCATGACGAAGGTGGCGGCCACGACGTTCCAGCCGTAGAAGTATCGAGCGCTCATGCCCGGCCACGACGCTACCGGCCGCGCCGGGCACCGTCTCGCCGTTTTCGGACGTGATCGTCGCGCGGCGCTCAGCGCGAGAGCCGGCATGCTAGGCTCACGCTGTCGTGAGCCATGGCCTCCTCGATCGGCGCACGTGCGATCGCGCGAGAATCGCGCGAGACGCGCGGTTCGACGGACGGTTCTTCACCGGCGTGCTGACGACGCGGATCTACTGCCGGCCGACCTGCCCGGTGAAGCCGGCCCGGTCACGCAACGTCGTCTTCTTCCCCACCGCGGCCGCCGCCGAGCGCGCGGGCTTCCGCCCCTGTCTGCGCTGCCGACCCGAGACTGCGCCCGGGACACCGGCGTGGCACGGGGCGGCGGCGAGCGTCTCGCGCGCGCGACGACTCATCGAGCGTGGATTCCTCGACGACGCCGGCACGGTCGACGGCCTCGCGGACACGCTCGGCATGACGGCGCGCCACCTGCGCCGGCTGTTCCTGCGCCACGCGGGCGCCTCGCCGACCGCCGTCGCGACGACACGGCGCGTACAGCGCGCGAAGGCCCTGATCGACGAGACGGCCATGCCGATGTCGGCCATCGCGTTCGCGGCGGGGTTCACCAGCATCCGGCGATTCAACGCCGCGTTTCGTGCGGTGTACCGGAGGCCGCCCAGCGCCGTACGACGGGCCAGACGACGGCCCGGCGGGCGAGGGCCGAGCCGTCAGTCCGCCGCGGAAACGACGGCGGCACGCCAGATCCGGCGCGCGCCCCTGTCGATCTTGAGCGCGACGATCGCGGCGCCCGCGAGGAAGAGGCACGCCAGCGCGAAGGCGGCGCCGTAGCCGCCGGTCGTCTCGAACAGGGCGCCGGCGAGCCAGGAGCCGAGGGCGGAGCCCGTCTGGTGCACGAGGAAGATCAGGCCGAAGACGGAGCTGACGGAAAAGCGTCCGTAGATGTCGGCCGTCAGCGCCGAGGTCATCGAGCCGGTGCCCGCCATCGTGATGCCGCCGAGGACGGCCACCACGAGGATCGCCATCGGGTTGTCGCGGATGAGGAAGAAGCCGGCGAAGATGAGGATCCGGCCGGCGTAGATGGCGGCGAGCACGGGCCGGCGCCCGAACCGGTCGGAGAGCGCGCCGAGCATCACCGTGAACCCGATGCTCGAGCCGCCCAGCACGCCGAGCGCCCACGACGCGAACATGGGCGAGTAACCGTGATCGGTGAGCATCGGCATGCCGTGCGCCGAGAGCAGGCTCATCGAGAAGCCGCAGGTGAAGAACGAGCCCGCGAGCTGCCAGAACGCCAGCGTCTGCAGCGCCTCGCCGGCGGTGACGCGCTCGACGGGCGGCGCGCTGGCGCCGGCCTTCACGGCGGCGCCATCGGCGGTCAGCCCCATCGACTCCGGCGAGTCACGAACGACCAGCAGACAGAGCGGCAGCACGAGGAGCAGGACGCCGGCCGCGATGACCACGTACGTGAGGCGCCAGCCCGTGGTGAGGATCAGCCACGTCACCGCCGGCACGAGCAGGCTCATCCCCGTCATCGACGCGCTGCCGAGCACGGACAGTGCGGTGCCGCGGCGCTTGCTGAACCAGCGCGCGACGACGCCGGAGGCGATGACGGGCCCGGTGCCGGCGAGCCCGAGCGGCACCAGCACGCCGTAGACGGCGGCGAACTCCCAGAAGTCGCGGACCATCGCCGTCATCACCAGCGAGATCGCCAGCAGCACGGTGCCGACGGAGGCAACCACGCGCACGCTGAAGCGGTCGAGCAGCATGCCGGCGATCGGCATGAAGACGCCGTAGAGGAACAGGCTCACCGCGATCACCAGCGAGAAGCTCGCGCGATCGAGGTGGAGATCGGCCACCATCGGCTTGAGGAACGGCCCGACCGCGTGACGGATGCCCGTGGAGATGAACGTCGTGACGGAGAACGCGGCGACGACCCACCAGCCGTAGAAGATCGATCGATTGCTCATGGGCTCACGTGGGCACTATATATCCCCAGTCGAGGCCGGGCGAGGTGGACCGCTCCTATATGATGACCGTGAAATGGCGCGACAGCGTATCGTGATCGTCGGTGCGTCGCTGGCCGGGGCCACCGCGGCAGCCACGCTGCGCGACGAGGGCTTCGACGGTGACATCCGGTTGATCGGCGCCGAGGCCCAGCTGCCCTACAACCGCCCGCCGTTGTCGAAGGGCTATCTCCGCCAGCAGGAACGCTTCGAGGATCAGCTCGTCAAACCCGCCGGCTACTACGCCGAGCAGCGCATCCAGCTCACGCTCGGGGTGCGGGCGACGGCGGTCTTCGCCAAGCAAAAGCTCGTGGACCTGGAGGGCGGCGAGCGGGTGGCCTACGACCGGCTGCTGGTGACCACCGGCGGGCGCAATCGAACGCTGTCCGTGCCCGGCGCGACGCTGGAGGGCGTCTTCCAGCTCCGCACCGTCGCGGATTGTGACCGCATTCGTGCGGCCACCCGGCGGGCCCGCCGCGCGGTGGTGATGGGGCTCGGCTTCATCGGCTCCGAGGTGTCGGCCTCGCTGCGCCAGCTCGGGATCGAGGTGACCGCCGTCGAGGGCGCCCGCGTGCCGCTGGCCCGTGTCGTCGGCGAAGAGGTGGGCCAGGTGCTCACGGCCATCCATCGCGAGAAGGGTGTGGAGCTGGTGCTGGAAGATTCCGTGTCGGCCTTCGAAGGCTCCGGCCGTGTCGAACGCGTGCGAACCAAGAAGGGGCGCGTCCTCGAGTGCGACATGGTGGTGGCCGGCATCGGGATCGTTCCCAACATCGAGCTGCTGGCGGCGGCGGGCGCCCGGGTCGACAACGGCGTGCTCGTCGACGAGCGTTGCCGGACGTCCCTGCCCGACGTGTTCGCCGCGGGCGACGTGACGAATCACCTGCATCCGATCTTCGGCCGCCTGCGCGTCGAGCACTGGAACAACGGATACCAGCAGGGACGTGCCGCGGCCCGGTCACTGCTGGGCGACGAGCGGCCCTACGACTACGTCCATTCCTTCTGGTCGGATCAGTACGAGCACTCCCTGCAGTACGTCGGGTTCGCGACGAGCTGGGACCGCCTCGTGTTTCGTGGTCGGCCCGAGAGTCGCAGCTTCCTCGGCTTCTACCTCGAGGATGGAATCGTGCGTGCGGTGGTCGGTCTCAACCGGGGCGGCGATCCGGAGGATCCGACGGTGGATGGTGAGCTGAAGGCCGCCGTGAGCCTGATCCGTGACCGCGTTCCTGTCGATCCCGCGACGCTGAGCGCTGACTAGAAGATGGGGGGCCCCGAGATGGCCCCCCATACCCCCCAAACACTCGGGGCGCCCCGGCGAAGCCGTGGCACCCCTCGATACTCCGACAGGCTCCTGACTAGCTCGAGAAGAACTCCAGCATCAGGCGGTTCACCTCGGGCGCGTTCTCGTAGGCGGACCAGTGCCCGGCCCTGGGGATCCGGTGCACGTCGAGCGTGCCGACGGCCTCGCGGATCTCGCCGATCAGCAGATGGGCGGGCCGAAACGCGGAATCGTCGCCCTCGCCCCAGAGGAGCCGGATTCGACAGCGGAGCTGAGCGAGGTCGCCGAGGAGCGTCCCGCCGGCGCTGACCTTGCGGCTGTCGAAGCGGGTGCGACGAACGCCGCGGGCCTGGATGTCCACGGCCTCCTCGGTCACGCTCGTCGGGTCCCTGAGCATGTTGACGAGCAGGTTGTGGCGGCAGATCTCGCGGAAGCGCGTCTCGTCGTCACCCGCCTCCTTGTAGCTCCGGATCGGCCGCTCGCCGAAGCGGCGCAACGGAAAGCCGCCGGGTGAGACCAGGCACAGGTGCGTGACCCGCGGGCCGAGCCGCCTCGCGAGGTTCGCGGCGATGGCCCCGCCGAAGGAGAATCCCGCGAGCCGCAGCGGGGCGCCGCCCGCGAACATCTCGACGAACAGCGCGTGCACGAGGTCGAGGTAGGCCGGCCCGGTCGTCTCGCGCGGGACGGGCGCCGAGTCGCCGTAGGAGGGGTGATCGAGCGCGTGCACCGTGAAGCGCGCCGCCAGCGGCTCGATGTTGCGGATCCAGTGCTGCCACGACCCCATGCCCCCGTGAAAGAGGACGACGTCGGGGCCGCTGCCGCGACGGCGTACCGCCATCCGGGGGACGTCGGCCCGGCTGCGGTCGGAGGTCACCTCGTCAAGAAGCGCGGGGGCGCCGGATGAGCTCTTCCCGCAGCCGCGCGGCGACGATCGCCTCGTCGCCCGGCTGCAGGTTGATCGGGTCGACGGCGATCTCGTCGAAGTAGCCGCCCTGGTGCGCGCCCTGCTGGACGTAGATGTGCGGCTCGCCCTGGGCCAGCGCCACCTGCACGGCGTGGCCCGAGGGACCGACCCAGTCCGGCGTGAAGTACACGACGGCGTGGGGCAGCACGCGATTGACGGCGTCCTGCTCGACGACGACGCGCAGGCCGGGAATGTCGGCCAGCGCCTCGGCGATGCTCGCGCAGACGTCGTGGTAGCGCTTCATCTCGGCCTTCTCGTCCTCCGCCATGAAGCACTCGAGCGCCGTCACCAGCCCCGCGATCTCCTCCTTCGACGTCTTCGCCGCGCGCCCCAGCGCCTGGTTGGGGCTCGCGTTGAGGGCGGCTGCGCGCACGAGATCCCGCCGGCCGGCGAGGATACCGGTCGACTGCGGTCCCCGGATGCCCTTGCCGCCGCTGAAGCTCACGAGGTCCGCGCCGAGACGCAGAAATTTCGTCAGGTTCTCGCGCGGCGGCAGCATCGAGGCGGCGTCGACGATGACGGGCACGGCGCGCGCGTGGGCGATGGCCAGCACCTGCTCGAGCGAGAGGATGCCCGGCGGGCTCGTGAAGGGCGAGACGAGATAGGCGACGGCCGCCGTCCGCTCGGTGATCGCCTCCTCCAGCTCGAACGGCTGCGTCCGGCGGGCCAGCCCGATCTCGACGAGCACGCCGCCGGCGACCCGATAGGCCTGGTCGTAGGCGAAGCGGTGGGCGCGCTGGATGATGATCTCGTTGCGCAGGCCGCGGGTGTCGGGCAGCCGCGTGATCTTCGCCGGGTCGCTGCCGGCGATGCAGGCCGCGGCCTGCAAGATGAGGCCCGAGCTGGCCCCCGCCGTGACGAACGCCGCCTCGGCGCCCAGCATCCGGGCGATGGCCGCGCCGGCGGCCTCGTTGAGCTCGTCCATGTTGACGAGCGTCGTCGACGCCTCGCGCATCGCCTCCAGAGCCTCCGTTCGTAAGATGGAGCCGCCGTAGCGGGTGGTCGTGCCGGAGGCGTGGATGATGGGTCGCACGCCGAGGCGTCGGTAAATCTCGGGAACGGGCTTCGACGGGATCACGCCAGGCCCTCCTCTCGCATGGCTCGGATCGCGGTCTCGAACGCGGCGAACGTCTCCTCCAGGATCGCGTCCGTGTGGCAGGTGCTGACCAGGGCGCGCGCCCCGTTGAAGTCCACGCCGTTCAGGATGAGCGCCTGCCGCAGCGCGCGGCTCCGCTCGGCATCCTTGGCGTCGAGGCGGCGCCAGTCCACGTCGGCGACCGACTGATCGGCTCCGTCGCGCGGCGGGGCGCCGGCGCCGAAGAAGATCTTCCAGTCGCTGTGCTCGCCGTAGATCTTCCAGCCGACGTTCTCGCGGGCCAGGATCTCGTTCAGCCCGTGGCGCAGCTTCGCCGCCTGCGCGTTGGCGACGCGGATGGCCTGGCCGTCGGCGACCGCCGCGAGCATGGCCACGCCGGCCGCCGCCGTGAGGGGGTTGGCGTTGAAGGTGCCGTGATG
This sequence comes from Candidatus Rokuibacteriota bacterium, assembly GCA_003220225.1. Classification (GTDB taxonomy): domain Bacteria; phylum Methylomirabilota; class Methylomirabilia; order Rokubacteriales; family CSP1-6; genus AR12. The sequence goes on from QHRU01000141.1 coordinate 15,775, forward strand.
GGCGATCTTCTTCGCGTTGGGCTTGGTGGCCAGGTACGCGAGCACGTCCTCGCGCCCGGCCACCGCGCCTCCCGGCAGTCCGCCGGCAAGGATCTTGGCGAGCGTGGTGAGGTCCGGCGTCACGCCCAGCAGCTCCTGCGCGCCGCCCGGCGCCACCCGGAAGCCGGTCACGACCTCGTCGAAGATCAGCAGCGCGCCCGTCCGGCGCGTCTCGTCGCGCAGCGCGTGCACGAACGCGGCGGGCGTCGGCACGGAGCCGAAATGGCCGCCGGTGGGCTCGAGGATCACGGCGGCCACGTCGCCGCGCGCGAGGCGCTCGCGCACGGCCACGATGTCGTTGGGCGGCAGAACCGAGACGAGATCGACGACCTCGGGCAGCTGGCCCGCCTCGGGCTCGGCCTCGTAGGGCGGGCGCACGCCGATCTCCAGCCCCTCGTGCCAGCCGTGGAAGTGGCCCGCGAACTTGACGACGTGCCGCTTGCCCGTGAAGGCGCGGGCGAGGCGAACGGCCATGTGGGTGGCTTCGGTGCCGGAGGCGGTGAAGCGCACACGCTGAGCGCTCGGGACCAGGCGGCAGACCCACTCGCCCCACTCGACTTCCCCGGCGTGGCAGGCGCCGTAGTGGGTGCCCTTCGACGCCTGCTCACGCACGGCGTCGCGGACCGCGGGTGGATTGTGGCCGAAGAGCAACGCGCCGTGTCCCATCCAGTAATCGATGTAGCGGTGACCGTCGACGTCCCACTTGAGCGCGCCCTCGGCGCGGTCCACGTAGAGCGGGAAGGGCTGCATGCGGCGGTTGTCGTGCGTCACCGCGTCGGGGAACAGGCGCTGCGCGCGCTCGAACAGGGCGCGCGAGGCCGGCAGCGCGTCGGTGTACGCGTCCGCGAGCTTGGGCGAGGTGGCGACTCGGGCCATGAGGGCTCTCCTTCCCTGGGGAGCCATAGTATAGTCCGCTCGATCGCAGCCCCGAGGAGGAACCCCATGCGCAGACTCGCCCTCGCCCTGGTGGCTCTCGTCGTCGCGTTCGGTGCCGCCGCCGATGCCCGGGCGGCCGACTCCCTGCTCGACAAGGTGAAACAGAAGGGAGAGATGATCGTCGGCACGAAGTACGACTTCCCGCCGATGGGCTCCATCAACAAGGACACCGGTCAGCCCGAGGGCTTCGAGGTGGACCTCGCCAACGAGATCGCCAAGGAGCTGGGCGTGAAGGCGAAGTTCGTGCAGGCGCTGTCCAAGACCCGCATCCCGCTGATCGTGAACGGCAACGTCGACCTGATCGTCGCCACCATGACGCACAAGCGGGAGCGCGAGCAAGCGATCGACTTCACGATGCACTACATGATCACCGGCCAGCGCGCGGTCACGCGCAAGGACACCGGCATCACTCACGTGTCGCAGCTCGCCGGCAAGCAGGTGGCGGCCGTGCAGGGCGGCAACGCGGGCCCGAATCTGTTGAAGGTCCAGCCGAAGGCCGTCCTGGTCCAGTTCCAGGAGCAGACGGAGGCGCTGCTGGCGCTCAAGCAGAAGAAGGTCGACGCCGTGGTGAGCGACGACGTGCTCAACCAGTGGTGGGTGAAGCACAACCCGGAGCTCGTCCTCGTCGGCAAGCTCTACACGATCGAGCCCTACGGCATGGGCGTGCGGCAGAACGACTCCCGATGGCGCAACGCGATCAACCAGGCCTTGATGGAGATCTGGGACTCGGGCCGTTACCACGAGATCCACTTCAAGTGGTTCGGGCAGAAACCGGAGTTCGAGATCCCCTGGTATCCCAAGTAAGGACGTCCGGACGGCGCGGTGGCTGACGCGGTCCTGAGCCGGACGGCGGCGGCGCGCGCCGCCCGCCGGTGGCAGTGGTTCGAGACGCCGCGGGAGCGCCGCGCGTTCCTGCTCGTCTGGGGCGGCCTCGCCGCCCTCGTCGTCTGGTATTTCTTCTTCGGTCCCCGCGCGCAGTACGACTACAACTGGCGCTGGTCGATCGTCTGGCAGTACCGCCGCTTCCTGTTGTGGGGCGTGGGGACCACGCTGTACATCTTCGCGTGGTCCCTGGTGTTCAGTCTCGTGCTCGGAATCTTCTGCGGCATCGGACGGACGACGAACGTGCGCTGGGTGCGGGCGCTCTCGGTCGGCTACGTCGAGATCTTCCGGAACATTCCGCTGCTGGTGCAGATGTGGTGGGCGTACTTCGGCCTCCAGCAGGTCGTCAACGCCGTGATCAACGATCCGCTCGGGCTGCGCATCCTGATCCCGAGCACGTTCGCCTGCATCCTGGCGCTCTCGCTCTACACCGGGGCGTACATGGGCGAGGTGGTGCGCTCGGGCATCCGCTCGATCCCGAGGGGCCAGTGGGAGGCGGCCACCTCGACCGGCCTCTCGCGCGCGCAGACCTGGCGCCACGTCGTGCTGCCGCAGGCGCTGGTGATCGTCATCCCGCCGATGGCGAGCGAGGTCCTGAACATCATCAAGAACTCGGCCATCGCCATGACGATCGCGATCACCGACCTGATGTTCTACTCGCAGAAGATCGAGGAGGAAACCTTCGCGGGCTTCGAGGCCTACACGGCGGGCACGCTGCTCTTCCTGCTGCTGACCCTGCTGGCCGTCGGCGCGATCTACCTCGTGCAGTGGCTGCTCGGGCTGAAGGTCCGGTCGGCCGGCTGAGGGCGCCGCGGTGGAATCGTTCTGGAAGTGGCACGTCATCCCCGAGAACCTCGGGTTCTTCGCGGGCGGCTTCCGCCTGACGCTGACGATCTTCGTCCTGGCCTGGGTCGGCTGCTGGGTCTTCGCCGTGATCTTCGGCGCGATGCGCCACTCCTCGCGGCCGTGGCTCCGCTATCCGGCGGCCGCCGTCGTGGAGATCATCCGGGGCACGCCGGGCCTGATGTTCGTCGTCTGGGTCTATTTCCTCAGCCAGCCGTTGATCGGCTATGCGCTGAGTCCGTTCTGGGCGGCCGTGTGGGCGCTGATGATCCATCAAGGCGCGTACGCGGCCGAGGTCGTGCGGGCGGGACTGAACTCCGTGCCGCGCGGGCAGGTGGCGGCCGGCTACTCGACCGGGCTCGGCTACGTCGAGGTCATGGGCTGGATCGTGCTACCCCAGGCGCTGCGCAACATGGCCCCGGCCGTCGTCAACCGCTCGGTCGCCCTCTTCAAGAACACCTCGCTGGCGTTCGTCATCGGCGTGATCGAGTTCTTCCGCGCGGGGACCATCGTCAACGGACGCGAGAACGCCTCGTTCTCGGTCTTCACGTTCATCGCCGCCGTCTACTTCGTCTGCTGCTTCTCGCTCTCGCGGTTGGGCAATCGCCTGGGACAGCGCCCCGGCGTCATCGAGGACACGACCGCGGTGTAGTCGACCCGGCCGATCACTGGCATTCAACCGCGCGCCCTAACCTGCTGTCAGCCTCGTCGCCGATGCGTCTTCGCGTTTGCGGGAAACGCCGCGATGACGGAGCGAAGCAGTCGGTTCACGGACTCCGGCGACTCGAAAACTGACGCGACATCCGGATCGAGGACCACTGCCGTCGTCCCCTTCAACATCCCGGCGAACCTGTTCGGGCGCGCTTTTCGGTAGTCGAACCGATACTCGCGCCGCATGTCCTCTCTCGACGGCCGACGTTTACGGTGTGATCCCTTCCTCATAGTCTTTCCGCTCATTCCTTGTCGCCTTCCGGGCGCTAATGATTCGTATGACGTCCCCTCGCTCAATGAAGCAGATCAGCAGCAGGCGGTTCCGCGTCGAGTGCCCGATGATAATCTCGCGTCGCTCGCCGACGGCGAAATCTTCGTCGTCGAAGATCCGCGCCAGCGGGTCGCCAAATACACCGACCGCCTCCTCGGACGATATGCATGCCGCTTGAGATTCGACCCGCTTTCTTCGGGTCCCACTCGAATCGCTCCGCCATTTCCGCACCGGAAGCGTAGCACAGCCGCTTCTGGATTCGATGGCGTCACGACCGCCAACTCCGAGGCTATCAACGCCCACGATGAGCAGCGCGCGAAGCGCGGCTGCTCAATTGTGAAGTTAGCCGTCTCACGGCAGTCAGCAGCAGTGTCGCTACGCGCGCGAGAGGCCTGAGGTACCAGTACCGCTTGGTGAAATGCCCTCGCGTTAGCCGACGGCGCCAGTCGTCCGCGGCGGCCTCGTCACTCCTCCCACGCGATCCAACAGTGGTATGTAGATGGTGGCCGACCTCATGATACAGAGTCTCGGATACCACCACATCTCGGGCAAACTGCAACGCGAGCACCGGCTTGGGCCAACCAGCGAGCATGTTGTCTGTCACGAGTTCGATCCAAGCTAGCTCTCCGCGGGCACCAGCGTGGTAGAAACCGCGGCAGTCGCTGCGATAGTATTTCCGACCGCCGACTCGATGAGTCTTGCCGCGCCCGATGGATGCCGAGGTTGTCAGCACAACCGACCCGAGACCGCCGAGGAGGTCCTCGGGTACCGATTCCAGCAGGCGCTCAACCGTTGAGGACATCCACTTCGGCGCTCCGTTGCCCTCAGATCTCTCGTGGACTTGGATCATTGCCCTTGGTACGGCTAACGGCTCGGCGCTGAGCGGCCGGTAGAAGACGATTCGACGCCCGCACACGGCTTCATGCCGGGCCGCTCAAGCGGCTTGTTCCGCGGCGTGAAATTAGTTGCGAGGTACAAGACGCCACGGCTTTCCCGGCCGCGACCACAGTTCGAGCCGGTTGATCTTTTCGATCGTCCCAGTGTGCATGCCCAGGTGCCCCGACCGGCCGGCGATAAAAACGCCTTCCACGAGGACGTAGTTGCCACGGAGAGCGCGCTGCTCGGCACTGGGTCCCGATGGAAAATCGAGCCACACGGACTGTTTGATGATTGCGTTCTCGTAGTCCTCCTTGTGCAAGTAGAGCGCATCGCCTTCGAATTCTAGCCAGAGGAAGCCGATTGTTCTGATGAGAACACCATCGAACTGTTCAGGCGCCGCAATCAGGCGCAAGAGTGGCACATTCTTCGCGTCGTGGCGTACCTCGGCAGCGCCAGGCGATACCAAGAGCAGCATGATCAGCGCAGCTAAGGGCAGCCGTTGCCTAGTGATTGCCGAGACCTTTCCTTAGTGGTAGTCCGCCGAACGCCGCGGTGAGCGGCGCGCGAAGCGCCGCCGCTCAACTGCGAAGTTATGCGGACTGCAGCTGCGCCGACCCGCGGATGCGCCCTGACACGGGTTTACTTGACGCGTTTCCAGACCAGGTCGGCGCGTCCACCACCCGACGCGGCAGCAGTGCCGTATCTCAACTCGTCGCCGGAGATGGTGAAGGGCCGCTTCTGCGCGGTGCCGTCCCAATTGGGATAGGTGCTGGCCTCGATGTGGAACGTGAATGCCTTGTCCTTTTCGTCCACGGTGTACTTGCCGAAATGGCCGAGGCTGCCGGCGACAATGGCCTGATTCTCTTCCGGGCTCCCCTTGGTGCGATTGTTCGAGGCGAATTTCGGCAGGCTGCCGCTCGCAAACTGGATGGAATAGCGGCCATTGGAAGTGAAAATCAGCGAGCCCCGCGCATTGGGGCCGAAGGTCGGGGTCTTCTTGCCGGATGCGTCGGTGGTGTCGGCCGAGACCAGCGTGTATGTTCCCACAAGGCTCTTCGCGTCCTGCGCAGCGGCGTCGCCAGCAGGCGCCGAGAGCCCGGCAAGCATGAGTGAAGCGGAAATTGCGGCAAGCGTAGCTCTACGGTTCATGATTTCCTCCTGTAGAGAATAATGGGGTCACGAAACCCCTGTCTTGGGTTCCCCGGACCATGCTACGACAAATGCCATCTGACGCGCGGTGCCGCATAACGTGCCGTATCAGCCGCGGCCGAAGGCCGGCGGCTGCATGCGGAAGTTAGACGCATCGGTTGCCACAGGCCGTCATCGTATGACTCCATCTCGAGACTGAGCCGCGCGTGTAGAGTGTCGAGCTCGTTCTGAATCTTCTTGTCCGTTGAGTGGTTCGCCTCCGCCGCCACAAACCCCAGCAACTCCTCGAGGTCGGCGAGCGTGTACCGGACGATATGCCTTCCATCGACGAGTCGGGCCT
>QHRU01000093.1 GCA_003220225.1 Candidatus Rokuibacteriota bacterium
ACGTGTCCCGGTCATGTGCTTCGTCATTGCTCGTCTCTCCTTCCTTCGGGTGTCGCGGCTCCTCACCGCAGCCCTTTGATCTTCTCGGCCAGGATGCCGGTGAAGTGCTTCCAGCCCTCCTCGTGGCCGCGGCCCATCTCGTCGTCGGGGAGCCCGTTGTGCGTCAATATCAGATCCGTGGCGCCGCGGGACGGCGTCATTTCGAGGGTCACCCGGGACTCGAGCCCGCGCGTCGCTTCCGACATCCACGCGAACTCCAACAGCCGCGGGCGCTCCACGCGCAGATAGCGGCAGTAGTGCGCCCACAGACGGCCGGCATGGTCCGCCTCCCAATACCAAAGCTCGTCGACCGCAGCCTTGCGGAGAATGGCCCGGTGCGGCTCGAACCAGCGCCTGAACAGGTCGGGTTCGGCCCACGCGTCGAAGACCTCTTCGGGCGAAGCTTCGATCCGGCGGGGGACCGTGATCCGAAGGAGGGGTTTGGTCGGGCTCGTTCCGGCAGTAGGCATCGTCAATCTCGCTTTCTGTTCGCTTTGAGGAATACCTCGAGCTTGTCGAGACGGTCGCTCCAAAACCGCTCATAGCGGGAGGCCCAGCCCGCGATGCGCCGGATCGGCTCCGGATCGAGGGCGATATGGTGCTCGCGGCCTGTCCGCGTGCGCCGCACCAGCCCGGCGCGCTCGAGCACCTTCACGTGCTTCGAGACGGCGTTGAACGACATGTCGAAGGGCTGGACGAGGTCGGTTACGCGCGCGGCGCCCTTCGCCAGCCGTTGGACGATCTCTCGGCGCGTCGGGTCCGAGAGCGCCGCGAAGGCGAGGTCGAGAACAGGGGTCGTCATATATTCAACCTGTAGGTTGAATATAGCAACCGGCCCGCCCTTGTCAAGCGATCGGAGGTAACGCGACGAGCGAAGCGACGCATGTCCTGAGGGCTCGACCGTAGAGGGCCAGTCCGCACACGGCGCGGCCTTGCGCATGAAACGCCGTACTCCTCTATCTTGCTCAACGACTTCCGGGCGCCGCCGGCCCTCATCGCCGGTCTGCGTTGCCCTCGTGCTCTGGCTGAGGAGGGCGACGGAGCGGCGCTCCGTGCGCGAGGACGATATGGAACAGAACACGAGGGCGGCGGCGACGGTTATTCTCGGCCCGAGCCGCCGAAGGACGGCCGGCGCCGATCGGCACGGCGGCCGGGATTAACCGCGGGAGGCCGCGGCGGCAAAGATCGTTTCGCCGCCCCGCGAACCGAACGCCCCGATCGGGAAAGAGATGACGATGAGCTCTCCCTCGGACGCGGAGGTGATCGGCCGCTCGCTGGGCGAGCCCGAAGCCTTCGGGCTGATCTACGACCGCCACGCGGCCACCCTGCTGCGCTTCCTGGGCCGCCGGGCGGGCGCCAAAGTGGCGGAGGGGCTGGTCGGCGAGCTGTTCCGGATCGCGTTCGAGCGGCGCAAGACGTTCGAAGCGTCGCGCGCGAGCGCGCTCCCGTGGCTGTACGGGATCGGCTCGAACCTGTTGCTCAAGCACCGGCGTGGCGAGGCCCGGCGGCTGCGCGCCAGTGCGCGGATGGCGGCGGACGAGGCGGCGGACGCGCGCGCGAGCGCCGCGGCGCTCGACGCGCGCCTGCTATTCCCGCGCGTGGCCGACGCGATCGAGGCGCTGCCGGACGACGAGCGCGAGGCGCTCCTGCTCTTCGCGTGGGAGGAGCTCTCGTACCAGAGCGTGGCCGAGGCGCTCGAGCTGCCGATCGGCACGGTGCGCTCGCGGCTCAACCGCGCCCGCGCGCGCCTGCGCGAACTACTCGAGGCGAACGGGAAAAGCAAGGTGAGGTCGCGATGAAGCCGGTGGACCTGGCGAGGAAGCTGCGGCGCGAGGCCGCGCTCGACCCGGCGGCGCTCGACCGGGGAAAGGCAGTGCTCATGGCGGCAATCCGGCAGGAGGTCGAGCCCACGCGCCGACCGACGATCGTTCCACAGGTTCCGTATGAGGACATCCGCGCCGCGCTGTCGTTCCTGGAGCGCGCGTTCGGGTTCCGCGAGATCCCGACCGCGCGGTTCGTGGGCGCGGACGGCGAGCTTCTCCATGCGACGGTGGAGTTCGGCAACAGCCTGATCGGGGTCGGCGGGCAGGGCCACCACGGCGCGATCAGCCCCATGAGCGGCGGCGTCGAGAGCCAGTTCATCAGCGTGCATGTCGACGACATTGATGCGCACTATCAGCGTGCGGTCGCCGCGGGTGCACGGATCGCCGACGAGCTGCGCGACCACTCCTGGGGCGAGCGCACCTACTGGGCGCTCGACCTCGAGGGCCACCGCTGGCGCTTCGGCCAGCCGCTACGCGAGGTGCCCCAGTCCGGGCGACGCCGGCGGCCCGGCAAGCACTGATGCCGCGATGCGCCTGCCCGAGGCCTTCCGCTCGCTGCGCTATCGGGACTTCCGCGTCTTCTTTGTCGCCCAGACGATCTCCCAGATCGCGACCTGGATGCACTCGGTGGCCCAAACCTGGCTGATCCTGTCGCTCACGAACTCACCGCTGCTGCTGGGACTCATCACCATGCTGCACTGGGGCCCGATACTGCTGCTCGCCCTCCCCGGCGGCGCCATCGCCGACCGCGTGGCCAAACGCCGCCTGCTCATCGCGACCCAGGCGGCGCAGGCATGCACGGCGCTCACGGTCGCCGCGCTGGTGGCGACGGGCGTGGTTGCGTACTGGCACGTCGGCGTCCTGGCGCTATGCGCGGGCCTGGCCAACACGCTCTTCAACGTGGTGCGGCAGTCGTTCGTGAACGAGACGGTGGGTCGGGACGACGTGGTCAACGCGGTCGCGCTGAGCGCCGCGGCGTTCAACGACGCACGGATCGTGGGTCCCGCCGCGGCCGGCCTCGTCTTCGCCAGCGTCGGCGTGGCGCCGGCGTTCGTGCTCAGCGGCGCGGGCCACCTTCTCGTGCTCGCCACCCTGGCCACGGTCGGCGTGGAGGGCGCTCGGCGCCGCTTGGACCGCAGGCGATCCACTCTTGCGAGCGCGATCCACATGAAGGCGTCGACAGAGTGACCCTGCCGCACGGCACCGACCGGCTGGAGTCGGCTCGTCTCGTGCTGCGGCGGATCACGCCGGATGATCTGCCGTTCTACACCCGCCTCCACGCACTCCCCGAAGTCGCGCGGCATCTTTATTTCGGAGGCCGGCCGCGCACGCCCGAAGAATCGGCCGCATGGCTGCAGTCCGTTCTCGCGAGCTATGAACAACTCGCGCTCGGCTATCTCGCGGTCGTGCGCAAGGCAGATGGAGCGCTGATCGGGCGCTGCGGCATCACGGACCTCGTCGTCGAATCCGCGGAACCCGAGCACGGGCTTCGCAAAGGATGGTTCGCGCGCGCACAGGCGCCCGCCGGCGTCGCACTGACCTTCGAGTGTGAGCTCGGCTACACGTTCGACCCCGCCGTCTGGGGCCAGGGTTTCGCGACCGAAGCGGCGTGCTGCGTTCGCGACTACGCGCGCGACGTTCTGCGGCGGCCGTACGCGGTCTCGGCCATTTTTCCGGAGAACGCCCGTTCGCGGCGCGTCTCCGAACGGGGCGGCGCGCGCTTCGACGGCCAGATGGAAGTGGTCGGTCTCACGTGGGATCGCTACCTATGGCCGCTCGCGACGGGCCGTGCGACTCAGCTCGAGCCGGCATCCACGAAATAGGCGTGCACTCGCGGCAGATGGGAAGGTGCACGATGAGCGAGGAGGAGTATCTGATGCACATGGCCATCGCCGATCGTTTGCGCGAGGCCCGAGCGGCTGCGGCCGGCCGCGCGGCGCTCGGGTCACGCGCGGCATTGGCCGGCGACTTGAGTTCCGCCACAGGGAAGGACACCAGCATGAACGCAACAAGAGGCCTTGTCGTGCCCGCCGGCGGCGGGAAGTATCTCGATATGACGACACCCGGCCGCTTCGCCGCCTTGAAGCTCCTCGGCCACGAGACCAATGAGAGCATCATGTTGTTCGAGGAGACCGTCCCCGCCGGTACCAAGAGTCTCTTCCATCTCCACCGTGACAGCGACGAGGTCGCCTGGGTGCTCGCCGGCGAGATCACCTTTCAGATCGGCGACGAGGTTACCGTCGGCGGCCCCGGCACCTGCGCATTCTTCCCGCGCAACGTTCGGCACGCTTGGAAGAACACCGGCAGCGAAACCGGCCGAGTCTTGTTTCTCTACACCCCGGCCGCCGCCGGCGGTTACGTCGAGGAACTCTTGAATTGCCCCGGCCCGATCAATGACGATGAACGCAACAAACTCCGCGAGCGCTACCGCTGGGAAGTCGTCGGTCCAAACCCGCTTTGAGGGGTCGGCTTTGCTCGCGCCGCATCGAACCGCGGGAGGAGACCACCATGGCAGCCACGCTCTCGACATGGACGATCGATCCGGTGCACTCGAGCGTCGAGTTCTCGCTCGACTACATGGGTTTCTCGACGTACCGCACGGGCTTTCGCGCGCTCGAGGGATCGCTCGAGTTCGATGCGACCCGGCCTGACGCGTCATCGGTCACCGCGGCGATCCCGGTGGCCAGCGTCGACGTGACCAACGATCGCCTCATGAGCCGGCTCATGGACCCCGACCTGCTCGGCGGCAAGGACCATCCGACGATCACGTTCAAGAGCACCCGAGTCGAGGCTCTCGACCCGGCGCACTGGCAGGTGGCGGGCGACCTCAACATTCACGGTGTGGCACAGCCGGTCGTCCTGGACACGCGCTATCTCGGCCAGGCCAAGCACCCGTTCAGTGGCAAGATCGCCGCGGGCTTCCGGGCGGAGACGGCGATCGACCGGCGCGACTTCGGGGTGACGTGGAACGCGGCCATGGACACGGGCGCCGCGTACCTTGGCGAGCGCGTGCAGATCTCGCTCGCCATCCTGGCCGTTCGCCAAGACCCGTGAACAGGAACATCAAGCTCCTCTACGGGTTCTCCTGCTTCGATCAGTTCATGATCGTGATCGCCTTGTGGGTCCCCTATCTCGCGACGAAGGGGATCGGCATGCGGCAGTTCATGGAGCTGCAAGCCGTGTTCGCGCTCGTGATCCTCTGCGGCGAATTGCCTTCAGGGTTGCTCTCGGACCTGTGGGGAAGGAAGAAGACGCTGCTGCTGGGCTCGACGCTCAAGGCCGTCAGCTTTTCCCTCCTCCCGCTGTGGAGCAGTTACGCGGGCTTCCTCTTCTACCACCTCACCATGGGGATCGCCCTCAGCATGATCTCGGGCGGCGATGTCGCGCTCCTCTATGACTCGTCTCTCGCGGCGGGTGGCGAGAAGTCCCGGGGAACCGCTGTCCTCGGAAATGCGAACCTCGCGGCGCAAATGGGGACGACGGTGAGCGCGCTGCTGGGGGGCGCGGTCGTCTCGCTGTCCTATGGGCATCTGCTGTGGGCCAACGCAATCCTGAGCTGGATCCCGGTGCTTCTCGTGCTGCGCGTCACCGAGCCGCCCGCGACCCTGGACCGGGGGAAGAAACGGGCGGAAGAGCTCAAGGAGCTGCTCTCGAGCACGCTTGTACGGGACGGCGCGACGCGGCTCGTGCTCCTCAATATGGTCGCCTGGGGGACCGGCGGATTGGTGATGTTCTGGGTGAATCAGAAATACTGGCAGGAGAGCGGGGTGCCCCTGGCCTCTTTCGGAGTCCTGTTGGCGGGCTACGGTCTCATCGCCGGCCTCGCCGGGAGATCCGCCGCCCTCGGGATCGCGAGATACGGCCGGCGACCGTTGCTCGCCGCGGTCGGCGTGTTGCCCATCATCGCGTATTTCGGGATGGCGTCGTTCCTCGGTTGGGGCGGGATATTGCTCGGGATCCTGGCCCCGGTAGGTCGGGGCCTGGGCCAGGTGCTGTTCATGGAAGCGCTCAACGAGAGAATCTCATCCGCGTTCCGCGCGACCGTGATCTCCATGGCGCAGCTGGGAATCCGCGCGTCCTTCTGTCTCCTGGGCCCCCTCGTGGGCTATGGAATCGAGCGCTCGGGACTCCCGTCCGTCTTGTCGGCGCTCGGAATCCTGTTCTCGCTCGCGTTCGTAGTCTTGCTCGTGCCGCTGGTCGTGCG
>QHRU01000094.1 GCA_003220225.1 Candidatus Rokuibacteriota bacterium
CGACGAGACGGCAGACGACGGGGAACGTCGCCTCCAGCGCGGCGGTGAGGCTCGTGAGGACGTGGTGGCGATAGACGGCCAGCCGCGCCGAGGCGTTCACGCCGTCGTCGACGACGTCGGGCGCCACGCTGCGCTCGTCGCCGGCGAGCAGCGCTGCGCGGAATCCCGTCTGGAGCTCACGCAGCGACGACATCGCTCGCCTCGTCCAGTCGGGCCCCGGCCTTCGCCGCCTCGGCCAGCAGCACCGCGAGCTGCGGCACGTCGGTGTCCCACTCGATCAGCGTCGGGGTCGTGCCGAAGCGGCCGAGGGCGTGCTCGAAGAGCCGCCACACGGCATCGGCGACCGGCGAGCCGTGATCGTCGATGAGGATCGTCCGCCCGTCGGCATCGTTCACGGCGTGACCGGCCAGGTGCAGCTCGCCGACGGTCGCAGGGGCGAGCGCATCGAGCCAGGCCGCCGCGTCTCCCCCGAGGTTCGCGCACGTCACGTACACGTTGTTGACGTCACACAGCAGCCCGCAGCCCGTGCGTCGCGCCAGCGCGTTCAGGAACTCGACCTCGGGGATCGTGGAGTGGCGGAACCGCAGATAGCCCGACGGGTTCTCGACGAGCAGCCGGCGGCCCAGCCGCTCCTGAGCGCGCGTCACGTTTCGGCACACCACGTCGAGCGCCTCCTCGGTGTACGGTAGCGGCAGCAAATGGTTCAGGTAGGCGCCGCCCGTGACGCTCCACGACAGATGCTCGGAGATGAGCGCCGGCTGGAGGCGCTCGACCAGCCGTGCCAGCCGCTCGAGATGCGCGGCGTCGAGCCCCTCGGCGCTGCCGAGCGACAGCCCGACGCCGTGGACCGACAGCGGATAGTCGGCGCACAGCCGCTCCAGGCTCCGCACGGCCAGTCCGCCGCCCATGTAGTTCTCGGCGTGGACTTCCAGCCAGGCGATGCCCGGGCGGGTCGCCACGACTTCGGCGACATGGGGGGCGCGCAAGCCGATGCCGCAGCCGGCCGGATGCATGGCGCCCTTTGGACACGCGATCGCCGCCGAGCGGTGCGCGACCCGGACCGGCCCGCCGAGGTGTCCTAGCCGCGTGCTGACCTGGGGACGGGAGGTCGCGGGCGATCTCGCCGCCGCCGAGCGGCGCGAGTGGCTCTGCGTCAATGGCAGCGGCGGCTTCGCGTCCGGGACCATCGCCGGCACCCAGACCCGCCGTTACCATGGCCTGCTCGTCGCCGCGCTCGACCCTCCGCTCGGCCGCACGCTGCTCGCCGCGCAGGTCCACGACAGCGTCGACTACGGTGGCCGCACGTGGGCGCTCTTCTGCGGGCGCTGGGCCGGCGGCGTCGCCGAACCCTCGGGCTATCAGCTCGTCGAGCGCTTCCGCCTCGACGGCACGACGCCCGTGTGGACCTATGCCGTCGCCGAGGCGCTGATCGAGAAACGCGTGTGGATGGAGCCCGGCGCCAACACGACCTACCTGCGCTGGCGCGTGCTCCGCGCGCGCGAGCCGGTCGCGCTGACGGTCAAGGCGCTCGTCGACTACCGCGACTACCATGCGACGACGCGCGGCGGCGACTGGCGCATGGACGTGGCGCGCGTGCCCGACGGCCTGCGTGTCACCGCGTTCGACGGCGCGCGGCCGCTCCTGCTGCTGGCGCGGGGCGCGGCGGCCGAGCCGGCGCACGCCTGGTATCGCGACTTCGACCTGCCGCGCGAGCGCGAGCGTGGACTGGACCACGTGGACGAGCACCTGCACGCGGCGACGTTCCGCGCGACGCTTCAGCCCGGCGCGGCGCTCACGCTCGTGCTCTCCGCGGAGCCGGCGCCCGACCCGGACGGCGAGACCGCGTGGGCGCGAAGGGCGCGGCACGAGAGCGACACGCTCTCGCGCTGGACACGGGCGCGGCCCGAGGCGAAGACGGCCCCCGCGTGGATTCGCCATCTGGTCCTCGCCGCCGACCAGTTCGTCGTGCGCCGTCCCCTCCCCGACGATCCCGACGGCGCCACGGTGATCGCCGGCTATCACTGGTTCGGCGACTGGGGGCGCGACACGATGATCGCGCTGCCGGGCCTCACGCTGGCCGCCGGCCGCCCGGAGGTGGCGCGGAAGATCCTCACGACGTTCGCGCGCTTCGTGGACCGCGGGATGTTGCCGAACCGCTTCCCCGATGGCGGCCAGGCGCCCGAGTACAACACCGCGGACGCGACGCTCTGGTACGTCGAGGCGATCCGCGCGTACCACGCGGCCACCGGCGACGACGGCCTGCTCAAGGACCTCTACCCGATGCTGGAGTCGATCCTCGCCTGGCACCGCGACGGCACGCGCTACGGGATCCGGCAAGATCCGGCCGACGGCCTGCTCGCCGCCGGCGAGCCCGGCGTGCAGCTCACGTGGATGGACGCGAAGGTCGGCGACTGGGTCGTGACGCCGCGCATCGGCAAGCCGGTCGAGATCAACGCCCTCTGGTACAACGCGCTCGTCGCCATGGCCGGCTTCGCCCGGCGGCTGCGCCGGCCGGCCGAGGAGCTCGACACGCAGGCCGCGCGCGTGGCAACGGGCTTCGAGCGCTTCTGGAACCGGCACGACGGCTGGTGCTTCGACGTGCTCGACGGCCCCGACGGCAACGAGACGGCGCTGCGCCCCAACCAGATCCTCGCGGTGTCGCTGCCTGCGAGCGCGCTGCCGCCCGCGCGCCGACGCGCCGTCGTCGATGCCTGCGCGCGGCATCTGCTGACGTCCTACGGGCTGCGCAGCCTCGCGCCGTTCGACGCGCGCTACGTCGGGCGGTACGGCGGCGACCAGCGCGCGCGCGACGGCGCGTATCACCAGGGCACCGCGTGGGGCTGGCTGCTGGGGCCCTTCGCGCTCGCCCACTTCAACGCGTATGGCGATGCCGCCCGGGCGCGCGAGTATCTCGCCCCGCTCGCCGATCATCTGGGCGACCACGGGCTCGGCTCCATCGCCGAGATCTTCGACGGCGACGCGCCGTTCTTGCCCAACGGCTGCATCGCTCAGGCCTGGAGCGTGGCCGAGACCCTGCGCGCCTGGCAGGCCCTCGGCGCGCCCGCCCCCGCCCGGCGCGCACCCTCCCGCCGCCGCCGCGTGTCCTAGAGGCAACACTCACACAGGAGGTCGTGACCCATGAAGACATCGCATCTGCTCATCGCTTCCGCCGTGGCCGCCGCGCTCACGCTGCCGGCAGCAACGCTGACGCACGCCGGTCCGGCTCCCAAGCCCAAGTTCGAGGCCGAGAAGTGCTTCGGCATCGCCAAGGCCGGCAAGAACGACTGCCAGACCGCGAACTCGTCCTGCGCGGGCACCTCCAGGCGCGACCAGCAGGGCGACGCCTGGATCTACATGCCGGCGGGCTCCTGCAACAAGGTCGTCGGCGGCAGCACGACACCCAAGAAAGCCTGACGGGACAGGAGCGGGAAGCGATGACGACTCACGCCATGACGATGCTGCCGGCTTCCGGGGTGCGCGCCGCGATCGCGCGAGCCCTCGACGTGCTCGGCCGGTTCCCGCCCCCGCTGCTGCAGCTGATGTTCCGGCTCGCGGTGGCGAGCGTGTTCCTCAAGGCCGGGCTGAACAAGATCGCGTCGTGGGAGCTGACCGTGCAGCTGTTCGCGGACGAGTACAAGGTGCCGCTGCTGTCACCCGATCTCGCCGCGACGATGGCGGCGACGTTCGAGATCGGCTGCTCGATGCTCCTGATCCTCGGCCTCGCCACCCGGCTGGCCACCCTGCCGTTGCTCGGCATGATCGCGGTGATCCAGACCTTCGTCTACCCGAGTGCGTACTCCGAGCACCTCACGTGGGCGTCCATCCTCCTCTTCCTGCTCACGCGCGGCGCCGGCCCCTGGTCGCTGGACCGCGCGCTCGGCCTCGAGCCTCCGGCGACGCGCTGAGCGCGTGATGGAGCCGACTGCGACGCCGACGCCGCCGACGCTGCGCCCCTGGCGGCGGCTGGCGGTCCGGCTCGCGGCCGTCTTCGTCCTCGTCACCCTCGCCACCGTCGGCGTGGTGGGCGTGCTCGTCCACCAGCGCCAGAGCCGTGAGGTCGAGGACACCGTCGGCACGCAGCTGCTGAACATCGCGCGCGTGAGCGCGCTGCTGATCGATCCTGCCGCACACGCCGAGGTCGCTCGCGCCCGCCGCGCCGACGCGCCCGCGTACCGCCGCGTCACCCAGGCGCTGGCAGCCATCCGCGACGAGACGCTGCTGACCACGCCGATGCGCACGCTGGCCGACTACGACCGCGCCACGCGGCGCGCGCGCATCGTGGTCACGACGGCGGACGACGAGCGACCGGGCGAGACCTTCGTGGTCGGGCCCGAGGCCGCCGACGCCGTCGCGTGGACGTTCGAGGACGGCGTGGCGCGCTACACCGGCATCTACCGGACGCGCGGCGGCCCGCGCATCAGCGCCTTCGCGCCGGTCCTCGACGCGCGCGGCCGCACGGCCGCCGTCCTCGAGGTCGACTACCCGGTGGACTTCTACTTCGACCGCCTGCGCGAGCTGGACACCACGATCGCGCTCGGCAGCCTGGCCGGCGTGGTGCTGGCGCTGATCCTGGCCGTCGTCTTCGCACGCCGCCTGACGCGGCCGATCGTCGCGCTCACCGGCGCCGCCGGCCGGGTGGCGGGCGGCGATCTCTCGCAGGCGCTCGCCGTCACCTCGCGCGACGAGGTCGGCCAGCTCACGCGCGCGTTCAACGCGATGGTCGAGGGGCTGCGCCAGCGCGAGGTCATCCGCAACGCCTTCGGCCGCTACGTCTCGCCCGAGGTCGCCCGCGCCGTGCTGGAGTCGCCGGGGGGACTGGCGCTCGGCGGCCGCAAGCGCGAGATCACCGTGCTGATGTCCGACCTGCGAGGCTACACGCGCTTCGCCGAGCACGGCGACCCCGCCGGCGTCATGGAGGTGCTCAACGACTACCTCGGGCGCATGGCCGACATCGTCATCGCTCACGGCGGGACGATCAACGAGTTCATCGGCGACGCGATCTTCGCGGTGTACGGCGCGCCGGTCGAGCACGCCGACCACGCCGAGCGTGCGGCGGCCACCGCGCTCGCGATGCAGCGCGCCATGGACGCACTGAACGAGGCCAACGTCGCGCGCGGCCGACCGCGCTTGCTGATGGGCATCGGCATCAACACCGGCGAGGCCGTCGTCGGCAACATCGGCTCCGAGCAGCGCACGAAGTACGCGGTCGTCGGCGCCGCCGTCAACCTCGCCGCCCGCGTGGAGGGCTGCACGGTCGGCGGCCAGATCTTGCTGACGGAGTCCACCGTCCGTTACCTCGGCCCCCTCGCGGAGGTCGCGCCGCCGGTCCACGTCGAGCTCAAGGGCCTCAACGCGCCGGTCGCGCTCTACGAGCTGCGCGGGCTCGGCGGGCGCTGGGCCCAGCGTCGCGAAGCCGCCGCCGAGCCCGGACGCGACGTCTCGCTGCCGCTCGTCGGCTGGGTCGTCGACGGCAAGCAGGTGCGCAGCGAGTCGTTCGCCGGCCGCGTGCAGCGCCTCGGGCCGCG
>QHRU01000095.1 GCA_003220225.1 Candidatus Rokuibacteriota bacterium
CATCGACCACGTCCGCGAGCACCTTAGCGAGGACCTCTCGCTCGAGCGGCTCGCCCAAGTCGCCGCCTTCTCGCCGTTTCATTTCCATCGGATCTTCCGGGCAATCACCAACGAGACGCTTTTCGCTTTCATCCAACGGCTTCGGCTCGAGCGGGCGGCGGTCACGCTGATCCACCACCGTGACGAGAGCGTTCTTGCGGTCGCGCTCGACCACGGCTTTTCGTCGGCCGCCACGTTCGCGCGAGCGTTCAGGGGCCACTTCGGTATGAGCGCAACGGCGTGGCGAGCCGGCGGTGCCGAACACTGGAGCAAGCGGAGCAAACCGAATCGCAAGCCGAGCAAAGCAGAGAGACGTGGGCGCCGGCATGGTTCTCCTCAAACCTCGAAGAAGGACACCATGAACGTCGCGGTGAGAGAGTTGCCTCGGTACCGGGTGGCTTACATGCGATATGTCGGGCCCTACGGTCCCCACGGCATTCCGGAGCTCTGGAAGCGGTTCAGGACGTGGATGGAGACCCGCGGGCTGCTCGGGCCGGATTCCATCAAGCTCGGGATCGGGCACGACGACCCCGATGTCACGGCACCGGAGAAGTGCCGCTACGACGCCTGTGTCGTCGTGCTCGAGAGCTTCGCGGGCGACAAGTGGGTCAATGTCATCGATGTGCCAGGCGGCAAATACGCAGTGGCGGAGTTCATTGGCACCGCGGACAAGATCCGCGAAGCCTGGGAAGCGTTATACCGGTCCTGGCTGCCCGGCAGCGGCTACCAGCCCGACGATCGGCCATGCCTCGAGGTTTATCGTGGCAACCCGGAGGTCGACGGCCGCCCGGGGACGTTCCGCTGCGAGCTCTGCGTCCCGGTGAGGCCACTCTGATGGTCACGTGGAAGGAGTTCGCCGCAGTGGTGTGAGGATCGTACGTGGCGTACTGCCCGCCCGAGCTACTCGACGACCTCGCCGACCCGCTGGCTGAGGTTCGCACCTGGGCCGGAGTCATCGAGAAGAAACCCAACGTGTTCTATGTGCGACGTCAGCCGTTCCTCCATTTCCACTTGGTTCACGGAGGGCGACGCCGTGCCGACGTCAAGGGACGGGCCAGCTGGGTTCAGCTCGACCTTCCGCGACCCATCTCCACGACAAGGCGCCGCGCGTTCCTTCGCGAGCTGCGAACTCGCTATGGCGAGAAGTAGCAGCGATCGCGAGGTCTAAGAGAGATCACAGCTCCCAGTTCTCGGATCGCCTTCCTCGGTGCACATGAGGGGATATTGAGATGGCGCCCCGACGAACATCGGGGCCTTCCAGCGCCAAAGCGCGATGCGGCATTCAGGATGACGTCGCTCACTACAGCCTCGAGGATCTGAATTAAACTGCTCCGCCACGGCAGGGGCAAACGGAAAGGGTTGCCGGCGGCGAATGGGACGGCTGCGACGCTGGACGTCTTCCCAGCCTCCTCCTATATAATCGCCGCGCGGTCACCGCCATCGAGCCGTCATCAAGGTGTCACGTCGCCCGCGTAGCGTGGGAGGGAAACGATGCCCCTGCGGATCGGACTCATCACGGACATCCACCACGGGCCGGACGTGGACGTCAGGCTTGGAAGCGCGGCGCCCGAGCTGCTGGAGAAGTTTACGCGCCGCATGCGGAACGATTTCCACCCCGACCTCATCGTGGACCTGGGCGACCGCATCAACGACACAGACCTCGACGCCGACAAGCGACGGCTCGGCGACGTCCGGCGGATGCTCGAGGCGGCTGGGGTGCCGATCCTTTATGCCTGGGGCAATCACGACCTCCTCAACGTTTCTCCGCCCGAGGCGCGCGCGATCCTGGGCAAGAAGGCCGACTACGAGTCGCACGAGATCGGCCATTATCACATCGTGATCCTCAACTCGCAGGAC
The DNA here is from genome assembly GCA_003220225.1 of Candidatus Rokuibacteriota bacterium. GTDB lineage: Bacteria > Methylomirabilota > Methylomirabilia > Rokubacteriales > CSP1-6 > AR12. Next base: position 1,897 of record QHRU01000095.1, read on the forward strand.
CCGACCATCGAGCGGATCGGCGGCACCCTGTCGGACCCCCAGCTAGACTGGCTCGAGCAGGATCTGAGAACCGGCACCACCCCAGCGATCGTGTTCTGTCATCACCCGCTCGATGAGCAAGACCCTTCGCGGCACTGGTACTTCAGGGATCATCACGACCACGCGTTGGCGAACAACCGCAAGCGGGCGCGGACGATCATCGCGAGCAGCCGGCGGGTAAAGGCTGTGTTCAACGGCCACATGCATCTCAACACCGTCGAGGTGATCGGCGGGGTGCCTTACATCACGCTCATGTCGCTGGTCGACGCCGGCATCACGCGTGGCCCCTCCGGGTGCTGGGGCGAGATCACGCTCGGCGAGGGCGGCAGCGTCGAAGTCAAGATTCGCGGACAGCTCTCCATCGCGGTGTCCTTCCGATGAGAAGGAGATGGCTCATGAGGTTTCGACAAGGGACCGTGCTCCTGGTGGCGGTGCTGGGCCTTGCGCGGTCGGTGGGCGCCGCCGAGCCGGTGACCATCGAGTACTGGCACATCAACTCGCCAACGTTCGGCGGGCCGGCGGCCAAGGAGCTAGTGCAACTCTTCGAGGCCAAGCATCCGAACATCAAGGTCGTCGAGAAATTCCAGCCCGGTGTCTACACGGGCCTCATGCAGCAGCTACAGGTCTCGCTGGCCGCCAAGCGCCCGCCCGCCGTCGCGCAGATCGGCTACAACCTCACCGCGTATGCCGCCGGGCAGTTTCCGCACGTGCTGCTCGACAAGTACCGCAAGAGCGATCATGCGTTCTTCAAGGGCATCCCCGACAACATCATGGCGCTCGGCGTTCTTGGCGGCACCCTGCACGGCATTCCGTTCGGCGTGAGCACGCCGGTGATGTACTACAACGCCGACCTCTTCAAGGCGGCGGGGCTCAACGCCGATCAGCCGCCGCAGACGTGGGACGAATTGCAGCGGCAGGGCGCGATCATCAGGCAGAAGACCGGCAAGCTCGCCGTCTACCTGCAGCAGCCCAACGACGAGTGGATCGACCAGACGTTGATCTGGGGTAACGGCGGCCGGCCGCTGTCCGAGGATGGCAAGCGCATCGGCTGGGACGCGCCGGAGGCGATGGAGGCGATGCAGATGTGGCAGGACATGGTCAACAAGAGCAAGATCGCCGCGAACCTCACATGGGAGGAAGGCCTGCAGGCCTTCCTGTCCGGCCACGTGGCGATGTGTCTGACGACGATCGGGCGTCAGGAGCATATGCGGCGCAACGCAACCGGCTTTCAGGTCCGCGCGGTGCCGGTACCGCGCTTCGGAAGCAAGCCGCTAGCGACCGCCACCGGCGGCAACGTCCTCATGATCTTCGCCAGCGATCCCGCGCAGGAGAGGGCAGCCTGGGAGTGGATCAAGTTCTTACTCTCGCCGGAGGGGGCGACCATCTGGACCAAGGGCACCGGCTACCTGCCGCCGCGCGCGGAGCTGGCGAACGACCCGCGCTATCTCAAGCCGTTCTTCGACGAGGCCCCGCTCATGAAGGCCGCGTTGCAGACGTTCCCCTATGCCAAGCCATGGGTGAGCTTTCCGGGGCCGCGCGGGCTCGAGATCACGAAGATCCTCATCAAGGCGCGCGACGAAGTGCTCGAGGGCAAGCGTCCGGCCGAGCTCATCCTGAAGGAGGCCGCCCAGCAGGCCAACGCGCTGCTGCCGAAATGATGGAAGCCACGGCGCTCGACGCCGCCACCGCGCGCAGCCGCACGCGCGCGTCGCGGCGGTGGCGTGGCGCCGTGGTCGGTCATCTCTATCTGGCGCCAGCGATCGTGCTCACCGGCCTCTTCGTGTACTGGCCGCTCGTGGCGAGCACGGTGCTCAGCTTCTATGATTGGAACCTCGTTTCGCCGCTGTGGGCCGCCGTCGGTTGGCAGAACTACCGGGAGCTGATCGCCAGTCGCGCGTTCTGGATGTCGCTCGTCAACACGGGCAAGGCGGCCGCCGCCCTGACCGTGCTCACGGTGGGGGTGCCGCTGCTGCTGGCGCTGGCCGTGCAGCGCGTGGGTCCGCGCTGGCGCGACCTCTACCGCGTGGTGCTCTTCTCCCCAACAGTGATCTCGATGGCTATTGCGTGCGCGGTGTGGCTCTGGATCTTTCACCCGCTGTACGGCGTACTCAACACGACCCTGCGTCTGGTCGGACTCCAGGGCCCCGCGTGGCTGTCCTCCAGCGATTCGGCGATCTGGGCCATCATCCTCGTGACCGTCTGGAAGACGTTCGGCTTCAACTTCGTCCTCTATATCGCCGGGCTCCTCACCATTCCGCGGGAGATGTACGAGGCCGCGCGTGTGGACGGCGCCTCCGAGCGCCAGCTCGTCTGGCACGTCACGCTGCCACTCCTGGCGCCCACCACGCTCTTCGTTTTTCTGTCCACGTTCATCCTCAGCCCGCAGAACCTGTTCATCCCCACCCAGATCCTCACGCAGGGCGGGCCCAACGAGGCCAGCAACAACGTGGGCTACCTCGTCTACCAGTTGGGTTTCGAGTACTTCCGCGTCGGCTACGCCTCCGCCGCCGCCACGCTGATCTTCCTCGTGTTCCTCGTGCTCACCGCGTTGCAGTTCTACCTCGCGGAGCGCCGGATCCACTATGGGCGCTAGCGCGCGCGGCGTGCACGTGCTGCTCGTGGCCGCCTGTCTCCTCGTCGTCTTTCCGATGTTCTGGATGTTCTCGACGGCCCTGAAGCCGCCGCCGGAGATCTTCGCCGGCACCTTCCGGCTCTGGCCGTCGGCGGCGACGCTGCAGAACTTCACCACGGCGCTGACCCAGGTCCCCATGCTGCGCTTGTTTTGGAACAGCCTCGTGGTCGCGGCGGTGGTGACCGCGGCGCAGATCCTCACCAGCGCCCTCGCCGCCTATGCGTGCGCGATCCTCCGGGTGCCGGGACAGCGCGTGTGGTTCGCGCTGTTTGTGGCGACCATGATGGTACCGTCCCAGGTCACGATGATTCCCAACTACCTGCTGATTGCGCGCTTCGAGCTGCTCAACACCTACACGGCGCTGATTGTGCCGCAGGTGGTGACTGGCTACGGGATCTTCATGCTGCGGCAGACGTTCAAGAATCTGCCAACCAGTCTCGTCGAGGCTGGGATCCTGGACGGGGCGAGCTCGTGGCAGGTCCTGTGGCGCATCGTCGTGCCGACCACACGCACGGCGCTCGCCGCGCTGTCGGTGCTCTTCTTCATCAACACGTGGAATCAATACCTCTGGCCGTTGCTGGTCGCCAACGACAAATACATGCGCACGCTGCCGGTGGGCATGCAGGAGTTCGTCAGCCTCGAGGGCGGGACGAACTGGGGTCCGCTGATGGCCGCCGCCACCATGGCCATCGTGCCCGCGCTGCTGGCGTACGTTGTCGCGCAGCGTTACGTGCTGGAGAGCTTCGTCACCGCCGGGCTCAAGGAGTAGGAAGGAGTTGTCGCTCCTGGCATGAGAGAGCTGCACTGAGTCATAGCTGCTGGTCCCTCTGTGTGAGCGCTGCGGATCGCGGCCGCTAAGCGCACGAACAAGCTTTCGTGATCGCACGCCATGTGATGAACCGTCGAGATCATGAATGAGCGGCGGCATCCTCGGAGCAGATCGGGGTCTCGAGTGGCACCGGGCCGTGGCACCCGGCGTGGAAGTTGGTGAAATCACTACCCATGGGCGCGCCCTATCAAGACCGAGACGCGGGTTCGAATCCCGCTGGGGCCACCAACTTGACGGGCAGTACGGGATAGAAGGGTGCGGGTCGTCACGCGCCGGGGTCGCATCCTAATGGACCACGCCCTGTCGCGGCGCGAGCGAGGCCTCGCCGGCTCTCTACTCGTGGAGCCCCGAGGTTTTCCGCTGGGAGAACAGAGCGGCGGCTGCCACGAGCGGTCACTGAGCGCGAAGCTCGGCGGAGAGAGCTCATGCTCGGCGTCCACGATCTGAGCGTAGCCACGCCATGTTGACATCGTCGCGCGAGAGGTCGACACTTCGTCTATCGGCCTCGATAAGAACGCAGGAGGTGTCTTGTGAAGC
>QHRU01000096.1 GCA_003220225.1 Candidatus Rokuibacteriota bacterium
CCGCTCCGCCCACTCTTTCCACGTGAAGTGGCCGCGCTCGTGGAGCATCACGGCCATCCCGAAGGCCTGCGCCTCCCAGGGCGCGCGGAACACGGGACCCTCGGCGTCGCGCGGGATCGCGGGCAGCGCGTCGAGATCGGCGCTCATGTATGCCCCCCCTCGGGGTACGCGGGCTCCAGATAGGGCTCGAACAGGTCGATGTAAATGGCGTCGCGCGGGCCGGCGTCCGGCCCCCAGAGCTCCCGCCCCTCGAAGCGAACGCTGTAGCAGCGCTGCGGGACCTTCTGGCCGGTGACGGCGTGGGCGTCGGCGAAGATGAACACGCCGTGGTCGCGATCGATCACGCCGACCTTGTCGCGCGCGTAGCGCGGCAGCCGCGTGTGGCCGGTCGGGTTCAGGTTCTTCGTGCGCACGCGGTCGCCCGCCTTGAAGCGCGGCGTCGCGAGGTGATCGTCCATGCGCGCGGCGCGGCGGTTGCGCAGCGCCTTCGGCAGGTCGTCGACGCCGAGCGCCTTGACGCCCGCGACGGGTCCCTGTGGCCGCATCGCCTCCAGTTCCTTCCCCGTGACGAGGCCCTTCTCGACGAGCAGGCGCTCGAGGCCGTAGAGCCAATGCTCGTAGTAGGTCGTGGCCAGGTACTCCGCGGGTGGCATGTGCTCGCGCGCGTAGCGGCCCATGTCGATGTTCCAGCGGCCGAGGAACCCGGCGGCGAGGTTGAGCGCGAAAGCGCGCCGCTCCCAGTCGTGGTGGAAGACGGGCTCGTTCGGCTCGGGGTCGACGGGGCCGAAGCCGTGCATGCCGCCGAGGTCGTGGATGCCGTTCATCGTAATAGGCTCGCCTCGGACGGCGGGGCCCCAGCCCCGCGAAATTTCAATGGTCGCACTACCATCGCCGCGGCGCCTTCACCTGGGCGACGCCGATCATCGCGTCGCGCGTGACGAGATCCGCCAGCTGCTCCTCGGTCATGCCTTCCGTGCCCTGCGGGCGCTCGGGCAGCACGAGATAGCGCAGCTCGGCCGTGCTGTCCCACACGCGCACCTCGACGTCGTCGCCGACGTCCACGCCGAACTCGCGCAGCACGCCGCGCGGGTCGATCACCGTGCGGGCGCGGTACGGGCCCGACTTGTACCACACGGGCGGCAGCCCGAGCACCGGCCACGGATAGCAGGAGCAGAGCGTGCACACGACCACGTTGTGGACCTTCGGCGTGTTCTCGAGCACGACCATGTCCTCGCCCTGGCGGCCGATGTAGCCCAGCTCCGCGATGGCGGCGGTGGAGTCGGCGAGCAGACGCTGCTTGAACGCCGGATCGACCCAGGCCTTCGCGACGACGCGGGCGCCGTTGCGCGGACCGACCTTCGTCTCGTAGGTGTCGATCAGCGTGTCGAGCGCCTTCGGGTCGACGAGCCCCTTGTCCACCAGCAGCGATTCCAGCGCGCGGACGCGCAGCTGGATGTCCGTGAGCGGCGCGCCGTGCGCTCCCGGGCGGTCGTCGTGCTCGTGCTCGTGGGCGTGATCGTGGCCGTGGTGGTGGTCGCTCATGACGGATAGGCTATCATCGTTCTCCGAATGAGACCGCTCGAGACCGAGTACAAAGGCTGGACGATCCGCGTCATCACGCGCTCCACGGGGCGCGCGTGGTCGGCGCTGGTCGAGGTGTGGGCGCCGGGCAAGTCCGGGGACAAGGCCGCCGAGCTCGTTCCCTACAACGCGACGTCGCAGAACGAGAAGGCGGCGCAGGAGGCGGGCCGCCTGGCCGCCGTACGCCTCATCGACCTGAAGGCCGCCAAGAAATAGTCAGCGCGCGCGTCGGGCGGCCGTGCGCGCGTCCGCGCCCGTCCAGCCGGCGTCGAACGCGTGCCCCGGCTGATCGAGGTCGATGACCAGGGGCGCGTGATCCGACGGCACCGGCTTCCCCTTGCGCGCCTCGCGGTCGATCTCCGCGGCCACCACGCGTTTGCCGACCGGCGGGCTCACGAGCAGGTGGTCGATCCGCATCCCGAAGTTCTTGTGGAAGTTGCCGGCGCGATAGTCCCACCACGTGTAGCGGCCGGGCTCCGGGTGGTGGAGCCGGTACGCGTCGAGGAGACCCCAGCCGCAGAGCCGCGCGAACGCCGCGCGCTCGGGCGGCGAGACGTGCGTCCCGCCGTGGCAGGCCGTGGGGTCCCAGACGTCGGCGTCCTCGGGGGCGACGTTGAAGTCGCCGCCGACGACCAGCGGCTCCGTCGGATGGCGCGCCTCGCTGAGCCAGCGCGCGAGCCGCTCGTACCACACGAGCTTGGCCGCGTAGAATGGCGAGCCGACCACGCGGCCGTTGGGCGCGTAGACCGCCACGACGCGTACGCCGCCGCAGACCGCCGAGAGCATCCGTGCCTCGGCCAGGGGTTCGTCGTCGGGAACGTCCGGCGTCTTCTGGGGCCGCAGCGGCTGACCGAAGTTCGCCACCACGTCCGAAATGCCCACGCGGCTGGCCACGGCCACGCCGTTCCAGCGGCCCTCGCCGTGGTGCGCCAGCTCGTAGCCGGCCGCGCGGAAGACGTCGGCCGGCACGTCGTCGTCGGCGAGCTTCGTCTCCTGCATCAGCAGCACGTCGGGCTTCGCGCGCTCGAGCCACCAGCCGACCTTCTCGAGCCGGGCCTTGAGCGAGTTCACGTTCCAGGTCGCGATCCGCATCTCAGAACACCGCGAGCGGGTTCGCCGGCGAGCCGGTGCCGCCCAGCACGGCCAGCGGCGAGATCACCAGCATGAACTCGTCGCGCCCCTCCTCCACGCACGCTTTCGCCAGCGGCTCGAGCAGCGCGTTGTCGAGCAGCGCCACGCCGTACGCGAAGATCGCCGCGTGCACGGCCCAGGGAATGTCGTAGCCGATCGGCAGGTGATCCAGCATGTCCCACACGAGCACGCTCACGTCGTGGTCGCGCAGGAAGGGCAGGCAGGAGACGTGCAGGCCCGGTCGCTGCAGCGTGGCCACGGGGCCGAACGGCCGGCTGTACGGCCGCTCGGGATCCTGCGCCTGCCACGCCTCGCGGCCGGAGTAGACGCACACCGCGTCGCCGGGCTCGAGCCTGAGATTGCGCTTCGTGAGGATGTCGTCCAGCTCCCAGCCGTGCACCGGCGTCTCGTGCGTCACGCACGGCACGCCGCGGTGGCGCGGCACGTCGAGCATCACGCCGCGCACGACGATGCCCTCCTGCCAGTGTTCGATCGCGCCGAAACGCGCGCCATCGAACGTGATCTCCTTCTTCGGATCGCGGCCGTTCCACATCGCCTCGTCGTCCCACGTGTGGCAGAGGGCGTCGATGTGGGTGGAGGCGACGCCGTGGTAGAAGATGCCGTAGTAGTCGGCCGAGAACCCGCCCTTGCCGCGCGTGGCCGTCTTCATGTAGTGCTGCGCGGGCAGCGTGTTGTTCGGCCCCGGCTCCTTCGGGAACGGCCGGCTCAGCGAGACGCTGCGGCCGCTCTTCACGAGCCGCGCCGCGGCCACGCGCTTGGCCGGCGTGACGAGGTTGATCGCCCCTTTCTGGTCGTCCTTCCCCCAGCGGCCCCAGTTGCGGCGCTCGCGGATCCAGGACGTCACTTCTTTCTCGGTGGGCAGCGGTCGCTGGGGCATGGCGTCCTCCCGGTGGTGAGGGGTGGTGGCGTGAGCCTCGCATGGTAGCATCCGCCCACCATGAAGATCACCGACGTGCGCCTCACCCTCTTCGCCTGGGACGACATTCCCGCCACGCAGTACGGCCGCCACACGGGCAGGTTCAGCGGCAGCAGCCAGCTCGGGCTCCTCACCATCGGCACCGACGAGGGCGTGCAGGGCCACGCCTTCCTCGGCTCGGCGATGCGCGGCGCGCAGATGGACGGCCAGTCGCTGATCCACTACCTCAAGCCCATCGTGCTCGGCCAGGACCCGCTCGACCGCGAGCGGCTCTACCAGGCGATGTGGCAGAAGAGCCGCCAGACCACGCTGCGGGCGATCGGCGCCATGGACATCGCGCTGTGGGACATCGCGGGCAAGATCGCCGGCCTGCCGATCCACAGGCTGCTCGGCTCGTATCGCACGAGCGTGCCCGCCTACGCGTCGTCCGCGGTGCTGCCCTCGAAGGAGGCGTACGCGGAGGAGGCCGGGCGCTTCAAGGCCGACGGCTGGACGGCGTACAAGATCCACCCGCCCACCGATCCCGCCGTGGACATCGAGGTCTGCCGCGCCGTGCGGCGCGCCGTCGGCGACGGCTTCACCGTCATGCTCGACTCGACGTGGGCGTACCAGTATCCGGAGGCGCTGCGGGTGGGCAAGGCGATCGAGGGGCTGGGCTTCTACTGGTACGAGGACCCCCTCGCGGACGACGATCTCTTGAGCTACGTGAAGCTCAAGCAGCATCTCGCGATCCCGATCCTCGCGACGGAGTACGCGCCGGGCGGGCTCACCGCGTACGCGCCGTGGCTCACGCACCAGGCGACGGACTACCTGCGCGGCGACGTGGCGGTGAAGGGCGGCATCACGGCGCTCGTCAAGGCCGCCCACCTCGCGGAAGCCTTCCACATGAACTACGAGGTCCACCACGGCGGCAACTCGCTGAACAACGTGGCCAACCTGCACGTGATCATGGCCATCCGCAACTGCGAGTTCTTCGAGGTGCTGCTGCCGGCCGGCGCGCAGAAGTACGGGCTCGCCCAGGACATCGAGGTGGACCCGCGCGGGCTGGTGCACGCGTTCGACGGCGCCGGCGTCGGCGCGGCCATCGACTTTCCCCTCATCGAGCGCAAAAAGACGGCGGTGCTCAGCTAGGGCGCGTGATCGAGGAGCGCCACGGCTTTGCCGGGGCGCTCCGAGCGTTGGGGGGTGTGGGGGGGGGGCCATTTCGGGGCCCCCCACGTCACTAGGTGAACCTGAACCGTTCCTGGGTGCGCAAGCCGACGAGCCCGTCCGTCACGTGCCGCACCTCCGCCGTGCACGAGATGGTCTGGCTCCGGCTCAGCACCATCAGGAGGTGGTACGACCGGCCTTGCTTCAGCGCGTCGGTCGGCGCCGTGAGCACGCACAAGCCTTCCTCGCTCACGTCCAGCGCGCGGCCGAGCAGCCGCGTGTCGTCGAGGAGAAAACGGACGGGCCACGACACCGGGATGCGGGCGTGCGCGCGTCGGTTCGTGAGAGTCCGCGTCGTCAGAATGGGAAGATGATACCTCGGATTCAGCGGTCGAGGGGGAGGTCGACGAAGAAGGTGCTGCCCGCGTCCTCGGCGCTCTCCACGCGCACGCGGCCGCGGTGCAGGTCCACGATGCTCTTCACGATGGCGAGGCCGAGCCCGGTGCCGGGCGTGCCGGCGGTGGCGCGGCTCTTGACCCGGTAGAACTTGTCGAAGACGTGCGGCAGGTCGGCGGCGGGAATGCCGTGACCCGTGTCGCTCACCGCGATGGTGGCGGTGTCGCCCGCGTCGGAGACGGTGAGCGCGACGCGCACGTGGCCGCCGGGCGGCGTGTACTTGATCGCGTTGCCGATCAGGTTCAGCAGCGCCTGGCGCAGGCGCGACGCCGACATGGAGAGCCACGCGTCCTTGGGCAGGGCCGTCTCCAGCGTGATCTGCTTGGCCTCCGCCTCCGGCGTGAGCGTCGCCACCGCGGCCGTGATCAGCGGCACGACGTCGTCGCGCTCGGTCGCCGGGTCCAGCCCGGCCTCGATGCGGCCCAGGTCGAGCAGGTCGCTGACGAGCTCCCCCATCGCCTGCGCGGTGTCGCGAAGGCGGCGGACGCGGTCCTGGTACTGCGCGTCCTCGGCGCGGTCGTGCTGCAGGAGATAGGCGACACCCGCGATGGCGGAGATGGGGCCCTTGAGGTCGTGCGACACCGCGTGCACGAAATCGTCCTTCATCTGCTGGAGCTCCTTCAGCAGCGTGATGTCGCGCA
>QHRU01000005.1 GCA_003220225.1 Candidatus Rokuibacteriota bacterium
GTCGAGTCGTCTTCCTTGATGCGCGCGAGCATCTCCTTGTACAGCGCGTCCTGGAACGCCTCCGAGCCCTTCATGACGGCGTCGGTGTACGCGTTCTCGGCCTCGAGGTAGGCGGTGACCTCGGGGCTGTTCTTGTCGCGTAGCCAGGAGTATTCGTCCTCGCGGCGCTCGCCGTGCACCACGTCGGTCTTCGGCACGCGCTTCGCGATGGGGGGCGCCGGGCGCATAGGGCCCCGATTGTACCTCCGCCCGCGCCGCCGTCGGCCCCGGCCCGGAACCGTGAGAAAATGCCGGTCCGTGGAACTCAAATTGGCGCGGTGTACGCTGCGGCCGTGGCGCGCGGGCGACGAGGCCTCGCTCGTCCGCAACGCGAACAACCGCCGCGTGTGGCGCAACCTGTCGCGCCTGCCTCATCCGTACACGACAAGCGACGCGGACGACTGGATCGGCCGCGCGAGCGCCCAGTCGCCGGTGACGGACTTCGCCATCACGGTGGACGGCGAGGCCGTCGGCGGCATCGGCGTCGAGCTCGGCCGGGACGTGTTCTACCGCTCGGCGGAGATCGGCTACTGGCTCGGCGAGCCGTACTGGGGTCGCGGCATCGCCACCGAGGCGCTGCGCGCGATGACCGAGTACGCGTTCGTGACCTTCGACCTCTGCCGCCTGCAGGCCGGCGTCTTCGAGTGGAACCCCGCCTCGATGCGCGTGCTCGAGAAGACCGGCTACACGCTGGAGGCGCGCCACCGCAAGAACGTCACCAAGGACGGCGAGACGATCGACCGGGTGGTCTACGCGCTCGTGCGGCCAGTGCGATAGGATGCCAGAGCTGCCGGACGTGACCGTCTACGTCGAGGCGTTGCGCGAGCGCGTCGTCGGCGCGCGGCTCGAGCGCCTCCGCCTGGTGAACCCCTTCGTCTTGCGCTCCGTCGATCCGCCGCTCTCCGACGTCGTCGGCCGCGCGGTGACCGGCGTGAGCCGGCTCGGCAAGCGGATCGTGCTCGGTCTTCAAGATCAGCGCTTCGTCGTCATCCACCTGATGATCGCGGGACGCCTGCACTGGAAGGCGGCGGGGGCGCGGCCGCCGGGCAAGATCGGCGTGGCGGCGTTCGACTTCAGTACGGGCACGCTCGTCATGACGGAGGCGGGGACGAAGAAGCGCGCGGCCATCCACCTCGTGCGGGGCGCGGACGCGCTGGCCGAGCACGACCCCGGCGGCCTCGAGCCGCTGACGGCGAGCCTCGAGGAGTTCCGCGCGGCGCTCACGACCGAGAGCCACACGCTCAAGCGCGCGCTCACCGACCCGACGATCTTCTCCGGCATCGGCAACGCGTACGGCGACGAGATCCTGCATCGAGCGCGGCTGTCGCCGGTGAAGCTGACGCGCGCGCTGTCCGACGACGAGACGAAGCGCCTCTACGAAGCCACGCGCGCGACGCTCGCCGACTGGATCGAGCGCCTGCGCCGCGAGGCCGGCGGCGAGTTCCCCGAGGGCGTGACCGCGTTCCGTCCCGCCATGGCCGTGCACGGCCGCTTCCGCCAGCCGTGTCCCGACTGCGGCGCCCCCGTGCAGCGTATCGTGTACGCGGAGAACGAGACCAACTACTGCCCGCGCTGCCAGACCGGCGACCGGCTGCTCGCCGATCGCGGGCTCTCGCGTCTGCTCAAGCAGGACTGGCCGCGCACGCTCGACGAGCTGGAGCGCCACGTGGCGGCCCGGCGAGGAGGAGGAGACCGACCGTGAGCTTTCGCTTCGTGACCCAGCCCGAGATTCGCCGCGAGGCCCGCAAGATCTTGCCGCTCGAGGTGTGGAACTTCGGCGACGGCGCTTCGGAGACCGAGTTGACCAAGCGCCGCAACCGCCGGGCGCTCGACCGGCTCGCCATCCGCCAGGACGTCCTGGTGGACGCGCGCGAGATCGACACGACGACGTCGCTCTGCGGCGTGCCGCTGTCGTGGCCGGTGGTGATCGCGCCGATGGGCGGGCTCGTGCTGTTCCACGACGAGGGCGACGTCGAGATGGGGCGCGGCGCCGAGCGCGCCGACACGCTGCAGTTCCTGTCGGGCGCCAGCGGCTGGTCCGTGGAGGCGGTGGCCGCGGCCAGCAAGGGCCCGAAGATGTTCCAGCTCTACCACCACGGCGACCGTGCGTGGGTGGCGGACCTGCTCGCGCGGGTGGAGGCGTCCGGCTACCTCTCCGTCTGCCTGACCGTCGACGTGCAGGTCTACAGCCGGCGCGAGCGTGACATCCTCGCGCGCTGGAGCCCGCGCGAGGCGATGAAGAAGGCGCCGAACCCGCGTGGGCCCGACGCCAACTATCCGACGCGGCTCACGTGGAGCGACGTCGAATTTCTCCAAAAGACGACGCGGCTCCCGATCGGCCTCAAGGGGGTCATGACCGCGCGCGACGCCAAGCGCGCCGTCGACATGGGCGTGAAGATCGTCTGGGTCTCCAATCACGGCGGCCGCCAGCTCGACAGCACCCAGGCGTCCATCGACGCGCTGCCCGCCATCGCCGACGCCGTCGGGGACCGCGCCGAGGTCATCATCGACGGCGGCTTCAGCCGCGGCACCGCCGTGCTCAAGGCGCTCGCGTGGGGCGCGCGCGTCGTGGCCGTCGGGCGCACCGTGCTCTGGGGTCTCGCCGTCGGCGGCGCCGAGGGCGTGCACAATTCGCTCGACATCCTGCGCGACGAGCTGCGGCGAGACATGGCCCTCTGTGGCCAGACGAGCGTGAAGCGCCTGACCTCCGACTGCGTCTTTCGCGTGGATTAGGGCTCTTCCGCGGGCTGGCAGCAGTCGCGGGCGAAGACGAAGCGGTGACCGCGTCGAAAGAGATGCGGCGCGGCGTGACGCCACCAGGCGGCGGCGTCGGGCCGCGCCTTCGCCAGGATGTCGATGGCGGTGGCGACGTCCACCGCGTAGCCCTCGTGCACCTGCATGCGGAAGGTGACGAGGCGCCACAGGAGCTCGAGGATGCTCTTCGGGCCGGTCAGCACGCCGGAGCCGAAGCCCGTCATCGGGCCGCGGCCGACGATGGGCAGGGTCAGGCCGACCCAGGCGCGCCGGATGTCCGCGGGCGCCTCGCCGGGCGGAACCGATATGATGCGGACGCGTGCGGGCGGCATGGAACGGAGGATGATCTTCGCACGTTTGACAGCCGGCGCGGGGCCCCACACGTTGCAACGGAGGCGGTCATGACGGCACCCTGGCGACGCATCGCATGGATCTTCGTGACAGTCCTGCTCCTGCCTGCGCTGGCGCTGGCCGACGGCGGCGGCGGTGGTGGTGGTGGTGGTGGTGGCGACGGGGCGATGACGAAGAAGCAGACGGCCGAGTACACGGCGGGCGTGCAGGCCATCGAGTCCAGGCAGTTCGCGCGCGCGATCACGCTGCTGGAGGTTGCCGTGCAGCGGACCCCGGACGACGCTGACGCGTGGAACTGGCTGGCCTACGCCACGCGCCGCGGCGGCGACGCGGCAAAGTCCATCCCGCTCTACCAGAAGGCGCTGGCGCTCGATCCGCGCCACCTCGGCGCCCACGAGTACATCGGCGAGGCCTACCTGGCGCTCGACAACCTCCCGAAGGCCAAGGAGCACCTCGCGCGGCTCAACCGCCTGTGCCTCTTCAGCTGCGAGCAGTACCGCGACCTCAAGAAGGCCGTCGAGTCGTACGAGAAATCCGGCGGGAAGGTCAAGCCGACCGCGTCGAATTAATTTCGGAGGGGGCCTCGACGGCCCCCTCCGACGGTCGTCGCACGCCTTCGGCGTCTCCTTCCTGCCTCCCCCAGATCCGGATTGCGCCGGCAAAGCCGGCGCTCGAACAGTATGCCGGACCGCTCTAACGGCCGGTTAGGCGCCGGAAGTGGCATGGCCCTTTGGCTGCCAAGTAAATTCGATGTCAGACGCCTCGATGAGCCAATGCGCTATCGCGCCACGGCCCGACCACTCTATCTCGTGAAGGAGATTGCCGTCGTCAGTCAAACGGAACTCGTCGTAGCACCAGTCCCGATGACCGTCGACCCCCGAATCGAGATGAAGCTGATACCGAAACACGCGCGGGTAACGGAGTTCGATGTGTCCATCATGGTAGGAACCGAGCAATCGTATGTGCATGGCCACTGTCCGTATCTCTTGCCGCGAGCCGATTGCGGGCTCGGACAGCGTTACACTCTCAAGCCATGCGTCATGCGGACACCTGTGATCGTCGCCATCGTAGTACCAGTCTGACGTCGCAAGACTATAGGCGCCTCGCGGAAAGTCTGGCCGCCGACGCTCAAGATACTCGCCGTAGCGCCGAAACGCCGCTTCGACATCTGTAGCCCGCTGATCGGAAAGGATGAAGGCCATAGTCGCTTGGTGCGCCTAACGATACTGCGGCTCAGCGGCGGAGGGGAGAGGGAGCGCAGCGACCGACCCCTCCGTCCGTCTGCAACGGCGGGTTATCCGGCGACCCGGTGCGCTCTGAAGGCGAGAAGGGCCACGGCCGCTCCCACAGGCTGACGAACTGCTCGCGGTCGAGGATGTTCGCCAGTTGCGGGACGACCTCTACGGTGTCCTCCTCGGCGACCTAGCGGCGCTGGTCGCGAAGTTCGGTTGCAAAACGCCGGCGACGGGTAAAAGTGACGTTCTGGCGGCAGGCCGCTCAGCCTGCGCGTTATGGGTGAGGGAGTGCAGCGCTTGGCTTGCAGCCCGGCAGCCTCGGCTAGCCGCACGCATCCTTGCCCCCGAAATGGTCGGGCTCGTCGGACCAACCCTCCCACCCGTCCTTGCTTCTCACCTTTACCCACCAACTCGACTTGAGCTCAGTTTTGAGCTGGCCCCAGCACTGCTCCGTATTTTCGCAGCGCGAGCCTGCTGAGCCTCCATAGGGACTGAAGCCCAGGTCTTCTTCGTGCATGACTCCATTGCGCCACACCTTGAAGTGGCCCTCTCCGAGGTAGGTGTAAACCCACAGGACGTCGCCAGGCTTGTATGCGGCGTGCGGCCTGTTGACGACGAAGCGAGCGGGACTCGTATGAACTTCGCCGGTGATCGCGTCGACGCTGGCGCCGGCCTTCAAGAGCCCGACCACCTTCGCGCTCCTATCGGGCGTGGCGCGGATGACAGTATCTGCCTTCGCAGTCCAGGCGCCGTACGTGCAGCACTCGGAGGGGCATGCGCCTTTATCGATGTACCTGGCCGGTGGCGAGTCCGCGCTCGTTGCGATGCCTGGCGATAGGGCCACGACGACCGCGACCATCAGTGTCCTCATCCGCCCTCCCTCATTCCGATTGATGTCCCGTTTCGGCGGCGGGCCGGGCAACGCGAGGTGTCGCGTCCTTCACAAGCGAGTCGCAGTCCACGGCACACTGCGGATCAATTCTTCCGTCTGTTTCGAGACATCGAGAGCTTTTACCCACTTGGCTCCCACGAATGGGAACAGGTAGAGCTCCGATCTGAGCGACTGCCGGCGGCCGGCGAAGACGTCCTCGAACTCGAATACGACCCTCTTGCCGGCGTGGGTCTGGATCGGTTCGCATCCAGAAGAAGTCGTCGGCGTCCAAATGACGGTGGCGATATTTCGCGCAGCGACTGCGATGGCGAGTGACGTCGTGCCGCTTCCTGAAGCCCCGAGGATATGGATACGATCGGCTAACGGCATTCTGTCCTTCTAACGGCTCCGCGCTGAGCGGTCGGCGGCCATTACTGGCGCTTCATGGGCGAAAATGACTGAAGAAGCGCCTGAAACGCAGGCCGATGTTCTTCTAGCGCCTGCGGATTCCTGGCGGAGAGAACCACGATGAAGTACGCGGTCGGGCCTTCTGTGTAAGCGACCAACTCGTGGTTCTGGCCGAGATCGC
>QHRU01000046.1 GCA_003220225.1 Candidatus Rokuibacteriota bacterium
CTCACGCAGACAGAGTCCCTCGTCTGGTTCTGCGAGCGCTGCGACGCGCGGCTGCACGAGGTCACCATGCACGTCGGCGATATCGAGAAGGATCTGAAGACCGCGATCGAGCGCTTCGACGGGAGCGAGGAGCTGCGAACCTGCCGCCGGTGCGGCCACGTCCAGCCGGACAGGCCACCCGTCCCTCAGACGCCGCACTAGGAGGACGCGATGCCGAGCGCACTCTCGGGGAAGGCATTGACCGTGCTCGGCGCCGTCGACGCGGACACCATGGGCGTCACGCTGCCCCACGAGCACCTGCTCATCGACTTCGCGGTGATGTTCAAGGAGCCGGCGGTGTGCGGGCCGGGCTCATCGGCGAGATCGGCAACACGTGGCCGTGGACGGAGAACGAGAAGAAGGTCGTCCGGGCTGCGGTCGAGGCGCAGCGCCAGACGGGCGCGCCGCTGATGATTCACCCGGGGCGCGACCAGACAGCGCCCATGCAGATCGTCGAGCTGATTCGGAAACAGGGCGGCGACCTGCGCCGCACCGTCATGTGCCACATCGAGCGCACGATCGCCGACGAGCGGCACCTCTTCGACCTCGCGGCCACCGGCATCTGGCTCGAGTACGATCTCTTCGGCCTGGAGAATTCGTACTACCCCTACAATCCCGACTTCGACATGCCTAACGACGGCGGCCGCATGACCCAGATCCTGACGCTCATCGCGCGCGGGCATCAGGATCAGGTCCTCATGTCGCACGACATCGCCTACAAGAGCTCGCTGACGAAGTACGGCGGCTACGGCTACCACCATCTGCTCGTGAACGTGGTGCCGCGCCTGCGGCGCAAGGGCGTGGACGACGCGGGGATGCGGCGCCTGCTCGTGGAGAATCCGGCGCGCGCGTTCGTGTTTGTGTAGAGCCGTCGCGCTCCTTTCCCGTTATCCGCGCACGCGTGCCGACCGCGGATCGTACGGCGGCTCGAGCCGCGCGGTCGCCGGGAACCGTTCCATCGCGATCTCCAGCTCCCAGCCGCCCGCGCTCACGAACGCGGAGTCCACGCCATCCGGATGGGTGACATACCCCATGCCCACCGAGCGGCCGAGCGTGTGTCCGTAGGCGCCCGAGGTGATGCGTCCCACGAGGGCGCCGTCGCGGTAGATCGGCTCGTCGCCGAGCAGCAGCGGCTCCGGATCGTCGAGCGTGAACATGACGAGGCGGCGTCCCAGCGGCTTGTCGCGCTGGCGCAGCAGCGCCTCACGGCCCACGAACCCGTCCTTCTCGAGGGCGACGGCGAAGCCGAGCCCGGCTTCGAGCGGTGTGTCCTCCCCGCCGATGTCGTGGCCCCAGGAACGGTAGCCCTTCTCCATCCGCAGCGAGTCCATCGCGTGGTAACCGGCGTGGCGCAGCCCGAGGTCCTCGCCGGCGGCGACCACGGCCTCGTAGACCCCGAGCGCGAACTCCGCCGGCACGTACAGCTCCCAGCCCAGCTCCCCGACGTACGTGATGCGCGTGGCCCGCGCCATCGCGTGGCCCACCTCGATCGCGCGCGCGGTGCCGAACGGAAACGCCGCGTTCGAGAGGTCGGCGTCCGTCAGGCGCGAGAGCAGCTCACGTGAGCGCGGGCCCATCACGCCGAGGACGGTGAAGGCCGACGTGACGTCGGTGAGCGTGACCCGCGCGGCGCCGATGCCGCGGCGGATCCAGTCCGCGTCGTGGGTGGCCGCGGCGGCGATCGTGACCACGAGATAGGCGTCGTCAGCGAGGCGCGTCACGGTCAGGTCGCACTCGATGCCGCCGCGCGCGTTGAGCATCTGCGTGTAGACGATGCGGCCGGGCGGCAGGTCGACGTCGTTGGCGCACAGCCGCTGCAGCACCGCGGTGGCGTCCGGTCCCTGCAGCCGGAACTTGGCGAGCGACGACTGGTCGAAGAGCCCGACGCCCTCGCGCACGGCGCGGTGCTCGGCGGCGGCGCACGGAAACCAGTTCTGGCGCCCGTACGTGTAGACGTAGCGGGGCTCGACGCCGGCGGTGGCGAACCAGTTCGCGCGCTCCCATCCCGCCACGACGCCGAAGACCGCGCCGCGGGCCGCGAGGCGATCGTGCAGCACCGAACGGCGCACGCCGCGCGCGCTCGCCGGCTGGCGGAAGGGCCAGTGCATCGCGTAGAGGAGTCCGACGACCTCCGTGGTGCGCTCGTACAGGTAGCGGGCGTTGCCCTGGAAGGGCATGAAGCGGCGGATGTCGACGTCCCAGAGATCCATGCTCGGCTCGCCGCCGACGATCCATTCCGCCAGCGCCTTGCCCGCGCCAGCCGCGGAGGCGATGCCCACGGAGTTGAAGCCCGCTGCCACGAAGAAGTTCCGCAGCTCGGGCGCCTCGCCGAGCATGTAGCGGTTGTCGGGCGTGAAGCTCTCCGGCCCGTTCACGTGCCGCCGCACCGGCGCCGTCTCCAGCGCGGGGATGCGCACGATCGCCTGCTCCATGAGGACGCGGAAGTGCTCCCAGTCCTCGGGCAGCAGCGAGAACGCGAAGTCCTTGGGGAGCCCGTGCATCCCCCACGGCTTCGCCACCGACTCGAAGCCGCCCATGAGCAGGCCACCGACCTCTTCGCGCACGTAGATCCCGCCGTCGGTGTCGCGGAGCACGGGGAGCTCGCGCGTCACCCCGGCCATGGGCTCGGTGACGATGTAGAAATGCTCGGAGGCGTGCAGCGGCACGTTGACGCCCGCCATCCGGCCCAGCTCGCGTCCCCACATCCCCGCGCAGTTCACCACCGCGTCGCACGCGATATCACCGTGATCGGTGCTGACGCCCGTCGCCGCGCCGTTCTGCCGATGGATGCCGGTCACGGTCACGTTCTCGACGAGGGTGGCGCCGCCCTTGCGCGCGCCTTTCGCCAGGGCCAGCGTGGTGTCGATCGGATTCGTCCGCCCGTCCCGCGGGATCCACACGGCGCCGGCCAGGTCGTCGGTGCGCATCAGCGGCCAGAGGCGGCCGGCGTCGCCCGGAGAGATCACCTCGACCTCGACGCCGAAGCACTTGGCCATCGACGCGCCACGCTTCAGCTCGATCAGCCGTTCCTTCGTCCGCGCGACGCTGATGCTGCCCGAGCGCCGGAATCCCGTGGCCTGTCCCGTCTCCGCTTCGAGCTGCTCGTAGAGCACGGCGCCGTAGCTCGCGAGGCGGGTGAGGTTGTGGCTGGAGCGGAGCTGGCCGACGAGGCCCGCCGCATGCCACGTGGTGCCGCAGGAGAGGTCGCGACGCTCGAGGAGCACGATGTCGCGCCACCCGAGCTTCGTCAGGTGATACGCGACGCTGCATCCGACGATCCCGCCTCCGACGATGACGGCGCGCGCGTGCGACGGAATCGAGCCGGCCATCGCCGGACCATAGCACACCGAAAATGAGTCCGGAGACCCGTACGGCACGCGGAATGGGCCGCGTGCGCGGCGGATCTCCGGACCTGACCAGTCGCGTCACAGAGACGCGACGGCTTGACGGTCTACACGCCGCTGATCACGAGGGGGTAACGCCGGTGATGATGATGTCGTTCATCTTCATCACCAGGTACTCCTGCTGGCCACCCCCCGCCTTCCTTGCGGTTCCGCCGACGACCTGCTTGGCCTGATCGGCCGCAAGGGACTTGATGGGGAGATCCTTGGCCTTCTTGCCCGCCTTGTTGTTCTTCGCCATCGCTCCCCCCTCCTGGTTTCGATCGTTCACGGCCTCGGGTCCGGTCCGCCGCCGAAGCACCTGCACCTGCGCCGATTTCTGCACGACCCCTGCCAGGGCGGTCGTGCCCCGATGTGGCCGGAATCCCGCGAGATCCGTGGGCGCCCCGCCCTCCGGCCGCGGGCGCCGCGTGGAGGGACGCCCGACGCCGCACGGCGATCCGCCCGAGGCGACGCGCCCCTGCCGCCGAGTGGGGGGGAGGCGGGCGAGGTAGGAGCGTTATGCGCTACCGGCGGACGACGGCGTCGCTCAGGCCGCCCGATCCCGGCGTCTGGCCTCGGGCTCGTTGCGGCCGATGTCACCGCGGACGTAGCGGTCGCGAAGCGACGACCAGAGCACCAGGCCGAGGCCGACGAGCACGCCCAGCACCACGAGTCCGCCGATCAGCATCATCGCGGCCATGTGGGGCATCATGGCCGCCATGCTACACCCCGGGAGCGGTGCTCACACGCGGCGGGTGTTGTCGTCGGGGTAGCGGTACTCCATGTTGCGCGCGGTGT
The DNA here is from genome assembly GCA_003220225.1 of Candidatus Rokuibacteriota bacterium. Classification (GTDB taxonomy): domain Bacteria; phylum Methylomirabilota; class Methylomirabilia; order Rokubacteriales; family CSP1-6; genus AR12. The sequence goes on from QHRU01000046.1 coordinate 4,221, forward strand.
TGCGCGCGACGGTCTCACCGTGCTCGCGGGCCACGACCCGCAGCGCCATGTCGATGCCGGCGGAGATCCCAGCGGAGGTCAGCACGTTGCCCTCCTCGACGACGTGCAGCTTGTCCTCTACCTTCACCGCGGGAAACAACTCGCGCATCAGGTCGAGCGCGCGCCAGTGCGTGGTCGCGCGGCGGCCGTCGAGCAGGCCGGCCTGGCCGAGCAGCAGCGAGCCGGTGCAGACGGACGTCAGCGTCTCGACCTGCTTCGCGCGCTCGCCGATCCAGCCCACCAGCCGGGGGTTGGTTCGCTGGGCGCGCGTCCCCCACCCGCCGGGCACCACGAGAATGTCGAGCGGCGGACAGTCGTCCAGTGTGTGGTCGGGGATCACCTTCATGCCGCCCGTGGTGAGGACGGGCCCCGCCTTCTCGGCCACCAGCACCACCTCGAACGGTGACGGATCCTCGCGGCGTAGCTCCTCGTTCAGCCGCGTGACCGAGAAGACCTCGAACGGCCCGCAGAAGTCGAGCACCTCGGCGTCCGGGAACAACACGATACCGACTCGCTTGCGCTTCATGGTCGCCCCCTTGTTACCGCCTGACCCGGAGCTTCTCACTTCTCGAGCGGCGCGCCGAGCCTGCCCGCTCGACGCCCAGCGGTCACGGGCGCGCGAGCGCCTCCCACACGGCCTCGGCCGGATGCTTCGCGCGGCGTCCGGCGAGGTGCTCGATCTGCTGCCGGCAGGAGATGCCGGGCGCGACGACCGTCGTGTCGGCGGGGACGGCCTTCACGGCCGGCGCCAGGCGGCGGTTGCCCAGCGCGACGGAGATGTCGTAGTGCTCGCGCTCGAAGCCGAACGAGCCGGCCATGCCGCAGCAGCCGGAATCCACCTCGCTCACGTCGTAGCCCGCCCACGCGAGCGCCGCCACCGTCGGCGCCGTGCCCACCATCGCCTTCTGGTGGCAGTGGCCGTGCAGCAGCGCTTTGCGCCCGCGCGCGGGAAACGGCAGCGTCAGCCCGCGCTCGCGCTCGCGCAGCAGGAATTGCTCGAAGAGCAGGCTCTGCTCGCCCACGACGCGCGCGTCGTCGGTGCGCAGCAGGTCCACCCACTCGTCGCGCAGCGTGAGCAGGCACGAGGGCTCGAGGCCCACGATGGCGACGCCGCGCCGCGCGTAGGGGACCAGCCGCGCCACGTTCCAGGTCGCGTGCTCGCGCGCCTCGTCGAGCATGCCCTTGGAGATCAGCGGCCGGCCGCAGCACTTGCGATCGACGAGCACGACGCGATAGCCGGCGGACTCCAGCACCTGGATGGCGGCCTGGCCGATCGAGGGGGTGTTGTACGTCACGAACGTGTCGTGGAAGAGCACGACCTCGCCGCGCGGCGCCGTCGCGGGCGGCGTGCGCCGGCGAAACCAGTCCTCGAAGGTCTCGAGCGCCAGCGCGGGCAGCGGCCGGCGACGATCGATCCCGACCGTCTTCTCGAGCAGCCAGCGCACCGGCGCCAGCGCGCTGATCGCGTTCGAGAGCCGCGGCGTACGGGCGCCCAGCGCGCTCCACCGCGCGACCCGGCCGAAGAGCCGGTTGCGCAGCGGCAGGCCGTTGGCCTGGTAGTAGTGGTACAGGAACTCGTACTTCAGCTTGGCCATGTCGACGTTGGCCGGGCACTCGGCCTTGCAGCCCTTGCACTCCAGGCAGAGATCCATCACCTCGTAGAGCCGCTTGCCGGTGAACTCGCTGGCGGGCAGCCGGCCCGAGAGGACGGCGCGCAGCGCGTTGGCGCGGCCCCGCGTGGAGTGCTCCTCGTCCTTCGTGGCCATGTAGGACGGGCACATCGTGCCCTCGAGCTTCTTGCGGCACACGCCGACGCCGTTGCACATCTCGACGGCGGCCGCGAAGCCGCCCTGCCCCGAGAAGTCGAGCAGCGTCTTGGGCTCCCAGGTCTTGTACGACACGCCGTACCGGAGGTTCTCGATGATCCCCGGCGAGTCCACGATGTTGCCCGGGTTCATGCGGTTCTCCGGGTCGAACGCCTGCTTGAGGCGCCGGAACGCCTGCATGAGCGTGGGCCCGTACATCCGCTCGAGGAACGGGCTGCGCGCGCGGCCGTCCCCGTGTTCGCTCGAGATCGTCCCGCCGAACTCCAGCACGAGATCCGTGATCTCGTCGGCGATGGCCTTCACCTGCTCGAGGCCACGCGGCGTCTTGAGATCGATGACGGGCCGGATGTGCAGGCAGCCGACCGAGCAGTGGCCGTAGTACGCGCCCGTCGTATCGTGCTTGGCGAAGACGTCGGCGAAGCGCGGCACGAAGTCCTTCAGGTGCCTGGGGTCGACGCACGTGTCCTCGACGAAGGCGATCGGCTTCTTGTCGCCCTTCATGCCGAGGAGCAGGCCGAGCCCGGCCTTGCGCAGCTTCCAGATCGACTGCTGCTCGGCGGGGTCGTGGGCGACGTGCGCGGCGTAGCCGAACCTCTCGCGCGCGCGCCGCGCCTCCAGCGCCTCGACTTTCGATCTCACCTCGGCGTCGGTCTCGCCCGCATACTCGACGATGAGGATGGCGCCGGGGTCGCCCTGCACGAAGGCCATGCGCGCGCGCTGCTCGATGTTGTCACGCGCGAGGTCCAGGATCAGCTTGTCGGTCAGCTCGACGGCGTAAGGGCCGGTTTCTAGAATCGACTGCGAGGACTCGAGGGCGTCCTGGATACTCGCGTAGTGGATGACGTCCAGCGCCGTCGTCTTCGGGCGCCTGACCAGTCGGACCTTCGCCTCCAGCACGGTGAGGAGCGTGCCCTCCGAGCCGACGAGCACGCGCGCCATGTTGAGCGGGCCGTCGCCCGCCTTGACGAGCTCGTTCAGGTTGTAGCCGGCGACGCGGCGCCAGTGCTTCGGATAGCGCTTGCGGATCTCCTCGGCGTACTCGGCGCGGATCGCCGCCAGCTCGCGGTAGATGCGCCCCTCGGCGCCGTCGCGCCGCGCCTTGGCCTCGAACTCCGCCGGGGTCACGGTGCCGAAACGCACGCGCGTGCCGTCGGCCAGCAGCGCGTCCAGCTCGAGGACGTGCTCGACGGTGAGACCGTAGGCGATCGAGTGCGAGCCGCCTGAATTATTGCCGATCATCCCACCGAGCGTCGCTCGGTTCGACGTCGACGTGTCCGGACCGAAGAGCAGTCCGATCGGCCTCACGTGTGCATTCAATTCGTCCTGCACGAGCCCGGGCTGTACGCGCGCCCACAACTCCTCGGCGTTGACCTCGACCACGCCGTTCATGTGCTGCGAGAAGTCGAGGACGAGCGCGCGGTTGACGGTCTGGCCCGTGAGCGAGGTGCCGCCGCCGCGGGGCAGCAGCGCCACCTGCTGCCGGCGCGCCACGTCGAACGCGGCGATCACGTCGTCGGGATCGCGGGGCGTGACGACGCCGAGCGGCTCCACCTGGTACATGGACGCGTCGGTTGAGTAGAGCAGCAGCGACGCGGGATCGAACCGCACGGAGCCGCGCACGACGCGGCGCAATTCGCGCTCGAGGTCGTTCACCGGGCCATTATACCCGTCGCCATCGCGGACCCGCGGCCGCGCGAAGGTCGTTGGCCCGCAGGTTGCCTGATCGCACCGGCATGACGGCGAAAAGAGCTGGGCGTGGACGCTGTGCAACGAGTGTCCGGCCGCCGACGCCCGCCGCGCGGCCGCCGGGGAGTAGAATGGCCGCGTGCGCGTGGTTCTCCTCGTGCTCGCCGCGCTGCTCGCGCTGACGTCCACCAGCGCGGCCGCGCCGGCGGCGCCCGGATTCAAGGTGCGGCTCCTCGACGGACGCTCGCTCGACTCGCGCGACCTGATCGGTAAGAAGATCCTCGTGCTGCGCTTCCAGGCGTCGTACTGCAAGCCCTGCGCGAGGGAATCGCCGGCGCTCGCGCGGCTGACCGAGCGCTACCGCGAGCGCGGCGTGGAGGTGCTCGCCATCCACGTGCAGGACGCGACCGTCGACGTCCGTCGATTCATGCGCGCGAACAAGGTCAGCTACGCCGTCGCGCTCGATCCCAAGCTCACCATCGGCAACCGCTACGGCTTCAAGGGCACGCCGTACACGGTCGTGGTGGACCGGCTGGGCGAGATCGTGGCGCGGCTGCACGGCGAGTCGGCCGTCACCCGCCTGCCGCGGGTGCTCGACGAAATCTTGAAACGGGAGCCGCCGCCCGCCTAATTGAATGGGGGGCCCCGATATGGCCCCCCAAACCCCCCAACGTTCGGAGCGCCCGGGGTGAACCCGGGCGCTCCTCTATCTCGCCGGCGAAGCCGTGGCACCCCTCGACACGCCGACACGCTCCCATCAGAATGACGTCCAGAGGAAGGCGAGCATCGCGAGCGTCATCACGGCCGTCGCGCCCCATCCGAAGACGTTCAACCACACGCCGTTGACCTGCGTGCCCATGATCGCGCGGTTGTTGCCCACCAGCATCACGAGCAGCATCAACGGCGGCGCGAGCAGCCCGTTGATGATGGCCGAGAGAAACAGCATGCGAATGGCGCCGAGGCCGAGCGTGTTGAGCAGGACGCCCGCCACGATGGCGCCTCCCAGCACCAGGTAGAAGCGCCGGGCCTGGCTCGGCTTCAGGTCGAGACCGGCGCGCCACGCGAACAGCTCGGCGACCGCGTACGAGGCGGAGCCCGCGAGCACCGGAGTCGCCAGCAACCCGGTGCCGATCAGACCGACCGCGAACAGCAGATAGGCGCCGTCACCGGCCAGGGGCCGCAGCGCCTCGGCCGCCTGACGGCTCGTCTCGATGTCGTTCCGGCCCGCGCGGAAGAGCGTGGCGGCCGTGGCGAGAATGATGAAGTACATCACCACGTTCGAGAAGGCCATGCCGGTGAAGACGTCCTGGCGCGCGTCGCGCAGCTCGTGGTCGCTGGCGCCGCGGCGCTCGGCCACCGTGCGGCGTCCCTTGGCGCGCTCCTCCTCGACCTCCTGCGAGGCCTGCCAGAAGAACAGGTACGGCGAGATCGTCGTGCCGAGGATGCCGACGAGCGTCGGCACGGCGCGGGCGTCCCAGGGCACGTGCGGGACGAGCGTGTCGCGAAGGGCCGCCGACCAGTTCGGCTGCGCGAGGACGGCGGACAGGATGTAAGCGAAGAGCACGGCGGTGAGCCACTTGAGCCAGGCGGCGAACCTGGCGTAGCTCGTGTACACGGTGGCCACGATCACGCCGAGCCCGAACAGCGGCACCCAGAACTCCGACGGCACGCCCGTCAGCATCTCCGCGGCGTCCGCCATGCCGGCGAGATCGGCGGCGATATTGAAGACGTTCGCCGCGAGCAGCAGCAGGCAGGCGCCGTACAGGAACCAGCGCGGATAGTGGCGGCGCGTGGCGCCGGCGAGCCCGCGGCCCGAGACGAGCCCGATGCGGGCGCACGTCAGCTGGATCGCGGCCATCAGCGGCAGGGTGACGACGGCCGTCCACAGCATCCCCGTCCCGAACGTCGCGCCCGCCACCGCGTAGGTCGTGACGCCGCTCGGGTCGTCGTCGGAGGCGCCGGTGACGAGACCCGGCCCGAGCGTCCGGAAGTAGCGGACGAGGGGGTTGTGACTATGCCGCTCGTCGGGCCCGCTCATAGAGCACGAGGGCGGCGGCTCCGCGCATGGTGAGCCGCTTGTCGCCCGGCACGATCGTGATCCGCGTCGCCGCCAGCGCGCGCGCGAACGCGTGCTCGGCCGCCGCGGCGAGGATCCGCTTCTCCAGCGCGGCGAGCGAGCCGGCCACGCCGCCGGTGACGACGACGACCTCGGGGTTGAGCCCGTTCACGATCGTCGCGAGCATGGCGCCGAGCGCGCGGCATGCCTCGTCCACCACCGCCGCCGCGACGGGCTCGCCGTCCGTGGCCATCCGGAAAACGAGCTCGGCCGTGATCCGCTGCGCGTCGCCGCCGGCCGCCTGCAGCAGCGCCGCGCCCGCCTCGCGGGCGACGCGCGCGCGCGCCGCCTCGGTGATGCCCCGCCCGCTCGCGTAGACGGCGAGACAGCCGCGGCCGCCGCACCAGCAGGGCGGGCCGTCGAACTTCACGGGCGCGTGGCCGAACTCGCCGCCGAAGCCGGCGACGCCGCGCACCAGGCGGCCGTCGAGGATCACACCCCCGCCGAACCCGGTGCCCGCCGCCAGCACCACGAGCGAGCGCGCGCCCCGCCCGGCGCCGAAGCGCCACTCGCCCAGCGCCAGCGCATTGACGTCGTTGTCGACGAAGGCGGGGATGCCGAAGCGCGCGGCGAGGCGCTGCGCCAGGGGCACGTCGACGAGATCGGGCGCGTGCGGCGCGGGGTCGCCGACGACGCCGGCCTCCGCGTCCACCGGGCCCGGCACGCCGACGCCGATGCCCGCGACCGTCAGCCCGCGCGCGGCGACCGCGGCACGCACGCGCTCGACGAGCGCCTCGATCGCGGCCGGCGTGCCGACGGCCTTGGCGTCGCGCGTCGCCACCCGCTCGTCGAGCAGGACTTCGCCGTCGGGCGTGACCGCGCCGGCGGCGATCGTCGTCCCCCCTACGTCAAGGCCTATCAGGATGGGGGGCCCCGAAATGGCCCCCCATACCCCCCCGCGCTCGGGGCGCCCCGGGGAACCCGTGGCGCCCCTCGACATCCCCACTAGATCTCCGCGAAACTACACAGCGTGATCCCGAGTGCCGCGACGGCGGTGCGGGCCGAGGGCGTGCCGAGACCGATCATCTCCGTCTCGCGCTGGCGCCCATAGCGGCTGTACGCGAGGTCCGCGTCGAACCAGCCGGGATGCGTCATGAATTCCGAGAGGCCCTCGGGCAGCGCGCGCAGATTGGCGAGCGTGGTGGCCGGCGACCAGTAGGCGCCCGGCCCCGACTCGCCGAAGAAGTGATCCGGCGTGCGGAGCCCAGCCGAGCGCGCGCGGCCGCGCGCGGCGGCGTCCTGGCTGCGCACCGGCACGCCCAGCCCGCGCGCGACGTCCAGCACGACCTCGCGCACCGGCGGATGCAGGCCGACGTGATGGTGCGTGTCCAGGTGCGTGGGCGCGCGGCGAAAGACCCGGCGGAACTTCGCGACCTGCGCCTCGATCTCGGCCCGCACGTCGCCGGCGCGGGCCCGCGCCGCCGCATGGCGCGCGTCGCGCACGAAGCGGCCGCCGCCGGCCACGAGCGACTTCCCTCGCGTCAGCGGCGAGCCGAGCGTGAGGTTGACGTGGAGCCCGACCCCGAGCCCGCTGTCGAGGAGGCGGGCCACGAGGCCCCGCTCGAGGTCGGCGGTCACGAGCACCGTCGTGCTCGTGACGATGCCGTGGCGATGCGCGGCCAGGATGCCCTCGCTCACGCCGCGCGTGAGGCCCCAGTCGTCGGCGTTGACGATGAGGCGGCGGCTCACCGCGCGCGTCCCTCGATCATCAGGCGCTCGACGGTCGCCGGCCGCCCGGGCGGCAGCGCCGCCTCGCGGTCCATCGCGCGCAGGTGCGCGATGCGCTCGTGGCCGATCCGCGGGAACGACTGCGTCTCGCGCGCGAGCACCGAGGGCACGAGCCCGGCCGCCTCCACCTTCGCCAGGGCGGTCTTGATGCCGAGGAAGTCGAAGATCGTGAACACGAGCCGGCCGCGCGGCGCCAGGTGCGCGGGCGCGCCCGCGATGATGCGGTCGAGCAGCGCCCAGCCGTCGGAGCCGCCGTTGTCGGCCGCCGCCTGCGCGTCCTCGCGGTCGGCGCCCGGCGGCGTCGGCATCTGCGGCGGGTTGCTGCACACGAGGTCGAAGCGCTCGCCCGCCACCGGCGCGTAGCAGTCGCCCAGCCGCGCGTCGACCTCGACGCCGTTCAGCGCGGCGTTCACGCGCACGGCCGTCACCGCCGCCGGCACGACGTCGGTGGCGACGACGGCCGCGCCCGCCCTGGCCGCGAGCACGGCGGCCAGGCCGAGACCGGCGCCGATCTCGAGCACGCGCTCGCCCGCGCGGACGCTCAGGTGATGGCAGAAGAACCTCGAGCCGGCTTTCGGCGGCTGCACGATGTCGGGGACGCGGAAGAGGCAGTCGCGCCAGGCGTAGAAGAGGACGCCGTCGTCCACTACGTGCCTTGCACGCGCCGGAAGTAGAGGCGGATCGCCTCCTTCAGCTGCGCGCGCGCGCCGGCCGAGGACTGTGCGTCCTCCAGCTGGTCGATCTCGATCTGGAGCGGCACGCCCTCGCGCTTGACGCCGTCCAGCTCGGCGGTCAGCGCGCAGCGCTCGTCGGACTCGGTGAACACGAGCTTCGCGCGCTTGAAGCTGGCCTCCTCGCGCGCGAGCTGCTCGACGGTCTCGACGATCACGCGCTTGAACGCCTCCTGCTCGCCGGCCGGCACCGTCGAGAAGGCGGCGGTCAGGTTCACCTCACTCATTCCAGACCTTGAGGATGTCCGCGTGGGTCTTCGCCGCGTTGGCGCGGATGGCGAAGGAGATCGCCTCGCGCAGCTCGTCCTCGGTCGCGCCGCTCTGCCTGGCGCCCGCCAGGTCGCGCTTCGCTCAGTGGGTGTTGCCGGCGGCGAGGTTGGCGGCGAGATAACAGAGGTAGGCGGTTTTGGGATCGAGCACGCCCTTCTTGAACTTCCACGACGCGATCACCCGCTCTTCCATGACGCACCTCCCACGGTTTTCCGCCCGACCGTCGAGCCGCAGTGCGAGCCGCAGGCCGTTCGACGGCCGAGGCGAGCGGTGAAACGACCGACGGCAGCCCTGCGAAGGCGCTCCGACGGCAAATATTAGTGTCCGGCGGCCCAGGCCATACCGAACTGCTCGAGGCCGGCCTCGAGCCCCTTGGGCGTGACGCGGATGGCGATGGGCCGCGCGAAGTTGAGCGTCGAGTACGACTCCTCTTTCGGCACCACGGTGTGGCCGCGCTTGGCCAGCCCCGCCAGCGCCGCCTCGCCCACGCGCGTGGAGACGAGCACGTCGCCGCCCTCCGTGTGCAGCCGTGGCGCCTCGACCGCCTGCTGCAGCGAGCCGCGCCCGTCCACGAAGTTGGCGATGACCTGAGGTATCGCCGAGACGATCGCGCGGCCGCCCGGCGCGCCGATGGTGAGGTACGGCTTGCCGCCTTTGAAGCCGAGCGTCGGCACCATGTTGACGAGCCCGCGCTTGCCGCCGGCGATGGAGTTCGCCTTGCCGGGCTCCGGATCGAACCAGATCATCCCGTTGTTGAGCAGGATGCCCGTCCCCTTCACCACCACGCGCGACCCCCAGAGCGAGACCGCGGTGTTGGTGAGCGAGACCATGTTGCGCTGCCGGTCGATGGCGCCGACGTGGGTCGTGCAGTCGAGCGTGCGGCCGCCGCGCGGCCGGCGGGCGCCGCTGCGCCCGGTGCGGATCTCGTGCGCGGCCGCGCGCGCGTGCTCGCGCGAGACGAGCCGTTCCCAGGGCGCCTTCACGACGGCGGCGTCTCCGAGGTGCTCGAAGCGGTCGCGGAATGCGCGCTTGATGGCGCAGGCGCGCAGGTGCAGACCCTCCACGCTCGTCCAGCCAACCTTCGCCGAGGGGAACTCGGCGAGGATGTTCAGCGTCTCGAGCGCGGTCACACCGCCCGTTGCTCCAGGTGAGAACGCCAGGTCCAGGCCGCGATAGCGGCCGGTCACCGGCAGCGCCACCCGGACCTCGTAGGCGGCCAGGTCGCGCTGCGTGATCAGCCCCCCGCCGCGCACCATCTCCTGCTCGATCGCCTGGGCGATCGCGCCCCGGTAGAACGCGTCGGGCCCCTCTTTCGCGATGAGGGCCAGGCTCTCGGCCAGATCGGGGTAGCGCACGAGGTCGCCGGGTTGCATCGACGGTGGCCGATGGATCGAGCGGCCGTGGCGCAGGTAGGCGCGCGCCGTCTCCGGAAACGCCGCGAGCTCTTCGAGGTGCTGCGCGTGCTTGAGCGCCAGATACCAGTCGGGCACGAGCCCTGACCGCGCGATCTCGATGGCCGGCGCCATCACGTCGGCGAGCGTCATCGTCCCGTAGCGCTCCACCGCCAGCGCGAGCCCCGCCACCGAGCCGGGCACGGCCACCGAGCGATGCCCGTAGACGTTGGCCTGACCCTCGACGTTCGGCCACGGGAAGAGCGCCTCCGAGACCCCGCCGATGGTCTTGTACATCATGGCCTGCGCGCGGAGCGGCGCCATGCCGTTGAAGTCGAGGGCGACCGTCTCGCCGCGCTTCGCGAGGTGCACGAGCATCGTGCCGGCGCCGGCGATCGTCGACATGAACGGCTCGACCACCGTCATCGCGAACGCGGTGGCCACGGCCGCGTCGACGGCGTTGCCGCCGCGCGCGAGGATGCGCGCGCCGACTTCGGCGCCGCGCGGGTGCTCGGCGACGACCATCCCGCGGGAGGCCAGCGAGGTGCGCTTGGTGACGCTCAGCGTGGATCGGATCATTGTTGGAGGAATACCCCTTCGAGGTACTGCGTGATGTCCACGAGCTTGCCCTTGTCGAAATAGAAGATCCAGCCGTGCGGATAGCCCCACGCCTCGTCGGCCCGGCCGCGGATCGCCGGCCAGTGGCGCCGGGCCCAGTTCGCCATCTGCTGCGCGTCGTCGGAGGTCGTGAAGGGTGGGCCGAGCAACACCTCGACCTGCCCCTTCTCCATACCCGCCGTGACCTGATGCAGGTTGCGGAAGGCCTGCACGGTGAGCGGATTCGACGCCGCCTCCTCGTGCTCGCGCAGGTACTTCGAGATCCGCGCCTCGAGATCGTCGTTGAAGTGCCGCTTCTCCTCGAACGTCGGCTGGCGCCCGTTGGCGGTGATGAGCTGGGTCGTCCAGAACAAATCGGCGGTCGGGCCCTGCGAGGTGCGCTGGTCGACCGTTTGCGTGGCGATGGAGCACCCGGCCAGCAGGACGGCAGCGAGCACGGCAGACGCGGCGCGTCTCACGCGGCCAGCATAACAGACGGCTCATCGAGGACCGCCACGGCTTTGAAGGGAGCCACCCGAGCGTGGCCCCATCGAAGCGCGCGGCGACAGAGAAGCGGCCCGGCTATGCCGGGCCGCTTCGAACGTTGGGGGGGTTGGGGGCCATCGAGTCACGCGTGATCGAGGCGCGTCACGGCTGCGCCGGGACGTGCCGAGCGTTGGGGGGTTGGGGGCCAGGTCGGGGCCCATCGAGTCACGCGTGATCGAGGCGCGTCACGGCTGCGCCGGGACGTGCCGAGCGTTGGGGGGTTTGGGGGGCCATGTCGGGGCCCCCCATTTACTAGATCAGCGCGCTCTCGAGGACGATGCCGCGGTCCACCACGCGCGCGGCCTGGCCGAGCAGCCGCGCCGTCTCGAGCGGAACCTCGGGGCCCTCGGCGAGCTGGCGCAGCAGGTCGATCAGCCGGCGCATCGCGCGCACGAGGTCGCCCTCGTGGCCGCCGAACGACTCGGCGACGATGCCCGACCAGTCGTCGTCGCCGGACGCCCAGCGGAAGACCGACGGCATGAAGCCGGGCTGCACGCTCACGGGAACGCCGAGGTGCCGCGCGCGCTGGGCCTGCCACACGGCGTCGGCGGCGGCGACGAGGCGGTCGAGGCGGTGCTTGAGCTTGGGCCGCTTCTTGAGGAACGCGCGCGCGATCGCCGGCTCGCCCGAGCGCGACTCCTCGAGCAGCGCCGCGCAGAGCGCGGCGGCCTCGGCCAGCGTGAGGTCGTCGAAGAGCCCGCGCGTCACCGTCTCGGCGAGGAGCAGCTCGTTGTCGTGGCGGAGGCTCGCGATGAGCCGGCCCTTGGGCTCCAGCCGGCCGTCGCGCACGGCGCCGAACTGCTCGAGCACCTCGACCACGCGCAGGAACTCCTGCCAGTAGGCGTCACGGAACGCGTCGAGGGCGGCGCGGCGCTGGGCCAGGCGCTCCTGCAGCCGCTCGAGGTCGCGCGCCGCGTGCTCGCAGCGCGTGGTCGCGCCCCACGGGCAGCGGTGACACTCGATGGCGGCTACCGCCGCCTCCGGCCCCTGCTCGCGCTCGCGCGCGATGAGGTCCGGCACCGACAGGCGCGCGAGCTGCTCCGAGAGGTGGCGCAGCCCGCGGGGCTCGCCGCGCCGCAGGTCGCGCGGCACGTGCAGTGGCGGCGTGGCCCAGAAGACCTTCTTGAGGAGCCCACTCTTCAGGCGGATCACCGCGCCGTGAGGCAGGAGCGCGTCGAACAGCGTGCGATGGCCGCGGATCGCGTGCACGCCCAGAATCATCGCGAGGCTCGGCGCGCCCTTGCGCCGCACGAGCGCGAGCCGCCCCGGCTCGGCCTCCGCCGGGGCGCGCTCGCCGCGGCGACCGCCCTTGCCCGTTGCCTGCCGGCGCGCCTCCACCTCCTGGCGCGCCCGCCGGTAGCGGCCGATGCGTCCGAAATCGCCGCACGGCGCCTCGTACACCTTCGCGCGCTCGAGCGCGTCTTCCAGCGCTCGAACTTCCGCTTCCATCTCTCGAATCTTCTTTAGATTTTGATACTGGCCGAATGACGACTCGATCCGCCTCCTCAGCAATTCGGGCGGGGCGCCGGTGCCGAGCAGCAGCGCCACGGAGCCGTAGCCGAGCTTGAACTGGCTCTCGATGGGCTCGGGCGCGCCGTCCACCACGCGCAGCAGGTCCTCGAGCCCGTCGCGCGCGTCGAGCGCGATCACGCACTGGCCTTCCGGGTCGATGCCGCGCCGTCCCGCGCGGCCCGCCATCTGGGTCAGCTCGTTGTGCGTGAGCGAGCGGAAGCCGCGGTCGGTGCGCTTGGTCACGCCCTGCAAGACGACGGCGCGCGCCGGCATGTGGATGCCGAGCGACATCGTCTCGGTCGCGAACACGACGCGGCAGAGCCCGCGCTCGAAGAGGGTCTCGATCAGGCGCTTGAGGCCGGGGAGGATGCCCGCGTGATGCGTGGCCACCCCGATGCGCAGCCCCTGGAAGACGGCCTGGCTCAGCGCCGACTCGCCGATCGACGGGTTCTCGGCCACCGCCTCGCCGATGATCGTGTCCACCTCGCGGCGCTGCTCGCGCGTGATCAGCGGGCGCCCGTCGGCCAGCACGTCCTGCATGGCGCGCTCACAGCCGGCGCGGCTGAAGATGAAGTAGATGGCGGGCAGCCAGCCGCGCGCGTCGAGCGCCTCGATGAGCACGGTGGGATCGACGACGCGGCGCGTGTACCAGCGCCCGCGGTCGTCCTGGCCGCGCGACTCGTCGCCGACGACGCGCGCGCGGCCCGTGCGGACCTCCGCGATGTCGTGGATGTCACCCGCGAGGTCGGCCACCGAGTAGTGCAGCGGTACCGGGCGGTCGGGATGGAAGATCGGCACGATCGGCCGGTGCACGAGCGAGATCCAGTCGGCGATCTCTTTGACGTTGGCGACGGTGGCCGAGAGCCCGACCAGCAGCACGTTCTTCGGCGCGCCGACGATGATCTCCTCCCACACCGTGCCGCGTCCCTCGTCGCCCATGTAGTGGCATTCGTCGAGCACGATGTAGCCCAGGTCGTCGAGGCCGCTGCCGAACAGCGCGTTGCGGAGGATCTCGGTCGTCATCACCAGCACGCGCGCCTGAGCGTTGACCTTCACGTCACCGGTGAGGATGCCGACGGTGTCGGCGCCGTACGCGCGCGTGAAGTCGTTGAACTTCTGGTTGGAGAGCGCCTTGAGCGGCGTCGTGTACGCGATGCGGTTGCCGGTCTCGAGCGCGCACTGGATCGCGTACTCCGCGATGAGCGTCTTGCCGCTGCCCGTCGGCGCCGAGACGATCACCGATTGATCCGCGTCGATGGCGCGGATGGCTTCGACCTGGAAGTCATCGAGGGCGAAGGAGAACTTCGCCCGAAACCGCTCGAAACGCTCCACTTCCACCACGGTATCACGGGTGGTAGGCTCACCCGCGTGATCGTCTTCCACATGGCCATCACCACCGCCGAGGACTACGTGGCCAAGCGCGAGCCCCACCGGCGCGCCCACCTCGAGCGGCTGCACGGCTTGCGGGCCGCCGGCATCCTGATCGGCGGCGGTCCCGCGCCCGACGGCCGGCGCGTCGACATCTTCTATCGCCTGCAGCAGCCGGCGCAGGTCACGCCCGCGGTGGAGGAGGATCCGTACTTCCTCGCCGGAGCCTGGACGGGCTACACGCCCTCCTCGTTCACGCACTTCGTGGAGCCGTGGGAGCAGGTGCCGCTCGTGCTCGACGGCTCGCGGGTCGCCACCATCGTCGAGGGGCCGGCCGCCGACGAGGACATGGCGCAGTTCGCGCTGATCGAGGCGCGCGGCGCGGGCCGCCTCGCCTTCGGCGGCCTCTTCGAGGGCGCGCGCACGCTGGCCGTGCTGAAGACGCCGCGCGCCGACGAGGCGCTGGCCTGGCTCGGCGACACGGGCTTCTGGAAGAGGGACGCCCTCGCCGCGCGGCCCTGGCTCCACGTCCTCTGATCCGATGACTCCCGCCCGGAGGCACGTATGAGACGACTCCCGCTCGCCGCGCTCGCCCTGCTCGCCGTGGCGGCCGCGACGTGGCTGCCGCAGCCCGTCGTCGACGCGCAGTCGAAGACGCTCGTCGTCACCGGCTACGGCGGCCGCTGGTCGGAGGTCATGAAGAAGGCGCTCGTCGAGCCGTTCGAGAAGAAGTACGACGCGCGCGTCGAGATCGTCACCGGCATCACGACCGAGTGGGTGGCCAAGCTCATGGCGGCCGGCCCCGACAACCCGCCCTTCGACGTCGTGATGGGCAACGAGCCCCCGTTCCCGATCCCGCGCGAGCGCGGCTTCTTCGAGAAGCGCAATCCGACGGCGGCGCCGAACATCAAGAACGTCTACGACAAGGCGCTGATCGGCGACACCAGCCTCGCGATCTTCTGGGCGCGCATCGGGCTCGCGTACCGGACCGATATGGGACTGAAGCGCCCGACGTCGTGGAAGGACTTCTGGGATCCCTCGTACGACGCCAAGCGCGGCATCTACGTCATCGGCAACACGCTGGGCATCAACTTCCTGTTCATGGCCGACAAGATCTATGGCAAGGACTACTTCGACGTCGACGCCGGCATCGCGGCGATCAAGAAGCTGAACGCCAAGATGGTGGACTTCACGGGCACGATTGAAAAGCATCTGCAGTCGAAGGAGGTCTCGATCGCCGTGCTGCACGACGGCTCGACCTACGACCTGGCGAAGCGTGACATTCCGGTGGACTGGGTGGCGCCGAAAGAGGGCGTGCCGATCCTCGACCAGGTCATCCAGGTCACGCGCGGCAGCAAGAACAAGGACCTCGCGTGGAAGCTGATCGACATGTACCTGTCGCCCGAAGTCCAGACGGCGTTCGCGACCGAGCTGTTCTTCAGCCCGACGAACAAGACCGTGAAGCTGCCGCCCGACGTCGCCAAGAAGCTCATCACGGGCCCCGCCGACGTCGACAAGCTCGTGCTCTTCGACTGGAACCAGGTGGCCAAGCAGCGCCCGCAGTGGACCGAGCGCTGGAACAAGGAGCTTCGCTGAGCGAGGCGCGCGCCGCCGACGTCAGCCTGCGCGGCCTCGAGAAGCGGTACGGCGCCACGCGCGCGCTGGCCGGCGTGTCGCTCGACGTCGCGCCGGGCGAGTTCTTCACCCTCCTCGGCCCGTCGGGCTGCGGCAAGACGACGAGCCTCCGCGCCGTCGCCGGCTTCGTGGCGCCGGACGCCGGCGACGTCCTCATCCGCGGCGCGCGCGTGAACGCGGTGCCGCCGCACCGGCGCCACGTCGGCCTCGTCTTCCAGTCGTACGCGCTGTTCCCGCACCGCACGGTCCGACAGAACGTCGCCTTCGGCCTGCGCATGCAGCGCACGGCGCGTGTCGAGATCGAGCGCCTCGTGGCCGACGCGCTCGCCCTCGTCCAGCTTCCCGGGCACGGTGAGCGCTACCCGCGCGAGCTGTCGGGCGGCGAGCAGCAGCGGGTGGCGCTGGCGCGCGCGCTGGTCACGCGGCCGGCCGTGCTGCTGCTCGACGAGCCGCTCGGCGCCCTCGACAAGAAGCTGCGCGACCACATGAAGATCGAGCTCAAGCGCCTGCAGCGCGACGTCGGCGTCACCACGATCTACGTGACGCACGACCAGGAGGAGGCCCTCACGATGTCCGACCGCCTGGCCGTCATGCGCGCCGGGCACATCGAGCAGGTCGGCGCCCCGCGCGAGATCTACGAGACCCCCGGCACCGTCTTCGTGGCGGGCTTCATCGGCAACACCAACCTGCTCGCCGGGCGCAGCCGCGGCGGCGCCGCCGTCGAGTGCGCGGGCGTCACCATCGCCACCGCCGCGAGCGCGCCCGCGGCCGGCGCGCCGGTGACCATCGCGGTGCGGCCCGAGCGCATCCGGCTCGACGACACCGGCCGGCTCGACAACGAGGTCGCGGCCACGGTCGCCCACGTCGTCTATCAGGGCGAGACCGTGCGCTATCTGCTCGCCGCCGACGGCGGCCTCGAGCTCCAGGCCGTCGAGCTGGGGCGCGTGCGCTTCCCGGCCGGCAGCCGCGTGCGCGCGGGCTGGGCGGCGGCCGACGCCCGGGTGCTGTTGTCATGAGCGGCAAGACGCGGATCGGCATGGTCACGGTCGGCCAGGCTCCGCGCGCCGATATCGTGCCCGACATGGCCGCGCTCCTGCCCGACGTCGACATCCTCGAGGCGGGCGCCCTCGACGGCCTCGACCGCGCGGCCATCGCGCGGCTGGCGCCGGAGGGCGACGACGAGATCCTCGTGACGCGACTGGCCGACGCGTCGTCGGTCTTCGTCGGCAAGTCGCACGTGCTGCCGCGCGTGAAGGCGCGCATCGCCGCCCTCGAGGATGCGGGCGTCGCGCTGACCGTCCTGCTCTGCACCGGCACCTTTCCAAGCATCCCCGCGCGGCGGCCGCTGCTCGAGCCCCAGCAAGTCCTGCTCGGCGTGCTGCGGGGACTCTCGCATCCCGGCCGGCTCGGCGTGCTGACGCCGTCCGAGCGTCACGTGCCGCAGACGACGGCGCGCTGGCAGGCCGACGGCTTCGACGCCGCCGTCGTGCCGCTCTCGCCGTACGAGGAGCACGACCCCGCCGCCGTCGCCCGGGCCGCGGCCGCGCTGCGCGAGGCCGGGGCCGGCGTCGTCGTGATGGACTGCATCGGCTTCCGCGACGTCACCCGGCGCGACCTGGCGGCGCGGCTCGGCGTCCCGGTGCTCGTGGCCAACCTGCTCGTG
Source organism: Candidatus Rokuibacteriota bacterium (assembly GCA_003220225.1). Classification (GTDB taxonomy): domain Bacteria; phylum Methylomirabilota; class Methylomirabilia; order Rokubacteriales; family CSP1-6; genus AR12. The sequence goes on from QHRU01000046.1 coordinate 21,329, forward strand.
GCACGGCTGGCGGCGGAGCTGCTCGCGCTGTGATGCCCGCTCCCCTGTCAGTCAGTGTGGGGGGCCCCGATATGGCCCCCCAGTCTCTTCAAGCGAAGGGGGCTACGCCCCCCTCGGACTCCCCCGGCCAACGCTCGGACGCGCCCCGGCGAAGCCGTGGCGCGCCTCGGGGTTGAAATGCGCGCCCGCGCGCGGCTGCTCCTGCTGCTGCCGTTCACCGCGCTGCTCGGCGTGTTCTTCGCGGCGCCCCTGCTCCTGATGGTCGCCATCAGCGTGTCGCGCCAGTCCTTCGGCGAGCTGCAGTGGACGTTCACCCTGCACCACTACGCGCGGTTCTTCTCGGACGCCTACTACATCGGCGTGCTCTGGGACACGCTCGTGCTCGGCGCGATCGTCACGGTGGCCTCGCTGCTGCTCGGCTACCCGCTGGCCTATCACCTCGCGCGGACGCGCTCGCGCTGGAAACCGTTCCTGCTCGTGGCCGTGCTCTCGCCGCTGCTGGTGGGGATCGTGATCCGCTGCTACGGCTGGATGATCCTGCTCGCCGACCGCGGGCTGATCAACGCCACCCTCGTCGAGCGCGGCTGGCTCGCGAAGCCGCTGCCCCTCATGTACAACCGCTTCGGCGTGGCCGTGGCCCTCGTCCACGTCTTCCTGCCCTTCATGGTGCTGTCGCTCACCGGCGTGCTCAAGCGGATCGACCCGCACGCGCTGGAGGCGGCCATGACGCTCGGCGCCTCGCCGCGGCGGGCGTTCCTGGAGGTCACGCTGCCGCTCTCGCTGCCGGGCATCCTGGCGGGCTCGCTGCTCGTGTTCTCGCTGGCGATCTCGTCGTTCGTGGTGCCGGTCCTGCTGGGCGGCTTCAAGGTCCAGGTGCTGCCGATGATCGTGTACGAGCAGGTGCTGTCGGTCTTCGACTGGCCGTTCGGCGCCGCCAACGCCTTCGTGCTGCTCGTGATCTCGATCGCCCTCATCGCCGTGTACATCCGCGTGACCGAGCGCGCGCTGCGGGGCATCGTGTGATCCTGCGCGCGGCCGTGGGCGCCGTCTACGTGTTCCTGCTGGTCCCGATGGTCGTGGTCGTGGTGGCCGCCTTCAACAGCGGCACCTTCTTCACGTTCCCGCCCCAGGGCTTCTCGCTGCGCTGGTTCGCCAACTTCTTCGCGCGGCGGGAGTTCATGCAGGCGCTGCGGCTGTCCACCGAGCTGGCCCTGTGGACGGCCGTGCTGTCCACGCTGGCGGGCACGCTGGCGGCCATCGCGCTCGTGCGCGGGCGCTTCCGCGGCCGCGACGCGGTGAACGCCTTCGTGACCTCGCCGCTGCTGCTGCCGCAGATCCTGACCGGCGTCGCGCTCCTGCAGTTCTTCACGCTGGTGCGGCTGCACCAGACGTACTGGGCGCTCCTGATCGGCCACGTGGTGGTGACGACCCCGTACGTGGTGCGCACGGTCACGGCCACGCTGACCCACTTCGACCTGGCGCTGGAGGAGGCGGCCCAGAGCCTCGGCGCGCATCCCGTCCGCGCGTTCCTGGAGGTCACGCTGGGCGTCATCAAGCCGGGCGTGGTGGCCGGGGCGATCTTCGCGTTCGCCATCTCCTTCGACAACTTCACGCTCTCGCTCTTCCTCACCTCCTCCCGGCTCACGCCGCTGCCGATCGAGCTGTTCGCCTACCTCAAGTACTCGTTCGATCCCACCGCCGCCGCCGTCTCCGCGGTCGCCATCGGCGTGGCGCTGGTGGTCGTGCTCGGCATCGCGCGCGTCCTGGGCCTCGAGGAGTTCACCGGCTTCTGATGCGTCCCGTGTCCCTGGCCGAGATCGAGTCGCTCGCCATCGGCGCCTGGATCCTGGGCACCGGAGGCGGCGGCAGCCCCTACCTGGCGCTGCTGAACATGCGCCGGCTCTACCGCGCGGGGACGGTCGTGCAGCTGATGGACCCGATGGACCTCGCCGACGACGCCCTCGTGGCCATCGTCTCCAACATGGGCGCGCCGCTCGTCGGCCAGGAGCGGCTCACCGACCCGCGCACGATCGAGCGCGCGGTGCGGATGATGGAGGAGTATCTCGGCCGGCGCTTCACCGCCGTGATGTCGCTCGAGATCGGCGGCGGCAACTCCATCCAGCCGTTCATGGCCGCCGCCCTGCTCGGTCTGCCCGTGGTGGACGGCGACTGCATGGGGCGCGCGTTTCCCGAGGCGCAGATGACCTCGTTCGCCATTCACGACCTGCCGATGTACCCGCTCACGCTCGCCGACGTGCGCGACAACGCCGTCATCGTCGCGCGCGCGGAGTCGTGGAAGTGGATGGAGCGGCTGTCGCGCACGGCGTGCGTCGCCGTCGGCTCGATCGCGGCCACGTGCAAGGCGCCGCGGACGGGCAAGGAAGTGAAGGAGTGCGGCATCCTCTCTACGACCACCAAGGCGATGCGCCTGGGCCAGGCCGTGCAGGCCGCGCGCCGCGCGCACCGCGACCCCGTGCAGGCGGTGATCGACATCGAGCGCGGCCTGCGCCTGTTTACCGGCAAGGTGCAGGACGTCGCGCGCCGGGCCACCGAGGGGTTCCTGCGCGGCACCGCCACCCTGGAGGGCCTCGATGCGGACCGCGGTCACGCGTTCCGGCTCGCGTTCCAGAACGAGTTCGCCGTCGGCTGGCTCGACGGCCAGGTGCGCGTGACGACGCCGGATCTCATCTGCGTGCTCGACACGGTCTCCGGCGACGCCGTGGGCACCGAGACGCTGCGCTACGGCCAGCGCGTGACGGTGGTTGCCCTGCCCGCGGCGCCGATCTTACTGACGCCGAAGGGCCTGGAGCACGTCGGGCCGCGCGCGTTCGGCTACGACCTGGATTTCACGTCGGTGTTCCGATGAAGCGCGTGGGCATCGACGTCGGGGGGACCAACACCGACGCCGTCCTGCTCGACGGCGAGCGCGTGGTGGCCGCCGTCAAGACGCCCACCACCGCCGATGTCACGAGCGGGATCACCCGCGCGCTGGCCGATCTGCTCGCGGCGGCGCCCACGGCGGCCCGCGTCGATGCCGTCATGATCGGCACCACGCATTTCACCAACGCCGTCGTCCAGCGCCGCGGCCTCACGCGCATCGCCGCCGTGCGGATCGGGCTGCCCGCGAGCGCATCGCTGCCGCCCTTCGTCGACTGGCCCGACGATCTCGCCGAGCTCGTCCGCGGCGAGGTGGTCATGCTCGAGGGCGGCCACGAGTACGACGGCCGGCCGATCGTGCCGTTCGACGCCGCGGGCATGCGGGCGGCGGCGCGACGCTTCCGCGAGGCCGGCGTCACCTCGGTGGCCGTCGCCTCGGTGTTCTCGCCGCTCGACCCGTCCTGCGAGGAGCAGGCGGCGGCGATCCTCGCCGAGGAGTGCCCCGACACCGCGGTCACGCTCTCGCACCGCCTGGGCCGCATCGGGCTCCTCGAGCGCGAGAACGTCACCCTGCTCAACGCGTGCCTGCTGGACCTCGCCCGGAAGACCGCGCGCGCCTTCATCGACGCGCTGCGCGCCAGCGGCATCGTCGCGCCGCTCTACCTCACGCAGAACGACGGTACCGTGATGCTGGCGGAGGTCGCCGAGCAGTATCCCGTCTACTCGTTCGCCTCCGGGCCGACCAACAGCATGCGCGGCGCCGCGTTTCTCTCACGGCTCGCCGACGCGCTCGTGGTGGACGTCGGCGGCACCACCACCGACGTCGGCGCGCTCCGCCACGGCTTTCCCCGCGAGGCGAACAACGTCGTCGAGGTCGGCGGTGTCCGCACGCTCTTCCGGATGCCGGATCTGCTGTCGCTCGGGCTCGGCGGCGGCAGCCTCGTGACGCTCGATCCCCTGTCGATCGGCCCCCTCAGCGTCGGCTACCGGCTGACGACGGAGAGCCGTGTCTTCGGCGGGACCACGCTCACCGCCACCGACGTCGGCGTCGCGGCGGGCTTGCTGGACCTCGGCGACCGTCACCGCGTGGCCGACCTGCCGGGGCCGCTCGTCCGTCGCGCCGTCCAGCGCATCGGCGCGATCGTCGAGGAGGCGGTGGACCGCGTGAAGACCGAGGCCGGCGACGTGCCGCTGGTCGTCGTGGGCGGCGGCGCGTTCCTCGTGCCCGAACGGCTGGCGGGGGTGTCCTCGGTCGTCGGCGTCGAGCACCAGGCCGTGGCCAACGCCGTCGGCGCCGCCATCGCCCAGGTGAGCGGCGAGGTGGACCAGATCTTCCAGGCGCTGCCGCGCGAGGAGGCGATCGCGCGCGCGAGCCGGATCGCCGCGGACCGAGCCGTCACCGCGGGCGCGGCGCGCGACACGCTGCGCACGGTCGAGGTCGAGGACCTCCCGCTCGCCTACCTGCCGGGCAACTCGCTGCGCGTGCGCGTCCGCGTGGTCGGCGAGATCGCCGCTGGAGGGCCTTGACGCGCGCGCGGGTCGGGCGTACTCAGACCGCGTGGCCCTCCGAATCATCGTGCTCGTCGTCGCGCTCGTCTCCCCCGCCCTCACGACCCTGGCGCACATCGATCCCCCCGATCCGACGTGGATCGGCGGCTACTGGGACGACGACGATTTCGACGCCGCCGTCGATTCGATCTTGCACACCTGCGCCGTCGAGCCCGGGTCACCGGCCGACGTCGGCCCGCCGCGGGCGCTCGTTGCGCGGCTCGGCACGCTCGAAGTCAACGCGATCCCGCCGCCGGTCGCGACGACCGACGCCCCGCGCGCGCCGCCCACTGCCCTCCTGACCGAAGCGTAACCGCGGCCCCACCGGGAGTGATGCCGCGCGCGCGGTCCACGCGTGCGCGCGGACGGCTGCGCTCGTCCCCTGCGCGTCCGGTTCCGCATGAGAAGGAGGTCTGCGATGCGGCGAATGATCCGCACCATGCTCGCCCTCGTGCTCACGACGTGTCTGCCGGCCCGCAGCGACGCCCAGCCGGCGACCACCGCGCAGGAATCGCCCGTGACGCCGGCGCCGCGCTGGGAGGTCTCGCTGGAGGGCCGCGTCGGCTTTCCGACGGGATACATCAGGGTCAGCGAGACGGTGACGCATGGCACGCGCCTGCGCCTCAGCGACCTGGGCCTCGACGTGTCGGAGGCCGTCGAGGCGGGCGTCGCGTTCTGGCTCACGCCCCGCGATGCCGTGCGGGCGACCTACCTCTATTACGTCCTGCGCGGCAGCACCACCCTCGACCGCGCAATCCTGTACGACGGCCGCGAATACAGCCCCGGCCACGTGGACACCAACGCCGATTTCTGGCGCGCGAGCCTCGCGTACGATCGCGTGCTCGCGTCCGTGCTCGACCACGGGCGCTTGATCGGCAGCGCCGGTCTCACCTACGTCCACTTCAACCCGGGCCTCACACAGCACGGCAAGACCAAGGCCGAAGACTTCTATCTTCAAGAAATGCCCGTGCCGATCGTGGGCCTCCGGTTCGACTACCCGGTGACGCAACGGCTGGGCCTCCGGGCGTCGGTGGCCGGCGGCCTCCTCCCGAAGGTGGACAGCCTCCGCACGGAAGGCGGGACGGTCTCTACGTGGCAGAGCCACGCCGACGCCGGGCTCGCGGTGACCTACGCCCTCACGCCGAGGCTCGGCGTCGAGGCCGGATACCAGTACACCTACTTTCATCAGCACGAGAAGAGCCACGAGGACAACAACGTCTTCGAGCTGATCGACCACGGGCTCCGGGCGCGGCTGACGCTCCGCTTCTGAGGCGCGCTACGGCGTCGGCGGCAGCAGCACCGTGAAGCACGCCCCCTGGCCGACGCCGGGGCTGCTCGCCTCCACGCGACCGCCGTGCAGCTCGACGAGCTGACGGACGATCGCGAGCCCGAGTCCCAGGCCGGAGCCCACGGCGCGGCCGTCGCCCTGCCGGTAGGGCTCGAAGACATATGGGAGCAGCTCGGGCCCGATGCCATGGCCCTCGTCGCGCACGACGATGCGCGCGCCGGCGCCGACGGCATCGACGCTCACGTGAACGCTCGTCCCGCAGTCGCTGTGCTTGATCGCGTTGCCGAGCAGGTTCGAGACGACCTGCTGCAGCCGCACGGCGTCGCCGCGCACGGGCGGACACGCTGAGACCACCTCGGTGACCACCTCGATGCCGCGCGCGCTGGCCGTCATCGCCACCGCGTCCACGGCGGCGTTGATGACGATACGCAGGTCGATCGTGTCGAGGTGCAGGGACAGACGTCCCCGTCCGAGCCGGGAGAGATCGACGAGATCGGCGATCAGGCGCGCCTGCAGCATGGCGTTCCGGCGGATCGCCTCGAGCGCGCGGGCGGCCAGCGCGGGACCGAGGCGGGCGTCGCTCATCGCGGCGCTCCAGCTGACGATCGCCGTCAGGGGCGTCCGTAGCTCGTGCGCCACCATGGTGATGAAGTCGTCCTTCGCGCGGTTGGCCGCTTCCGCCTCCGCGCGGGCCGCCTGCTCGCGCTCGAGGAGCACGACGCGCTGGGCCGCCGAGCGTCGGCGCGCGTGGTCCAGCGCGCTGACGAAGAGCGCGACGGACACGAACACCACCAGGCGGGCGACGACTTCCTCGTTGATCGTGAGCATCAGCCGCGTCGACGACATTTCGGCGTCGAGCGCCACCGCCGCCAGCGCGGTCGCCAGCAGCCCGCAGCCGAGGCCGCCGTACCAGGCGCTCACCATCACCGCTGCCACGAACAGCGGCGAGTCGGCCGCGTGGGTCAGCGGCCGGAGCAGCGCGCTGGCGGCGCTCGCCGTGAGCACCACGACGATGGTGACGGCCGCGCGTGGTGGCCACGCGGTCGCGCCGAGCGCCCTCAGACGAGCGGCCATAGCCGGTGACGCTGCAGCGCCCCGATCACCCACGCGGTCGACGCGCTCGCCACGGCCCAGCTCAGGAGCGCGGCGAGGACGCCGGCCAAAGGCCCATGCAGCCGACGAAACAGCAACAGGAAGCATGGCCAGGCGATGAATGCGACGGCGACGAGGACGACGACGCGATTCGCGAGGTCCCCCATCGCCATCACGCCCGCAGCACTCGGGCGCTGCCGCAGTCCGCGTGGCCGAGCCCCTTGCGATCGACGAACAAGCCGACGTCCTGGATCCCGCGCACAGGGATGCCGCAGGCGACGCACCGTCGTCCGCTCCTGTCCCACGCGGCGTAACAGGCCGCGCACACGCAGGCACCGGTCGCGTCCTGCGCGCGCCGGGCTTCGCGGCGTGGAACGCGTCCGCCACAGCACACACAGGTGACCTTCCCGAAATGGAACATCGCAAATCCTCCTCGGGTCGTCCACGCCGCCGCGAGAGCGTCGGCGGGACGACGACGTTCGTCGTTGTGCGCGATGCGTGAAAACGACGCAGCGAGCCGGAGGAGGACTAGACGCGGGGCGGGACGAACGGCGGCTGCAGGGCGATCGAGATCGCCGCGGGCGGCGTGACCGCGGCCAGCGCTCCCATGAGCGGGAGGCCGACGGCCGCGGCAGTCGTCGGCGCGATCGCCGAGGGGATCCTCACGGCCGTGCGCGGGGCGCTCTGAGAATGCTTGCTCCAGGGATGGGGCACGAGGATGTCCCCCGCCGCGAAGGCCAGAGAGGCGGTCAACGGCAGGACGACAACCAGCGCAAGGACGAGCAGTCGCGCGAGACTCATCGATCGTCGTGGAGGGCCCCGATATGGCCCCCCAGCCTCTTCAAGCGAAGGGGGCTACGCCCCCCTCGGACTCCCCCGGCCATCGCTCGGACGCGCCCCGGCGCAGCCGTGGCGCGCCTCGGGCTTGACACAGGATGTCTCATCGAACCTGCACCGTATCCTACCAGACGAGCAGCGCGACGAACCCGGCGAAGACCGCGAGGCTGACGACGGTGCGGACGCCGTGCAGGCGGCCCCAGCGGCGGAGCAGCGTCGTCGCCTCCGATGACGCCGCGTCGAGCCTCGGGTCGAGCAGCCGCGTGTTGGTCGGCACGATCACCACCAGCGTGAACGGCACGAGCGCCCCGAGCGCCAGCCCGCCGACGAGCCAGGCCGCGCAGCCGCCCGTCGCCCAGCGCGCGATCCCCGCCGCCCCACCGAGCACGCCGAGCGGCGCCTGCAGCGCGGCGCCGCGGCGATAGCTGGGACGGAACTCGTCGACGGCGGCACGCGGGCCGAGACCGACCCGCGCGGGATGCTCGACGAGGCTGACGTAGAGTGCCGCACCGGCGAACAGGCCCGCGCTGAGCGTCGCGAGCCACTCGAGCGCCGTCGCCACGCGCGCGGCTAGACGACGCCGGCGACGGCCAGCACGCGGCGCATCCGCTCGGCGGCCTGCTCCGGGTCGCGGAGCAGCGCGGCCCGGTCCATCAGCACGAACTGCTCGGCGAGGTGTGGGATCGAGCGCGCGCTCTCCAGGCCGCCGACCATCCGGAAGTGCGACTGGTGGCCGTTGAGGTACGCGGCGAAGACGACGCCCGTCTTGTAGAAGCGCGTGGGCGCGCCGAAGACGTGGCGCGAGAGCGGCAGCGTGGGCGCCAGCACGCGCTGAAATTCCGCGCGATCCCCGCCATCGAGCGCGTGCAGCGCGGCGGAGGCGGCCGGCGCGATGACGTCGAAGATCCCGAGCAGCGCGTCGCTGTAGCCGTCCGCGTCGCCGCCGATCGTCGTCGGGTAGTCGAAGTCGTCGCCGGTGTACATCCGCACCGACTCCGGGAAGCGCCGGCGCATGGCGATCTCGCGCTTCTGATCCAGCAGCGAGATCTTCACGCCGTCGATCTTCGCGGTGTAGTCGTTGACGATGGCGAGCAGGGTCTCCGTCGCCCGGTCCAGATCGTGCGAGCCCCAGTACCCGGCGAGCGCGGGATCGAACATGTCGCCGAGCCAGTGGATGATGACCGGCTCCTTCACCTGCCCGAGGATGCGGCCGTACACCTTGAGGTAGTCGTCGGGGCCCTTCGCGCACGCGGCGAGCGCGCGGCTGGCCATGAGGATGATCCGGCCGCCGACGGACTCGATGAAGCCGCACGACTCCTCGTAGGCCGCCTCGACGTCGGCGATGGTGACGCGGGGCCCGGGCTGCACGTCGTCGGTGCCCGCGCCGGAGGCCATGACCGCCCCGGGCATCGTTTTCGCCTCGGCCACCGAGCGCTTGATCAGCTCTTTGGCCGACGACCACGGGAAACCCATCCCGCGCTGCGAGGTGTCCATCGCCTCCGCCACCGCGAGGCCCAGCGACCACACGTGGCGCCGGAAGGCCAGCGTGGCCTCCCAGTCGAGCGCGACGTCGAGCGTCGGATCGATTCTCGCGAGCGGATCGGCGACGACGTGGACGGCGGCCATGCCGACGCGGCTCCTGATCGGACCGGGCGCGCCCGTGATCGGCGTCTGGCCGGTCATCGTGTAACGCGCGAGCGTTCCGTCGGCGCGCGGGAGCGTCAGCGTCGATGGCACGGCGACAGTGTAGCACCGCGCGCGCCGCGCTAAACTCTGCGCCATGAGCGCCGAGGGTCGTCGCGAGCCGCGGGTTGCCGTCACCGATGCGCCCGACGCTCGCGTCGAGGCGGCCATCGGCGAGGGACTCCGGCGCTTCAACGCCCAGCAGTCGGGCATCGACGACAGCCGGCCGCTGGCCGTCGTCGTCTCGGATCCCGACACGAACGAGGTGCTCGGCGGCATCACCGGCCGTACGTCGCTCGGCCTGTTGTTCATCGACCTGGTCTTCCTTCCCGACGAGCTGCGCGGCGACGGGCTCGGCAGCCGCATCTTGAAGCTGGCGGAAGACGAGGGACGGCGCCGCGGCTGCCGCGCGGCGATGCTCTACACCATCAGCTTCCAGGCGCCGGGGTTCTACGCGCGCCATGGCTGGCGCGTCTTCGGAGAGATCGCGTGCGACCCCCCGGGCACGAGCCGGATCTTCATGACGAAGAGTCTGTGATAACGTAGCCCGCCTCAGCGACCCACCAAGGAGGCCGGTATGGCAGCCAGGGCGACCGACAAGAACCGGACCAAGTTCCTCCTGGACGAGAAGGACATCCCGACCAAGTGGTACAACATCCAGGCCGACTTCAAGTCGCCCGCGCCGCCCGTGCTGCACCCGGGCACCGGCCAGCCGATCGGGCCTGCCGATCTCGCGCCGCTGTTCCCGATGGAGCTGATCAAGCAGGAGGTCAGCCGGGCGCGCTGGATCGAGATCCCCGACGAGGTGCGCGACATCCTCAAGCTGTGGCGGCCGTCGCCGCTCTTCCGCGCGCGCCGGCTCGAGAAAGTGCTCGGCACGCCCGCGCGCATCTACTACAAGTACGAGGGCGTGAGTCCCGCGGGCAGCCACAAGCCCAACACGGCGGTCGCGCAGGCCTACTACAACAAGAAGGAAAAGGTCACGCGGCTGTCGACGGAGACGGGCGCCGGCCAGTGGGGCTCGGCCCTGGCGCTGGCGTCGCAGCTCTTCGGGCTGCAATGCAAGGTCTACATGGTGAAGGTGTCGTACCAGCAGAAGCCGTATCGCCGGATCATGATGGAGACCTGGGGCGCCCAGGTCGTGGCGAGCCCCAGCCCGGATACCCAGGCGGGCAAGAAGATCCTCGGGCAGGATCCGAACTCGCCGGGCTCGCTCGGCATCGCGATCAGCGAGGCCGTGGAAGACGCCGCCACCCGCGACGACACCAAGTACTCGCTCGGCAGCGTGCTCAACCACGTGCTGATGCACCAGACCATCATCGGGCAGGAGGCGAAGAAGCAGCTCGAGAAGGCCGACGACGAGGCGGACGTCGTCATCGGCTGCGCCGGCGGCGGCTCCAACTTCGCCGGGCTGTCGTTCCCCTTCGCCGCCGACAAGCTCACGGGCAAGCGCAAGACGACGCGCATCATCGCCGTGGAGCCGACCGCCTGCCCGAGCCTCACCAAGGGCAAGTACACCTACGACTTCGGCGACACCGTCGGGATGACGCCGCTGGTGAAGATGCACACGCTCGGCCACGGCTTCGTGCCGGCGCCGCTGCACGCCGGCGGCCTGCGCTACCACGGCATGGCGCCGCTCGTCTGCAAGCTCTACGACGAGGGGGTGATCGAGGCGATCGCGGTGCCGCAGATCGCGACCTTCCAGGCCGCCATGCAGTTCGCGCGCAGCGAGGGCATCATCCCCGCGCCGGAGTCGGCTCACGCGATCCGGGTGGTCATCGATGAAGCACTGCGCTGCAAGAAGGAAGGCAAGCGCCAGGCGATCCTGTTCAACCTCTCCGGCCACGGTCACTTCGATCTCGGCGCCTACGAGGCCTTCCTGGCCGGCAAGCTCGAGGACTACGAGTACCCGGCGGCGAAGATCGAGGAGGCGCTGCGCGGCGTGCCGCAGGTGAAGGCGTGAGCCTGATGCGCCGACGCGAGTTTCTGAAAGCCGGCGCCGCGCTGCTCGCCGCGCCGGCGGTGGCGCGCGCGCAGGCCACCAGGGGCAAGGTCCGCTTCGCCTACCTCCAGCTCGGCTGGGCGGGGCCCGAGATCATCCACAAGGAGGATCTGCTCGGCAAGCACGGCTGGCAGGCGGAATACTCCGTCGTCCCCGGCTCGCCGGTGCCGCTGCTGAACCAGCTGACCAGCAAGAACGTGGACGCGATCGACATGTCGTTCGCGCTCGCCGCCAAGGCGTTCGAGGACGGCGCGCCGGTGAAGGTGACGGGCGTGGCCACCGCGGTGCTGGGCGCCATCGTCGCGCGCAAGGACGCGGGGCTCACGAGGGTCGAGGACCTCAAGGGCAGGAAGGTCGCGGCCGTCGTCGGCACGTCGACCTTCTTCGACATCCGGGCGTTGACGCTCAAGGGTTACGGGCTCGATCTCCAGAAGGAAACGCAGCTCGTGACCGCCACCGCGCCGCCCGACATGGCGACGTTGTTGGCCAAGAAAGACGTCGACGCGATCATCGCCTGGCAGCCGATCAGCGACTCGGTGGTGCTCGCGGGCCAGGGCGTCTATCTCGCCAAGCAGATCGACCTCTGGCGCAAGGCGACGGGCCGGGCCTCCGGCTTCCCCGTCCACGTCTGCTATCTCGTGCACAGCGACTTCATCGCGACGAACGCGTCGTTCCCGAGCGACCTCAACGCAGCGCAGAAGGACGCGGTCGACGTCTGGTACAACAAGCCGGCGCGCGCCAAAGACATCATGGCCGAGGTCACCAAGCTGCCCAAGGACGTGATCGAGGTCGCCTACAAGGAAACCGTGCGGATGCTCTCCGGGCTTCCCGATGAGCAGGTCGAGACGCTCATCGCGCAGCTGAAGATCAACAAGGAGTTCGGCTTCCTGAAGTCCGACATCTGGGAGCAGCCGGACCGGGTACGGAAGGAGTTCTTTCACCGCGCGTGAGCGCGCGTCACTGGGCCACCCGGCTGCACCTGCCGACTTTGGGCGTCGCCGCCGTCATCGTCGCCGGCTGGGTCCTGCTCTCGTGGCGCTACGGCGCCTACGTCCTGCCCTCGCCGCTGGCCGTCGCGCGCGGCTTCGCCGAGATCGTCGCCAGCGGCGAGATCTGGCGGCACACCGTCGCCTCGCTCGGCCGCATCCTCGTCGGCTTCGGCGGCGCGGTGGTGGTCGCGCTCCTGACCGGCCTCGCGGCGTTTCTCTCGCGGACGGCGCGCGGCGTGATCCACGACTTCCTGTCGGTCCTCAACTCGACGTCGGTCTTCGTCTGGATCGTCATCTCGATCATCTGGTTCGGGCTCTCCAACTGGGCGCCCATCTTCACCACGTTCATGATCACCCTGCCCGTGGTGGCGTCGAACATCGTCGAGGGCGTGGCGAACGTGGACCGCCGGCTGCTCGAGATGGGCGACGTCTACCGGCTGTCCGGCCGGCAGAAGTTCACGGCCATCGTGGTGCCGTCCACGCTGCCCTATCTGGTAGTGGGCATGAAGGTCGGCTTCGGCCTGGCCCTGAAGGTGTCGGTGGTCGCCGAGATCTTCGGCGTCACCTCCGGTATCGGCTACGTGATGAACTACTCGCGCGAGATCCTCGCCACCCAGATGGTCTTCGTGTGGGCGCTCGTCATGATCCTCGTCATGACCGCCACCGACAGGCTCGTCTTCGACGCGGTCTCGCGGCGGCTCGACCGATGGCGGTGACGCTCGAGGTCGCCGAGGTCGGCAAGGACTTCCTGATCCCGGTCATCGACTCCGTGTCGTTCGGCGTCGAGGCCGGCGAGTTCGTCTGCCTGCTCGGCCCCAACGGCTGCGGCAAGACCACGCTCCTGCGCATCGTCGGCGGGCTCGAGCCGCCCACGCGCGGGCGCGTGCTGCTCGGCGGCGAGCCCGTCTCGGGCAGCGGCCGGCACACGAAGAAAGTCGGCGTCGTCTTCCAGGAGGACCGGCTGCTGCCGTGGATGACCCTGCGCGAGAACGTCGAGCTGGTGCTCGAGCCGCTCGGCCTCGGTGCCGAGGCGCGCCGGCAGGCGGCCGATCGCCACCTGCGGCTGGCCGGCCTGGCCGGCTTCGAGGCTTATCATCCCGCGCGCGTGTCGGGTGGCATGCGCCAGCGCGCGGCCATCGCGCGCGCGCTCGCCATCGAGCCCGATCTGCTGCTGATGGACGAGCCGTTCGGCGCGCTCGACGCCCAGAACCGGCGCATCATGCAGCAGGAGGTGCGGCGCATCTGGCGGGAGACCGGCCGCACGATCCTGTTCGTCACCCACGCCATCGACGAGGCGGTGGCGATCGGCACCACGCTGATCATGCTCTCCGCGCGCCCGGCGCGGATCCGCGAGATGGTTCGCAACGACGGCCACCTCGAGCGCGGCAAGCTGATCGACGACCTCAACACGATGATCATGGAAGAGGTCGAGCGCCAGCAGGGCGTGGTCGGACCAGCCTGAGATCTTTACGGAATTTTTATCGAACCCCCGCGCGTCACACGTGCGTCCCAATCACTGATGGGAGGTGACGTGATGACCAAGCGCATCGTGTTCGCACTTCTGCTCGCTTTCGCGGCACTGAGCGCCACGACCCCGGTCTGGGCCGACACCGAGTCGGGCAGCGGGATCGTCGGCACGCAGTCCCCCTAACGCAGACGGACCACGGCGGGCGGGAAAATCTCCCGCCCGCCGCGCGTTCGACCTGACACGCGTCTAATTTCGAAAGGAAGGATGTCACAATGTTGCTCGCGGAATTCATCGCCGGCGCCGTGCTGCTGACGGTTGGTGCCCTGGGCGCTCTCGATTCGCGTCCGGCACGCGGAATGCTGTACGCGGTCGCCCGCTGGCGACGGCGGCGCCGGCACGCGCAGCGGAGTCGCTAGCTCACGCCAGCCGCGTGCGGATCTTGATCTCCGACGTGAGCGTCCGGTGCACCGGACACATGTCGGCGATCTGAGCGAGCCGCCCGCGCTGCTCCTCGGTCAACCGACCGGACAGCACGAGCTCGCGCTCGATCTGGTCGAGCTTGCCCTCCTTGGTCTCGCAGTCGGCGCAGTCCGCGGCGTGGATCCGGGAGTGCGTGAGGCGCACGGTGACGCCGTCGAGCGGCCAGCCCTTCTTTCGCGCATACAGCGCGAGCGTCATGGACGTTCAGGCGCCGAGGGCGATCAGCAGATAGTCGTAGGGCGACGGGCCGGCGTCGGCGCCGCCGTCGGCGACGGGCTCGTCTGAGACCGCCCGATGCGGGCCGACGAGCACCTCCTGGGCGAGTCCCGAAGCGCCGCCGTGAACGGTGACTGTGGCCATCGTCTCCTCCTCGTCTCGGGCAGGCTCATCCGCCGAGGATCCGGTCCCAGCGGCCGTACTCGCGCGCGGCCTCCATGAACCACTTCACGCAGTCGGGGTTGGCGCGCGGCGGCAGCTCGCACGAGGTCGAGAGCACGAAGCGCGAGCGCGTGCCGGCGGTGTCGATGCAGCGCCGCACCTCGGCCTCGATCTGGGCCTTGGTGGCGCGCTCGAAGATCGTGACGTCCACGTTGCCGATGGCCACGACGTTCTTCTGGTTGCCGAGCGTGATGAGGCGGTCGAGCTGATCGACGTAGAGCTTCGGGTCGGACTGCTGGTCGAGGTCGATGGTGATGGCGACGAACCCGACGTCCACCAGGTCTTCGTGGATCTGATGCGTGGTGCCGCAGATGTGCACGGTGGTGCCGACCTTCTTGGCCTTGAAGTAGTCCACCAGCTCCTTGTGGTAGGGCTTGATGAACTCCCGGTACGTGTCGGGGCCGACGAGCGAGCACGAGGCCGTCGGATCGGAGTACGAGAGCCCGATCTTCGTCGTGAGCACCGCGTCGCCCATCCGCCTGGCGAACTCCGTCGCGAAGCGCATGAGATCGTGGACGAACTCCGGGTCCTCCAGCGTGTCCAGGCACATCAGCTCGGGGTTGCGCATAAGCATCGCGATCGTCCACGGCCCCACCAGGACGGCGCCCAGCGCGCTCGGGAACTTCTGCGCGGACAGCGCCTCGCACTGCTCGAGGAACGCGGGCAGCCGCCCCTGCCGGAACGGGTCCGGCACCTCGAGCCGCGCCAGCTTGCCCTTGTCGTCCTGGAGCACGTGCTGGTCGATCGAGGGCACGACGTAATCGGAGTACTTCACGTGGCAGCCGACGGCTTCGGCTTCTTTGGCCAGATCGTTGAACGCGATCATGATGTCCGGCTGATATCGCTCGTAGTAGTTGATCATCGCCTTCACGGCCTTCTTCGGATTCGTGCAGTACTCCTCGATCGAGAGGCCGTCCAGGCAGCCGGCGAACGAGCCGGCGATCGGGTAGGCGGGCACGCGATCGGCGTGCTGCCCCTTGTACGCGGCCACCACGCGCTCGCGCGGCGTGACTTCACGGGGCTGGTCCATGGCCATCACCTCGACTCTAGCATCGGCACGAAGGCTTCCAGCGAGCGGCGCGTCTCCTCCGCCGTGAGATTGGGGCGGAACATCAGCCCGGGCATGGCGGCGCCGGCCTCGTACCAGCGCGCCAGGCGGCGTCGCGCCTCGGCCGGCGTGCCGTAGACGATCAGCTCGTCGAGCAACACCTCGGCCTCCGGCGGCACCGCGCCCGCGAGCTTCGGCGCGTTGGCGGCGAGCACCGCGTGCACTTCCTTGTCGAACCCGAAGCGGATCAGCGTGTCGCGGTAGAACGTCCCCATCGACGTCAGGTAGAACGACACGAGCCACGCGGCGCCCGCGCGCGCCTTGGCGGCGTCGTCGTCGACCGAGGCGGGGATCATCGGATAGACGGCGGGCGCCGGGCGGTTCGTGCGCGCGGCGCCCTCACGCAGGCGCTCCAGCCCCTGCCCGAGCACGCGCACGGGATAGAGGAACGGCATCCAGCCGTCGGCGACCTCACCGGCCAGCCGCACGGAGGCGTCGCCGATGGCCGCGAGGCAGATCGGCACCTCCGCCGGCGGGACGTTCAGGCGCAGCGCGCGCGCCTCCTTCGCGACGGCGAGCGGGACACGCTCGCCGCGCAGCAGCGCCCGCACCTGGCTCACGACCTGGCGCATCCGGGCGAGCGGCGCGCCGAAGGGCACGTCGTGCAGGCCCTCGACCAGCTGCGGCGTGCTGGCGCCCAGCCCGAGGATGAATCGCCCGGCGGAGAGCGAGGCGAGCGTGGCCGCGCCCATGGCGAGGGTGGCCGCGCTGCGATTCCACACGCCGAGGATGGCCGAGCCGACCCGGATGCGCTCGGTCTTCACCGCCGCCTCCGCGAGGACGATCGTGACGTCGTACGCCCACGTCTCCGGCAGCAGCAGCGCGTCGTAGCCCAGGCGCTCGCCGAGCGTGGCGAGCGTCAGGAACTGCTCGCGGCGGTTCTCCAGCGGCATCACCGAGACGGCGAGCGGTCGCGCCACGGCCGCCATGCTACGTCACCCGACGAGCGCCGGGCGGATCTTCCTCGCGACGAGGTCGAGCAGCTCCATCATCCGCTTGGGATCCTCGCGCCGGAACACGACGGCGGTGTGGCTCACGCCCAGACGCGCGTATTCCCCGAGCCGGTCCACGACGGCCTGCGCGCCGTCGGCGAGGGCCTTCTCGCTCAGCTCGAAGCGCATCGAGATCTCGATCGTCTTCCACGCGCGGCCGGCCGCGTCGGCCAGCGCGCGCAGCTCGGCGAGCGAGGCGCGCAGCTCGTCGGGGGTCTTCGACATCGCGTGCCAGCCGTCGCCGAGCGCGACCACGCGGCGCAGGGCCGCCGTCGTGTTGCCGCCGACCCAGATCGGCGGGTGCGGCTTCTGCACCGGCTTGGGCTCGAAGCCGACGTCGCCAACGCGATAGAACTCGCCCTCGAAGCGGGACTCGCGCTCGGTCCACAGCGTCTTGAACACGGCAAGCGCCTCGTCGGCGGCGCGCCCGCGCCTGGCGAAGTCGACGCCCAGGATCTCCAGCTCCTGCCGCCACCAGCCCACGCCCACGCCGCAGATGAGCCGGCCGCCCGAGAGCACGTCGATCGTCGCCAGCATCTTGGCCATGGCGACCGGATGCCGGTGCCCGAGGATGAACACCGAGCAGCCGATCCGCGCGCGGGTGGTCGCCACGGCCAGCGCGCTCAGCATCGCCACCGGCTCGAGGTAGGGCACGTCCGGCGGGACGGGAAAGCTGCGACCGCCGGGATAGCCGGCCGTCGCGCGCGGGATCACGACGTGATCGCTGACCCAGAGCGAGACGAAGTCGCGCGCCTCGGCTTCGCGCGCGAACGTCAGCAGCGCCTCGCGCGTGACGTCGGGGGCGACGGTGGTGGGAACGTGGACGCCGATCTGCATGAGACACCTCCGGGGCCCGGACGTTAGCAGAGGCCGGAGGGCCCGGCAACGTGCGGTAGAATCCCCGCGCACATTCCAGAGGAGGGGCGCGCATGATCAAGCCCTACACCGCCGTGGGCCTCATCCCGACCGTTCGCGGGATCCGGCGCCGCAAGGACATCAAGCTCAACCTCGACCACCTCAAGCACCTCGTGAAGGCCGCCTCCTGGCTGTCGAGCCTGGATCTTCCGGTGAGGTTGATCGCATTCCCGGAGGGAGCCCTCCAGGCCTTCAATGACGAAGTTCTCGATCTGGATCACGCAACCTTCGCGAGAGAGTGCGCCATCGATATTCCGGGCGAGGAGACGGACGAGCTGGGCAAGATCGCGAAGGAGTACGACGCCTTCGTCATGGCCCAGGCGAAGGCGAAGCACCCCGATCTCAAGGATCGCTTCTTCAACGTCGGGTTCATCGTCAATCCGCGCGGGAAAGTCATCCTCAAGCACTACAAAGTCTCCCCGCTCTTCCCGGTGGAACATTCGGTGTGTCCTCATGACGTCTATGACTGGTGGGTCGCAAAATACGGCCGCACCCTCGATGCCTTCTGGCCGGTCGCCGACACCGAGATCGGCCGCCTCGGCATCATGATGGCCAACGAGGGCAGCTATCCCGAGAACGCGCGCGCGCTGGCCATGAATGGCGCCGAGGTCGTCTACCGCGCGTCGTACCCGCACCCCGCTACGGGCAACGAGATTTTCGAGATCCAGAGCCGGGCGCGCGCGCTCGACAACAACATGTACATCGTCGCGCCCAACATGGGGACGTACTACCTGTTCCCCGAGGAGACCACGCCCATCGACACCTTCGGCGGGCGCTCGTTCATCATCGACTACAAGGGCCGGATCGTCGGCAAGCAGGACTACGGCGCGGGCTCGACCTACGTCGGCGGCGTCATCGACATCGAGGCGCTCCGCGACCATCGGGCGCGCGCGCAGTGGGACAACTGGATGAAGGACCTCCGGACCGAGCTCTACCAGATCGTCTACGACAAGCCGATCTACCCGAAGAACCTCTACCTCAAGCGCGCGCCCATGAAGCACGCGGAATACCGCAACGTGATCCGTCGCCAGATCAAGCTCATGCACGACCGCGACATCTGGGCCAAGCCCGGCCGGTGAGGCGCCTGCGCTGAGCGCGCCGCTCCTCCGCGTCCGCGAGGTGATCCTGCGCGAGCGCGACGTGCGCCTGCGCCTGCCCTTCCGCTTCGGCGCCGTCACGCTGACCGAGGCGACCGAGGCCTACGCGCGCGTGCGTGTCACGCTCGAGGACGGGCGCAGCGCGTGGGGCCAGGCCGCCGAGATGCTGGCGCCGAAGTGGTTCGACAAGGACCCCGCGCTCTCGAACGCCGACAACGCCGAGCAGCTGCGCAGCGCCCTGCGCCTGGCGAAAGCGCTCTACCTCGAGGGCCGCATCGCCCACACCGCCTTCGGGCTCTTCGCCGAAAGCCACCACTTCCAGATCGCCGAGGGCGCGCGCCGCGGTCTCAACCCCCTCGTCGCGGGCTTCGGCCCGGCCCTGCTCGACCGCGCGGTGCTCGACGCTCTCGCCTCGCTGCACGGCATGTCGCTCGCCGAAGCCATCCGCGCGAACCTCCCCGGCATCGATCCCGCGCACTTCCTGCCCGAGTTCGCGGCCTTCGACGTGACCGCCTTCCTCGCGCGCCTGCGCCCGGCCGAGCGGCTGCACATCCGTCACACCGTCGGCCTCGTGGATCCCATCACGGCCGCCGATCGGCGGGAGCGCGTGGGCGACGGGCTGCCGGAGACGCTCGAGGAGGTCGTCGCGGCCTACGGCCACGCCTACTTCAAGCTGAAGGTCGCGGGCGACCCCGTCGCCGACGTGGCGCGGCTCGGCGCGATCGCCGCCGTGCTCGACCGCCTCGCCGAGCCCTACCACGTCACCCTCGACGGCAACGAGCAGTACGAGAGCGTCGCGGCGACGCTCGAGCTGTGGAATCGGATGGAGCGGACGCCGGCGCTGCGCCGGCTCGTGAACGCGGTCCTCTTCATCGAGCAGCCGATCGCGCGCAAGGTCGCGCTCATCCACGACGTGAGCGCGCTGGCGGCGAAGCGGCCCGTCATCATCGACGAGTCCGACGGGGACCTCGACGCCTTCCCCGAGGCACGCAACGCCGGCTACCGCGGCGTGTCGAGCAAGACGTGCAAGGGCCTCTACAAGTCGATCCTCAACCGGGCGCGCTGCGAGCTGTGGAACGCGGCGGCCGGCCGCGCCGAGCTCTTCATGTCGGGCGAGGACCTCACGCAGCAGGCCGGGATCGCGCTTCAACACGATCTCGCGCTCGTGTCTCTCCTCGGCCTCACCCACGTCGAGAAGAACGGACACCACTACGTCAACGGCATGGCCGGGCGCCCGGCCGCCGAGCAGCGACGCTTCCTCGAGGCGCATCCGGACCTCTACGCACCGGGCGATCCGGTGCGGCTGCGCATCGAGCGCGGCCAGGTCACGATCCGCTCGCTCGCGTGCGCCGGGTTCGCGACGGCGGCAGAGCCCGACTGGGAGTCCATGCGCGAGATGGCGTCATAGACCGCGGCGTCCCGTCGGCGTGATCCCGCTCTGGCTCACGATCGCCTACACGCTGATGGTGGCGACCATCGTCCCCGTGTACCTCGCGCACTACGGACTGGCCAACTTCCTCTGGTTCTCCGACATCGCGCTGATCGTCACCGGAATCGCCCTGTGGGAAGAGAGTCGGCTACTGGCGAGTATGATGGCCGTCGGCGTGCTGCTCCCCGAGGTGCTCTGGAACCTCAGCTTCTTTGCCCGGCTCCTCGCGGGCGTGCGCGTCTCCGCCCTCGCCGACTACATGTTCGACGGTAAGATTCCGCTCTGGATCCGGGGCCTCTCGCTGTTCCACATTCCCCTGCCGGCCGTCCTCCTCTGGATGCTCTACACGCTCGGCTACGACCCGCGCGCGCTGCCGGCGCAGACGGCACTGGCGTGGGTGATCCTGCCGCTGACGTACGCCGTGACCGATCCCCGAGAGAACATCAACTGGGTGTTCGGGCCCGGCGCGCGGCCGCAGCGGCGATTGCATCCGCGGGTCTATCTCGCCCTGGTCCTCGTCCTCTTCCCCCTGATCGTCTACGTGCCCACGCACGTCCTGCTCCTCTTGATATTCGATTGATCGACGCGCGCGACAGCTTGGTGGGGGGCCATTTCGGGGCCGCTCGCGCGTGATCGAGGAGCGCCACGGGTTTCCCGGGGCGCTCCGAGCGTTGGGGGGTGTGGGGGGCCATTTCGGGGCCCCCCACGTTCAACGGGCAACGTGCCCGACGGCGTCGGGCGCGGCGCCGTCGGGCACCGATGCGCATCGCTCGTAAGTCCGCGGTTTCCCGATACCGCGCGTCTGGCACGTCCGCTGCTATCTCCGTTGGCCCAAGGTGATGTCCCCGCTGGGGGGGACGGTCGCTCAAACCGACCGGCAGGTGCGAAGGCAGCACCGGATAGGGCACAGGCCATGGACATGGACACCTGGTACGAGCTCAGGCTCCGAGAGATGTCCGACCTGAACGCGGCGGCAAACGAGCTGCTGCGTGAAGCGAACGAGGTCCTAAGGTCGCCCGACGACGCGGAGGAGGAAGAGGAGCAACGCCGCGGCGCCGACGACGACCCAGACCGATCCTCTCGGGAAGCGCAGTAATTCGACGAGCGCGATCGCGAAGCCGGCGGCGATGACGACGCCGCCGGCCGCGAGCGTCGACCACCGAGCCGACCGCTTCATCCGAGTATCGCGTCCAGCGCGCCCCGCACCTCGCTGACATCCCCCGCCTCGGCACGCTCGAGGGACACCGTCAGCACGCGCGCCGCGTGCGCCCACGGCCGCCACCCGAGGTTGGCCGCCGCGAAGAGCAGCAGCGCCGGCGCGCCGACGGCCGCCGCCAGATGACTCACTCCCGAATCGTTGCCCACGTACGCCGCGCACCTCGCCAGGACACCCGCGAGCGCGGGCAGGGACGGCTCACGCAGCCGGCGCGCCGACGGCACGAGCCGCAGCAGGCGCGCCGCCGGCTCGGCGTCGGCGGGGCCCTCGTGCACCATGATCTCGACGTCGCGTCGCGCGGCGAGCGGCGCCAGCGCCTCCGCGAACGCCGCCGCCGGCCAGCGCTTGGCGGCCGAGCCCGCGCCCGGATGCACGACGACGACGCGTCGCGCGCCGTCCGAGCCGGCGCCGGCGAGCGTCGCGCGGCCTTCGGCGACGAGGGTATCGCTCACGCGCGCGACGTCGCGCCGCTCGCGCGCGTCGCCGGTCGTCGCCAGCAGATGCCGCCACACGTCACGCCCCGGCGCGCCGGGGGTGTCCGAGGGGGGCGTCAGCCCCCCTCGGTCAACTGACGCCGCGACGATCGCCCCGGGGCTGATCGCCGCCAGCCGCCGCGCGAAGTCGGGATCGCGCGCGCCGAACCAGCAGACGACGCGCTCCACCGCCGGCAGCCGCGCGCCGCGCTCGCCGGCGAACAGCGCATCCAGGCGCAGCGACTCGAAGTCACAGCCGTCGTCGGTCTCGTCGAGCGCGACCAGCAGCGAGGCGATCCGGGGCTGGGCGGCGAGCGTCAGCCGCGCGCCGGCGGCTCTCAGCGCGCGGAGGGCGGGAATCGCGAGCAGCACGTCGCCGAGCGCACCGGGATGGATGGCGAGCGTCGCGCTCGCCACGGCGCGACTCACCGCCCGGCGAGCAGCGCGAGCGCGGCCTCGTGCAGGCGGCCGTTGCTGGCCAGCGCGTTGCCGGAGTAGATCGTCGGCTGGCCGGCGAAATCGGTGAAGCGCCCGCCCGCCTCCTCGACGACGATCTTGCACGGCGCGAGGTCCCACGGCTTGACGTCGACCTCGACGTACATCTCCGCCTTGCCCTCGGTGACGAGCGCGTAGCCGAGGTAGTCGCCGAAGCCGCGCTGGCGCTCGGTGGCATCGACCAGCCGCACGATGCCGTCCCACACGCCGGCCTTGCGATAGAGGCGCAGCCCCGCGTGCAGGAACGTCGCCGACCACATGTCGCCGATGCTCGAGACGCTGACGCGCCGGCCGTTCAGCCGCGCGCCGCCCCCCTTGCGCGCGGCGTACAGCTCGCCCGTCACGGGATTGAGGATCACGCCGGCGACGATCTCACCGTGCGCCTCGAGCGCGAGCAGCGTCGCCCACACCGGGATCCGGCGCACGAAGTTCTTGGTGCCGTCGATCGGATCGATGATCCAGCGGATGTCCGTGGCGCCCTTGGCGCCGAACTCCTCGCCGAGGAAGCCCCAGTCGGGAAACGCGCGGCCGAGCGTGGCCACGATCGCCTCCTCGGCCTCGCGGTCCGCCTGGGTCACCGGCGTGTCGTCGGGCTTGATGGTCACCTCGAAGCCGGTCGTGTAGTACTTCATCGCCAGGGCGCCGGCCGCGCGCGCGGCCTCGGTGGCGGCCGCGAGCGCGCGCTCGAGCGTCGCCGGGTCGAGCGCCGTCGTCATCGGGCGGCGCTCTCCTCGGCCGGAAACGGCTCGCCGCGCTCCCCGAGCACCTTCGCGTAGACGTCGAGCGCCTCGACCACGACGGGCATGCCGCCGTAGGTCACCTGCTGGAAGATGACCTCGGCCACCTCCTGCCGCGTGGCGCCGACGTTGAGCGCGGCGTGGATGTGCGCGCGCAGCTCGTTGTGGCGATCGAGCACGGTGAGCGAGGCCACCGCGCACAGCTCGCGCTGCTTCTGCGAGATCACCTCGCGGCTGTAGAGGGCGCCCGCGAAGAACATGGAGAGCTGGCGGGCGAGGTCCTTGTCGAACTTCTTCCACTGCTCGTAGCCGGCGCCGCCCTTGAGCGTGTGGAAGAGCTTGCGCGCGGTGTCGCGGGTCTTCTGCTTGAGCTCCGTCTCGTTCATCGTCCGGCTCCTCGCCTCAGACGGGGGGGCCCCAGCCCCACGACGTCTTGCGGCTCGCCCTGCGTAGGAATCTTCTCGAGAATCTTGACCAGGTCGTCGAGCGCCGACAGCACGGGCGAGTGGGCGCAGTCGATGTCGACCGGCGTGACGCCCAGCCGCGCCGCGTACTGGGCCGCGCGCGCCGGCGCCACCGCCGCGTCCCGCTGGCAGCGCACGTAGGTGCACGGCACGTCCATCGCGTAGAAGCGCTGCATGCTGACGCGCTCCGTCCAGGGTCGGATCGGCTGCGGCGTCATCCGCGTCAGCGAATCCACCACCCGCGCGTCGCCGGGCGGCAGGTCGCCGATCCAGCGCGCCCACTCCATCGTCGCCGGGTACTGCACGGCGCCGCCGCCCGCGCGGGCGAGGCCTTCCAGCAGCGGACGGGCGGGCTGCGGGATCTGCGTGCCGAGCAGGCTCTCGCCGTCGCGCAGCACCACGGCGGCGAGGAAGACGAGGTGCGCCACGCGCGCCGGCACCAGCTCCGCGACCTTGGGGATGACCACGCCGCCCATGCTGTGGCCGACCACGATGCCGCGCGCGATGCCGGCCTGGATCATCGCGTCGGCCACCGCCCGCGCGTACGTCTCGACGGACGCGCGTCCGCGCTCGTGCGCGCGCCGCCCGTGGCCCGGGAGATCCATGGCCACCACGTGGTGGCCGTTCGTCTCCAGCCGGCGTGCCAGCGGCTCCCACGCCCACGCGCCGTGGCTCATGCCGTGCACCAGGACGAATTCCCGACCCATGCGTCGCCTCCTCGCGCGGGCGACATCATCGCACGCCGTGGTACGCTCGGCGAAAAGGACCCATGCTCAATCCGCACATCTTCCGCGCCTATGACGTCCGCGGGCGCGTCGGCTCCGACATCAATCCCGAGGTCTTCCGCCTCGTCGGCCGCGCGTACGGCACGCTGATCCGCAACAACGGCGGGCGCACGATCGCGGTAGGCCAGGACAACCGCGAGTCGTCCACCGGCCTCAAGGCCGGCTTCGTCGAGGGCGCGCGCGCGGCCGGCATCGACGTGGTGGACATCGGCACCGTCACCACGCCCATGCTGTATTTCGCCACCGCGCACTGGAAGCTCGACGGCGGCGCCAACATCACCGGCAGCCACAATCCCGTCGAGTACAACGGCGTGAAGATGGTGCATCCCGGCGCCGCGCCGCTCACCGAGGAGGAGATCCAGGGGCTGCGCGAGACGATCGAGCGCGGCGCCTTCGCCAGCGGCGCCGGCGGGCTCACCACGAGGAGCCCGCGCGACGACTACTTCGAGACCATCGCCAGGATCGTGCGGCTCGAGCGCCCGCGCAAGGTCGTGGCCGACGCGGGCAACGGCATCGCGGGCGTGTACGGGCCGCCGCTGCTGCGCCGACTCGGCTGCGAGGTGATCGAGCTGCACTGCGAGTCGGACGGCCGCTTCCCGAATCACCTGCCCGACCCCGAGGACCCCGAGAACGTCGTCGACCTCCAGCAGAAGGTCGTGGAGGCCGGCGCGGACCTCGGGCTGGCGTGGGACGGCGACGCCGACCGCGTCGGCGTGATCGACGAGCGCGGGCGCCGCCACGAAGCGGACCTGGTCCTCGTCCTGCTCGCGCGCGATCTGCTGACGCGCCATCCCGGCGCCAAGATCGTCTTCGACGTGAAGTCCTCGCAGGTGCTCGTGGACGACATCCGCAAGCACGGCGGCGTGCCCGTCATGTGGAAGACCGGCCACTCGCACCTCAAGCGCAAGATGCGCGAGGAGGGGATCCTGCTCGGCGGCGAAGTGAGCGGTCACATGTTCTTCGCCGAGGGCTACTACGGCGTCGACGACGGAATCCTCGCCGCGTGCAAGGTGGCGGAGATCGCCGCGCGCCACCGGGGTCCCGTGTCGACGCTCTTCGACTCCGTGCCGCACCTGTACGCCACCCCCGAGCTGAAGGCGCCCTGCCCCGACGGCGAGAAGTTCAAGGTGATCGAGGAGCTCGCCCGCGACCTCAAGGCGCGCTACGAGACCATCGACATCGACGGCGCGCGCGTGCTCTTTCCCGGCGGCGGCTGGGGCCTCGTGCGCGCGTCCAACACCAACCCGTACCTGACGCTGCGCTTCGAGGCCAAGACCGAGCGCGAGATCGAGGACATGAAGCGCGTCATCTACGACGCGCTCCGCCGCTACCCGTTCGTCACGCTGCCGTCGTAGTGCTCGCGGCCGTGCTGTTCGACCTGGATGGAACGCTGGTGAACACGCTCGCGGTCTGCTATCTGGCGTTCCGGCGCGCGCTGCAGCGCGCGGGCGCCACACCGCTCAGCGACGCCGAGATCCACGCCCTGTTCGGCCCCAGCGAAGACGGGATGATGCGGCGCGTGCTGCCCGAGACCTGGCAGAGCGCCCTCCCCGGATACTTCGAGGAGTACGAGCGGCTGCTGCCGACGTGTCCGACCGTCATTCCGGAGCTCGGCGCGGCCCTCGCCCTGCTCCGCGAGCGCCGGATCCCGACGGGCCTCGTGACCGGGAAATCGCACGTCACGGCCGCGATGTCGTTGCGTCACTTCGGGCTCGACGATGCGTTCGACGCGGTCGAGCCGGGGTCCCCCGAGGGCGTGGTCAAGGCGCCGGCCATCCGGCGGCTGCTCGAGCGCTGGCGTCTGAGGCCGGAAGACGCCGTCTACGTCGGCGACGGCGCGTCCGACATGCGCGCAGCCCACGAGGCCGGCGTGATCGCGGCGGGCGCGGCCTGGGCTTACGGCGCGCGCGTCGCGGAGCTGCAGGAGGCTCAGGCCGACCTGATCTTCACCGACGCGGCGGAGTTCCTCGCGTGGCTCGACGGCAAGACGCGGCGGGTCACCCCGGGCTGACGGCCGACAGCTGCGCGGCGATCAGGCGCGCATAGAGCCCGCGCCGGCCCAGCAGCTCGGCGTGCGAGCCGGATTCGATCACGCGGCCGTGGTCGAGGACGACGATGGTGTCGGCGCCGCGCACGGTGGACAGGCGGTGCGCGATGACGAGCGTGGTGCGGTCCTGCTTGAGCCGATCGAGCGCCGCCCGCACGCTCGCCTCGCTGACCGCGTCCAGGTGCGACGTCGCCTCGTCGAGGATCAGGACCGGCGCGTCCTTCAGGAACGCGCGCGCGATGGCGACGCGCTGGCGCTGGCCGCCCGACAGCCGCGTCCCGCGCTCGCCCACGACGGTGTCGAGCCCCTCCGGCAGGGAGGCGACGAACTCGGCGAGCGCCGCGCGCTCGACCGCCGCCTCCACCTCCGCGCCCGTGGCGCCCGGCCGCGCCATCAGCACGTTGTTGCGCAACGAGTCGTTGAAGAGATAGGTGTCCTGCGCGACCAGCGCGACGCGCCGGCGCAGGTCGTCCAGGCGATAGTCGCGCAGGTCGTGGCCGTCGAGGCGCGCGCCGCCTTTGTCGGGATCCCAGAAGCGCAGGAAGAGGTGCGCGATCGTCGTCTTGCCCGCGCCCGAGGGTCCGACGAGCGCCACCGTGCTGCCGGCGGGGATGACGAGGCGCACGTCGGCCAGCGCGGGCCGCGAGCGCCCGGGATACGTGAATGTCACGCCGTCCATCTCCAGCGCGGCCGCGCCCGCGCGCGTCGCGGCGACGCCCGGCCCGTCCTGCACCGCCACCGGCGCCGTGTCGATCGCGTGGAAGCGGCGCGTGGCGCCGAGCGTGTCGGCGAGCTGGCGGCCGACCTGCGCGATCTCCCAGACGGGCACGAAGGCCGACATCGCGAGCAGCGTCATGACGGGCAGGATCGCCGGGTCGAGCCGCCCGTGAATGGCGAGCAGGCCGCCGGCGGCGAGCACGGCGAGCCCGCCGAGCCCGGTGACGACCTCGTGCAGCGCGCTCTGCAGCGTGAGGTCGCGCAGGAACGGCATCCGCGCGCCCAGGTAGTCGCGCGCCTTCGCCGCGAACTCTTCGCCGCGCGCCCGCACGTGCTGGAAGGCGATGATCTCGGTCAGGCCCTGGATCGAGTCCACGGCGTGGGCGTTGAGGTCACCGGAGATGGTGCGCGCGCGGGCGCCGAGTCGATCGATGCGGGCCCGGCCGAGGACCGGGCTCAGCGCCGCGTAGACCAGGAACGGCAGCACGGCGACGGCCATCGGCCAGCCGAACGCGGCGAGGGTGCCGAGCACGGCCAGCGGCACCAGCACGGCCACGAAGGCCGGCGTGATCGTGTGGGCGAAGAAGTACTCGATCAGCTCGACGTCGTGCGTGGCCACGCTCACGAGATCGCCGCTGCGGTGCTGCACCATGTAAGCGGGCGCGAGCGCGTCGAGCTTGCGGAAGAGCGCCCGTCTCAGATCCGCGAGCAGGCGATAGGCCATGTCGTGGGCGAGCCACGACTCGGCCCAGTGCAGCACGCCCGACAGCGGCGCCGCGATGGCCAGCGTCACCAGCAGGCCGGTGACGGGCTCGCCGCGGTTGACCGCGCGCACCGTGAGCGCGCTGAGCACCCCGACGCCGATCAGCGCGGCCACGCGCGCGATCCCGAGCCCGAAGGTCACAAGCAGCCGCAGCCGGTAGTGACGCACCATCGCGAGCAAGATCGGGATCGCGCGCGGCCAGCCGAGCGCCGCCACGGGCTCGGGGGCGCGCGGCGGCGCCGCGCCGTCCTCCGACGACGCCACCGCCGCCTCCGCCGGCTGGAGCGCCGCGTCCGCCGCCGGCGCCGCGCCGTCTTCCGCCTGCGCCGCCATGAGGCGCGCGTAGGCCCCGCGCCGCATCATCAGCTCGCGGTGCGTGCCGGTCTCGACGACCCGCCCGGCCTCCAGCACCAGGATGCGGTCGGCGCTCACCACGCTCGAGAGGCGATGCGCGAAGACCAGCGTCGTGCGGCCCTCCATCAGCCGGTCGAGCGCCTGCTGGATGATCGCCTCGTTCTCGGCGTCCACCGCGGAGAGCGCCTCGTCGAGGATCAGGATCGGCGCGTCGCGCAGGAGCGCGCGGGCGATGGCGATGCGCTGGCGCTGACCGCCCGACAACCGGATGCCGCGCTCGCCGACCACGGTCTGATAGCCCTGCGGCAGCCGCGCGATGAACTCGTCGGCGTTGGCCGCGCGCGCGGCGGTGCGCAGCTCGTCAGGGGTGGCGCCGGGCTTGCCGATCCGGAGATTGTCCTCGACCGTCCCGTGGAACAGATAGGTGTCCTGGTGCACGATCGCGACCTGCGCGCGGAGGTCGTCGAGGCTCAGCTCGCGCACGTCGCGGCCGCCGATCAGGATCCGGCCGCGCTGGGGATCGTAGAAGCGCAGCAGCAGCCGCGCGACGGTGGACTTGCCCGAGCCGCTCGGTCCCACGAGCCCGATCCGCTCGCCGGGCGCGACGGAGAAGCTCAACCGCTCGTGGGCGGCTCCGCGACCGCCGGGATAGGCGAACGTCACCTCCTCGAAGGCGACGCTCGGCGTGAGCGTGCCGACCCGCCCCGCGCCGTTGTCCCGCTCGCGCACCTCGGGCGCGGCGCGCAGGATCGCGAGGATCCCGTGCGCGGCGGAGGTGCCGAGCATGCCCTGGTGCAACACGACGCGCAGCTCGCGCAGAGGCCGGAACACCTCGACGCCGAGCATGAGGATGACGAGCAGGCTCGGCAGCCCCATGGCGCCCGTGTGGACGCGGTAGACGCCGAGGGCGAGCGCCGCCACCGCGCCGACGGCGATGCCCGTGTCGGCGATGCCGCGCGTGAGCACGTTGGAGCCGAGCACCCACATCGTGCTCTGGAAGAGCGCGCGGCCCTTGTCTTCGAGCAGCCGGCGGCGCGCCGCGCTCTGGCCGAAGGCTTTGAGCGTCGCCAGGCCCTGCAGCGTGTCGAGGAACTCGGCGCCGTAGGCGGCGTACGCCTTGCTGCGGGCGAGGCTGTGCAGGCTCTCGCGGCGATGCCAGAGCACCGGCGCCCCGAGCGTCACCAGCGCGGCGACGAGCGTGACCAGGGCCACCGGCAGATCGATGAAGGCGACGAAGGCGAAGATGAGCACGGGTGTCAGGCACGCCACCGCGAGCTGCGGCAGGTACTGGCCGAAGTAGACCTCGAGCTGCTGGATGCCCTCGACCATCGACAGCACGACGTCGCCCGTGCGGGAGCGGCCGAAGTGGGCCGGCCCGAGGGCGGTGATGTGCGCATAGAGCGTGCGCCGCAGCGTCGCCTGCACGAGGGCGGCGGTGTGGTGCGCCACCATCGTCCGGTAGTACTCGAGCGCGCCGCGGAGCACGGTCACGGCAGCGACCAGCCCGACGGCGAGCAGCAGCGAGGGCAGCGTCGGCCCCGCCAGCACGCGCGCCAGGAGCCAGCCGAGCAGCGCGAGACGCGCGATGCCGGCGACGACGGCGGCGAGGCCGATCAGCACCGCCCACGCGATGCGCCAGCGCACGCCGGCCGTGAAGCGCCAGAGCTCGCGGCTCAGGTACATGCGAGCAACCGCTTGACGGCGTCCAGCACGGTGGGCGCGCACGGACAGTCGCGCGCGCCCCAGCACCTGCCGGGATCGAGGAGCACGCCCGTCATACCGACGCGGCGAGCGCCGAGGACGTCGATGGAGTAGAGATCGCCGACGTACGCCGCCTCGCCCGCGGTCACGCCGGCCCGCGCGAGCGCGCGCTCGAAGATCGCCGGCTGCGGCTTCTCGACGCCTTCCTCCTGGGAGTCGAGCGCGAAGTCGACGAGCGGCAGGAGATCGAGCCGCTCGAGGATGCGCCGGATCATGCCGTTGGAGTTCGAGATCACGCCCGTGCGCAGCCCGGAATCCCGCGCCAGCGTCAGCGCGGGCACGGCCTCCGGCTCGGGCGCCGTCCAGAGGCCGAGCGGCTGGTTGTAGCCGCGGCGCCACTCGTCCATGGCGCCCACGAGCTCCGCGTCGGTGATGCCGATGCCCTCGAGCACGTACGCGAGGTAGCGGCTGTGCGTCGTGCGCGTCTCGGTGGACGCGAGCTCGCCCGTCGCGAACACGTCGGCGTCCAGCCGCACGCGCGCCCGCCACTCCGCGCGCATGAGGTCGTCGGGCGTCGTCGACACGCCCCGCGCGGCGAGCGCCGCGGCGATGGCCGCGTAGTCGATGCGGACCAGCGTGTTGCCGGCGTCGAAGAAGATCGCGCGGAGACTCACGGGATGACGCGGAAGGAGAACTCCCCCTCCGTGAGGTGACTGTCCACCGACAGCACGCGCCACACCACGCGGTACGGCCCGGGCGGGAGCGCGGGTACCGACACGCGGAGCAGCGCGCGGTTCGCCGGATCGACCGCGTCGTCGCCGAGATCCCTCCGATGGCCGGCGGCGTCGAGGACCTGCACACGGCTGTACGCCGGCTCGAGCGCGCCCGTGAACCAGAGCCGCACCTGCGCGGGCAGCGGCTTCACGCTGGCGCCGGCGCGCGGCTCCGTCCGTTCGAGGACGCCGTGGGGGGCGGCGGACGCCGGACCGATGGTGAGCGCGAGCACGACGGCGCAGAGGCAACGCTGGATCACGGACAAACTCTACTCCATTACGGGCGATGCCGATGCACCCCGCCTTGCGTTTCGAGATAGGCGACGAGGTCCAGCAGGTCGGCGACGCTCAATACGTCGCGATAGTCGGGCATCGTCGAGCGTCCGTCCGGCCCCGTGTAGCCGGGGCCCTCGATGATGACGGCGTTGGGATCGAGGATCGATTCCGCGATGTAGCTCCGCGGATGGTGTCCGCCGATGCCGGTGAGCTCGGGCCCGGCGCCGGACGGCGGCGGATAGGACTCACCACGGAGCCGGTGACAGCGGAAGCACTCGAGCCGCACGAACACATCTCGCCCCCGCCGCGGATTGCCAGAGGGCAGCCGAAACACCCAGCCGCGCGGCACGCCGCCCGCCTCGTGGAGCTGCTCCATCGTCGCGCGGATCGGATCGCGCCCGCCGTTCACGTCGGCGACGTGAGCGACGTGCCCCGCGTGGCGTGCCGGCGTCGTCTCGCCGAGCACCGCCGTGAGGCCGAGCACGGCCGCGCCGAGCGCGGCTTCGCAGGCCACCACGGTCACGAGCCGCGACGGGGACACGCGCGCCGGACCGAAGAGCGCAAGCCGGCAACGCCGGACGCCGCGCGCGACGAGACCGCGCGCGGGCAGGCCCGTGAGACGCGGGAGGAGCGCGTAGCGATTGGTCCCGCCGAGCAGCACGAGCACGACGACGAGCGCCAGCTTCGCGAGCAGGACCCGACCGTACGGGGTGTCGCGAAGCGCCGCCACGTCCGGCAGCTGCACCCACGCGTTGTAGACGCCCGTCAGGACGACCGCCGCCAGCGACCAGCCGGCGAGCCGCGAGAACCTCGCGCAGATATGCGTGACCGATGAAGGCGCCAGCGCCGACCCCGGACCGAACGCCACGAGCGCGAGCGCGACGACGCCGCCGATCCAGAGCGACGCCGCGAGCACATGGATCCAGTCCAGCAGGACGCTCGGCGTGACATCGCCCCAGTCGGCGGCGTGGCCGCTCAGCGCGGTCGTGAGCGCAATGGCGCCGGCCAGCGCCAGCGCGACGACCCGCGCGCGACGCGTCCCGATCGTTGCGGTCGAGAGCGACGCAACGAGAGCGAGACTGCGAGCGCTCCAGATCGTGCCGAAGTGCGTGCGCGACAGCACGAGCGGCACCGCTCGCACGGACTGCGCGAGGTCGCCGCCGGCCAGCGTTCGCGCCCGCAGCACGAGGTCCGCCACGGACGTCAGCGCCAGCATGCAGAGGCACACGACGGTCCAGCCACGGAGGCGACGACGCACCGGGGAGGGAGCGACGTCGTCCGCGCGCAGCACCAAGACCTCGATCGCGAGACCGCCGACGAGGCCGGCGAGCGCGCCGAGCGCGATCCACCGCACGAGCATCGCGACGGCCGGCGTCACTTGATCCGGAACGGGAAGTCTCCCTCCGTCCGATGGCCGTCGCGGGCGACGACGCTCCAGTAGACACGGTAGCGCCCGGACGGCAGCGGCGGGACCCTCACTTGAAGCACCCGGTTGTCGCCCGGATCGACGCCGCCATCACCCTGGTCCACGCGTCGCTTGTCCGCGTTCTCCACGCGGATGGTGCTGAACACGGGCTCGATCTGCCCGTCGAACCAGATCCGGATGGCCGCGGGCGGTGCATCCACCGTGGATCCGACACGCGGCTCCGAGTGATCAGGAAAGGCGTGCGCCCACGCCGCGCCGACCGCGAGGGCCAGCGCGGCGCCGGCGAGCACACCTATCGCGGCTGCGTGGGACCGAGCACGCCGTGAAACGGTGTCCACGAGAAGATCTGCGGCGCGATGTCGTCGAGATAGAAGTGGATCTGGCCGATCACGCCGACGTTCTTGCCGCTGCGCTCGTTGACGGGAATCACGGCCTCGAGGCCGAGCTGAAGATACCGGCCGAACCAGATGATGCCGGGATTGACCGTCCCCGTCGTACGGCCGGCATTTTTCGGATCGTCGAGCGGCGTCTGCATGACGAACTCCACGATCGGGATCATGCGGTTGAGCGGCGCGGGCAGGCCGACGTCGCGCACATAGGACTGGAGATATTGGAGATTGTACTGGACCGTGAAGCCCCACTTCGCGGCACTCGCGTTGACCTCACGCTCGACCTCGACGTTGCCGTCCTCGTCGAGATTGAAGTGCTTGGTCGCGTGCCGCGTGGGGATCGACACGCCGAACGTGCCCGTCACCGCCACCGGCTTCACGAGGTCGAGCGCGTCGGGCAGGTCGCCGAAGCCCTTGCCGAAGAAGAGCGCGGGCGTGATCGTGTCGAACCCCTCGGCGCCGACCTTGCTATAGCCCGTGCCGCCGACGTCCCAGGAGATGCCGGTGGACAGCAACATCTCGTGCGGGTCACTTCTGAAGAAGACGTACTTCAGCGCGACCTCGAGATTGTCGAAGCCGGTCACCGTCTTGCTGTGATCGGGGTCGAGCAGCCGCCAGTCGCCGCCGAGGCTGAAGCCGAGATTGGGACTGAGCCGTTTCGAGAACTCACCCGAGATGTCGGTCGCGCGCGTCGGCGGCTGGTCGCCCTCGCCACGCAGCTTGATGCTGGACACCGTCGGCAGCGACAGCTCGTCGGCGACGAAGGGATCGTCGATGCCGAGGGTCGCGGGGAAGAACCGCTTGCCGGCCATTCCATGGGCCCCGGCCGTGCCGGCCATCGCCGCGAGGGCCGCGATCAGTGACACCACGAACGTGACATGCTTTGAACGCATGGGCGTCCTCCTGGATGCGAGAGTCGTTCTGAGCTGCGCGAACGCTCAGGCGGCGGAGGACGGAGGCGCGCGTCCGCGATCGGGACGCGAGGAGCGGACGTCGGCGCGAAGCGCGGCAACGTCGGCGTAGGCGTCGCGCACCAGCGTCGGCGCGACGGCAACGATGACACCATCGCTCAGGACGGCGGGCGCGTGCGTGGTGCCGGACGCGAGCACGCAGGTGGCGGCCGCGCCGGGATCGTTGAGGTGGTGCACGGAATGGACCGCGGCGTCGACGCCGACGACGGCCGAGAGCAGCGCGAGCGCCAGAGCCAGGCGCCGCCGCGAGCCGCAGACGGCCAGCGCGACCACGGCCGCCACGAGCGCTGGCACGGTCGCCGACGCGGGAACGGCGGCGCGAAGATCCACGGCAGGCAGGACGATTGGCGTGGCGACGGGAGCCGTGGCGATCTCGGGTCCGGCCGCGCCCGTGTGCGCCCCAGCCGCGCCCGCAGACAGCAGGAGCGCGGCCGCGGCCACCAACGAGGCGAGGAGCGGGCGCACCATGGCCGACACTGTACCGCGGGAACCGGCGGGTTGTCTCTCCGGTTCCGCGGCGATCAGAATCGCCAGGCCAGCCCGGCCGCCACGCCGGCAGCGCGGTGAAGCCCGCTTGCGATTACCATGCGCGCGAGGTAATACCATACGACCGTGTTGACCGGAATCGTGTTCCGCGCGGCCGCCCTGGCGGCCTCGGCCCTGCTGCACGTCCTCGTGTACGGCGCGCTGAGCCTGGCCCCTGCGTGGACACCCCGGCCGCGGACGGGTCTCATCGTCACCGACCTCATCGTGAGTCAGCCCGCGGCACCGGCCATCGCGACTCCGCGGCTCGTCACACCGCCCCGTCCGCTCGCCAGGCCGCAGCCATCGACGAGTCGAGCCGAGCGCGCGCGATCTGATAGCGCGGCGAAGATCGAACCGTCAATCGAGCGCGAAGCCTCCGAGCCGCCGGCACAAGCCGAGCCGACGATCGTCGTAGCCGATGAGACCCCCCCCGGCGCGATCGCAGCGCCATCTGCTGCGTCGACGCCATCGGTGCCAGACGAAACGCTCGTCGGCGGGAACGCGCCGGTGACCGCGTCCTCGCGACAGGATCCGGGACCGGCGGTGGCGGCGCTGCCGCCCGGCCCCGCGGCCGGGACGCCCGGCGCTCTCACGCGCATGGCGATTCCACGCGGCGGCTACCAGA
The DNA here is from genome assembly GCA_003220225.1 of Candidatus Rokuibacteriota bacterium. GTDB lineage: Bacteria > Methylomirabilota > Methylomirabilia > Rokubacteriales > CSP1-6 > AR12. The sequence continues at coordinate 56,309 of QHRU01000046.1, forward strand.
TCACGCCCTCGTATCCGGCGACGGCGCGACGGCTCGGCATCGAGGGCACGGCACTGCTCACGGTGTTCGTCGACGCCGCGGGACGCGTCGGTGAGGTCGTCGTGAAGCAATCGGCCGGGCATCCCGATCTCGACCGAGCGGCGGCCGACGCCGTGCGCCGCTGGCGATTCGAGCCCGCGCGCCGCGGCGCCGAGGCCGTCGCGATCTGGGTGGAGCTGCCGGTCGAGTTCCGTCTGCGCTGAGCGCCGGGTTTATCATCGTGTCCGTGGCTCGCCTCGTTGCCGCGCTCGCCATCGTCCTGGGTCTCGGCGGTCTCGCGCTCGCTCAGACGCCGACGCCGATCACCGCGACGAAGCCGATCACCATGGAGGAGCTCCACCGCGCCGGCGGCGTGCCGCGCGGCTGGAAGTTCACGCTGCCGCCGGGCGATGCCAAGACCGGCCGCGCACTCTTCGCCAAGCTCGAGTGCAACAAGTGCCACGAGGTGAAGCCCGACTTCCCGAGGACCGGCGGCGCCGGTGACGTCGGCCCCGCGCTGACGGGCATGGGGGCTCACCACCCCGCCGAGTACTTCGCGCAATCGATCGTCGATCCCAATGCCGTCATCCTCGCCGGCCCCGGCTTCGTCGGGCCGGACGGGCGCTCGATCATGCCCGACTACCGCGACAGCCTCACCTTCGCCGAGCTGGTCGATCTCGTCGCGTACATCAAGAGCCTCGACGGCGGCGACCGCGATCACCATCATCACGAGGTCAGCGCGCCGCAGGAGCAGACGGCGGGGCCGTACAGGGTGCGCGTGGAGTACACCGAGCCTGGCGCCGCCGGCGGTCACGCGCACGGCGCGGCGCCTACGAAGCCCACCGGCCACCTGATGGTCTTCGTCGCCGACGCGACGACCGGCGAGCCCGTGCCCTACCTGCCCGTCACCGCGATGATCCGAGCGGAAGAACGCGCGGCGCGCACGGTGCGCCTGCGGCCGATGATCGGCGGCTCCGGCTTCCATTACGGCGCCGACGTCACGCTGCCCGACGACACGACGAAGATCACGCTGACCCTCGGCGCGGCGGCGGTCAAGACCGTGGGCGCCGCGGCGGGACGCTTCGCCAGGCCGATCACGCTGAGCTTCGACTGGGAGTGACTGAGCTCGGTCTCCTCGCGCGGTTCGTCCACCTGAGCGCGTCCATCCTGATCGTCGGCAGCGCGGCGCTCGTCCTCCTCGCCGGCCGCTCTGATCGCCCGACGGCCCTGGCCTGGGAGTCGCGCGTCGTCGCGCTCACGCGCGCGCTGATCTGGCTGGCGCTCGGCGCCGGCCTGGCCGTCCTCGCTCACCAGACAGCGATACTCGAGTCGAGCGTGGTGGCGGCCCTCGAGCCGCGAGCGCTGGCGCGCGTGGCGCTCGAGACGCGGTTCGGCCACGTGTGGCTCGTGCGCCAGGGACTGCTGCTCCTCCTCGGGGTCTTCGTGAGCCTGCGCCTGGACGTGCGACGGGCCGTCGACTGGCGCGCGGCGCGCGGCGAGACGGCGATCCTGGGCGCGCTGGCCCTCGCGGCCCTCGGCGCGGCCGGTCACTCGGCCGCCGTCGAGCCGTCGGCGGCGGCGGCGATCGCAGCGGACGTCGGCCACCTGCTCGCCGCCGGCGTCTGGGCCGGCGCCCTGCCGGCGCTGGTCCTCCTGCTGCGCGCGGCCAGCCGGGAGGCCGGCGCCGACGCGCGGCCGTACGCGGTGCTCACCGCGCGGCGCTTCTCGCGCGCGGCGCTGATCTTGATGACGGCGCTCCTCGCGACCGGCATCCTGATCACCGCGGTGCAGGTCGGCTCGGTCGGCGCGCTCCTCGGCACGCGCTACGGGCGGCTGCTCGTGCTCAAGCTCGCGCTCGTCCTCGCGGCGCTCGCCGCGGCCGCGCTCGGGCGCCGGCGCCTGCTGCCCGCCCTCGGCGGCGAGGCCACGACGGTCGGGCGCCCGGCCATGCGGCGTCTGGCCGGCTCCGTGGCCGTCGAGGCCGCGTGCGTGCTCGCGATCCTCGGCGTCGTGACCGCGCTCGGCGTCTCGCCGCCGGCGCGCCACGAGCAGCCCGACTGGCCGCTGTCGTTCCGCCTGGCCGTCGGCGCGCTGGGCGACACGCCCGACGCCTGGCCCTTCGTGCTGGTCGGCAGCCAGATCGCCGTGCTGGGCGTGGTGGTCGCGCTCTGCTCGCCCGCGCTGCGCGCCGCGCGGTGGCCGCTGCTCGCGGGCGGCGGCGTGCTGATGCTCGCGGGCCTCGTGATGGCGCTGCCGCCATTCGCGACCGACGCCTATCCGACGACCTATCAGCGTCCGGCCGTGCCCTACCAGGCGGCCTCGGTTGCCGCCGGCGCCGCGCTCTACGCGCGCGACTGCGCGGCGTGCCACGGGCCCGTGGGCGCCGGCGACGGGCCCGCGGCGCGCGCGTTCTCGCCGGCGCCGCCCGATCTGCGCGCCCATCACGCGGCGCTGCACACGGCGGGTGATCTCTACTGGTGGATCACGCACGGGCGCCGCGCGATGCCGGCCTTCGGCCACCTCGAGCCCGAGCAGCGCTGGAGCCTGGTGAACTACCTGCGCGCGCTCGGCGCCGCGGACGCCGCGCGCCGGCTCGGCGCCGTCGTCGAGCCCGAGCGCCCGCGGCTCGTCGCGCCGGACTTCGCGTTCGCGGTCGGACCCACGCCGCCGCGCGCGCTGCGCGATTATCGCGGCGCGCGCGTCGTCCTGGTGGTCCTCTACACGCTGCCGGGCTCGCGGCAGCGGCTCGCGGAGCTGGCCGCGCGCTACGATCTGCTCGTGCCCCTCGGCGTCGAGGTCATCGCCGTGCCGACGGACGCCTCCCCCGACGCCATCAAGCGCCTCGGCCGCGAGCCGCGCATCTTCTTCCCGGTCGTGACCGACGGCGCCGCCGAGATCGTCACGACCTATTCCCTCTTCGCGGCGGGGCCGCACGCCGAGTTCCTGGTGGACCGGCAGGGCTATCTGCGCGCGCTCGAGGCGGCGCCGCAGGGAACCGAGCGGCTGCTGCAGAACGTCCAGGCGCTGAACGAGGAGAAGGTGGTCGTCGCGCCGCCCGCCGAGCACGTGCACTGATGGCCGTCTGGAAGGTCGTCGTGCTGCTCGATCTCGCGCTCGCCCTGGGCGTCGGCGGCGGCTACCTCTGGTGGGGCCGGCAGGTCGAGCGGCTGGGCCGCGAGCTCGTCGAGGCGCGCGCGGCCGCCGCCGGGCCCCGCGAGTACCGCGCCGAGGGCGTGGTCCGGGCCGTGCTGCCCGAGGTCGGCGTCATCGTGATCACGCACGAGGAGATCTCCGGCTACATGCCGGCGATGACGATGGGCTTTCGCGCGGTCTCGCCGAAGCTCTACGAGGCCGTGCAGGTCGGCGACGCGGTACGATTCAGCCTGGGAGGCACGCCTCCCAATCTGGCCATCACGACCATCGAAAAGCTCGGACGCTGAGGAGGGCCCGCGTGTGAAGGTGGCCGTGGCGCTGGCGACGCTGCTGCTGGGCGCTGATCCGGCCTGGGCCGATCACGGCGGGCCGCTGCGCACGGCCGGCTGGAGCCCGCTCACCGCGGCGCTCGTGTTCGGTGGGCTCGCGCTGCTCGCCGGCATGCTCGTGGTCGTGATCGTCGCGCTGCTGAGCCGCCGCGACCGCCCCTCGTCCTGACGACGTCGTCCGCGCCTAGTGACATGGGGGGCCCCGAAATGGCCCCCCATACCCCCCACACGCTCGTCGCGCCCCGGCGAAGCCGTGGCGCGCCTCGACCTCCAACGCTCGGGGCGCCCCGGCGAAGCCGTGGCACCCCTCGATACTCCAACAGGCTCCTGACTAGCGGGCGGCCTTCCGCGTGCGCCGACGCGGCGCGGGCGGCGCGTCGGCCTCCTCCCCCACCGCGGCGCGCAGCGTCTTGAGCAGCGCGAGCGCCTCGTGGCTCAGCGGGCGCTGGCGCGGGTGGATGACGTCGAGGCTCCGGCTGAGCGGCTCGGCATCGCTGAGCTCGAGGCTCAGCAGCCGGCGGCGGCGGATCTCGTTGACCACCGCGAGGTGCGGCAGGAAGGCGAGGCCCATACCGCGCTCGACCATCCGCTTGGCCGTCTCGATGGTCTCGACCTCCAGGACGACGTTGGGCACGAGCCCGGCGCGCCGGAAAAGCCCGTGGGTCAGCGTCCAGTCGCTCGAGCCGCGGTCGAAGAAGATCAGCGGCTGTGCCGCCACGTCCTCCAGCCGGACCCGCCGGCTCTGCGCGACGTGCGAGTCGGGCCGGGCGACCAGCACCAGCGGGTCGTCGCGCAGGCTGAGCGTCTCGACCTCGGGATGCTGCAGCGAGCGCGCGAGACCGATCTCGGCCTGGCCGCCCAGGACCATCTCCAGCACCTCCTTGGAGTGGCCGGAGCGCACCGTGATCATGACCTTGGGGTGAGCGGCCTGGAAGCGCTTGAGCACGTCGGGCAGGACGTACGTGCAGATCGAGAGCGCGGCGGCGAGCTGGAGGGCGCCGCCGCTGGCCGGGCGCAGGTCGTGGACGGCCTGGCGGGCCAGGGCCACGGCGTGCAGGAGCTGCTCGGCGTGGGGGCGGAAGGCCCGGCCGGCCGCCGACAGCCCGAGGCCGGTCGGGCTGCGAATGAAGAGGGGGACGCCGAGGGACTGCTCGAGGGCCCGGATGCGGGCGCTGATGGCCGGCTGGGTCACCCGGAGGGCGTCGGCGGCCCGCCGGAAGCCGCCGAAGGTGCCCACCGCGAGGAAGGCCTCGACCTGCCCGATCTCCACCCATTCACCTCGCTTATGGCGTCACCCGCCCCGATACGGTCTGATTATACCCACCTGTGAAAGATCTTTCCGATCGAGAAATTTTATAGGCCCGATAAAAACAATGAGTTTGCCGGAGCGCGCGGGCCCCGGCACAGTAAGGGCAAGAACCTCACGCTGATGCTCACGGACGCCGACGGAGGCGACGATGGACGGTCGATGCGGTTGCGGACACGAGGTGCCGGGCGAGCTCCAGCTGTTCGGCTGCTTCGATTGCGGGACGACGTGCTGCCGAGCCTGCGCCATTCACCTGGAATCGGCGACCTACTGCCGCGCCTGCGCGGGGTCGCTGCTGGACACGGCGGCCGTGCACGCGGCCGAGCCGTTCGAGCTCCACTGAGACTCGCGCGACGCGAGGGAGGGACGACGATGACCACGGCCTGTCACTGCGGAATGACGCCCGAGCAGGATCGCCGCACTCCTTGCGCGGAGTGCGGGACCACGGTCTGCGCCTCCTGCTCGCTCGAGTTCGACGCCACCACCTACTGCCGCTGGTGCGCCAGCACGACGGCGCTCCAGCGCTCGGCCTGACGGCCGCCGTCCGAGGCGAGCGAAACCCGCAGGGCGAGCCGTAGGACGTCGCGGGGCTGGGGCCCCGCCGTCCGAGGCGAGCGAAACCCAAGGAGACCCACGCGATGATCGAGAGCAAAGGGAAGGCATTCCGCCGGCTGCTGAAGGACGAGCCCTACGTGTTCACGGGCGGCGTGTACTCGCCGCTGGACGCGCAGATCGCCGAGAAGGTGGGCATCAAGGCGATCTACCTCAGCGGGTATTCGGTCGCCATGGCCAACGGGTGGCCGGACATGGGGTTCCTGACCCAGACCGAGGTCGCACGCATCGCCTCGATGGTGGCGGGCGCCGTCGACGTCCCGGTCATCGCCGACGCCGACGACGGCTACGGCAACGCGCTCTCGACCCTGCGCACGGTCCAGGAAATGATCAAGACCGGCGTGGCCGGCATCCACCTCGAGGACCAGCGCTTCCCGAAGCGCTGCGGCCACATCGCCGGCAAGGTGTGCGTGAGCCGCGAGGAGGCGCTGGGCAAATACCGCGCCGCCGTCGACGTGCGCAACCGTCTCGACCCCGACTTCTTCATCATCGCGCGCACCGACGCCTACGGCGCGGTGGGCGGCAGCCTGGAGGAGGCGATCGCGCGCGGCCGCCTGTACGCCGACGCCGGCGTGGACTCCGTGTGGGCCGAGCTGTCGAACGCCTCGCGCGAGCCGGCCATCGAGTTCGCGCAGGCCATGCGCAAGACGCACCCGGACCTTCCGCTCTCGTTCAACTACTCCTCGTCCTTCAAGTGGTCGAGCGACAGCAACCCGCTCACCTTCAAGGAGCTGGGCGAGCTCGGCTACAAGTTCATCTTCATCACGCTCTTCGCCGCCCACGCGGGCATGTATGCGACGTGGAACGCGCTGGAGGAGCTGGCCAAGGACCAGGAGCAGGCGCAGTGGCGGCTGGAGAAGGCGAAGGCCGGCCATCCCACGGAGAGCCATCACGTCATGGCGCGCGTGGCCCACTTCCAGGAGCTGGAAAAGCAGTACATCCCCGGCACCGAGGAGCGCATCAAGGGCAGCCACGGGTTCGACGACAAGCGCATGCACTAGAGCTTCGCTTCGGAGGGGGCCTGAGCTTCGCATCGGAGGGGGCCTCGACGGTCCCCTCCGATGCCTCCCCCCAGGATTTCTTTCGGAGGGGGCCCCGACGGCCCCCTCCGACGCCTCCCCCCAGGATTGCGCCGGCAAAGCCGGCGCTCGAACGCGGCCCGCTCCCTCGCCTCGCGTACAATGTCGCCGCTGTGGAGTTCCGGTATGTGATCTGCGACGTCTTCACCGATCGGCCGCTGGCGGGAAATCAGCTCGCCGTGTTCACGGACGCGCGGCTCGTGCCCGAGCATCTGCTGCAGCCGATCGCGCGCGAGATGAATTTCTCGGAGACCGTCTTCGTGTACCCGGCGCTCAAGGGCGGACACGCGAGGATTCGAATCTTCACGCCGTTCAACGAGCTGCCATTCGCCGGCCATCCGGTGCTGGGCAGCGCCTTCGTGCTGGCGGCGCCGCTGCAGCTGCCGACCGTCGTGCTGGAGACGGGCCTCGGCCTCGTGCCGGTCGTGCTCGAGCGCGACGGGCCGCGGATCACCTTCGGTCGCATGAGCCAGCCGCTGCCCACGGTGAGCGCCGAGCCCGCCGCGGCGGCGATCGTGGCCGCGCTCGGCGGCGTGAAGCCCGTGCTGCCGGTCGAGCGCTACGTCAACGGCCCCACCCACGTGCTGGTCACCGTCGGCTCGACCGACGAGGTCGCGAAGCTGGCGCCCGACCTCGCCGCGCTCGCGCGGGCGACGCCGGCCGGCGTGTCGTGCTTCGCGGGCAGCGGCCGGAGCTACAAGACGCGCATGTTCGCGCCGGGCCACGGCATCGCCGAGGATCCCGCGACGGGCTCGGCGGCGGGCCCCCTCGCCTGCCACCTGGTGCGTCACGGCCTGCTCCAGCCGGGCCAGGAGATCCAGATCACGCAGGGCGTGGAGATGGGGCGCCCGAGCACGCTCTTCGCCCGCGCGGGCGGCACGCGCGAGCGCATCGAGAGCGTGGAGGTCGGCGGCTCCGCGGTGACGGTGGCGCGCGGCGAATTCCGTCTACAATGACCGGCGCCAGGGAGGACCATCGATGAAGCTCAAGGATCGTGTGGCGCTCGTCACGGGCGGCGGCTCGGGCATCGGCCGCGCCATCTGCGAGCGCTTCGCCGACGAGGGCGCGCGCGTGGTCGTCAACGACGTCCGCCAGGAAGCCGCCGAGGCCACGGCCAAGGCGCTCGGCGCCGGCGCGCGCGCGATCGCGGCCGACGTCGCCGACAGCCAGGCCGTCCGCGCGATGTTCGCCGTCATCGACCGCGAGCACGGCCGCCTGGACGTCCTCGTCAACAACGCGGGCGTGGCCATGGGGCCCGGCGACGACCGCCAGGCCACGATGCGCAAGGGCGAGGCGCGCATCATGGAGATGGTGTCCGGCCAGGCTGTGCAGACGCACTGGGACGTCACGCAGTCGATGAGCGACGAGGCCTGGCACCACGTGATCGGCGTGCACCTGCACGGCACGTTCTACTGCACGCGCGAGGCGTTGAAGATCATGAGCCGCCAGAACTCCGGGGCCATCGTGAACCTCTCCAGCGTCGCCGCGCTGATGGGTCTCGAGACCGTGCCGCACTACAGCGCGGCCAAGGGCGGCATCCTCGCCCTCACGCGCGCCGTCGCGCGCGAGGTGGCGTCGCGCGGGATCCGCGTCAATGCGATCTGCCCCGGCTACATCGACACGCCGATGACGGCCGGCATCTCCGACCTCAGCCGCAAGCTGGTGCTGGGCCGCACGCCGATGGGGCGCGTGGGCGAGCCGCGCGAGATCGCGGCCACCGCCCTGTTCCTCGCCTCCGACGAGTCGTCGTTCACGACCGGGCAGTGGCTGTCGCCGAACGGCGGCCTGTTCATGGGCTGATGCCGCCGGCGCGCCGCGAGCTGTCGATCCGCGGGACGTCCGTCCACATGCTCAGCGACGGCGCCGGCCCACCGCTGCTGTTCCTGCACGGCGCCGGCGGCGGCGGGCGCTGGCTCGAGTTCCAGGAGCGGCTGGCCAAGACGTTCACCGTGCTCTCGCCGAGCCACCCGGGTCACGGCGGCTCCCCGGCCGCCGAGTGGATCGAGCACATCTCCGACCTCGCCTTCCACTATATGGACTTGCTGGACGACCAACGCCTGCCGCGCGTGCACGTGGTGGGCGCCTCGTTCGGCGGCTGGATCGCCGCCGAGCTCGCGACGATGGCCTCGCACCGGATCGCGTCGCTGGTGCTGATCGATCCCGTCGGCATCAAGGTCGACGGCTGGATCTACCCGTTCCTCTTCGGGATGGACATTCCCGAGGTCGTCGCGACCGTGTTTCACAATCCGATGGCGGCGCTGGCGCTCGCACCCCCTGATCAGTCTCCTGAGACCCTCGCGCTCCAATACCGGCAGGGCACGGCGCTGGCCCGCGTCGCGTGGAACCCGCACCTCTACGATCCGCTGCTGCGCCGCCGGCTGGGGCGGATCGCGGCGCCGACGCTGCTCTGCTGGGGCGCCCACGATCGGCTGGCGCCGCTGAGCCCGTGCGGCGACACGTGGGCGAAGGAGATCCCCGGCGCGCGGCTGCGTGTCTTCGCGGAGTCCGGCCACGTGCCGCACCTCGAGGAGCCGGAGGCGGTCGTCCAGGCGGTCCTGGAGTTCTGTCGCTCGGAAGGGGCCTCGTGAAGTTCTACTACTTCCACCTGATGCCGTACGTCATGGAGCACGACGAGCCGTCGTCGTGGGTCACGCTCTCCAACCGGTTGTATGACCCCAAGCAGGGGCAGATCCTCTACAACCAGTACCTCGACCAGCTCGAGTACGCCGAAGCGCTGGGCTGGGACGGGCTCTGCGTGAACGAGCACCACCAGAACTGTTACGGCACGATGCCGAGCCCGAACGTGATGGCCGCCATGCTCGTGCGGCGGACGTCGCGCGCGAAGATCGCGATCCTCGGCAACGGGCTGCCGCTGCGCGAGAACCCGCTGCGCATCGCCGAAGAGATCGCCATGCTCGACGTGGCCTCGGGCGGCCGCGTGATCTCCGGCTTCGTGCGCGGCATCAGCGCGGAGTACTTCTCGACCGGCGCCAATCCGACGCACTCGCGCGAGCGCTTCTACGAGGCGGCCGAGCTGATTCTGAGGGCGTGGACGGAGCCGGGGCCGTTCCCCTTCGACGGCAAGTACTACCGCTACCACTACGTGAACCCGTGGCCGCGGCCGATCCAGACGCCGCATCCACCGGTGTGGTGCCCGTCGCAGGGCAGCAGCGAGACGGTGGAGTGGGCGGCGAAGCGCCGCTTCCCGTACTTGATGGTCTTCACGCCGATCAAGCGCATCGCCCAGATCTACGGCGAGTACCGCGAGGCGTGCCAGCGCCACGGCTACACGGCCAGCCGCTACCAGCTCACGGTCAACGTGCCGATCGTCGTGGCCGAGAGCGACGCCCGGGCTGCGGAGATCGCGAAGAAGAACACGATGTGGGTGTTCAACACCGGCCTGCGCATGCACCCGCCGTTCTGGCGGCCGCCGGGCTACATGACGGAGGCCTCGCTGCGCCGGATCCTCCAGAACCCCCCGCCGCTGCCGAGCGACCTCACGTTCGAGCAGGCCGACCGCGAGGGCTACATCGTCTACGGCAGCCCGGCCACCGTGCGCGACAAGCTGAAGGTCTTCTCGGACGAGCTGAAGGCCGGCATCGTCTGCTCGGGCATGAACGGCGGCAGCCACGAGGCGACGCTGGAGATGATGCAGCTCTTCGCCGAGGAGGTCATGCCGCACTT
>QHRU01000142.1 GCA_003220225.1 Candidatus Rokuibacteriota bacterium
TTCGCGTTCTGCGCGAAATACTTCCCGCACTACGACAGCCGCCTGCAGGGCGAGCGCGCGGCCCGCATGCTGATCCGCGCCATCCGCGGCGACTACACACCTGTCAGTGCCACGGTGAAGGTGCCGATCCTGACCGCGACGGTGCTGCAATGGACTGGCGCCTCACCGTGGATGGACCTGGTCCAGCGCGCCCTCACCTGGGAGGCGCGGGAGCCCGACCTCTATATGAACGTCTTCTTCGGCTTCCCCTTCGCCGATGTGCCGGATGTCGGCATGACGGTCCAGGCGATGACCAATGGCAAGCCCGAGCTTGCGCGAAAGGCCGCCGAGGACGTCGCGACGTGGGCATGGCGCCGGCGCGAGGCACTGCTGAAGACGGCGACGGTGCATCCCATCCCCCACGGCGTGGAGCTGGCCAAGGAGGCGGTGGCGCGAGGCGCCTGGCCCGTGGTGCTGGCCGACCATTCCGACCGCTCTGGATCGGCGACGTGGGTGCTGCAGCAGGTGATCGCGCAGGACCTGGCCGACGTGCTGATTGCCACCATCGCCGACCGCACGGTCGTGGAGGCCGTCGTGGCCAAGGGTCTGAAGGCCGGCGATCCGTTCGACACGGAGCTTGGCGGCCTGGCAGACGAGTCCGCTGGCCAGCCGGTGCGGATCAAGGGCACGATCACGGGCGTGGCGGATATCGCCGGCAGGCACTGGGTCAGCGTCGCCTTCGGGCGAGGCAACGTCGTGCTGATCAGTGAATATCTCACCCAGGTCATGGACCCGCTCGGCCTGGCGGGGCCGGGATTCTCGATCGATCAGTTCAAGGTATTCGCGATCAAGTCGCGTGTGCACTTCCGCCGCGGCTTCGACGATTCGGGCTTTGCGAAGACGATCCTGTTGGTCGAGCCGGAGCAGCCATTCCTCGGCACGGTACGGCTCGAGGCGCTGCCCTACCGGAACGTCGACATCGCCAGGTTCTATCCGTACGGCGACGGCAGCTTTCCCTGAGACATGACGCTGCCCGTGTTCGAGACACTGCGCCTGACGCTGCGGTCCATCACCGAGCACGACGCCGAAGGTCTGCATGAGGCGTACGGCGATGCCGACGCCATGCGGCACTGGGACCTCCCTCCATCGGTAGACGTGTCGCAGACCGCCGAGCGCATACGCCTGTCCGCTGAAGCCGACCCACGCTGGCATGGCATGTGGGCGGTCCAGACTCATGCGGGCCGGTTCGTGGGCGCGATCAACTATCACGCGCACAACGAACAGCAACGGCGATTCGCGCTCGGTTGGATCGTGGTGCCGTCGTGCTGGCGCCAGGGTCTCATGACGGAGGCGGCGCCGCCCGTGATCTCGCATTGCTTCACGCGTCTGAACGCGCATCGCATCGAAGCTCGGATCGAGCCGGAGAACGTGTCGTCACGGCGGCTGGCTGCGAAGCTGCGCTTCACCGAGGAGGGCCTGCTGCGCGACTGGCTCTGCGTCGCGGGCGAGTTCCGCAACGTCGTGATGTACAGCCTGCTGCGCACGGAATGGAGTTAAGCTCCGCCCAGTTGACGGACGACGCCGTTCCAGAGCGAGTGAACGACCATAAGGAGCCGACCATGCTGATCGTCGACGCGCAGATTCATCTCTGGAATGCGGGCAACCCCACCAGCCCATGGCACCGGCAGATCCCCGCCTATCTCAAAGAACATGCCCTGAAGGAGATGGACGCCGGCGGTGTCGATGCCGCCATCCTCACGCCGCACACGCCGTGGGATCCGAACGCGAACGAGCTCTGCATGGAGGCCGCGCGCGCGCATCCCGACCGGTTCGCGATCCTCGGCAACTTCCCCCTCGACAAGCCCGAGAGCCGCGCGCTGGTCGACACGTGGAAGCAGCGCCCGGGAATGCTCGGCTGCCGCTTCACCTTCATCGGGCCGGACCAGAGCACGTGGCCGACGGACGGCACCGTCGACTGGCTGTGGCCGGCAGCGGAGCGGGCCGGCCTGCCGATCGCGATGATGGCGGCGAACTTTCTGCCGAAGGTCGGCGAGGTCGCCCAGCGGCACCCAAACCTCAAGCTGATCCTCGATCACCTCGGTCGCCCGAGGGGGGACACGAGCTCGAGTGACCGGTGGGCGAATCTGGCGGACGTGCTCACGCTCGCGAAATATCCCAACATCGCGATGAAGGCGACCGGCCCGCCGAGCTATTCCGATCAGCCCTACCCGTTTCGCGACATCCACGACAATCTGCACCGCCTCTACGACGCCTTCGGCCCCGCGCGCTGGTTCTGGGGCACGGACATCACGCGCATGCCGTGCTCGTGGCGTCAGTGCGTGACGCTGTTCACCGAAGAGCTGCCCTGGCTGAAGGGCCGCGACCTCGAACTGGTCATGGGCCGGGCTGTCTGTGACTGGCTGGGATGGAAACGATAGGAGATACGACATGAGACCCAACAAGCTGCGCGAGCTCCTGAAGTCCAACAAGCCCACGCTGTCCACCCACATTCACACCACGTGGCCGTCCGTGGTGGAAGCCATCGGGCACACGGGTCTCTACGACTACGTCGAGTTCGTGGGCGAGTATGGCCCCTTCGACCTCCACGACCTCGACAACCTCGCGCGAGCCGGCGACATCTACAACATGTCGATGCAGCTCAAGGTCGACCAGGAGCCGCGGGGCTTCCTCGCGCAACGGGCGATCGGGTCCGGCTTCCACAGCATCTTGTTCGCGGACTGTCGTTCAGCCGCCGACGTGCAGGAGTGCGTGCGCATCGTGCGCGCGGAGACCCCGGAGGACGGAGGAACCTACGGCGTGGCCACCCGTCGGTTCACCTACATGGGCTATGGCGGCACCAAGGAGTACGTCCAGGCCCTGCGCGACATCGTCGTGGCCATCATGATCGAGAAGCCGGGAACGGTCGACACGCTCGAGGAAGTCCTCTTCGTCAAAGGTGTCGACGTGGTGCAGTGGGGCGGCTCCGACTACTCGATGGCGCATCGGACGAGCCGGCGAGCGCTATTCGCCCCAGCTACGAGTGGTGGAGTGCCGCGTGTTCGAAACGGCCATCAAGATGGGCGTGCCGCCCCGCGCCGAGATCGCCACCGCGGATCAGGCGAAGTACTTCCTCGACATGGGCGTCCGGCATTTCTCCGTCGGCACCGACATCACGATCCTGCACCAGTGGTGGAAATCCCAGGGGGAGGACCTGCGCAAGGCTCTCGGCCATTGACACACCTGCGCGCGTGAGAGAGGGCGAGCACGAATGGCGACCAACCGACGGCAGCAGATCCAGCTGAGCCCCGACGAGCAGGCCGCGTTCTTCAGGGAGCGCAAGAAGGCCGCCCTCGCCACCATCGACAAGGACGGCTTCCCCCATGTCGTGGCCATGAACTACTTCGCGCGGGCCGGCGCCTTCTACATGACCTCCTACGGGAAGGCGCAGAAGGTCGTCAACATCCGCCGCAATCCCAAGGTGGCGCTGATGATCGAGGCCGGCGACGAGTACGCTGAGCTGCGGGGCGTGATGATCCGCGGGCGCTGCGAGATCCTGGAGGACGAGGCCAGTGTCAGGGCGGCGTTCGAGGGGCGGACGGGAGCGCAGGCGAATGCGTCGCCGGTCCAGCCGGGCGCGCTGGCCAGCGCGCCGAAGCGCGTGGTGCTCAAGATCGTCCCGGAGAAGGTGGTGAGCTGGGACCACCGCAAGCTCGGCGGACGATACTGACCCACTACCGTGAAGCGGCGCGTGCGCGGTGCGCGACGACCCCTCGCCTCGCGAGCTCGGCCTCGACGTCGCCCGCAAGAAATCGATGCGCCGCCTCGTGTCGCCTCAATGCGGAATCCATGTGGCAAAGGGTCAGACCCCGCGTGAATACGTGAGCCTGCTCTCCTGAACAGAGCTCCGCGATCGGCCGCATTTCCCTCGGCAGCCATGCCGATTCTGCGGTCAACGGGGGCATCGTCCGGACGGCCTCGTGTGTTTCCTGACATGGTCCATGAAGTGCAAGTGATCGGCCCGCCGCAACATGACCAGCTGCTTCGTGGCCGGGGTCCGTTCGAATAGCTCGTACATGCCGGCCAGCGGAAGCGAGACATCATTCTCCGCGACCAGATACAGCGTCGGAATGTCCCGACCCCATCCGAAGTCGAGCGTCACGGGGAGGATCCCGGGTTTCCTCCGCGAGCTTCCGGCGGGCGCGAGCGCCACGATCGCCTGGATGCGTCGCTCGACGTCCGGTGCCGCGAGTGCCGTCCAGCCTCCGAAGCTGTGTCCCACGATTCCGACACGAGCAGGATCAGGAATTGCATCTGAACTCCACGCGGTCGCGCTCAAGAGCTGATCGAGGAGCAATCGGACGTCGGGCACACGATTCGCGATCACGGCTTCCACGCGCGCCTTCCTGTGCGCGCTCGTTTCACCATCGCGAGACCCGAGCGCAGCAGCGACCTCGAAGTGATCCAAGGCGGCGACGACGTACCCGTGACTACTCAGGTGGGTGCACAGGAACGTCGCCCCGCGCCGATGGTGCCAGCTGGCGTGCGAGAAAATAATCAGCGGGTACGTTCCGGGATGCGCTGCGGCGTCGCGGATCGCCTGTTGGCTTCGCGACGTGGTGCCGATGGTGAAGACGTCCTGCGTTTCTGGCGAAAGATCCTCGCCCGCATATGTCGCCGCTGCCGGGTACCAGATCTCGCATGAGAACGCGCGGACCCGGTCAGCGTCAAAAGCCTGAATGGTCCTCACGCCAACCGGGAATCGCCCGCGAAGGAAGGGGTCGTAGTCGCCGCCTGTCATCAGAGCCTTCCGTACCAGAGCTTACGTCTTCGGCGCGCCGGCTCGCGGTAGAATCGCTTCCACGCGAGGCCCAGTTGCCGCCCGGCGGGCGAGCACGTCCATTGACCGGAGGATGATGCAACTCTCGCGGACGAATATCTGCTTGAAGGAGTGCCAGAGCGCGACGTCATCGATGTGGATGAAGTCCCACGGCTGCATGAATCCCACCGAGGGAGCGGCGCGGGCGGCGGATAGCAACCGGCCCAGAATCGACGGCGCAGCCTATGTAGCGACTATGAAGTAAAC
The DNA here is from genome assembly GCA_003220225.1 of Candidatus Rokuibacteriota bacterium. Taxonomy (GTDB): domain Bacteria; phylum Methylomirabilota; class Methylomirabilia; order Rokubacteriales; family CSP1-6; genus AR12. The sequence continues at coordinate 5,063 of QHRU01000142.1, forward strand.
CGACCGACATGAGCCCAAAGGCGCCAACGACGCCCTCTCGCAAACGTTCGTCATCGTTGGTTCTGGTTGGTTGGTCTTGCTAGCTGCGATGACTGAATTTCCCCTCATAACCCAAAGGTCGCTGGTTCAAATCCAGCCCCCGCAACCACGGATGTCCCGAAGACCAAAGGGGCCGAGTCGCTCGGCCCCTTTGGTGCTCTTCGACCGGCTATGAAGGTTTTCGACCGGCGCGTCCTACACGCCAGCCAGCCGACGGATCCTGAGCTCGAGAAATCCGGCATAACCCCGACCATTGCCTAGCGAGGACTAGCTCCCTCGATCCCGTCGCTTCATAGACGTTTCTCAGGACCTCGGAAATGCAGTATCTGACAGCGGTTTGCGATGGCGCATTGGGTTTCAAGCGCCTTGGGTTAGCGACCCACCGCTCGCGGCGGCATATTGTGGACTGAAAGGGCCCACTCAAAGCTAACGCCCTGGAGTGGTGCAATCTGGTGCACGACGGTGTAGTATCGCAGACATGGCTCAGACTGAGAGGGCTATTCGTCAGAGCGTTTCAATTCCGACCGCTATCGCTAGGCGTGTGCGTGCCTTAGCCAAGACGAGGAAGACAAGCGCCAATCGGGTTCTCGTGGACTTGATCGAGGCCGGGCTTCAGTCCAAAGACGCCGAGAAGGAACAGTTTTTTCTGCTCGTGAATCGACTCACTGAATCTCGAGACTCTACCGAGCGGCAGCGATTGAAGGAAGAACTCGCGCGGATGACGTTCGGTGATTGATGCCGAAGATTCGGTGGACCAATCTTCCACCGAGTCTGCGCGAGCACCTTTTCGATCGCGTAGCGGATCGGCAGATCTCAGCTGAGGACCTTTACAAGCTGAAGTTGTGGCGCGAAGCCGAGCCAGAAGCGCCTGAGGGACCTTGGTACAAAGACTTCGGATCTCTCAAGATTTGTGGCGAAGGTGCGCTTCCAAAGACATTTCTCTTGAAAGGGCAGGCTGCAAGAGGCCATCCCGGAAAGCCCGACGAGAACGCCGATTACGGCGTGGCCGAAACTGAGGTCCTGGGCGGCCGCGCTCGTCACTCGGTCGTTTGGTGATCATCACGCGACCTTGTCCCGGTCAAAACGGTGATCCGCGCGGGCGAGATCTTCGAGAGCGAAAAGCCCGTGCTCGTCAACGAGAAGCAGCTTGTGGCCGATAGCGGTGGGATCGGCAAGTACCGCAGCGGGACAGGTCAGCGCTTCTCGATGACGAGCTCTGCCAACCAACCCATGACATTTGCCATGCGGGGCGAGCGTCTCAAACATCCGGCACAAGGGTTGTTCGGCGGTGGCCACGGCGCGGCGGGCGTGGCGACCGTGAATGGTCAGCCGATCCACAGCAAGCGGACGATCCTTCTAAACCCTGGCGACACGCTCGTGCTGCAGGCCCCGGGCGGTGGCGGCTACGGCAATGGGGCGGAGCGTGACGCCGCGGCGCGCGCGGACGACTTGCGCAACGAATACGTGTCGCGTTGACGTCGGCGAGACGAGCCACATAGCACCTGCCGTCCCCTATATCTCCAATGCCCTACGTAGGCGACGTTGCGGCCTGCCGCGCCAACGACCGGGAGCATGCGAACACAAGCACGCGCGCGCGGCCGAAGCTGCTCACCATTTCCGTACGTCTCGCCTGAGTCGCGCCGTGTCTCCGGCGCGCGCTTGACACCGGTGGCCCGGCTAATGTATTGAGTCCGATACAAATGGGAACACGGGTCGGAGTTGCATACCACCCCTTGGTGCCGCGCCACCTGCAGATCCAGCGCGTGCTGCGCGCGCGGATCGAGTCGGAGGAGTGGGAAGGCGACCGACCGATCCCGACCGAGATGGAGCTGCTCGCCGAGTTCGGGGTGAGCCGAACCACGATCCGGGAAGCGCTCGGCGTCCTCGCGCGCGAGGGGCTCATCGTCCGCCACCGGGGTCGGGGTAGCTTCGTACACTCGCGACCGGGGGTCGATCGCCCGCAGGCCGTCACCAACCTCATCCTCGGCTACAAGGCGGAGATCAAGGTCATCACGGTGCAGACGGTCCCGGCGCCGGCGCACATCGTCGGGCCGCTCGGGATTGAGCGGGGTACGCCGGTGACGCGCCTCGTGCGGCTCGAGATGATCGACGCGGCACCGCTCGCGGTCGTTGTGAACTACATGTTACCGAGCCTCGGGAAGCGCATCCGTCCTCGTGATCTCACCCGCATCTCGCTGCTCGAGTTCCTGCGTGATCGCCTGGGGATGCGCCTGGGCACGATCCATCAGTCGCTCGAGGCGCGCCTCCCCGACATCGAGACGACCGGGCTCCTGGGGACCGATCTCACCCAACCGGTGCTCGCCCTGCGTCTGGTCGTCACTGATGTCGCTGGAACTCCCGTCGAGGTGTCCGACGCGTTCTATCGTGCCGACCGTTACCGCTACGAGGTCAAAACGCAACTACCGCCAGCAAGGCGGCAACCGACCGTCCGAGAGACCCGTTCGCGTCGTGGCGGCCGGACCGTCCTACAGCCGTAGCCCGAGCGTGAACGGGCTGCGCGAGAGGAGCACACATGGCCAACGATACGGATCGCTTCGGAAACAAGTTCGCCCCGAACCTTTCCTATGCGCGCGGCAAGATCCTTGCCGCCACCTCGGACGACTTCACGAAGCTGCAGCGTGCATGGGGCATCATCCGAGAGCGCGGTCCGGAGGCGATCTACATATTCACTGGCCTCGACCACTCGCTGCCGATGGAGCCCGAGGACCTGCGCTGGGCCGACGACGAGATCGCGCCTGCGTTGCACTGGGACCGGCTGAAGGCGTTGACGCTCGAGCATCTCGGCGGCACGGCGCCGCAGCACGACATCGCCGTGTTCAATCGGCTCACCGGCGCCACGCTCGCCACGCACCTGACCCTCGTGAAGCCGGGCGACGTGGTCATCGGTGTCTCTGTCAGCCACAGCCATCCCTCGGTGCTCCGTGCGGCCGCGCATGTCGGCGCGCGTTTCACCGACACGGCCGGCCTCGAGGAGTTCAAGCGCGCCCTCGATCGCGAGCCCAAGGTCGCGCTGGTGGACCTCACGCGGCTGGCGGTCACCTATGAACTGCTTCCCGTGGAAGCGATCCGCACGATCGTGCGCCTCGCCCACGACAAGGGCGCGCTCGTTTACGTCGACGACGCGGGCGGTGCCCGCGTCGGTCCGGCCAGTTTCGATCAGCCGAAAACGCTTGAGCTCGGCGTCGATGTCGGCGCGACTGGCCTCGACAAGTACGGCACGCTGGGGCCGCGGTTCGGCCTTCTGGGCGGCCGCGCGGACCTCGTCGCCAGCATCCGCGCCAGGGCGTTCGAGTGCGGCCTGGAGACGCGGCCGATGCTGTACCAATCCGTCGTGCGGACCCTCGAGAAATACAGCCCAAAGCGCGTGCAGGAGCTGATCGACACGACCAAGGCCGTGGCGGCTGCGTTGCGGCCGATCTTCGGCGACCGGCTGCGTGAGACACCGACCACGGCGCAGCTGCTCGCCGATGACGTGCTCGCCATCGCGATGGAGCGCGGCGGCGTGAAACAGGCGCCGATCGTGCCGTTCGAAGCTTCGGCAGCGTTGTGCATGCTGCTGCTGCAGGACCACAGCATGCTCACGGTGCACTTCGTGGGCATGCCGCCCGGTGGTGCCGACATCCTTTTCAAATTCATCCCGCCCGAGACGCTGGCGCGGTTCGGCGGACCCCGGAAGTTCGCGAGCGCGGTCGATGGGGCGCTCACCACGCTTGGCTCGATGCTGAAAGACCCGGCGTCGATCCGCGCACTGCTGCTTGGAGGCAGGTAACGTGGAGGCCCTGACGGTCCGTGTCGACCTCTCGGCGATCCGGGGCAATCTCGCGGCGGTCCGGGCGCTGGCGGGCGACCGGATCGTCATGGCCTGCATCAAGGGCAACGCCTACGGCCACGGGCTCGTGCCCGTGGCGCGCTGCCTCGAAGCCGCCGGCGTCCCGTGGCTTACGCTCGGCAGTCCGGGCGAAGCGCTCGCGCTGCGTGAGGCCGGGATCACGACGCCGATCCTCTTGTTCCCGACCATCGCCGGGTTCGATCTAAAACGCCACGTCGGGGCCGGGATCACGATCGGCGTGCAATCGGCGGCAGAAGCGGCGGCGCTCGCGCCGCAGGCGGCAGCGCCCGTGTCGGTGTTCCTGAAGATCGACGCCGGCTTCGGCCGAGTAGGGGCGCCGCTCCCTGTCGCCGCGAGTGAGGCCCGTGAAATCGCGCGGCTGCCGTCGGTCACGCTCGCGGGTCTCTTCACGCATCTGCCGTTCTTCAGCGAGGAAAGTGTCGCGTGGGTCCAGGAGCGGCTCAAGGCCTTCGGCGAGGTCGCCGGCACGATTCAGGGCGATGCCGGCCGCCGCCTGGTCGTCCAGGCGCTCGCGAGTACCGGCCTGGCGTCTGGGCTCGACGCCCCCTCGACGAACGCGGTGTGCCCCGGCTCGCTGCTGTACGGCGTTCAGCCGACGTGGACGTCGGCCTCCGGCCAACACATCGACGTCGCGGGCTTGCGCCCGGCGCTCGTCGAAGTCACCAGTATCGTCGGCTCGCTGCGTACGATCGCCGCGGGGGAGCGCTTCGGTCCCGGTGGTGCGCGGTCGGCGGCGCGCGCCACGCGCCTCGGCGTCATGCCGCTCGGGTTTTCGAACTCGATCCTAGTCCGCAAGCCGGGTCAGCGCGTCGGCATCGCGGGCCGCTCGGCGCCCGTGCTTTCGGTCTCCCTGGAGCACACGGTGATTGACGTGACGGACGCGACGCCTATCGCCGAGGGCGCCACGGTGCACCTGCTGTCCCGGGATGGCGCGGTCGGCCCCACGTTGGAGGACATCGCGCGTGCGCAGGACCGCGCCACCGTCGAGATCCTGGTGGCGTTGACGGGCAAGGCCGCCTACGCGTACGTTTCCTGATCTCACTGCCAAGGAGGTCCGCATGAAGGTGTCGCGCGTTTACACTGTGCTGGCTGCCGGCGTCGTCGGGCTACTGCTCGCCGCGAGCGTAGCGGCCGGCGCGGAAGAAAAGTCACGGATGGACGTCGTCCTCGAGCGCGGCAAGCTGATCGTCGTCACACTCACGACCGTGCCGCCGTTCGCCTTCAACGACGACAAGGGCCAACTGGTCGGTTTCGACATCGACATCGCCCGGCTAGTGGCCACGGCGCTCTTCAAGGACCCGAACAAGGTCGAGTTCGTCAGCGTCAGCGCGGAGGGGCGCTGGCCGGCCATCGAGAGCGGGCGGGCGGACATGGGCGTCGGCGGCACGACGACCTATCCCGACCGCGCGATCCGCGTGGCGTTCACGCGGCCATTCGTGGACTCCGGGATCTCCGTGCTCGTCAGCAAGAAGAGCGGGATCAAGTCGCTGAAGGATCTTGATCAAGACAAGTTCACGGTCGCCAACCTCAACAATCCTCAGATGGCCGACCGCGCGAAGCGCTTCTTCCCCCGTGCGAAAGTGCTGACGTTCGACACACCGTCGGCGCAGTTCCTGGCCGTGAAGAGCGGCCGAGCGAACGCGCTGCAGATCGACACGCCGGCGGCGGAATACTGGGCCGCCCAGAACAAGGACGAGATGGACGTGCTGCCCGGGCTGCTGGGTGCGTCGCAGAACAACGGCATTTTTTTGAGAACCGGGGACTTCAAGTGGTGGCTGTGGCTGGACACCGCGGTGGCCGAGATGCGGACAGGCTCATGGTATCCGCAGTACTCGGAGATCTATCACAAGTGGTTCGGCAAGAACCCGCCGCCCCAGAAATTCTACAACCCGCAGTGAGGTGGTGAGGCGGCGGTGGGCTTCGCGAGGTGGGCAGCGATCTACGGGCCGACATATGCGACAGGTTTGGCCTGGACCGCTGCCACCGCCTTGGCGGCCGCCGGCGGGGCCATCGCATGGGGCTGCGTGCTGCTGCTGATCCGTCTGTCCGCGGGGCGGTGGGGCGCGCTCGGTGTCGACGGCTACGTGCAGCTCTTCCGTAACACGCCGGTCCTTCTGCCGATCTATCTCATCTACTTCGCGTTTCCTATGATCGGACTGCCCTGGCCCGCAGTCGTCTGCGGCGCCCTGGCCCTCATCCTCCAGAACGGCGCCTACATCTCGGAGATCCTTCGCGGCAGCGTGAACGCCATCGACCGGGTACAGTTCGACGCAGCGCGGAGCCTGGGCCTGGCGCCCTGGAACACGTTCCGCAAGATCGTGCTGCCGCAAGTCCTCGTCTACTCCATTCCAGCGCTCGGCAACCAGACCGTGCTGCTGCTGAAGGACACATCGCTCCTGTCGGCGATCAGCATCACGGAGCTCACGATGCAGGCCAAGCTCCTCACCGAGCAGACGGGCGCGGCCTACGAGGCGTTTATCGTGGTCGCGTTGCTCTACCTGCTGCTCGTGTCGGGTACCGAGGTCGTGTTTCGGGCTTCACACCGGGCCGTACGGTGGCGGTAGAGGACGACCGTGCCGGCCGGTAGCCTCCAGCTCCTCGCCCAGGGCGCGATTGTCTCGCTGCTGCTCGCGGCAAGCGCCATCGTCGGCGGCACGCTTCTCGCCATCGTCCTCGCCGTCATGGCCTTCTCGCGGCTCGCGGCAGTGCGCGCTGGCTATCGCGTCTACGTGTACGTCGTGCGTGGCACGCCTCTGCTCGTGCTGGCGCTGCTCCTCTTCTACGCGCTGCCGGCGCTCGACCTACGCACCGGACCCTACATCGCGGGCACGCTCGTGCTCATCATTTATACCGCCGCGCTGTTCGCCGAGGTCTTCCGAGGCGGCGTGCTGGCGATCCCGCGGCCGCAGTGGGAGTCGGCGCGTAGCCTCGGGCTGCCGCCGCTGGCTATGTTCCGCAAGGTCGTCGCTCCGCTGGTCACGCGCTATACGCTACCGCCGTACGTGAACGTCTGCGTCATGACCGTGAAGGCCTCATCGGTGCTCTCGATCATCAGCGTGTGGGAGCTGACGCTCGCGGCGCGCGAGATCATTGAGCGCACGTTCGCTGTCTTCACCGTCCTCGGCCTGGCGGCGGCGTTCTACTTCGTGATGTGCTTCGGCATCGACCGTCTCGGGCGGCGCCTGGAGCGTCATCTCGCCCTTCGCGGTTTCGCCGGAGAGCGCGCATGATCGAGATTCGCGGGCTCCAGAAGGCGTTCGGCGCTGTCGGAGTGCTGCGCGGGATCGATCTCGACATTGCCGACGGCGAGGTGGTGGCGCTCATCGGCCGCAGCGGCTGCGGCAAGACCACGCTCCTGCGCTGTATCAACTTCCTCGAGACGTACGAGGCGGGCGAAATTCGGCTCGACGGCCAGCCGCTCTGGTATCGCACGGGCGCCGACGGCGTCCGCCGGCGGATGGGAGACGCCGAGGCTCGGCGTATGCGCCAGCAGATGGGGATCGTGTTCCAGCAGTACAACCTGTTCCCCCACATGACCGTGCTCGACAACGTCGTGCTCGGACCCCGGTTCTCGCAGGGTGTGTCGGCGCTCGAGGCGGAGGCGCTGGGCCGCCGGCTGCTCGCGCGCGTGGGGCTCGAAGGCAAGATGTCCGCCTATCCGGCTCAGCTCTCGGGCGGTCAGCAGCAGCGGGTGGCGATCGCGCGGGCGCTCGCCATGCGCCCGAAGGTTTTGCTGCTCGACGAGATCACCTCCGCACTCGACCCCGAGCTGGTCGGCGAGGTGGAGGACGTCATCCGCTCGCTGCTGTCCGATCGCATCATGCTGGTTCTGGTGACGCACGCCGTCGGCTTCGCCCGCGAGATCGCGCACCGGATCGCCTACATCGCAGACGGTGCGATCGCCGAGCTCGGCAAACCGGCCGAAGTCCTCGATCGGCCCAAGGATCCCGGCCTGAAGGAGTTTCTACGCCGGGTGCGTTCATAACTCGAAAGGAGTCGCACCATGGCAGAGCGCGTGGTCTACCTCAACGGCGAGTACCTGGCCGAGAAGAACGCGAAGGTCTCGGTGCTCGACCGCGGGTTCCGGTGGGGCGACGCGGTGTACGATGCCACGCGCACGTTCGAGGGGCGGCTCTTCAAGCTGCACGAGCACGTCGAGCGCTTCTTCCGCTCGCTCCGCTACGCGCGCATCGACCCGCGTCTCGACAAGGCCGCCGTCACCGCGATCTGCGAGGAGGTGGTGCGGCGGAACGAGCCCGCGCGGAAGGCGGGCGATGGCGACTACCTCCTCACGATGCAGGCCAGCCGCGGCTTGGTGAGCGGTATCTACGCGCCCGCCGATGCCGTGCCAACCGTCACTGCGTACTGCCTGCCCCTGGCTTTCGCGACCCACGCCCGCTATTACTGTCACGGCGCGCCGGTGATCGTCACCGCCACGCGGCGGACGCCACCCGAGTCGGTGTCGCCACGGGCAAAGGTCTCGAACAAGATGAACCACTTCCAGGCCGAGTTCGAAGCGAAGGCCGCGGACCCTGACGCCTTCGCGCTGATGCTCGACACCGACGGCAACATCGCCGAGAGCAGCGGCTCCGATTTCCTGTTCGTCTCCAACGGCGTGCTCCGGATCCCGCAGCGTCGGACGCATCTCACGGGCGTGAGCCTGCTGACTGCGGTCGAGCTTGCAGAGAAACTCGGCCTGGAAACCGACGAGGGCGCGTTCACAATGTTCGACCTGTACCAAGCCGAGGAGGCGATGTTGACGGCGAGCACGTACTGTCTGCTGCCGGTGGTCAAGGTCAACGGGCTCGCCCTCGGTAACGGTAACCCGGGGCCGATCGTTGGCAAGCTGCTGCAGGCATGGAGCGAGGTGGTTGGCGTGCCCATCGTCGAGCAGGCCGTGCGGCACGTGCGGTGAAAGCCACCGCTATGGACACGGGGAAGGTCAAGGAGATCGTGGACAAGTGGGTGATTCCAACGCCGGGCGGGGCCTACATGGCAGGCTTGGAGAACCGCCCGGTGCTCTCCTCCGCGAGCGCCAGCACGGTGGTCGACACGATCGGACGCGAATACCTCGATTTCCAGTCGGGACAAATGGGCGCCGCACTCGGTCACCGGCATCCGCGCGTGATGAAGGCGATCGAGCACGCGACGCGTACGATCGTCCACGCCTCGAACACGATGCTGAACGTGCCGCGCCTACAACTGCACGAGCGGCTCGGAGGCCTGCTCACGCCGCCGCTGCAGAAGTCACTGTTTCTCGTCAGTGGCAGCGACTCGATCGAGGCCTCCGTGGACCTCGCACGCAACGCCACCGGCGGCTACGATGTGCTGGGCCTTCACGAGGGACTGCACGGATCCACGTCGCTCGTCGCCCGCTCGCTGTCCTTCGGCTGGGACCGTAACAAGCACGCCGCGCTCGCGCCCGGGACGTCGGCGATTCTCGCTCCTGACTGCTATCGCTGTCCCGTCGCCACCACGTTCCCGGACTGCGACTTCCTGTGCCTGAAGACGAGCCTCACGCTCGCCGATGCCAACTTCACGGCAAAGCCGGCCGCCGTGATCGTTGAGCCGGTATTGAGCGCCGGGGGCGTTATCGTGCCGCCGCCGGGCTACTTCGCGGCGCTGCGGCAAGCCTGCGACGCGCGCGGCATGCTGCTCATCTTCGACGAGGCGCAGACCGGGCTCGGCAAGACAGGCAAAATGTTCTGCTACGAGCACGAGGGCGTGGTGCCCGACATCCTGGCGGTCTCGAAGCACTTCGGCGGTGGGCTGCCGATTAGGCGGTGTCAGGAAATAAGTGAACGAATTACTTCCGTCCACGCTGCGGATGAATAGTGTAGTTCCAGTCGCCATGGAAGCGATGCGGTGCGAGGTTGATCGAGGCCATCTCGGCGTCCGTGACGTCCTGGCCTTTCGGATAGGCTCCGCGATCGAGCTCACACCGCACGCGCAGCCCGGCCGCGGTGCGGGTGGAACCGATGAGATTGACGATCACCGCGAGACTCACGAGCGGCTGGCCGCGCCAGTTGGTGCTGATGTACGAGAAGAGCCGGTGCTCGATCTTGTTCCACTTGCTGGTCCCGGGCGGAAGGTGACAGACGGTGATCGCCACACGCGTGCGGTTGGCCAACCGTTGCAGTTCCCATTTCCACAGCCGCACGCGGGCTCCATTACTGCCGCCGGCGTCCGCCGTGATGAGCAACGAGCGCGCGCGCCGATAGCGGGGCCGGCCCATCTTGCGCCACCACCGCCCGATCGTTTGCGCCGCGAAGGTCGCTGTGTCGTGATCAATGCCCACACTGACCCACCCCGCGTTGCGCGTGAGATCGTAGACCCCATAGGGAATCGCCTTGCCGCGCTCCGGGATGAGGAAGTCATGGACCCGCACCGGCTCGGGCTGGCCTGTCGGCCGCCACTGTCGTCCCGCATTCTTGAAGTCGCCCACCAGTTCTTTTTTCTTCGTGTCGACGGAGATGACGGGTTGCCCGGAGGCTTGAAACCGCCGCACCTGCTGGTTGATGTACCGGAACTGCGCGTCGCGATCTGGATGGTTCGGCCCCTCGCGCGTCTTGCGATTCGCCTGCAAACTGTAACCCGCCGCGGCCAGGAGCTCGGCGACCAATTGCCGGCTGACGGCGTGGCCCATGCGCTGGAGCGCCTCCGTCAGGTGACGCACGCTCTTCGACGTCCAGCGGAGCGGCGACTGGGGATGTCCCGACGCGGTCGGCTCCACCAACCCTTCGAGGTCGGTCAGCAGGGTCGGATCCTTCGCCAGCATTTTCTTGCGGCCGCCGCCGGGGCGCCGAATCCGCGGCGGGGCGACGCGGGGTGGCGCAACCAACTCCCGGAGGCCGCGTCGAATCGTGGAGTACGCGATCCCCGTGGCGCGCGCTACCACCGTGATGCCGCCACGTCCTGCCGCCCGGGCCTCCGCCGCGGCCCACACGCGCCGCGATCGCTCCGTCAACGCCGGGGCCAAGGCTCTGTACTTCGCCCGGCAGAGCGTGACGTTCACTCCTCCAGCGTAGCGATCGTGCCATCAAATTCGTTCAGTTATTTCCTGACACTGCCTTAGCGCGGTGTGCACGTCGGCGGCAATTGCCGACCGCGCCGTGCAGCGCGGCTACTTCGCCACCCGCTCGCACGCTACCGACCCGATCCTGTGTTCGGCCGGCCTGGCCAGCCTCGATGTGGTGATCGAAGACGACCTGGCGAGACGAGCGGCGCGGATCGAGCAGCGAATGAAGACGGCCTTCCACGAAATGGCGCACAAGTTCGAGATCATCGGAGACGTGCGCGGCCGTGGTGTGCTCCTGGGCGTCGAACTCGTGACCGACCGCGTGCGCAAGACGCCAGCCAACAGGGAAGCCGACGCGATCGCGAGCCACTGCCTTGACAACGGCCTCATCTTCCAGGTGCGTGGCAGCCACGGTCGCATGAACGTGCTTCGCTTCGTGCCGCCTATGGTGACAACCGATGCCGAGGTCGAGCGGGCGCTCTCGATCCTTCATGATGCCTTCTCGGCAGTGTGCGAACCTTGACGGCGGCGCTTCGGGCACAGATCATGCCACGCTGATGGCTACCGAGACCTGCATTACGACGCCCGCGATCGGGTCGCTCGAGCGACGATCAATCGTCCGAAGCAGTCCAACGCGTTTACCGGCGACACGCTGCGCGAGATGACGCTGGCGATCGAGACCTGTCCTTCGCCAAAACCTCGTCCGACTCGCTGAGAAGCGCCGAGATCCGTCAATCCGTCCACAGGTCCAAGCCCCCGAGCCCGGTCGGAGTTAGGGCGATCATCGAACTGAGATTGTGGTCGGATCAGAACCAACAGATCAACCAGTGCCCGCCGGGCAGAGTTTTGGCGAGGGACAGAGTGACTGGCGGGCGGCCCACGGCGGGCCGGCCGGCGAGCTTGGTCCAGTACTCGCGGAAGCGGCGCCGCTGCCACCGCAGAACGGTGTTGGGTGACACGATGACGAGAGCCTGCCTCCAGCCGGCCCACACCCTCGACAGCGCGACCCAGAAGAGTCGGTCGCTCCTGCATACCTTCGGCCGGGCCACAGTCTTCTTGTAGACGGCGAGCTGGTGGCGCAAGGCCAGATTCTCCAGGGCGAGATGGCGGTGAGCGCAGCAGAAGAGGGGAAGCAGTCGCAGCAGGCGGAGCAGGAGGGTGACCATCGAGCCGGAACTTTCTCTGGATCAGCCCCGCCAGATCAATCCCTTGGCGCCGGACGGAGTTTTGGCGAAGGACAGCCCACGTCCCGAGAGCTTCAGCGATTTAGTCACTCCGCGCCGCCTCGGTCGCGGCCGCGGAACACCGACAATTCGCGCGGGGGGGGGACTTTCACCTACAAGAGTCACAGCACCTTTTCACGGCACACGCGAAAAATGTGGCTATGAAGCACGTTGCGCAGTCACTGCTCGAGATCTACCCTATAGCTCCGTGGGAACAGCAAAAGAGAAGACCGAAGAACAGCGAAGGAGAAGAAGGGAAGATGAAAACTTGGCGCAGGCGGGCGAGCCAGACTAGTCTGGTGACGAATGCAGTGCGCTCCATCATCCACGTCGTCGAAACCCCCAAGCCGCAGCGCGTGATCTTGCTGCCCGGAAACCGAACGCTCCGAGCCGCGGCGTCGAGTACCAAAGAGTTCCTACGAGCGATGGCGACGACAGGAGCCGCGGCAGTCAAGAGTGCGGGTGGCGCCGACGTGAAGATGAAACTCCTGGATTCCATCCACGAAGACGGCGCCAAGCTAGTGGAGATCACGGCGGCGGAGGCCCAGAAGCTGCGCGCGGTGCAACCGGGTCTTCTCATCGTGCCGGAGGTATTCTTTCAGCCCGCGGTGCAGATGTATCAGGTGGAGAAGATGGCGAGGCCCTCCGCCGCCCGTGGCGCTGAGAGGAAGGTCGTGGTGAAGATCGTGTCGCAGGGGGATGGTCACCCGGTGGCCGGCGCGCAAGTCGTCGCATTCACGAACTTCGCCGCCCGGGAAGGCGCCGGCGGTGCGACATCCCAGAATGGCACTGTAACGCTCACCCTGCCCTCGACCGTCAAAATGCTGGAGCGATTGTACGTTTACCCGGAGAACTCCTTCTGGGGCTCGCTCCAGCTGAAGGTTAAGCTCGCCTCCAACATCACCGTGGAACTCGCCCCGATCGATCTGGCCGCCGAGGACAGCGTGAGATACTTCGCTGGCGGTGGACAGGTGACCGACGGCCAAGGTGTCAAGGTCGCCGTGATCGATACCGGGATCGCGCTCGGGCACCCAGATTTGCGCGTTGTGGGCGGCGAATGCACTGTGCCAGGGGAGAAACCCGGCGATTACGGTCCGCTGGGAGGAGATCACGGTTCTCATTGCGCAGGGATCATCGCCGCGCGAGGAACACCGCCGACCGGGATCCGTGGCGTCGCCCCGGGTGCTGCTCTCTACAGCTTCCGCGTGTTTCCGAAGCCCACACCGCAGAATCCCGAGCCTGGCGCCTCGAACTTTGCGATCGCCAAAGCGATCGACCGCGCCTTCGCCGCCGGGTGCGATCTCTTGAATTTGAGTCTCGGCGGTGGACAGGCTGACGCGGCGACCGAAGCGGCCATTCAGGACGCGCGGAACGCTGGGGCCGTAGTAATCGCCGCGGCGGGGAACGACGGGCGCCAACCCGTCTCGTTTCCCGCCTCGTATGACCTTTGTGTCGCGGTCTCAGCACTCGGACGAATTGGATTGTTCCCTGCGGGCTCCGTCGACAGAGGCGACGTTGCCCCGCCCTACGGCACAGACAAAAAGAACTTCATCGCACAGTTCAGCAATATCGGACGCGAGTTGGACTGCACCGGGCCAGGTGTCGGTGTTATCTCGACCGTTCCTGATAAAGCGTATGCGGTTATGAGCGGCACCTCGATGGCAACCCCGGCCGTCACCGGTTTGGCTACCCGCCTCCTGGGCAAGAACCCAGGCCTTCTCAATGCCGCGCGCGATGCGTCCCGCGCCGACGGAATTGCGAAGATGGTGCTACAATCTGCAGGGAAGCTGGGATTTGGCGCTAACTACGAAGGCCAAGGCCTTCCTAAGGGTTGACGCTTGGATTCTTGGCTGTGAGCGTTGCCATGCCGCGGTTCGTCGTTCGGTATCGGGGAAGAGGCGAGCGACCACAGGATACGCTCATAAAGGTTCAGGGAATCGAGGGCGCTTCGGTTCTCGAGGACTCGGGCCGTATGCTGCTAGTCGAGGCGCCGGAGTACGCGTTGCGAAATGCGCTGGTCCCGGAAACCGACTGGGTTATCTCACCCGAGGTACGCTACGCGATCCCCGATACTCGGAAGAAGGTTCAAGCCCCGCCGAAGTCGGGTTGAGACCGGGGCTGAGACCCGCTCAAGTTCAACTGTCTAAGTCAAAAATCCAATTCGGCCGAACTGCGCCGACGCGTCCTCACTGGCCGGGAAACATGCGGGCCCAGCTTTCGCTGGCGAGAGCTCCGATGATTCTCACTTAAGCGCCTGCCGACTCGTTGTCCGCGCTCGTGTGGTCCGGTGTCCTCGGTGCTGAAACCTGTCCTTCGCCAAAACCTCATCCAACTCAGTGGACGACGGCCCGGATGCTCTCGCGGCAGGCCAAAGAACGTTGGCGAAGACTGTAGACAGGAGGGGAGGCCAGCAGTGCGGGTCCGTCGGGCCGCCACCTAAGGATGGCGGACCTTTGGGGGGTGGAGCGGCGAGCAGCCTGACGCGAGGACAAGCCCGATCGTGACGAACCGACTGAGCTGGATCAGGCCGCCCGTCGGACATAGCGATGATGGAGGCCACCGACTTCGGGAATCGGGATGATCGTGCCGAGTTCCGGCGACTCAATTGGGCGGCTGTGGGGCGCATCCTTGTCGAGCGAGAGGTGAGTACGCGCCCGGTGGTAGTACGCGAAGTAGCGAGCCAGGGTGCGGCGCAGGTGCCGTTCGCCGAGGACGAGTACGTGATTCAGACATTCGCGCCGGATGGAGCCGATGAGCCGCTCCGCGAAGGGGTTCTGCCACGGACTGTGAGGGGCCGTGAGGACTTCACCGACGCCCAGGCCCTGCACGCGTTGCCGGAACACGTGACCGTAGACCGCGTCGCGATCGCGGAGGAGATAGGACAGGGCGGAGTCGTCCGGGAAGGCGTCCACGATCTGCTGGGCCGTCCAGGCGGCGGTGGGATGCTCGGTGACATTGAAGTGGAGGACGCGCCGGCGGTCGTGGGCGAGCACGACGAAGACGAACAGAACGCGCAAGCGCGCGGTGGGAACAGTAAAGAAATCGATGGCGACGAGGTCCCGGACATGATTGGTCAGGAACGTGCGCCACGT
>QHRU01000143.1 GCA_003220225.1 Candidatus Rokuibacteriota bacterium
CGCGGTTCTACCACTGGTTGAGGCCCGAGACCGTCCGAGGCGCAGCCCGGGCGGCCAGACGTGGGTCCCAGGTCGCTGGCGATTGGGAATGGCCGAGGGCATTCCCTCACTCCGCCCCGAGGTTTGCGCTTCCTACCCAGGACGAAATCGAATATGATCGCGTCTTATTCGCAGTGGGACAGGAGGTCCTGTATGAGTGAGTTGCGATTGCGCGTGAAGCTGGGCGACAGCGAATTTGAGGCAGAGGGAGCCTCTGCAGAGGTCGTCGCGCGGTTCGACGCCTGGAAGGACCTGCTCGGCAACGGGCACCGGGCGAAGCCGGTGGCGGCGCCCGCAGCGCCGGCGGAGCACCGGGCCGCGCCAGTGGTCATCACGGACGGGGCAACGGACCCCGTTGAGGCGTTCGCGGCCGCGGTCGACGTGACGGTCGACCAGGTGACCGGGGCCTGCTCGCCGTCGACCGCAACCCCGTATCTGCATCTGGACCAGCACTGCTGGGAGGCGTTGAAGAAGAACACGCCCATCAAGGGTCCAGGCTCGGTGAGCCCCACCACCTTGGCGGCGACGCTCCTCGTGCTGTGGATGGAGCGCCTCGGCCCGACGAAGCCCACCGTTGAGAACGTCGACGCCGTCCTCAACACGATCGACCTCGAAGATCGCAATGCGGTGCGAGCCGTCAAGAACTGCCAGTGGCTGCAATACCGTGACGGCACGATCCTGTTCAACCCCGCCCAGCGCTCGCGCGCCATCGCGATCGCCAAGGCGTATTGCACGAAGCAGCCGCCGGAGAAGCCGGCGTGAGCTAGATGGCCGACACCGACACCGCGCAGGACTTCCTGCGCGCGCTGTCGACCCGGGACCTGACGAACCTCGAGCGCGCGGTGGCGCAGCTGTGGTGGCATAGCCGGGCCGACCACACCGCCGCGCGCACGCCCCGCCAGCTGGCCGACGAGAGCACCGCTGCCGGCTATCCCGGCCAGAACGTCTCGCGCCTCGCGCGCGAGCTCGACGCCGACCCGCGCACTGCGAAGGCCGCCGATGGTGCGTTTCGCATCTCGATCGCGGCCCGGGCGCCGCTGGACGGCCTGTACGGCGACCTCGTGGACGTTCGGCCCGCGCCGAAGACCGACTCGGTGCTGCCGACGAACCTCTTCAAGGGCACGCGCGGCTACATCGAGAAGGTCGTGTACCAGCTGAACGCGAGCTACAGCGCCGGGTTGTTCGACTGCTGCGCGGTGATGTGCCGGCGGCTGCTGGAGACGCTGATCATCGAGGTGTACGAGGCAGCCGGGCGGGCTAACGAACTGAAGGACCCCGACGGTAACTTCAAGATGTTCTCCGGCCTGCTGGCTCACCTAGAGGCCGACACGAAGATCAACCTCAGTCGCAACGCCAAGGGGGGGCTCAACTCCTTCAAGAAGCTGGGCGACCTCTCGGCCCACAATCGCCGGTTCAACGCCGAGGCCGACGACATCAAGCGCGTGCGGGACGAGCTGCGAGTGGCCGCCGAGGAACTGCTGCACTTGGCCAACCTGAAGCGGCCTTCTTAGGAGGCGGTGCTATGGATGGCTTCGAGACGCTCGTGGCCGAGATCCTCGAGGGCGAGGGCTTCTGGATTCGCCGTGGCGTCAAGGTCCCGCTCTCGAAGGAGGAGAAGCACGCCATCAATAGGCCATCGTCACCGCGATGGGAGATCGATATCCTCGCGTACGATCCCTGCAAGAACCTCCTGCTGGCCGTGGAGTGCAAGTCCTTCCTCGACTCGCCCGGAGTCGATCTCGCCGACCTCAGCGGGGGCCGATACGCGAAGCGATACAAGCTCTTCACCGAGGCGGGCCTCCGAAACGTCGTGTTCAGCGCGCTGAAGGCGGACTTCACCGCGCGCGGCCTGTGCCGCGAGAAGCCCACGATCCAGCTGGCGCTGGCGGCCGGGAACATCCGACGCGATCCGGCGGAGCTGCGCAAGCACTTCGAGACCAACGGCTGGCTGCTCTTCGACGTCACCTGGCTGAAGGAGAAGCTCAAGGCGCTCTCAGACGGGGGCTACGTGAACTCGGTGCCCGCGATCGTCGCGAAGCTCCTGCTAAGGAAGTAGCGCGCACGCGCAGCGCCGACCCCCGGGCGCTGCCACGGTCCGGCTTGCAAACGTGCCGTGCGAAAGATAAAGTTCTCAACCATTACTAGCGGCTCCATCGGAGAGCCGATCTGATTGGGAGAATTTTTTATGACACGTATCGCGCCTGGGCCGTTCAACTACTTCAATGCGCTGAGTGCCAGCACTCACAGACCCCCGAAAGTGAAGGGAGTTTACAAGTGCGTGAAGTCGATTCTCTACGAGGGCCGTCGATGCATTGTCGACTATGTGGGGTCGGGTCACCTCCGTACTCGGATCGACTGTCACGTGCGAAATGGTCGCTGCAGCGAATTCTTGTGGAAGGAAGTGGCTGACTCAAGGAGACGTCGCTTTGAACAGCGACACATTGACCTTCACCGCGCAGCGGGCACGCTGCGGAATATTCGCAACGCCGTGGCTGGCGGACCGAAGATCCAGCGCGCCACTCAACCAATGTTTTCACGCCGCATCGGGACTTGGATCGGCGGTCTACATCCCGCTGTGACCGTCGGATGCGTGATCGTCGCCCTCGCAGCCGCCGGGGTGTTGTACTGGTGGTTCGTCCACAGTGACACGAACGGAAGAACGAGAAGGAACACGACGGCCGTCGGTGACGGCGTAAAGCCGCATCATCCGCTGCGTTCCCAGGGCGCCGATCGCCAGTCATGATCGGCGCCGCTATCTAGCGGATGAAGCCCGCGCCGGCCACCGTCGGCCCGAGGAGGGTCATGTGACAGCTCGGACGATCAAGGTCAGCGCGCTTTGTGTGGCAGCGGTGCTGGCCTTCGGCGGGTGCTTGTCGCCACAGACGCCGTTCAAGTCGGACAAGACTTGGAAGGCGGACATGAGCACCTACCAGGAGGACAGAGAGTGGTGCGCTAGATCGGCTTTCTGGGGCTGGGGCTGGACGACGGGACAGAACTACCGCTTCTGCATGCAGAGGCGCGGGTACGCGGCGCCGCCGACGAACCCTCTTTTCCCCGTCGGCGACGAGTAGGTAGCAGAGAGGCCGTATCGTCGATCGCGCCGTTGTGCTGCCGGCAGCGATAGCAAGCCTGTCGCTTGGCGCGTTTGCCTCGTGGCGCTGGCCCGCACGAGCAGGCTCAGCGCACAGTGTAACCGCTCCCGCCCACGTGGCCGGCGACGATGCGGCGGCGTGGCAGAATCGATCTCCCGGCGTCGTCGCCCGGCGGAGTCTCCCGCACAAGCTCGGCGTGGCGATTTCATCCAACGGCCATCCAACGGAACCAGCCGAAACGCCCGGGAACACCGGGGACCACCGTGGAAACGCACGCGGCCGAAGCTCCTAAGACGACGCGGAGTTAACGACCACCATGGAACACGCGGGAACAGCATAGAAACGGCCGGGGGACTACTCTACCCCAATGGGCGAACGACTCGCCGGCAAGATCGCGATCGTGACGGGCGCGGGCGCGCGCGGTCCGGGCGTGGGCAACGGCAAGGCCACCGCGATCCTCATGGCGCGCGAGGGCGCGCGCGTGCTCTGCGTGGACGCGCAGAAGGATCGCGCGGAGGAGACGGTCGGGCTCATCCGCGCGGAGAAGGGCCAGGCGCTCGCCTTCGCCGCCGACGTCACCCACAAGGCGGACTGCGAGGCGATGGTGGCCGAGGCCGTCGGCCGCTGGGGCGGGCTCGACGTGCTGCACAACAACGTCGGCATCGAGTCGCGCCAGACGCTGATGGATACGACCGAGGACGAGTGGGACCGTGTGATGGCGGTGGACCTCAAGTCGATGCTGCTCGCGACTCAGGCCGCCGTGCCCGCCCTCGAGCGGCGCGGCGGCGGCGCCGTGACGTGCGTGTCGTCGGTGGCGGCGGTCCGCGGCGCCTGGGGTACCGCGTACGCCGCGGCCAAGGCCGGCATCCTCGGCTTCGTCGTCAGCGTGGCGAACCAGCTCGCGCCGAAAGCGATTCGCGTCAACGCGATCGCGCCCGGGACGGTGTGGACTCCGATGGTCGAGGACCTCGGTCCGGAGATGCGCGAGCGCCGTCGCCGGGCGATCCCGCTCGGCGTCGAGGGCACGGCGTGGGACGTCGGCTGGGCCGCCGTCTATCTCGCCAGCGACGAGGCGCGCTGGGTCACGGGCCAGACGCTCGTGGTGGACGGCGGGCTGACGCTGACCACGCGATGAGACATCCTGTGTCAAGTCCGAGGCGCGCCACGGCTGCGCCGGGGCGCGTCCGAGCGATGGGGGGTGTGGGGGGCCATATCGGGGCCCCCCACGATGATCGATGAGCGCGCCGGCGCCCGACATCGTCACCAGGCGCATCTACGAGCCCGCGACCCCGGACGACGGCTCTCGCGTGCTGATCATGCGGCTCTGGCCGCGCGGCATCCGCAAGGAGCGCGTGAGCGTGTGGCTCAAGGAGCTGGGCCCGGTGCCCGAGCTGCTGCGCGCGTACCTCGACGAGACCATCACGTGGGAGCAGTACGTCCCCCGCTATCTCGCCGGTCTCGAGCGGCCCGAGGCGCAGGCGGCGATCGCGGAGGTACGACGCCGCGCCGCCGAGGGACGAGTCACCCTGCTCTGCGGCTGCCCCGACCAGGCGCGCTGCCATCGCACGCTTCTGAGGACCTATCTGCTAGACTCAGCGCGTGGCGCGACGCCTCGTCCTCGCCGGTCTGCTGACAAGCCTCGCCGTCGCCGCCCTCGTCCTCGCCACGCCGGCCGCCGCCGAGCATGAGATCTACTACCGCTTCAGCGTGCTCGGCTACGTGAAGGACTCGCACGGCAAGCCCGTCGCCAACGCGAGGGTCGACGTCGTCCGTGACAAGACCGGCTTCTCGTACCTCGGCGAGACGGACGAGGAGGGCTTCTATTTCGTGCGAACGCGCCTGGGCGACGAGAGCCGCGGCGAGGGGCTCACCGTGCGCCAGGGCACGACCGTCCACCGCATCACCGTCGCCTTCGATCCCGCCAACCAGACCGACGAGCGCGGCACGCGCGTGGACTTCGAGGGCGCGCGCGCGGTCGAGCGCGCGGCGTGGTTTCGCTCCACGCTGCTGAACGTCATCGGCGTCACCACGCGGCACTGACCGCGTCCGGAGGAACTGCCATGACCGCCAAGAGCCGCTCCAAGGGCATGAAAGCCTACGTCCTCATCGAGACCGCGCCGGGCAAGACGAAGGCGGTGCGCAAGGAGCTGGCGTCCGTCTCGAAGGGCGCGCTGGCCACCCTCGACGCGGTCACCGGCCCCTACGACTTCATCGCGGTGGTCGAGGGTCCCACGCTCGACGCGATCGGACGCCTCGTCACCGACGAGATCGGCGCGGTCAACGGCGTCACGCGCACGACGACCTGCGTGGCGATCTCGCTGGCCTGATGCGCGTGCTCGTCGTCGGCGGCACCGAGTTCATCAGCCTCCACCTCGTGCGGGCGCTCCTGCGCGAGCGCCACGACGTGGTCGTGCTGAATCGCGGTCGCCAGCCCGGGCGCGTGCCCGCCGGCGTGAAGACGATCGTCGCCGACCGCAAGGACCACGCGGCGCTCGGCCGGGCGCTCGCCGGCGAGCGCTTCGACGGCCTGGTGGACATCACCTACGCGCCGACGACCGGCGACGACGTGCGCGCGCTGCTGGTGGCGCTGGACGGCCGGGCGGGCCACGCGATCTTCGTCTCGACGGGACGGGTGCACGATCACGCGCTGCCGATCCCCTACCACGAGGACACGCCGCGCAGCCTGTTCTGGGGCGAGTACGCGAAGAACAAGATCGAGGGCGAGGACGCCTACCTCAGCAGCGGCCTGCCCGCCAGCGTCGTGCGCCCCACCCACGTCTTCGGCCCGCTCAACACGCGCAACAACGAGACGTTCTTCTTCGACCGTCTCGTGCGCGGCCGGCCGGTCCTGGTGCCCGGCGCCGGCGGCTGGCTGCGGCAGTTCGGCCACGTCGAGGACCTCGCCGACGCCATGGCCGCGATGCTCGGCGACCGCCGCGCCTTCGGCCGCGCCTACAACGTCACCGGCGAGGAGTCGATCACCCAGGTCGGGTTCGTCGAGCTGATCGCCGAGGTCGTCAAGCGCCCGGTGAGCTTCGTGCACGTGCCCAAGGCGCCGTTCGGCCAGAACCTCGTCTACGACTGTCACGCGGTCTACACGACGACGCGGCTCCGCCACGAGCTGGGCATTCGGCCGCGCCACACGCTGGCCTCGGGGCTCGCCCAGACCTTCGAGTGGTACCTGCGCGAGGGCCTCGACAGGCGCGACGTCGACTTCAAGGAAGAGGACGCCCTGCTCGCCGCCGCCCGCACGTGAGGCGGCGCGAGCCCATCACCGTCCTCGTCTATAACCAAGACGAGGCCAAGGCCTACGCCGCCCCCGTGCGCGCGCGGCGTGGGCGCATCCGGCTGGCTGTCTGCGCCACGCGCGAGGAGGCGGCGGCGGCCGTCGGCGAAGCCGAGGTCATCTACGCGTGGAAGTTCCCGCCCGATCTCTACGCGCGCGCGACGCGCCTGAGGTGGCTGCAGGCGATGGGCGCCGGCGTCGACTGGGTGCTCGTCCCGACGCTGCCGCCGGGCGTGACGGTGACGCGCGCGCCCGGAATCTTCGGGCCGTGGATGCGCGAGTACGTGCTGGGCTGGTGCCTGGCGGTCACGCAACGCACGGAGACCTACCGCGCCGCGCAGCGTGAGCGGCGCTGGCGCGAAGAGATTCTGCCCGATCGCCTGGCGGGCAAGACGATGACGCTCGTCGGCCTCGGCGACATCGGCCGCACGATCGCCGCCGCCGCCCGCTCGCTGGGCATGCGCGTGCTCGGCGTCAGCCGCTCCGGCCGCGCCGTGCGCGAGGTCGAGCGCGTCCACCGGCTGCCCGCGCTCGAGCGCGCGCTCGGGCAGGCGGACTTCGTCGTCGTCGTCGTGCCGCTGACCGACGGCACACGGGGCCTGCTGGGGGCGCGAGCGCTGGCGGCGATGAAGCCGACCGCGTGGCTCTTCAACATCGGCCGCGGGGCGGTGGTCGACGAGGCCGCGCTGGTCGCGGCGCTGCGCGAGCGCCGGATCGGCGGCGCCGTCCTCGATGTGTTCTCGACCGAGCCGCTGCCGGCCGAGCATCCGCTCTGGGGGCTCGACAACGTCGTCGTGACGCCGCACATCTCCGGCCCGAGCACGCCGGGGGAGCTCGCGCCCGTCTTCAACGACAACCTCGCGCGCTGGCTCGCCGGCCGCCCGCTCCGCCACGTCGTGGATCGCGCGCGCGGCTACTGAGATGGGGGGCCCCGAAATGGCCCCCCAGGTTCTTCAAGCGAAGGGGGGCTACGCCCCCCTCGGACTCCCCCGGCCAAACGTTCGGGGCACCCCGGCGAAGCCGTGGCGCCCCTCGATACAATCGTTACTTCTTCGAGATCATCCAGCGGTCGAGCGCCAGGTGGGACAGACCCGAGCGCTCGAACGTGTCGACGGCGTCCTCGGGCGAGCCCACGAGCGGCTCGCCGTGGAGGTTGAACGACGTGTTCAGCACGGCGCCGATGCCGGTGCGCCGCTCGAACTCGCGCAGGACGCGGTGGTACGCCGGGTTCCACGCCTCGTCCACGAGATGGGCGCGCGCGGTGGCGTCGTGTGGATGCAGCGCGGCGGTGATCTCGTCGCGGCGCTTGGGATTGGTCGCGAACGCCAGCATCATGTAGGGCGACGCCAGCCCCTTGGGATTGACCACGTAGTCGTCCTCGCGCTCACGCAGGATCGACGGGGCGAACGGCATCCAGAAGTCGCGGTTCTTGATCATCCGATTGATGGTCCCGACCACCCGGTGATCCGAGGGATTGGCGAGGATCGACCGGTTGCCGAGCGCGCGCGCGCCGAACTCCATCCGCCCGGCGCAGCGCGCCACCACGCCATCCGCCACCAGGAGCTCGGCGATGCGCTCCTCGATCCGCTCGTGCTCGGTCACGCGGTACCTGGACGCGAGGTCGCGCGAGCGGATCAGGGTCTCGACGCTCGCCGGGTCGATCGACGGCCCCAGGTAGGCGGGGCCGAAGGGCTGGGGCGTCGCTCCGACGCCGGCGCGCGCCAGCCAGCCGAGGTAGGCGGCGCCGATCGCGTTGGACTCGTCGCCGCACGACGGGAACACGAAGAGATCCCGCAGCCACGGCTCCTCGGCGATGAGCCCGTTGGCCTTCACGTTCATGAAGACGCCGCCGCCCAGCGCCAGCCGCTCGCCGCCGTGACGCTCGCGCATGAGCCGCGCCCACGCCAGCAGCGAGTCCTCCACGATCCGCTGGGCGCCCGCCGCGACCGCGTCGAAGCGCAGCCCCAGCGTCGTCTCGAGCAGCAGGCGGTACCGGGGCCCGCGGCGCTTCCACGCGAAGCGCGCGGGCGTCGTCGCCTCGAGCCCGAACACGGCGCTCAGCGCCTCGTGCGCGCGCTCGGCCTGGCGGGCCGGCGCGTAGGGCGCCAGGCCCATCACCTTGTACTCGTGCTCGCCGAACTTCATGCCGAGCAAGAGGGTGACGAACGAATAGAACGAGCCGAGCGAGCCCGGCGCGCTCGGCACGGCCTCATGGCGCACGAGCGCCGTCCCCCGCCCCGTGGACACCGTCGCGCAGAGGCCGTCGCCCGCGTTGTCGTTGGTGAGCACGAGTGCGCGCTCGCCCGCGAACGGCGAGCCGTAGTAGGCGGCCGCGGCGTGGCAGAGATGGTGGTCGTAGGCGACGATGCGGCTCCGCTCGAGGCCGAGGTGATCGGTGACGAGCGCCAGCCGCTCGCGCTCGGTGAGCTCGAACTTGCCGCGCGAGCGCTCGGCCAGGCCGAGCCGCGCGCCGAGCTTGCGCGCGCGCCGTCCGAGCCCGCGCGCCCGCTCCTCGAGGCGTACGCCGTAGTACTCGCGGGCGTAGTCCGCGTCGTGCAGCACGCGGTTCATCCAGTCGCGCGCGTACGCGCGCGTGCCGGCGAGCGCGACCAGGTCGATGTCGCGCGGGGTGAGCGAGAGCTCGCGTAGCAGGGCGTCGACGGCCAGGCGCGGGTAGCCCGCGTCGTTCTTGAGCCGGGTGAAGCGCTCCTCGGAGGCGCAGCCCACGATGGCGCCGTCGCGCAGGATCGCGGCGGTCGCGCAGTGGGTCTCGGTGATGCCGAGAACGATCATCCCGCCGATTTTACAACACCGCGGGCGGATCCTTCTCCAACGCTTCCTTCACCTTCGCCTCGTCGACCTTGATCTGGATGCCGGCGCGCTCGAGCTCCAGCAGCATCGACACGCGCGAGTCACGCTCGCCCCAGCCGCGGTTGAGCGCCTCCGTCATCTCCATCAGCGTCAGCTCGCACAGCCGCATCGGCACCCCGAACTCGCGGCCGACGGCGGTGGCGAGGCTCACGTCCTTGTGCGCCAGGCGCAGCGCGAAGCTCGGCGGCTCGTACTTGTTCTGCAAGAAATTGTCGCCGAGCCGGTCGTAGAGACGCTGGCGGCCGTTGGCGCCCTTGCGCACGGCCTTCCAGAGCGCGAGCGGCTCGAGTCCCGCCTTCACGCCCATCGCGAAAACCTCGGCGAGCGCGGTCTGCACGGCATAGCCCGCGCAGTTGTGCACGAGCTTGGCGATGGAGCCGGCGCCGATCGGCCCGATGTAGGTCGCCTGGTCGCCCATCGCGTCGAGCACGGGCTTGTGGCGCTTGAAGACCTCCTCGTCGCCGCCGACCCAGATGGCGAGCTTGCCCGACTTCGCGCCGCGCGGCCCGCCGCTCACCGGCGCGTCCAGCATGTGCACGCCGCGCTCGGCGAAGATCTTGCTGATCCGCCGCACCACGGTCGGCGAGTTCGTGCTGAGGTCGAAATACGCCTTGCCGCGCGCGAGACCGGCGAGGATGCCGTTGTCGCCCAGCGCGACGCCCTCGACGTCGGGCGGCGTCGGCAGCGAGGTGAAGACGACCTCGCTCGCCTCGGCGACCTGCTTCGGCGAGTCGGCCCACTTGGCGCCCGCCGAGAGGTGCGGCCTGGCCGCCTCCGGGCGGAGGTCGTGCACGACGAGGTCGTGGCCCTCCTTCTGGACGTTGGTGGCCATGTGATTGCCCATCAGCCCGAGCCCGATGAATCCCACTCTCATGACTTTTTCTCCTCGAAGACGCCTTTCGCGATGCGCGCGGCCGTCATGGCCGTCGGCCAGCCCGCGTAGAACGCCATGTGCGTGATGACCTCGCTGATCTCGTCGCGCGTCACCCCGTTGGCGAGCGCGCGCTCGATGTGACCCTTGAGCTGATCGGATCGATAGAGCGCGGTGAGGGCGGCGACGGTGATGAGACTGCGGTCGCGCTTGGACAGTCCCGAGCGCTCCCAGACGTCGGCGTAGAGCACCTTCTCGCTCAGCTCGACGAGCTTGGGGACGACCCCGCGCACTTCGTTTCGGGCGCTGGACGCGGATACCGGCGTGCTCATGGATGGTCTCCTCCGCCTCGAAGGCGCCGGTATGATGCCACGGCCGGGGCGGGGCGACTACCCGAGATCGACGAAGGAGGCTACGATCGCGCCGTGTTCTACGGCTGGTGGGTCGTCGCCGGCACCTTCGTCTCCCACCTGCTCTCCTATGGCATCCTCACCGTCGCGTTCGGCGTGTTCTTCCCATTCATGGCCGAGGCCCTGCACCTGGGCCGCGGGCTCCTGGCCACCGTCGCGGCGGCGGCGCGGCTGGTGTCCGCGGCGCTCTCGCCGCTGGTTGGCCCGCTCGTCGATCGCCACGGGCCGCGGCTGGTCATGGCGCTCGGCGTGCTCAGCCTCGGCGGCGGCGCCATCGTGCTCGCGGCCGCGGGCAGCGCCTGGCACGTCATGCTCGGCTACGGGGTCGTGATGGCGTTCGGCAGCATCGCGCTCGGCGATCTGAGCGGCGACGCCACCGTCGCGCGCTGGTTCGTGCGCCGTCGCGGTCGGGCGCTGGCCGTCGCCACCATGGGTCTCTCCTCGGCCGGCATCGTGATGCCGGTCCCTGTCGCGCTGCTGATCGAGCGGTTCGGATGGCGGGCGGCCTGGCTCGTGCTGGGCGGTGTGGTGCTCGTCCTCGGCCTCGCCGCGACCACGGTGATGCGCCGGCGCCCCGAGGACTACGGGCTCGCCCCCGACGGCGCCCCGGCGACGCGGGCCGACCGATCGACGATCGACGCGCCGGTCGTCGAAGTCTCGCTCGGCGCGCGCGCGGCGACGCGCACGCCGGCGTTCTGGCTGCTCGTGCTCAGCACCAATCTCGCCGGCCTCGGCTTCTTCGGCGTCAACCTGCATCTCTTCTCCTACATCACCGACCGTGGGATCTCCGCGGCGGTGGCGGCGACGGTGGTGACGTACCTCTACACGCTGCACACCGTCGCCAAGCCGCTCTGGGGGCTCATCGCCGAGCGAGTGCACGTGCGCCACTGCATCGCCGCCTGCTACGCCGGCGGCGCCCTCGGCGTGCTGTTGCTGCTGGGCGGCTCGATGCCGTGGCTGGTCGCGTTCGCGACCGTGTACGGCCTCACGCGTGGCGCGCAGTCGTTCGTGACGAGCCTGGCCTGGGCCGACTACTTCGGGCGCGAGGCGCAGGGCGCCATCCGCGGTCTCGCCTCGCCGTTCCGGCATCTGTCGGCGGCCGCCGGCCCGATCGTCGGCGGCGTCCTCTACGACATCACCGGTGACTACCGGCTCGCGTTCGCGATCTTCGCGGCGGCCTTCGTGGCCGGCGGCGGGGTGGCGCTGCTTGCGAAGCCGCCGCGCTGACACGACGCGCTCGGTACAGTATCCTCCGGCGCGTGAAGCGTGGAGGACCGTAGAAAGGAGGATCCGATGGCCTCCGAAGCGACTATGATCCGGGTGCTGGATCTGCTCACCAGGGCCCCGCGATCCCAGATCGAATCGCTGAGCGCGGGAGGCGCCGGTCAGGCCAAGTCGTTGCGGCGTATCGTGGCGACGAAGAACGTGGTCGCCGTCGGCATCAGCGAGAAGATCAGCAAGAAGAGGCCGACGGGCAAGCTCGCGGTGACCTTCTACGTCGAAAAGAAAATTCCCCCGAAGAAGCTGCGCGCGGATGTGATGATCCCTCCCACGGTACCGGAATCGTTGAGCGGTCCCGCCGCGGTGCCCACCGATGTCATCGCCATCGGCCGCCTGCGGCTCGAGGTCAACGCGATCCGGAACCCCGTACAGCCGGGCAACAGCATCGGGCACGTCGACATCACGGCTGGAACACTCGGCGCGCTCGTCAGGAAGGGCCAGACCGTTCATATCCTCAGCAACAGTCACGTGCTCGCCCGCAGCGGCCGCGCGAGGATCGGCGACGACATCCTCTACCCCGGAGACGCCGACGGCGGCGAGGCGCCGGCGGACCTCGTCGCGACGCTCTCGGGCTTCAAGAAGTTCGTCACCGGGGGTGACTTCGTGAACGGCGCCGACTGCGCGATCGCCAGGCCGCTCGACGCGCGTCGCGACGAGCTCGTGTCCGCCATCAAGGGACTGGGCGTGCCCAGGGGCGCCACCGCGCCGGTGCGCGGCATGAGGATCGTCAAGGTGGGGCGCACAACGAACAGGACGACCGGGACGATCCGCGACGTCCACTTCCGCTTCGCGCTCGACTACGACGACCTTGACAAATCGGTGGGCTTCCTGGACCAGGTGTTCTGCACGAGGTACTCGAAGCCGGGCGATTCCGGCTCCCTGGTGCTGGACCAGGCCAGCAAGAAGGCCGTCGGGCTGCACTTCGCGGGGGCCGATGGCGGCAGTGTCTTCAGCCCGATCGGCACGGTGCTGGCCACGCTCGGCGTGACGCTCGTCACCACAGCCCTCGGATCCCCGCAGCGGGTGAGCCGCGCGGGCCGGGGGCGCGGGCGACGACGGCCCCGCCGGCGCGGCTGAGCGACCGCCCGCATGGCGACCGAGCGACACGCGCATCTCGCCCGCGAGCGGCACTCCGCATACCTGCGATCGCTGGGCGCCCACGCGATCGCGGTGGATCGCGTCCGGCGCCGGGGGCAGCCGACCTACGGCGTCATCGCGCTCTTCGACAAGCGGCCCCGCGCCGTGCCGGAAACGCTACCGATCAAGGCCGGCGGCAAGACGGTGGCGGTGCCGCTGGTCGCCCGCAAGGCGCCACGCTTCAAACTCGAGTAGCCGGAGAGGAGCGCCGAGCCGTGCCACCCCTCCTCGTGACGAGCGCCGAGACCGAGTCGCCGCCCGAGGCCGCCAGCCTCGAGCTGGTCCCCCGGAATTGCACGCTGAAGGCCTACACGAAGACGAGCGTGCCCGCATTCAAGATCGCCGGCGATTTCCTCGCCTACGCCTCGCCCGACTCGACCTACGCCGTCACGCGACGTCTCATGGACGGCGCCAACAGCGAGATCATCATCGGCATCTACGACTTCAGCGCCGACTACATGAAGGACCTCGTGCTGCACACGATGAAGCGCGGCGTGACGGTCTACCTGATGCTCGACATCGACAGCAAGGATGAGCAGGCTCTGTTCGACGAGCTGAAGAAGTTCGGCTGCAAGGCGGTGCCCGCGCCCTCGTGCGCGGCCAAGACGAACCGCTACTTCCCGTCCTCGCACGAGAAGGTCATCGTCATCGACCGCCTGTGGACGCTCGTGCAGAGTGGCAACTACTCGGCCAATAGCATCCCGTTCAACGCGACCGACGGCGGCGACCCCCAGCACTTCGTGACCGGCAACCGCGACATGGGCGTGGCCATCCGCTCCAGGCCGCTCGCCGCGTTCTTCGCCAGGATCCTCCGTGCCGACATGAAGCTCGAGCTCGGCGGCGGCGCCATCGAGGCCGCCGAAGCGCCGCCGACGCCCGCCCATCCGGACCTCGTGGAGGCGATGCCGAAGAACATTCCGGCCGAGCTCTTCCCGAGCAAGCGGTTCACGTCCAGCGCGGCCATCAGCGTCGCGCCCGTCCTGTCGCCGGACAACTACATGAAGCGGGTCCCAGACTTCCTCCGGTCGGCGAAGAAATCGATCCTCATCGAGCAGCAGTACATCCGCAGCGAGCATCCGGAGGTCGTGATCCTGCTCGACGCGATCAAGGCGGCGCGCCAGAAAAACCCGGCGCTCGACGTGCGGATCGTCCTCGGCAAGCTCTTTGCCGCCAAGGACGTCCCCAAGGAGAAGAAGAACCTCGACACCCTGCGCACGACGTACGGCTTGCGGCTCGGCCAGCACATCCGGTACATCGACGTGAACCGCTTCGTCCACTGCCACAACAAGCTCGTCATCGTGGACGGCACAGCCGTGCTCGTGAGCTCGCAAAACTGGTCGCGGACGGGGGTCGCGCAGAATCGAGAGGCGGGGCTGATGATTCGCTATCCGGCGCTCGCGCGCTACTACGCCAAAATCTTCGAGTCGGACTGGAAGAGCGGCCTCAAGAAGGTGCCCATCCCCGGCAAGACGTCGACCATCGCGCCAGAAGCCGTGGCCAAGGGCAACTTCGTCGAAGTCAGGGCCGCCGACTACGCGGAAGTCTAGGCGCGGCGCTCACACCACCAGCAGCCGCGTCAGCCCCTCCGGCTCGCTCAGCATCGGATAGTGGCCGGTGTCCAGCTCGTGCCACGCGGCCTTCAGCCGTTCGGCCGTGCGCCGCTGGTGGTGCTCGGGGGGATTCGCCGCGCGGCGGCAGCGGATCACCGTGGCCGGCCACGCCTGCTCCCAGAACGTGGTCGGCTCCATCGGCGCCTCGAGGGCGGCGATCGGGTGCGGCGTCACGCGCGCCAGCGCCCACGCGCGCAGCGCGGGATCGAGGTCGCGGAAGAGCCGGCTCTCGGCGTCGGCTTTCGTCGGTCCCGTCGTCAGCTGGGTGATCTCGTTCGGCGCCGGGCGCTTGACGATGTCGTCGACCTTTTCGCCCGGCATCAGCACGAGCGCGTCCACGAACACGAGCCGCGCGACGCGCTCGCGCGCCAGCTCGGCAGCCTTCTGGACCACCATGCCGCCCGCGCTCGTCCCGACGAGGACGACGTCGGTCAGGTCCTCGTAGTACAGCCGCTGCGCGATCTCGCGGGCGTGCGTGCCGACGGTGATGCCGGCGCGCACGAGGTGGCGGCGCTCACCGCAGCCGTCCAGCGTCGGCGTGAGGGCCAGGTGGCCGGCGGCGCGCAGCCGCGTGGCGACGGGCTTCCAGATCCAGCCTCCCTGGTACGCGCCGTGGATCAGGACGTAGGTGGCCATCGAGTCTCCTTGGTCCGAATTGAGGCATAGTAGCGCCCATCGAAACGAAAGGGGAACCGGCCGCCATGAGCTACGAATGCCTCCTCTACGAGACCAAGGATCGCGTCGCCACGCTGACGTTGAATCGGCCCGACCGCCTCAATGCCCTCGGGGGCACGCTGCGCGAAGACCTGACCGCCGGCCTCACGCGAGCCATCGACGATCCGGACGTGCGCGTGATCGTCATCACCGGCGCGGGCAAGGGCTTTTGCGCCGGGGGCGACGTCAAGGCGATGCAGGACGCGAACCAGGCGGGGCGCGGACGGCCGCTCATGGAGCGCGTGGCGCCGTCGCGCGATCGCACCGTGTTGCTCATGCGGGATTCGCCGAAGCCGCTCATCGCGGCGGTGAACGGCGCCGCCGCCGGCGCCGGGATGAACCTCGCGCTCGCCTGCGACATCCGCCTCGCCTCCAGCGCCGCGAGGTTCTCGCAGGCATTCGTCCGGCGCGGCCTCCACCCCGACTGGGGCGGGACCTACTTCCTGCCGCGCGTGGTCGGCATGGCGAAGGCGTGCGAGATGATCTTCACGGGACAGATCATCGACGCGGACGAGGCGCTGCGCCTGGACATCGTGAGCGCGGTGCACCCACCCGAGCGGCTGCTCCCGGCCACGTACGAGCTGGCCGCGAAGATCGCGCAGGGGCCGCCCATCGCGATCCGGCTCGCTCGGCGCGCGCTCTATCGCAACGCGGAAGCCGATCTCCAGTCGTCGCTCGAGTTCGAGACGTTCGCCCAGAACATCTGCGCCGAGACCGACGACGCGCGGGAGGGGATTCGCGCGTTCGTGGAGAAGCGCGAGCCGACTTTCTCGGGCCGCTGAGCGACTACCCCCGGCGGCCTCCCGCCATCATCCGCAAGAATGCGGGCGACAGGCGCGGGTCGAGCGTGTCACGAATGCCGTCGCCGAGGAGGTTGAACGCGAGCACCGTCACGGTGATGGCGAGGCCGGGGAAGAAGGCCAGCCACCACGGCGGGACGAGCGCGGTGATCGAGTCGGCGAGCATGTTGCCCCACGTCGGCGTGGGCGGCGGCACGCCGACGCCGAGAAAGCCCAGCGCCGCTTCGATGACGATCGCCGCCCCCAGATGCGTCGTGGCCAGGACCAGGTAGGGCGCGATGCACTGGGGCAGGACGTGGAGCGCCATGATCCGCAGGGCGGAGGCTCCGCTCGCCCGCCCCGCTTCCACGTACGGCATCTCGCGCACCGACAGCGCCACCGAGCGGATGACGCGCCCACCGAACGGGATGCGCGTGACCGCGATGGCGAAGATCACGGCCTGCAGGCCAGTGCCGATGGCCATGGAGATGGCCATGGCCAGGATGAGATCCGGAAACGACTGCAGGATTTCCATGATGCGCTGGCTGTAGAGGTCGAAGCGTCCGCGCAGATAGCCGCAGGCGACGCCCCAGAGCGAGCCCACGGTCGTGCCGAGGATGACGGCGGAAAACGCCACGAACAGCGAGGTGCGCGCGCCGTAGATCACGCGGCTCAGGGTGTCGCGGCCCACCTGGTCGGTGCCCAGGAAGCTCTGGGCGTCGGGCGGCTTGTTCATGCGCCGGAAATCCGCCTTGAGCGGATCGCGCGGGGCCAGCAGCGGGGCCGCCAGCGCAATGACGATGATGGAGAGGCCCACGAGGCCGCCGACGGCCGACAGCGTGTTGCGGCGGGAGAAGCGGGCGAGCTCCACGAGCAACGCGGACTTGATCACAGGCTCGCCTCGCCCGTCGAACGGGCTGCGGCTCGCAGTACCATCAGCCGTACCGGATGCGCGGGTCGAGCCACGCGTAGCTGAGGTCGACCAGCACATTGACCACCACGAAGATCACGGCGTAGAGCAGCACGAGGTTCTGCACGACGATGATGTCGCGCTCGATCACCGCGATCACGAGCGCGCGCCCCAGCCCCGGCACACCGAACGCCTGCTCGACAGCCACCGACCCCCCCAGCACGAAGCCCAGCAGCACGCCGGAGATCGTGACGACGGGCAGCAGCGCGTTCGGCAGCGCGTGGCGCATCACGACGATCCCCTCGCGCAATCCCTTCGCCCGCGCCGTCCGCACGAAGTCCTCGCCGATGACCTCGAGCAGACAGGACCGCGACATCCGCGAGATATACGCGCCCTGCGCGAGCCCGAGGACGAGGGCGGGGCCGATCACGATCTGGAAGTTCTGCCACGGGTTCTCCCAGAGGTGGACGATCACGATCGGCGCCTTATAGCCGAACCAGAACAGCGAGGCGAGCACGATCAGCATGCCGAGCCAGAAGCCCGGGACGGCGATGAAGAGGATCGACAGCGCGCGCGCGACGCCGTCGGGCACGCTGTTCGGCTTGAACGCGCTCAGGATGCCGACGGGGAGGCCGACCAGCCACGAGACGAACAGCGCGAGCACGCCAATCTCGGCGCTGATCGGTCCGCGATGCGCGATCAGCTCGGAGACGGTGTCGCCGCGGAAGAACGACTTGCCGAGGCGACCGGCGGCGATGTCGCGGAGCCAGTGGACGTACTGCAGCGGCAGCGGGTCGCTGAGCCCGAGGTCGGCCATGATGCGCACGCGGTCCGCCGGGGTCATCCGCGCGTGCCCCTCGACCCCGAGGATGGCCACGAGCGGATCCCCCGGCAGGATCCGGAGGATCACGAAGATGCTCAGCGAGACACCGAGCAGTGTGACGGCGGCGTACACCGCCCGGCGCGCCAGGTACTTCCGCATGCTTAGGGTGCGACGGGGGATGTGGGGGGCCCCTCGAGGCCCCCCACGTCAATCAAGCGAGCCAGACGTTGTCCCATCGGACCACGTCGTAGATCCCGAAGTAGGTGGACGGGTTCTGGCCGTGGACCTTGTTGTACCAGGCGTCGTAGATCTGCTCGTACGACACCGGGATGAGCGGCGGATCGTTCTCGAGGATGTCCTCCGCCTTGCGCACGAGCATCCTGCGCTTGTTGTCGTCCAGCTCGCGCTCGACCTGGTTGGCGATGTCGTGGAACACCGGGTTCGTCCAGCGCGAGTAGTTCTGCGGGCCGTCCTTGCCGTACCACGCGCTGAAGATGTCGGATGGGTCCATGAGCGTGGACACGATCGCGCTGATGGCCAGGTCGAAGTTGCCCGCCTGCGCCTCGTCGAACCAGACCGAGGTCTGCACGACGCGGAGGTTCGACTCGATGTTCAGGTGCTCCTTCAGCATGGCCTGGATGGCCACCGCCCACAGCTTGAAGGTCGCGATGTCGCGCACGACGAAGTCGAGGTTCTTCAGACCCTGGCCGTAGCCCGCCGCCTGCATGAGCTTGCGGGCCTCCTGCACGGCCGGCTTGATGTCTTTCTGGTAGCCGAGCTTCTTCTCCAGCTCGGCGCGCGGCGTCGACATCTCGTGGAACGGATAGACGAAGCCGCCCACCTGCATGGGGGCGGTGTCCTTCACCACTTCGACGAGCGTGTGGCGGTCCATGGCCAGGTGGATGGCCCGGCGCACGCGCGGGTCGGCCAGCGCCTTGTTCTTCTGCATGTTCGTCCAGAACGCCTGGATGACGCTCTGGTTGAACGCGGCCGCGGTCACGCCCGGCATCTCCTTGGCCTTGCGCCAGGAGACCGGATCCAGGAGCCGCGCGTAGTCGACCTTGCCGGACAGGAACGAGGAGCCGAGCTCAGGCGAGAACGGGAACATGTGGTAGACGTCGAGCTTGTCGACGAGCGGCAGCCCCTTGTTCCAGTAGTCGGGGTTCCGCTCCATGTGCCAGACTTCCTTGTCCCGGCGCGCGACGTGGCGGAACGGTCCCGTGCCCGGATAGTTCATCACCTGCCGCAGGTTGCCCTGGTTCTCCTCGAGCGTCTTCTTGCGGACGATGATGTTCCAGCCGCTCGCGAACGCGCCCAGCATGTAGGCCTTCGGCCGCGACTCCGTCAGCCTGAACTCGATCTTGTGGGGGTCGATCACGACGATCTCGCCGACCGTGGAGAAGAGCGGCGTGCGCGGGATCACCACGCCCTTGGGCGGGTGCGCGATGCGATCGTAGGTCGCCTTCACGTCGTCGGCGGTGAAGTCGGCGCCGTCGTGGAACTTGACGCCCTTGCGCAGGTAGAACGTGTACTTCTTGCCGTCCGGCGAGATCTCCCAGCGCTGCGCGAGGTCAGGGATGATCGTCTGGCCGTCCTTCGGGCTGCGCCGCAGCAGCGTGTCGTACATCGGGCTCTGCGGACCGATGTTGGCGACGGTGCCGGACTGGTGAACGTCGAAGTGGGCGGGCGCGTTGTGCACGGCGTAGCGAAGCGTGCCGCCGCGCTTGGCGGCGGGATCGGGCCGGACGGTCATGTCCTGTGCGGAAGCGGCGCCCGGGGCGGGCAGCCGCGAGGCGATGAAGGCGGCGGCGCCGGCGGCGCCGGTGCGCTTCAGGAACGTTCGTCGATCGAGGCTCATCGTGGTCCTCCTGCCGGGAACGAGAGTGACGGGACGATAACAGAAGTCCGCCCGGGTCGCCATGGTAAGCTCCGCGCCACTATGGGCACGTACCTGATCGCCAACGCTAGGATCCTCGACGGCACCGGCAAGGCGGCCTTCGCCGGCGCCGTGCGCGTCGAAGCCAACCGGATCACCGAGGTCACGGCCGGCACGGCGCCGCCGCCCCGCGGCGCGACCCTCATCGACGCCAGCGGGGCGACGCTGATGCCCGGCCTCGTCGAGTCGCACGCGCACCTCGGCTTCGCCGACATGCCGTCCCAGGAGCTGACGCGCCTGCCGCCCGAGGAGCACATGCTCGTCACGGTGCGCAACGCGAAGCTGATGCTCGATTGCGGCTACACGAGCGCGTTCTCGGCGGCGTCGCCGAAGCCGCGGCTGGACGTGGTGCTCAAGCGCGAGATCGAGGCCGGCCGCGTGCCTGGGCCGCGGCTTTTCGCCAACGGGCCCGAGATCACCGTCACCGGCGGCCTCGGCGACACGAACATGCTGCACCTGCCGCACCACGAGACCCCGACGTTCTGCTGGGTCGCCGACGGCCCCGACCAGATCCGCCGCGTGTGCCGGCTG
>QHRU01000144.1 GCA_003220225.1 Candidatus Rokuibacteriota bacterium
GCCGGCGTCCTGGTGAGCCGGACGGTGCGACCCGGTGACCGGGCGTGGTTCGTTCGGGATGGTCGCGCGGATTCGGTGCTCGTCACGGCGCGTCGCGGCCTTCGAGTCTCGATCGCCGTGCCCGGCATGGGCGCGGCAGAGACGATCAGCGTTCGTCGGACGCGGGTCTTCCTCGTTCCCGCTTAGTCACCTGTCGGAGTATCGAGGGGCGCCCCGGCTTCGCCGGCGAGATGGAGGAGCGCCCGGGTTCACCCCGGGCGCTCCGAACGTTGGGGGGTTTGGGGGGCCATTTCGGGGCCCCCCATTTTGCTAGTCGTCGCGGCCGTTCTGCCCAACGCCCGAGGCGCCGTCGGCGACGCCGGTGCCCGCTCGGATGAACGGCCCGTTGATGAAGATGTTGTCCACGACCGCGAGGCCGACGCCGTTCGGGTCCTGCGTCGAGGCGGTATCGGTGCCCTCGTCGTAGAGGAGCGTGATGCTCACGATCGCGCTGCCGGGAGGAATGGGCGGAAACTGCTGAGCCGCGGCGAAGCGAGCCCGCGTCCATTCGACCGCATCCTGGGGCGCGGGCGTCTGGACGCCGTTGGCGCACCCGCCGACGAAGTGGGAGGTGTTCGGGCCCGTCGGCGGCGTGACCACGACGTTGAAGCGCGGCGCGCCGGCGCCGCAATGCCCGCCGTTACGAAAATCGAAGCCGAGCGTGAACGTGGCGTCCACGCTCATCCCCCGCGCTCCGGTGATGCGTGCGCCGGCGGAGGAGCAGTCGGGGCTGGCGCCGTTCTTCGACAGCAGCAGGCCGTCGTGCGGATCGTTGGCCGTGTCCGGGACGCCGTTGAACGCGGTGTCACCGCCGTTGTCCGGCAGACCCATGCCGCCGAGCCACGCCGACGTCACGATGTGGCTTCCGAACGTGCCCGCGCCGCAGTCGTCGGCCTTGCCGATGAACACGAAGGGGACCGCCCGGAGCTGCTGGGCGGCGGCTCCCACGGGACTGAGCGCGCCCACCACGAGGACCATCGCGACGACGAGAATGCGGCCGACGTGACTGACCTTCATGTGTGCCCTCCTTGGCGTCCTGATCAAGGTCTCTTCGCGGCCCGCCGGGCGCGCTCCTGGCGCTCCGCGTCGCGGGTCACCAGCTCGGCTTTCGTGACGGCAACGACCGTATCTTGCACCGTCCCGCCCACGAAGTCGAGATCGCTCGTGCGGCCCTTCCAGGTCACGTGGTCGCCCTTGTAGACGATCGTCGGCTTGCCGTACTGCTTCATCAGCGACTTGGCGAGCGTCTCGCGGAAGCGCGGGTGCGCGGTGATCTGCCAGGCCACCAGCATGTCGTTGCGGAAGTAGAAGAACACCGCGTTCGGCGTCACCTTGCCGAAGGTGACGTTGCCGGCGGCGCGACAGCGTCGGGTGCCGAAGTCGACGGTGGGGTCGATGACGTCGCACGACTGGGTCGGAATGCGGAGACGCAGGGTGTCTTCGGATGCGCCCCACGGGACGTCGCGGAAGCCCTTCGGCTCGTCGGCGTGGGCGATGGCGGCCACGGCCAGAATGACCGCGTAGAGCGCGCTGGCGATGATCTTCATCAGCATGCCGGCTGAGGAGGGCAACCCCCGCGCCAGATGGTGTTGCGTCTAGAATCGCGGAGTTACGCGCGAGACGCGAGCCTCACGATGTCACCTGGTGACGTCCCGGGTGCCCGCCTGACAAAGCGCCGGCTCACACGTCGCCGAGCCCGAACTCCTGCCAGCGCTCGCGCACGCGCGCCTCGTCCTCCGGCGCCGGCCGCACCGTCGGCGGGAAGCGCTCGCCGCCCCACTCGGCGCGGCGCTCGAACTTCCAGTTGCGCGTGGCGTCGAAGAGCACGCGGTTCCAGAGGCCGGTGCCGAGCTGCGCGACGTTGCGGTCCTCGAGCGGCGTGGACGGATCGATCGGCGAGCCGAAGCTTCCGGGGAAGATGACGATGCCGCCCTCGCCCGCGTTGACCCGATGCGCCACCGCCCAGTCGATCTGCTCGTACGACGACACGTCGATGTCGTCCTCGACCACCCACACGTGCTTGTAGCGGTACTGCGCGGCGGCGTTGCCCCAGAGCGCGGCGGCGATCTGCTTGGGCTGACCCTGATAATGCTTGGTGATCTTTACGCAGACGTTCACGCCGTTGGTGATCGGATGGACGTAGACGTCGCGGATGCCGGGAATGCCCGCGCCGGTGAGGATGTTCCAGGCGATGGCGGCGCGCTGCACGGAGGACATCACGCTGTTCTCGCTGTACGAGCCCGGCAGCGTGCCCTCGAGGCAGCCCTGGAAGATCGGCTCGCGCCGGTGCGTGATGCAGGTGACCTTCATCGTCGGACGCGGCGTCGGCACGTCGGAGACGTAGCCGGTGAACTCGCCGAACGGCCCCTCCGACTCGTAGGTGGCCGGATCGTCGGAGATGAAGCCCTCCAGCACGATCTCGGCGCCGGCCGGAACCTCGAGGTCCACCGTCTCGCACGGCACCAGCTGGGCGGGCTCGCCGCGGTAGGCGCCCATGACGTCCCATTCGCAGACGCCGGTGGGGAGCGGCGAGCCGGCGAGGAAGGGCATGATCGGATCCCAGCCGATCACGCACGCCACGGGCATCGGCTGGCCCTTGCCGGCGTACTTCACGAAGTGCGCGCCCCAGTGCTGGCCACCCTTGATGAGCAGGAACGGCGTCGTGTTCTTCTTGCCGATCATGCCGCGGTAGATGCCGACGTTCATCACGTGCGTGTCGGGGT
Source organism: Candidatus Rokuibacteriota bacterium (assembly GCA_003220225.1). Classification (GTDB taxonomy): domain Bacteria; phylum Methylomirabilota; class Methylomirabilia; order Rokubacteriales; family CSP1-6; genus AR12. Next base: position 2,763 of record QHRU01000144.1, read on the forward strand.
CGCGCGTGACGATGGCCGAGAACGTGTGGATGTAGCGCCCGCCCTCGCGGAAGTTCCACCTGGGGACGGGAAACTCGGTCTGGTCCACCGCGTCGCCACGAACGACGACCTCCTTCACGGGGCCCGTCGTCACCACGCGCGGCGGGATCGTCTCGCGGTTCTTCTTCATGACGTACTGGACCAGCTCGGCGTTGCCGACGTCCTTCGGAAACCCGAGCGCGAGCGCGAGCCGCCGCCGGTCGCCGAGGGCGTTGGTGAGGACCTTCGTGCAGCGCCCGCCGCGGTAGCCCTTGATGGTCTCGAAGAGCAGCGCGGGGCCCTTCTTTTCCAGGGCGCGGCGCGAGACGGCGCCGATCTCGCGGTCCCAGTCGACCTCGGCCCGGATGCGCCGCAGCTCGTTCTCCTTCTCGAGCAGCGCCAGCCATCCCCTGAGATCCATGAAGCCCCTGGTCATCATCGGCCTCCGCCCACGGCCGGCATCAGCGGCCTCCATAGGCCGGCACGACTTCGTTCAGGAAGCGCGCGAGCTGGCCGCGCTGGTCCCACGAGCTCAGGCGCAGCGCCATGTGGCCGAGCCCGGCGTCCGCATAGGCGCGCAACTGCCCCGCGCACGACTTCGGGTCGCCGGTGATGGTCCACTGCTCGACGAATTTCGGAGTGAAGTTGGTCGAGTAATACGTGTCGAGGAATTTCTTGGTCTCCTCCAGCCCCGCCTGCCGGTCCTCGTTGACGTTGATGTTGTGGTAGAGGGCGCTGCCGAGCGCCGCCGGATCCCGGCCTTCCTCTTTCGCCATGGCGCGGATGCGCCCGAACTGCTCGGCGAACTCCGACGGGCTCAGCTTGTTGGTCATCCAGCCGTCGGCGTACTTCGCCACACGGCGGAACGAGCGCTCCACGATGGAGTCGGGCGCGCTGGCGCCCTGCTTCCACGTGAGCGCGGTGGGGTTGGAGGCGATCCAGATCGGCAGCGGCGTCTGCACGGGCTTGGGCTGGAGCGAGACGTTCTCGAATCGGTAGAAGGGGCTGGCGTGCGAGGCCTTGGTCTCGCCGAACAACTTGCGGAGGATGACGATGCCGTCTTCCAGCCGCCCGACACGGTCGGCCGAGGCGATGCCCATGACCGCATGCTCCGCCGCCTGCGCGGCGTTGGCGCTGTCGGGCCCGCCCAGGCAGACGGCCAGCCACGCGCGCCCTTCGCTGAGCACGTCGAGGCTCGCCCACTGCTGGGCGAAGAGAACGGGATGGCGATGGACGAACGTCGCGAGGCACCCGACGCCCAGGCGCACGCGCCGCGTGACGGCGGCCAGCGCCGAGAGCAAGGCCACCGACTCCAGGCGCGGCTTGGCGAGCAGGCTGTCGCCGACCCAGACGGCGTCGAAGACGCCCGACGCCTCCGCCGTCGACGTCTGCTCGAGCAGGTCGCGCGCCTTGATCGCGCCCAGCACAACGGCGCGGTTGGCGAGAATCAGACCCAGCGTGTGCGCCATGGCTATCGCCCCCGGTATTTCGGCGGTCGTTTCTCGACGAAGGACCTCACGCCTTCCTCGTAGTCGTGCGTGCTGCGCAGCCACGCGTACGCCTTGCGCTCGAGCTCCAGCGCGGTGTCGAGCGGCGCGTCGGCGCCGCGGTTGAGCACCATCTTGAGCGTGCGCAGGGCGAGCGGCGCGCGCTCGGCCAGCTCGCCGGTCAGCGAGTCCACCGCCTCGTCGAGCTTGTCGTCGGGCACCGCCCAGGTGATGAGGCCCCAGGCCTCCGCGCGCTCGGCGGTGATGCGCTGGCCCGTCATCATGAACAATTTCGCGCGCGTCATGCCGATCAACCGCAGCGCGCGCTGGGTGCCGCCCGAGCCCGGGATCATGCCGAGCCGCACTTCGGGGAACGCAAACTCCGAGCGCAGTGTCGCGATCCGGAAGTCACACGCGACGGCCAGCTCGAGGCCGGCCCCCATCGTATACCCGTCGATGGCGGCCACCACCGGCTTGCGGAAGCGCTCGGCCGAGGTGAGCGTGTCGCCCCACGTCTCGAGGTCGGCCGGCGCCAGCGTGAGGAACTCGGCGACGTCGCCGCCCGCGCTGAAGGCCTTGCCGCCCGCGCCGCGCACGACGACCACGCGCACGGCGTCGTCGGCCTCGAGGCCCGCGAAGATCCCGGGGAACTCGTTGCGCATGGCCACCGTCATCGTGTTCATCTTCGGCTGTCGGTCGATCCACAGCGTGGCCACCGGCCCCTTGCGCTCCACTCGGAGAAACTCGCTCATTGATCGGCTCCCTGGGGCGACGGTGTGATCTCCGCGTACTGGCCGTCTCGCAACAGGCGTCTCAAGATCTTGCCGGAGGCGGTCTTGGGGATCTCGCGCACGAAGACGACGCGCCGCGGGCGCTTGAACGACGCGAGATCGGCGGCGCCCCGACAGAAGGCGTCGAGCGCCTCGAAGCTGAGGCCGGGCGCCCTGGGCACGACGAACGCCACCACCCGTGCGCCCCACCGGTCATCCGGCTCCCCGACCACCGCCACGTCACGCACCCCCGGGTGCCGCGCCAGCACCTCCTCGATCTCGACCGGGTGGACGTTCTCGCCGCCGCTGATGATCATGTCGTCGACGCGACCGGCCACGTACAGCTCGCCCTCCGCGTCGAGCCAGCCCATGTCCCCCGTGAAGTACCAGCCGTCGCGCAGCGCGCTCGCGTCGGCGTCCGGCCGGTTCCAGTAGCCGGCGAAGGCCTCGTCGGAGGCGAGGCTCGCGATGATCTCGCCCTTCTCGCCGGGCGCCACGACCTCGTCGGGTCCGACGCGGCGCTCGGCGGACGCCGCCACCACGCGGATCGTGCTGTGCAGGCCGGCGCGTCCGGCGCAGCCGGGCTTGGCGCCGACGTCGGGGCGCACGGTGAACGTGTAGATCTCGGTCGAGCCGTAGTGGTTGACGAAGACGTCCGGACGGAACGCGCGCACGCACGCCTCCGTGAGCGGCGCCAGCATCGGCGCGCCGGCGTAGGCGAGCTTGCGGACGGTCGACACGTCCGCCGCCGAGAGGCCGGGGGCGTGGACGAGGTCCCAGAAGAGCGTCGGGATCAGGTAGAGCGCGCTCAGTCGCTCGCGCGCGATGAGCGCCAGCGCCTGCGCGGCGCTCCATTCCGGCTGGCAGACGAAGCAACCGTCGATGGCGGCCATGCTCGTCAGCGAGTGGATGCCCATCGTGTGGTAGAGCGGCATCACGCCGAGCGTGCGCTCCTGCCACGTGTAGCCGCACTGCACCACGTGGGCGACGGCGCCCGCGTAGTGGTTGCGATGCGTGCGCGGCACGCCCTTCGGCCGGCCCGTCGTGCCCGACGTATAGAGGATGAGCGAGAGATCGCGCGCGGTGACGGACGGCGGCGCTGCGGGCCGCGTCGCCGCCACCTCATCGAACGGGATGGCGCGGTGGGGACCGCCCTCGCCCACCGCGACGAGACGCACGGCGGCGCCGTCGGCGGCCTCGCCCAGCGCGGCCGCCGTGGACGGCTCGCCGAGCGCCAGGCGCGCGCCGGAGTCTTGCAGCACGTAGCGCAGCTCGCCGGGCGCCAGGCGGAAGCTCACCGGCGTCGGCACGCCGCCCGATATCTGAAGGCCCCAGTAGGCCAGCACGTGCTCGAGCCGGTTGCGCAGCACGAGGAGCACGCGGTCGCCGCGGCCGACGCCGAGCCGGCGGAAGCCTTCGGCGAGCGCCCGGGCCCGCGCGGCCAGCTCGGCGTAGGTGAGCCGGCGGTCGCCGTCCACGACGGCGTCGGCGTACGGGCGCCGAAGGGCGGCGCACTCGAGGAGGGCGGCCAGCGTCAAGGGACGAGGAGGACCTTTCCCTTGTTCTTCCGGTCGAGCACGTGCTGCACGGCCGCGCGCGCGTCCTCGAGCGGGAACGCACGGTCGATCACCGGCTTGAGCCGGCCCGCCGCGACGTAGTCGAGGATCGTGCGCAGCTCGACGATCGAGCCGAGGTTGGTGCCGAGGATTCTCAGATTCTTGGAATAGACGTGACGGAGGTCCAGCTTGCCCCAGTGAGTGTCGTGCGAGCCGATCGACACCAGGGTGCCGAGCCGGGTCAGCGCGTAGGACGAGCGCTCGAACGTCTCGCCGCCGATGTGCTCGACGACGACGTCGACCCCGCGCTTGCCCGTCCACCTCTTCGCCTCCTCGACGAAGTCCTGCGTGCGGTAGTTGACGACGCGCTCCGCCCCGAGCGACTTCGCGAAGTCGAGCTTGTCGTCGCTGCCGACCGTCGTCATCACGCGCGCGCCGATGAGCCGCGCGATCTGGATGGCCGCGCTGCCCACGCCGCTCCCCGCCGCCTGGACCAGCACGGTCTGGCCGGGCTCGAGGTGGGCCTGGGCGATCAGCGCGTGCCAGGAGGTCAGCATCGCCAGCGGCACGGCCGCCCCGCTCTCGAACGAGATCGATTCCGCGAGCGGCACGAGGTTGGCGGCGGGCGCCTTCACCAGCTCGGCGTAGCCGCCATCCTTGTGGGCGCCGAGGTAGCCGTAGCGCAGGCACACCGTGCGCTCGCCGCGCAGGCAGAACTCGCACGTGCCGCAGGAGAAGCCGGGGAACACGATCACGCGCTGGCGCGTCGCGAGGCCCTTCACGCCGGGCCCGAGCGTCTCGACGGTGCCCGTGACCTCGCAGCCGTTCACGTGCGGCAGCCCCTCGGGCGGCGGAAAGCGGCCGTCGAGCAGGAGCATGTCGACGTGGTTCAGCGCGCACGCCTTCACGCGCACCACCACCTCGCCGGTGTCCGCGGCGGGGTCGCGATAGTCGCCGTAGATGATCTTGTCGCTGCCGCCGTGCTCCTTGAAGTAGGCCGCCCTCACTCCACGCTCCTGACAATCAGAGAAATCGAGGTCCTAGTTGTACCACGACGCTTCCGGCGATTGTCCGCGAACGGTCTACAGCGAGGCAAGAATCCTCGCCCGCCCCGCCGCCTCGAACTCGTGGCCGTAGAAGCGCAGGAACAGCGCGCGGCGCAGCGCGGCCGATGACGCGTGCGGGTCCTGCGCCAGCACCGAGGCGCGCACGAGGGCCCGCGCCGTGGCGCTCATCGAGCAACCCATCGTCAGGCGTTCTTCGGGAGAACGCGCGAGCAGCATCGCCCGGTACCGTCGCATAACCTCGGGCGGGGTGTCAGTCGCCGAGCGAACGCGCTTCGCTTCGCGATGGCGGCGGCCGCCGCATCCCGGTCGAGATAGAAGTCGCCGTCGTAGAGGGCACAGAATCGATCCGCGTCAGCGGCGGATAGCTCCACGACGAGGATCCGGTAGCCGCCGAGCCCGAACGCCGCGCCCTTGCCGCCGTGCGTCCTCAGAAGGGAACCTCCGTCCGCTCGTCCTTCACCCGCCGCGCCTTGTGATCCCAGCGCGGCAGCGCGCCGGGCTCGGTGGCCTCCACCGTCACGCGGATGCCGAGCCCGACCCGCAGCGCGTCGCCGAGCTGGCCGCAGAGCCCTTCGCACTCGCTGCGCGAGAGCGCCGGTGACGGATCGACGCGCACGACGATGTCGTCCAGACCCTCGTGACGCCGGAACACGATCTGGAACTCGTCCACGCCGGCGAACGGCCGCACCAGCTCCTCGACACGGCGCGGGTACACGATGATCCCGCGCACCTTCTTCATGTCGTCCAGCCGCGCCAGCACGCCGCCCTCAAGGGCCAGCAGCGTGCGCCCGCAGGGGCAGCGGCGATCGGCCAGCTGCACGACGTCGCGCGTGCGGTAGCGGATGAGCGGCATCGCCTTGCGATAGAGGCTCGTGAAGACCAGCTCGCCGCGCGCGCCCGGCTTCACGGGCTCCCCGGCCTCGTCGAGGACTTCCGCGAGGCAGTAGTCCTCGTTCACGTGCACGAGGCCGGCGCGCGCGTCGCACTCGAAGCCCCACGCGGCGATCTCGGTGAGTCCCGGCAGGTCGTACGCCCGCGCGCCGAACGCCGCCTCGATCTTCGCCTTCGTGGCTGGGATGGAGGCGCCCGGCTCGCCCGTGTGCCACGTGATCCGCACCTTCGTGTCCTTCGCCAGCTCGATCCCCTTCCTCGCCGCCTGCTCGGCCAGGAAGAGCGCGTAGGACGGCGTGCAGCCGAGCACCGTGATCGGCCACGCCGTGAGCGCGTCGATGCGCTGCTCCGTCGAGAGCCCCCCCGCCGGGAACACGAGGCAGCCGAGGTCCTGGGCCGCGTAGAAGCCGGACCAGAAGCCGATCCATGGCCCATACGAGAACGCGGCCATCACCATGTCCGCCTTGCGGACGCCGAACGCGTGCAGCGCGCGCGCGTACGAGTGATAGAAGCCGTGCCAGTCGTCTTTGGTGTCGAGGAAGGCGAGCGGCCGCCCGGTGGTCGCCGACGTCATGTGGATGCGCAGCACGTCCTCGAACGGCACCGCCAGGACGTCGCCCCACGGCGGCTTCGCCGCCTGGTTTTCCTTCAGCTCGTCCTTGGTCGTGAACGGCAGGCGTCGCAAGTCGTCGAGCGTCTTCACGCGCGGCGCGCCCTCGAGCTTGCGGCGATAGAACGGGCTGTGGGCCCGGGCGTGCGCGAGCTGCTCGCGCAGGCGCCTGGTCTGGAGCCGCCGCATGTCGGCGCGCGGGGCACGCTCGAGCCGAGGCTCGAGATAACGGGAGGCCACCGCCTACTTCTTGTCCTGGAGTAGCTCGGACATCTTTCCGAAGAACTTGTCGGCCATCATCTTCGAGACGCCACCGAGCATGCGCTGGCCCACCGAAGCGATGAGACCGCCGACCTGGACGTCGGCGCTGTAGGCAACTCGCGTGCCGCCGCCTTCAGGGTCGCTCAGCGTGATGACGGTCTCGCCGCGGACGAACCCGGGGCCACCGCTGCCTTCCACCGCCAGCTTGTAAGACTCGGGTGGCTTCTGCTCGGTGATCTTGACCTTGCCCTCGAAGGTGCCCTTCACGCCGCCCACCCCGACTTTCATCGTGGCCTTGTACTCGTCGGGACCGACCGCCTCCAGCTTTTCGCAGCCGGGAATGGCTTTCTTCAACCGCGCGGGATCGAGGAACGCTTCCCAGACCTTCTGACGGGGCGCGGGAACGTCGTGCGAGCCTTCGAGCTTCATGCCGCGAGTCTCCTTTGCACGATGTGACGGACGCGGGCTCGAATCGTACCACGGGCATGGCCGTTGCAGCCCTCGGCGGGGGGTCGAAACACACCCCGCAGGGAGGATCATCGGGGCTCTGCGCCCTCGCGCTGGCCGGCGGGATGACCATCGCGTGCAATCGCACCGAGACCGACAAGGTCGGCACGGTGCCGGAGCGGACGAGTCCGTCCGCGTCTCCGAGCACGCCCAGCACGCCGCGCTCGTCGGACACCACCTCGAGCTCGAGCTCCTCGACGACGACGACCGACATGACGACTCCGTCGGGCAGCGCGTCGGGCAGCGTCAGCGGTTCGGCGACGACCTCGCCGAGCAGCAGCAGCAGCTCCAACACCAGCACGAAGTAACGGCGGCCGCGCCGGCGCGTCCGGGCTCGCCCGCGGCGCGCCGGCGCCTCACGCCCGCCACGTCGCTCGTCCCGCCACGAGCGCGGCGATCTGCTCCGCGGGCACCGGCGTGTCCACCACGATGCAGCCGCGCGCGGCGTCCCACGCTCTGACGCGCGCGATGCCGAGCGTCTCGCCGCCGGCGCCCAGCACGCCGAGCAGCAGTCCCTCCGCGACGTCCGTGAGCGCCTCGCCCCGGCGATCCCGCACGGGCGCGCGCGCCGTCGGCAGCGTGAGCGTCGCGGCGTGGGCGAGATAGTCGCGCAGCGCGCGCTCGCGGTGCTCGCGCCGGCGCGCCGCCGAGCGGCGGACGACGGCGGGCGACGGGGCGAGGCGGACGACGCGCGGGCGCACGTCACGCTCGAGGGCGCGCGCGATCGGCTCGCTCTCGTCGGACCGCTGCAGCACGAGGACGAGATCGGGATCGGCGGCGCGCACCTTGGCCCGCTTGAGCGCGAGGCCGAGCGGGCCCTCGACGAGGCCGCCCGTGTCCACGAGCACGCGCTCGAAGCCGGCGTCGAGCGCCCGGCGCACGAGCCGTCCTGTCGCGTCGGCGGTCTCGCGGATGTAGCGGACGGGCGAGGTGTCGCCGACGAACTCGAGCGCGATCACCTCGGCGTCGCCGAGCCGGGCGACGGCGCCGGCGACGTGGCCGAGGCCGACGGTGGTGGGCGGGCCGATCTCCGACTGGCCGACGTCGGCGTCCACGACGGCCACGCGCTCGCCGCGCGCGGCCAGGGCGCCGGCCAGGCGCGCGGTCAACGAGGTCTTGCCGGTGTCGCTCGTGCCGAGGATCAGGGTGACGCGGGCCCGCGCCGCCGCCTCGAGCGCACGATCGAGGGGCGTCACGGCTCCGCCGGGCTGCCCCGAGCGTCGGGGATCGAGGGGTGCCACGGCTCCGCCGGGGCGCCCCGAGCGCTGGCCGGGGAGTCCGAGGGGGCGTAGCCCTCTCGCTTGAACAAGCTGGGGGGCCATTTCGGGGCCCCCCATTTCATCAAGCGAGCGTGGCGATCGCCGCCTGCATGCGCTTCAGGCCCTCGCGGATGAGCGCGTCGCTCGTGGCGTACGAGAGCCTCACGTGGGCGTCCGAGCCGAAGTCGAGGCCCGGCACCACCGCCACGCGCGCCGCCTCGAGCAGGAAGCCGGTCACGTCGAGCGAGCCTTGCAGTGTCGTGCGCGTGTCGGCCTGCGCCCACGTCCGCCCGAAGAGCCCGGCGACGTTGGCGAAGGCGTAGAAGGCGCCCTTCGGCATCACGCACGACACCCCGGGCAGCGCGTTGAGCCCCGCGATGATCACCCGGCGCCGGCGGTCGAACTCGCCGGCCATCTTGGCGACCTCGTCCTGAGGGCCGGACAGCGCCTCGACCGCCGCCCACTGGGCGATCGACGAGGGGTTCGACGTGACCTGGCTCTGGATGTCGGTCATCGCGCGGATGAGCTCGCGCGCGCCGGCGGCGTAGCCGATGCGCCAGCCCGTCATCGCGTACGCCTTCGAGCAGGTGTTGACGACGAGCGTGCGCGCCTTGATCTCCGGGCCGAGCGACGCGATCGACACGTGCCGTCCCTCGAACGTGAGCGACTCGTAGCACTCGTCGGCGACCACCCAGAGCCCGCGCTCGACGGCCAGGCGCGCGACGGCTTCGAGGGCCTCGCGCGAGAAGACGGCGCCCGTCGGATTGTTCGGGCTGTTGAGCACGATCAGCCTCGTGCGCGGCGTGACCGCGGCGCGCAGCCGGTCGGGGTCCAGGTCGAAGCCCGTCGCCTCGCGCGTCGGCACCGCCACCGGCACCGCGCCCAGCAGCCGCGCCTGCTCGGGATACGAGACCCAGAACGGGCTCGGCACCAGCATCTCGTCGCCGGGGTTCAGCAGGGCGGTGACGAGGTTGTAGAGGGTGTGCTTGGCGCCGCAGGAGACGAGCACGTCGGCCGGCGTGTAGTCGAGTCCGTTGTCGCGCTTGAGCTTGGCGCACACGGCGGCGCGCAGCTCGAGGATGCCGCCGACCTCCGTGTACTTCGTCTGGCCGCGCCGCATGGCCTGGACGGCGGCGTCCTTGATGCGCTGGGGCGTGTCGAAGTCCGGCTCCCCCGCGCCGAACGAGATCACGTCGATGCCGCGCGCGCGCAGCTCCCTCGCCTTGGCCTGCACGGCGAGCGTCGAGGACGGCGCCAACGTCTTGAGGCGATCGGCCAGCACTGGGGGGTATGGGGGGCGCTCGGAGCCCCCCGTCATTTCAGCGGATATTTTTCGGTGAGCCGCTTTTCTACGACCGGTGGAACCATTCCTGCGACAGACGTTCCGAAGCTCGCGACCTCCTTGATCAACCTCGACGAGATGTACGTGTACTTCTCGTGCGGCATGAGGAACACCGTCTCGACGGTCGACCGCAGCTTGCGGTTCATGAGCGCCATCTGGAACTCGTACTCGAAGTCCGACACGGCGCGGATGCCACGCACGATGCAGTCGGCGCGCTCACGGGCGACGAGGTCGATGAGGAGCCCGTCGAACGAGACGATGCGCAGATGCGGGCCCACGCCGAGGTTGGTGGTCGCCTCGTCGATCATCTCGAGGCGCTGCTCGACGGTGAAGAGCGGCTGCTTCGACGGGTTGGCCACCACGGCCACGATCACCTCGTCGAAGATCGCGAGGCTGCGCTGGATGACGTCCACGTGGCCGTTGTGGAGCGGATCGAACATCCCGGGATAGACGGCGCGCTTGGCCACTCGCTCACCCTCGCTGGGTCGCGGATTTCGACGCCGCATCGTAGCCGCCCGCTCGAAAGAAAGTCAAGGCGCGGCCGCCTCGCGCGTGAGCACTTCCAGGCTCTCGCGCAGGCGGCGATGGCCGTCGAGCAGCCCGAGGTATCGCGCCTCGCTCACGCCGCCCTTGGCGCGCATCAGCTGCCGCACACGTTCGCGCTCGCGCGCCGGCCAGCGCGCGAGATCGGGGATCAATCCGATCACCGTCGCCAGCCGCTCGAACGCCCGCCGCTCCGGCGGGGCCCATCGGCGCCAGCCGGTCGCGCCGAGCGCGCGCGCGACCCGCGCCACGGCGTCGGCGGTCGCCGCGCGGCGGTCGCCGTCGAAGCCGCGCGTGATCTGGCTCGTCACCAGCGCGGCCAGCCGGCTGCCGGTCACCGCGGTCGCGGGCGCGCCGCCGCCCAGCGTCAGGACGAGGTTCGAGCGGCCCAGGCGCCTGAGCGTGGCCAGCGGCGAGCGATAGTCCGGGTCGCGCGCGATCCGGGCGCGCTCGGCGTCGGCGAGCCGGCGAACCTCAGGGTCGGTCGGACGGAACCCGAGCTTCGCGTAGAAGTAGAACGCGCCCGTCCGGAGCCCCTCGGGGTTGGAGTCGTCGATCTGGGAGCGATCGACGACGATGGTGCGCATGCGGAACAGCTGGTAGTAGACGCGAAGGATCTGGCCGATGACGAGCGCCGACTCGCCCTGGCGGAACGACTCGAAGATGTTGAGCGCGAACTCGAGGGTGCCGAGGCATCCCCAGCCTCCGCCGTAGCTGACGGGCACCCCATTCCTGAACGCCAGGTACGCGTAGTAGGCGTCGAGCGGAAGACGGTCGTCGGGCTGCAGCCCGACGAGCGCGATCCGGAGCCCACGGCCCGGGTCCGCCACGAGGACGTCGCCGGGGTTCGGGCGGGCGAAGGCGTGCAGCTCGCGCGCGCGTGTCGCCATCGAGGCGCGCGCCGCCTCGATGACGGCGTCGGCGAGAGGGCGATCCGCCCGGCGGGGCGCCGGCAGCGGCCGGGTGATCTCGCGCGCGACGTCGACGCCGCTGCGACGGAGCCCTTCGCGCTGGTGGAACACGGGCGCGCCGGGCAGACGCAGCAGCGTGCGCGAGGGGGCGGCGCCGCGCAAGCGCCAGGCGATCGGCAGCTCCAGCGACTCGAAGAGCCACTCGCGGGTGTCGTCGGACATGGGCGCCTCGCGGAAGAGCCGCAGCAGCACCTCGAGGTCGCTCGCCCGCCCTCCGCTCGCGAGACGCAGCCAGCGCCGCCAGCCGAGGCCGCCCTCGGTGAGGGCCTCCCCTTCCGTCGGCGTGACGAGCAGGCACAGCGCTTCCTCGAGCCGCTCGCCGCCGTCGAACTTCCGCCACGCGATCTTGACGTCGCCGGGAAAGCGCGTCGCCAGCCAGCGCGTCATCGGCAGGCCGAAGGGATAATCCAGGTCCGTTTCGGCGATGCCCGAGTCGTGCAGGCCGGCCCGCGCCGGCGGCCCCAGCCGGCGCACGCGCAGCGTGAACTCCCGCAGCGCCCGCTCGGCGGCATCCTGCACGGCCGCGTCGTCCGGGTAGGCCCGCACGAAACACAGGGTCTCGTGCAGCCGCTCGAGCGTCTTGGCCCTCGCGATCCGCACGGTGGACAGCCGCGCGAGCAGTCGCAGCTTCGCCAGGCGCGCCTCGGCGCCGAAGCGCGGCGCGCACGCGGCCAGCTCGTCGACGAGCACCCGGGCCTCGCCGCCGGGCGCGAGAAGCTCGCTCACACGCACCCCGAACGCGTCGCAGGATCGTCGGGCCCGGCGCCGGGTGCGCCGTGACGGAAGAAGGTCAGCGTCGTCTCGCCGAACCGCCGCGTCCGGAACGCGGCCAGCGCGCCCGCCGACGCCGCCGGCGCGCGCTTGGTGAGGTGCTGCGCCACGACCACGCCGCCGGCGGCCAGGAGATCGGCGCCGCCGAGCGCGTCGAGCGTCGTGGCGACGTCATCGGTGTCGTACGGCGGGTCGAGGAACACGACGTCGAACCTCTCGCCGGCACGCGCCAGCGCCGAGAGCGCGCGCGCCACCTCGTCGCGCACGACGCGCGCCGCCTTCTCCACGCCCAGCGTCGCCACGTTGGCGCGCAGAGCCGCCACCGCGCGCGCGTCGCGCTCGACGAGCGTCGCGTGGGCGGCGCCGCGCGAGAGCGCCTCCAGCCCCACCCCGCCGGCGCCCGCGAAGAGGTCGAGCACGCGCGCTCCGGGCAGCCACGGCATGAGCGTGTCGAGCAGCGCGATGCGGACCTGATCGGCCGTCGGCCGCGTGCTGGCGCCGCGCGGCGTGGCCAGCCGGCGGCCCTTGTACGCACCCGCGATGATGCGCACGTCAGCCCACGCTCGCGAGGTCCAGCTTGCCGCGCCAGCGCGTGAGCAGCGCCTGGCGGAGCCCACGGTGGACCGTGTGGCGAAGCTCGGCGTCCTCGGCAATGATCGTCTGAGCCTCCAGTCGCGCCTCCTCGAGGATGGCGGCGTCACGCAGCAGGTCGGCGACGCGGAACTCCGGCAAGCCGGACTGGCGCGTGCCGAAGAACTCGCCGGGACCGCGCAGCTGCAGGTCGACCTCGGCGATCTTGAACCCGTCGTGGGTCGCCGCCATCGCCTCCACCCGCCGCTGGGCCTCCTCGCCGAGCCGCCCGCTCGTGAGCAGGATGCAGTACGACTTCCACGGGCCGCGGCCGACGCGGCCGCGCAGCTGGTGCAGCTGCGAGAGCCCGAAGCGCTCGGCGTGCTCGATCAGCATGACGGAGGCGTTCGGGACGTCGATGCCGACCTCGATGACGGTGGTGGCCACGAGCACCTGGATGGCGCCCGCCTTGAACGACCGCATGATCGCGTCCTTGTCCTCGCTCGACAGCCGGCCGTGCAGCAGGCCGACGGTGAGGTCGGGGAAGACGTCGTGCTGCAGGCGATGCGCCATGTCGGTGGCGGCCTTGAGGTCGATCAGCTCCGATTCCTCGACGAGCGGGTAGACGACGTAGACCTGGCGCCCGTCGGCGATCTGCGCCCTCAAGAAGTCGTAGATCTGCCTGCGTCGCGACTCCGTGCGCGCCTCCGTGCGGACCGGCTTGCGGCCCGGCGGCAGCTCGTCGAGCACGCTCACGTCGAGGTCGCCGTAGAGCGTGAGGGCCAGCGTCCGCGGAATCGGCGTGGCCGTCATCACCAGCATGTCGGGCCGCTCGCCCTTGCCCTTCAGGCGCGCGCGCTGGTGGACGCCGAAGCGGTGCTGCTCGTCCACCACCGCGAGGCCGAGTCGCTTGAACGCGACGGGCTCCTGCACGAGCGCGTGGGTGCCGATGACGCAGCCGATCTCCCCCGCCGCGATCGCCGCGCGCCGCGCCGCCCGCTCGCGCCCCTTCAGCCCCGACGTCAGCAGCGTCACGCCGATGCCGAGCGGCTCGAGCAGCCGGCGGAAGGTCGCGAGATGCTGCTCGGCGAGAATCTCGGTGGGCGCCATGACCGCCGCCTGGTAGCCGGCCTCCACCGCCGCGCACACGGCGAGCGCCGCCACCACGGTCTTGCCCGAGCCGACGTCGCCCTGCAGCAGCCGGTGCATCGGGTACGGCGCGGCCATGTCGCGCCGGATGTCCTGCCACACGCGCTCCTGAGCCGCCGTGAGGGAGAAGGGCAGGCTCGCGCGCAGGCGGGCGATCAGCTCGCCGCGCGGGCGCATCGAGACTCCGCGCTGCCGCGTCGTGCGCGAGCGGAGGATCGCGAGCCCGAGCTGCAGGAGCAGGAAGTCGTCGAAGGCCAGGCGGCGCATGGCGGCCGCGCGCGCGCCCTCGCTCGTGGGAAAATGCGCACCGCGCACGGCGTCGGCCAGCGGCAGCAGCCTCCGCCGCGAGCGCACGGCGTCGGGCAGCGTCTCCTCGATCTCGTGGGCGTGCGCCTCGACGAGCCGCCAGAGCAGCGAGCGCAGCGCCTGCTGCGGTAGCCCCTCGGTGCTGGAGTACACGGGCACGAGCGCGCCGGCGTGGATCGGCTCGTCGTCCGCCGCGTCCACGGTTTCCCATTCCTGCACTTGCAGCGTGACCTTGTCCTGGTAGCGGGCGCCGCGGCCGTGCACGATCATCCGCTGGCCGCGCTGCACCGCACGGGCAATCCACGGGCGGCCCCAGACGGTGGCGGCGGCGTAGCCGCTCTCGTCGCGCAGCAGGATGACGAGCGGCTGGCGCCGGCGCCCGGGCGGCGGCGGACTGATCCCCGTCACCACGCCCGAGCACGTCACAGTCTCGCCGGGCCGGATCGCGCGCAGCGGGGTAAAGCGCGTGCGGTCCTCGTGGCGCATCGGCAGGTGGAAGAGCGCGTCGCCGACGGTGACGAGGCCCTTGCGCTCGAGCAGCTTCGCGCGATGCGGCCCGACACCCTTCACGTACTGCAGCGGCGTCGTCGGCCCGACGGGGGCGCGGGTTTGCCGGCTCTCGGTCATCGTGGTATAAAACCTGCTGGTTCCCGGCCGTTCGCGCTCCGCCTCAGGCGGTCCGCCATTCGACTCGAGGAGTGATCATGGCTCAGCGGTGTGATGTCTGCGGGAAAGGCCCGTCCGTCGGTAACTCGATCAGCCACGCTCACAAGCTGACGCGGCGCCGCTGGCTGCCCAATCTCGTCTCGATGCGGGCGCTGGTGGATGGTCGGGCGAAGCGCGTGCGCGTCTGCACCCGCTGCCTCAAGGCGGGGAAAGTCACGAAGGTCATTTAAACACAGACGGGAGGGGGCGTTGCCCCCCTCCCGACTGGTGACTGGTGGAGGGCCGCCACCCCCCACCGGTACTGAATAACGTCCTTACTTCTTCTTCTTCTTGGTCGCCTTCTTCTTCTTCGCCATTCAGGTTTCACCCCCCTCCCTGTCGCAATCGCGCTTCGAGAGCGCGCCTCAGTAGCCCATCGCTTCGCGGCGCAGGTGCTCGGCCTGCTCGGCGCCGCGCGGCGCGTAGTTGACGAGATCGGCGTAGAGCTGCGGGAGGCTGACCACCTTCAGGCCCGCCTTCTCGAGCACGCCGTAGAACACCCCGGGGTCATAGGGCGACAGCAGGTGCAGCGCGCCGTCGGTCTCGGCGGCCGGCCGCAGCCCGAGCGCGGCCGCCACCGGCGGCGGGTCGCCCTCGAGGTAGCAGTGCAGCGCGGCGAGCCGCGGCTGCGGCGCCACCAGCGACAGGCCCGCGCTCAGCGTGAACGCGTAGCGGCGCCCTTCGGCGGTCGCCGCGCGGGCGACGTCGGCCATCAGCCGGCGGTTCGCGCGCTCCGGCACGAAGTACGACGCGATCTCGTTCGCGCGATACGTGTACGACTCGCACCACGCCTGGAGCAGGTCGAACGGCTTGCCCAGGTGGATGCGCTGCTCCCGGTCGCGCTCGACCCAGCGGAGGTCCTCGAGTCGGCTCATCACGTTGTGCGAGTGGCCGAGGCTCACCTGCGCGGCCTTCGCCAGCTCCTCCAGCCGCCAGGCGCGCTGGGGCTCGGCCAGCAGCACGCGCACGACGCGCGTCGCGCGCGGCGCGAAGAGCGAGCGCAGCGGGCGGGTGGAGGGTCGGAGGTTGCGCTTGCCTTCCTTCTCGATGAGCACCTGGTCGAAGGCGACGTAGCAGTTGCCGGAGAGGTCGAGGTAGCCGAGGTTGTTGTCCTTGAGGATGCGCGCGCTCTGGGGGCCGATGTAGACGGAGGCCGCGACGGGATAGGCCGCCGGCAGCTCGCGGTGGATCTCCGCGAGGCGCGTGACGGCGGCGCGGATCTGTCGGGGCTGGCCGAGGGAGCTCACCTCAACGACCACGAGCCGCTCCGCGTCGCCCAGGCGAAACTTCACCGCGACGTCGACGGGTCTGCCGGCAACCCGAAGGTCGGCGAGATCCTCCCACCCCTTCGCCTTCGGGAAGAGCTCCAGCAGGCGCTGGGCTACTTGTCGCCGAATCTCGCCTGTTTTCAGCATGTTTCTCTAGCTCCCGCACTTTCAGCATCTGCTGAAACAATATGAACAATTGAAAAAGCCTGTCAAGGCAAAACTTACGGCTCAGGACTAGAACAGCACGCAGGTAGGGCTCGCGCCTTCGCCGAGACGCGACCGAGGGTTAGTCTTCGCCCTCTTCGATGCGGTGCATCGTCTCGTCGTCGAGGCCGAAGTAGTGGCCGAGCTCGTGGACGACCGTCTCGCGGACGATCTCGGCCATCTCCTCCTCGTCGGCGGCGTCCTCCTCGATCGGGCCCTGGTAGATCGTGACGACGTCGGGAAGCACGTTGCCGTAGGAGCCGTCGCGGCGCGTGAGATCGATGCCGCGGTAGAGGCCGTAGAGCGTGTCCGGCGGCTCGATGCCCATCTCGGCGAGCGTCTCGGGGTCGGCCCAGTCCTCGACGACGACGGCGATGTTGGCGATCTTCGCCTTGAACTTCTTCGGCAGGCCCCGGAGCGCCCGCTCGACCAACGCCTCGAACTCTCGCCGCGTCATGCCGGCGGCAGAGCAGCGACGAACCTGGCTGCTGCCGCGCCTCGCGAACGCAGCAGATGGGCCTTGATCGTCAGCGCGCGGAGCGGAGCGACGAGAAGGGGCCAGATGCGAGGCGGCGAAGGACGGGGCGACTGAGGCGTAGGCCGCCTACGCCGCAGGGAGCCCCGACTGAGCCAACGACGCCGAGGGGCCTTGATCGTCAGCGCGCGGAGCGGAGCGACGAGAAGGGGCCAGATGCGAGGCGGCGAAGGACGGGGCGACTGAGGCGTAGGCCGCCTACGCCGCAGGGAGCCCCGACTGAGCCAACGACGCAGATGGGCCCTTATCGTCGCTCCGCTACAGGCCGCGGACGCGCTCGACATTGATGACGTCCGGCACCTCGCGTATGGCCGTCATGATGTCCTGGAGCTGGCTGAGGTCGGCCACCTCGACCACGAAGTTGTTGATGCCGCGGCGGTCGTCGGTGACCGTCACCTCGGCCTTCGTGATGTTGCCGTTCTTGCTGCCGATGGCGCCGGTGATCTCGGAGAGCAGACCGGGACGATCGTTGCCGATGTAGACTGCGATGCGCACCGGCCGCTTGGCCGGCTCCAGCGCCGGCGCCTCCACGTCCCACTCCACGTTGATGAGCCGCTCCCGGTCCAACACGCTCTTGGCGACGGTGAGGCAGTCGCGCGCGTGGACGGTGAGGCCACGGCCGCGCGTGATGAAGCCGACGATCTGGTCGCCGGGCAGCGGGTTGCAGCACTTGGCGAAGCGCACGAGGAGGTCGTCGACACCGCGGATCCGCACGCCCTGGTCCGTCTTCGGCCGCGTGCCCGCCGCCGTGCGCGGGCGCTCAACGGTGTCGAGCGTGGCGCCGGGCGCCAGCTTGTTCAGCAGCTGGTGGACGGAGGCCTTGCCGTAGCCGACGGCGGCCAGCACGTCGTCGGCCGTCGGGTAGCCGAGGTCGGCGGCCGCGCGCGCCATCTCCTCGCCGGTCAGGAGCGCCGCCGGGTTCAGCCGGTACTTCTTCGCCTCGCGCTCGAACAGCTCGCGGCCGAGCTCGATGGAGCGCGCGCGCTCCTCGATCTTGAGCCACTGGTTGATCTTGGCGCGCGCGCGCGTGGACTTGACGAACTTGAGCCAGTCGCGGCTCGGGTGCTGGTTGGACGAGGTCACGATCTCGACGATGTCGCCCTGGCGCAGCGTGGTGCGCAGCGGGACGAGCTTGCCGTTGACCTTGGCGCCGACGCAGTGCTCGCCGACCTTCGTGTGCACGGCGAAGGCGAAGTCGATCGGCGTGGCGCCGTCGGGCAGCGCCTTGACGTCACCCTTGGGCGTGAAGACATAGACCTCGTCGGGGAAGAGGTCGACGCGCACGCTGTCGAGGAACTCGCGCGGGTCCTTGGTGTCCTGCTGGGTCTCGATGAGCTGGCGCAGCCACGCGAGAGACTCGTCGAGCTTGTCCTTGCCCGTCTTCTTTTCCTTGTAGAGCCAGTGAGCGGCGATGCCTTCTTCCGCGATGCGGTGCATCTCCCAGGTGCGGATCTGGATCTCGACCGGATCGCCCTTGGGGCCGATGACCGTCGTGTGGAGCGACTGGTACATGTTGACCTTGGGCATCGCGATGAAGTCCTTGAAGCGGCCGGGCACGGGCTTCCAGAGCGAGTGGATGACGCCGAGGGCGCCGTAACAGTCGCGCACGGAGTTGGTGATCGCGCGTACGGCGGTCAGGTCGTAGATTTCGTCGAACTCGCGACCCTGATCGTGCATCTTCTTGAAGATCGAGTAGAAGTGCTTGGGCCGCCCGCGGATCTGCGACTCGATCCCCACCTCTCGCAGCTTCCTCTCGATGATCGTGATGACGTGATTGATATCGGCCTCGCGCTCGAGGCGGCGCTTGGCCACGCGCTTCTGGAGGTCCACGTAGGCGTCGGGCGAGAGCGTGCGCAGCGCCAGGTCCTCCAGCTCCGCCTTGACCTTCGCCATGCCCAGCCGATGGGCGAGCGGCGCGTAGATGTCGAGCGTCTCCTGCGCGATCTTGCGCCCCCTGTCCTGTGCCAGGTAGTCCAGCGTCCGCATGTTGTGCAGGCGATCGGCCATCTTGATCATCAGCACGCGCAGGTCGCGCGCCATCGCCACCAGCATCTTGCGGAAGTTCTCGGCCTGCCGCTCCTCGCGTGAGGAGAAGGCGAGCTTGCCGAGCTTGGTCACGCCGTCCACCAGCTCGGCGATTTCCTTGCCGAACTCGCGCTCCAGCTCGGCCTTGGTGGCGCCCGTGTCCTCGAGGACGTCGTGCAGGAGGCCGGCCGTCACCGTGGTGACGTCCATCTTGAACGCGACGAGGAGGCTGGCCACTTCGAGGGGGTGCGACAGGTACGGCTCGCCGGAGGCGCGCTGCTGACCGCGGTGCGAACGCTCAGAGAACCGGTAGGCGCGCTCCAGCACCGCCAGGTCCGCGCCCGGCTGATACTTCGGGATCTCCTCGATCAGCGTCTGTAGCTGGGTCAAACGCCCGGCACCTCTGTGTAATCATGTGATTTTACGCGCTTCTCCGGCTTTCGCCACCCTTTTTTTCCGGGCGACGAGCCGTCCCTCGACGTAGAGGGTCCAGTCCACGACCAGCGCCGCCGCCACGTACGTCGTCGAGTAGGTGCCGGTGATCACGCCCACGAAGAGGACGAAGGCGAAGTCCTCGAGCGTCTTGCCGCCGAAGAAGAGGAGGATGGCCGTCGAGAAGAACACCGTGAGCGCCGTCAGCACGGTCCGCGAGAGGGTCTGGTTGACGGCGTCGTTCATCTGGTCGGCGAAGGGCCGGCCCCGGGCGCTCGTCTTGCCCCGGTTCTCGCGCAGCCGGTCGTAGGCCACGATGGTGTCGTTGACCGAGTAGCCGATGATGGTCAGCAGCGCGGCCAGCACGGGCAGCGAGAACTCGCGGTGCATGAGGGAGAGCGCGCCCAGGCACACGAGGACGTCGTGGAACACCGCGACCACGGCGGCCACCCCGCCCTTGAGGTCGAAGCGGAGCGCGATGTAGAGAAGGATGCCGACCAGGCCGAAGAAGACGGCGTAGATGGCCTGCCACTGCAGCTCCTTGCCGACCTGCGGCCCGACGAACTCCACGCGGCGGATCTCGGCCTTGCCGAGGCTCGCCTCCTCCGCCAGCGCCTTCTCGACCTTCTTCGTCAGCTCCTCCGAGGAGGCGGACGTCAGCGGCGCGCGGATGATGAACTCGCTCGTGCTGCCGAACTCCTGGATGATGGACTCGCCCATCCCGATGCGACCGAGCGCCCGGCGGATGTCGCCGACGGTCGGGGTCTTCTCGAAGCGCACCTGCACGAGCGTGCCACCCGTGAAGTCGATGTCGTAGCGCAGGCCCTGCGTGGCCAGCGAGACCATGGCGATCAGGGTGATGAGCCCCGACAACAGGTAGGCCCAGCGGCGGTTGCCGATGAAATTGTAGTTCGGGTTGCGGAAGATCTCGATCATATGGAGATCGTCTCGACCTTCCGGCGCCCCATGTAGACGACGTCGAAGAGGAGCCGCGTGAAGAAGTACGCGGTGAAGAGGCTCGCGGCGAGGCCGACGAAGAGCGAGACGGCGAAGCCCTTCACCGGGCCCGTGCCGAAGTTGTAGAGAATGGCCGCCGTCACCATGACCGTCAGGTGCGTGTCGATGATCGTGCGCAGGGCACGCGAGAAGCCGGCGTCGATGGAGGCGCGTGGCGTCTTGCCGACGCGCATCTCCTCGCGGATGCGCTCGAAGATCAGGATGTTCGTGTCCACGGCCATGCCGATGGTCAGCGCGATGCCGGCGATGCCGGGCAGCGTGAGGGTGGCGCCGAAGGCGGCCATGCACGCGAGCAGGATCAGGAGGTTCAGCACGAGCGCCACGTCGGCGATGAGCCCGGAGAGCCGGTAGTAGATGACCATGAACAGCACGACCGCGATGGCCGAGGCGGCGATGGCGATCATGCCCTGTCGGATCGAGTCGGCGCCGAGCGAGGGCCCGACCGTCCGCTCCTCCAGCACGGTGACCGGCGCCGGCAGCGCGCCCGCGCGCAGCACGATGGCGAGGTCGCGCGCCTCGTCCACCGTGAACTGGCCCGTGATCACCGCGCGGCCGCCGGGGATGCGCTCGTTGATCCGCGGCGCCGACTGGAGCACGCCGTCGAGCACGATCGCGAGGTGGCGGCCCACGTTCTGCTCGGTGATCTCGCCGAAGATCCGGGCGCCGTTGGCGGTGAACTCGATGGACACCTGCCAGTTGCCCGGCGCGTTCGGGTCGGCGTTGACCTCGGCCCGCGTCAGCTCGGCTCCGGTGAGGAGCGTGCGCTTCTGGACGACGTAGGGGATCTTGCGCTCGACCTTGGTCTGCTTGTCCACGCGGCGCTGGTAGAGCACTTCGTCGCCCTCGGGCACGCGCCCCTGCACGGCCGCCTCGACGTCGGCCTTCTCGTCCACCAGCTTGAACTCGAGGAGCGCCGTCTTGCCGATGAGCGCCTTGGCGCGCTCCGGGTCCTGCACGCCGGGCAGCTGGATCAGGATCCGGTCGTCGCCCTGCCGCGTGATGGTGGGCTCGGCCACGCCGAACTGGTCGACGCGGTTGCGGATCGTCTCCACGCCCTGGCGGACGGCGTCGTCGCGCAGCCGCGCCACCGCGCGCGACTGCATGGTCAGCCTGAAGCGCCCGGCCGCCTGGTCCTCGTCGCTGCGATCGAACGACTGGAACTCGTTGGCCACCGTGAGCGCGTCGTTCCACGACTGCGGCGAGGCCAGCTCGACGACGATCGAGGCCAGCCCCTCGCGGGCGACGCGCCGGGCGGCGATACCGCGCCGCTCCAGCGCAGCCTTGAAGTCCTCCGCCGCGCGGTCGGTCTGGCTGGCCACGTGCTTGTCGGTCTCGACGCCGAGCACGAGGTGAATGCCGCCCTGCAGGTCGAGGCCGAGGTTGATCGCCTTCTTCGGCGGATACAGATACCAGAGGGAACCGAGGAGGACGACGAGGACGACGGCGGCGCGGGTCCGGAGGTTCCTAGGCATCCTTGTCGACCTGCACCTCCACCACGCGCCCGATGGCGCCCCGTTCGAACTCGAGCTTCACCTGGTCGGCGACGCGGAGGGTGATGGTCTTGTCGGTGAGGTTGGTGACGGTGCCGAACATCCCGCTCGTCGTGACGACCTTGTCGCCCCGCTTGATCGCGGACAGCATCCGCTCGCGCTCCTGCTTTTGCTTCTGCTGGGGCCGGATCATGAGGAAGTAGAAGATGGCGAACATCGCGCCGAACATCACCAGCGTGGGCATCAGCTGCGAGCCGCCGCCACCGACGCCGCCCGGCGAAGGCGCCATCGCCCATGCGACGTCGGGGAAGAAGAGGCTCATAGGCCCGTCAGGATACCCGATAGTCCGCGAAAAACCGAGCCCGGAACGCGTCGAACGCGCCGCCGCCGATCGCCTCGCGCATCGCCGCCATGAGGCCGAGGTAGAAGCGCACGTTGTGCAGCGTGAGCAGCCGGTACGCGAGCAGCTCCTCCGTCACGAAGAGATGGCGGAGATACGCGCGCGAGAAGGTGCGACACGTGTAACAGTCACAGGCGGCGTCGAGCGGGCCGCCCTCGCGGATCCATTGCGCCTGTTTGATCGTCACCGTTCCGCTCGACGTGAACGCCTGTCCGTTGCGCGCATTGCGCGTCGGCAGCACGCAGTCGAACATGTCGACGCCCCGCGCGACCGACTCCACGAGGTCCTCCGGCTTGCCGACACCCATGAGATACCGCGGGCGGTCGGCGGGCAGCGCGGCCGCCACGCGCGCGGTGAGCTCGAGCATCGCCGGCTTGGACTCGCCGACGGCCAGGCCGCCGATGGCGTAGCCGTCGAAGCCGAGGGCCACCGTGCGCTCGACGGCCTCCGCTCGGAGGTCGTCGAACGTTCCACCCTGGATGATGCCGAACAGCGCCTGGCCGCCGGCGCCGGCCGCGTGAGCGGCGCGCGCGCGCTCGGCCCAGCGCAGCGTCAGCGCGAGCGAGCGCTCGGTGGCCTCGCGCGTGGCCGGATAGGCCAGGCACTCGTCGAGCGGCATCGTGATGTCGGAGCCGAGCGCCCGCTGGATCTCGACGACCGACTCCGGCGACAGAAAGCGCGTGGCCCCGTCGAGCGGCGCGCGGAACTCGACGCCGTCGTCGCTGAGCTTGCGGAGCTTGGCCAGGCTGAAGACCTGGAAGCCGCCGGAGTCGGTGAGGATCGCGCGGTGCCAGCCCATGAAGCGGTGCAAGCCGCCGAGGTCGCGCACGACGTCCGGACCAGGGCGGAGCAGCAGGTGGTAGGTGTTACCGAGGACGACCTGCGCGCCGGCGGTCTCGAGGTCTTCGGGCGTGAGCGCCTTGACCGTCGCCTGGGTGCCAACGGGCATGAAGACCGGCGTGTCCACCACGCCGTGCGCGGTGGTGAGCCGGCCGCGGCGCGCGGCGCCGTCGGTCGCGAGGATCTCGAATTTGAGCGGCGTCACTCGATCAGCATGGCGTCGCCGTACGAAGCCTCGGAGGGGGGCTCCGCCCCCCTTCCGAACCTCCCCCCGTCGGTGGCGCCGGCGAAGCCGGCGCTCGAACGCACGCGAGACCTCATTCGATGAACATCGCGTCGCCATAGGAGTAGAAGCGGTAGCGGGTGTCGACGGCGTGGCGGTACGCGCGCAGCACGGCCTCGCGGCCGGCGAAGGCGGCGACGAGCAGCAGCAGCGACGAGCGCGGCAGGTGGAAGTTGGTCAGCAGCGCGTCCACCACGCCGAACCGGTGGCCGGGACGGAGCGTGAGCTCGGCGACGCCGTCGAACGGCCGCACGCCGCCGCGCTCATCCGCGGCGCTCTCGAGCGTCCGCACCGTGGTGGTGCCGACGGCCACCACGCGGCGGCCCTCGGCGCGCGCGCGGTCGATCGCCTCCGCCGTCGCGGCCGGGACGCGCGCCCGCTCCGGCGGGATGCGGTGCGCCTCCACGGTGACCGCGGTGACGGGCCGGAACGTCGCCGGCCCGACGTGCAGCGTGACGGCGCGGACGTCGACGCCGGCCGCGCTCAGCCGTTCAAGAACCTCCCGCGTGAAGTGCAGCCCGGCCGTCGGCGCCGCCACCGAGCCCGGCGCCGCCGCGTACACGGTCTGGTAGCGCTCCCAGTCCTCCGGCGCCGGCTTGGCGTAGCGCGCGATGTACGGGGGCAGCGGCGGCAGTCCGTGCGCGTCCAGCAGCGCGTCGATGCTCCCCTGCTCGCGCGCGATGACGCGCGTGCCGTCGGGATCGGCGCCCAGCACGCGCAGCCGCACGCCGCCGGCGCGCAGGTGCGCGCCGGGCTTGCAGTGTCGGCCGGGTCGGACCAGCGCGCGCCACGCGCGCTCGCTCAGCGGCTCGACGAAGAGCAGCTCGACCGGCCGGCCGGCATCGTCCTCGGCGAGCACGCGGGCGGGAATCACGCGCGAATCGTTCACCACCAGGCAGTCGCCGGCGCGCAGCAGGCCCGGCAGGTCGGTGAACGCGCGGTCCTCGACCTCGCCGGTGGCTCGACGCAGCACGAGAAGCCGCGAGGCGTCGCGCGTCTCCGCGGGCGCCTGGGCGATCAGCTCCGCGGGCAGATCGTAATCGAACTCGTCAACGTTCACGGGCCGTTAGTGTACATGCTCGCGAGCGTTGACACCTTTCAACCGGCTCCCCTAGAGTCGATGAAGAGGCCACGATGCTCGCCTGGCTCCTCGACGCCATCGCCTCGGGCCTCAGCCGTCTGTACGGCCGTCCGCTCGGCCACGACGTCGCGATCGTCTTCCTCGTCGCCTTCGTCTTCACGATCATCGTCGCCGCGCGCTGGAGCCGCTTCGGATCGTCCGGTGTGACGGCCGCCGTGAGCGCGCCGCTCATGAGCCCGTCGGGCGCGATGCGCCTGCTGGCGACCGCCTCCGCGGTGCTGCGCGGCGCGTCCCCGGCGAAGGGGTCGGCGCTCGCGATCCTGGCGCTCGTCGTCGCGTGGCTGATCAACCTGTTCCCGCTCGCCGTCGGCGCGAGCCTCCGCGCGCAGGGCGAGATCGCCCGCGGCGTCATCTACGCGCTGCTCGGTTACCTGTGGACCTGGATGTTCCTCGGCCTGCTGCCGATCTGGTTGGTCATCGGCTGGTACGAGTGGGGCTTCTGGCAGAGCCTCGTCGGCAACGGCCATCGCCGCGATGCGCCGTCGATCGATCCCGGCGGACCGTGAGGGCATCTACGCGGTGGTCGTCTTCCCCCGGCCGGTGAGCCACTTCCAGACGCCGCCGATCGCCGCGAAGCCGCCGAGCACGATCACCTTCCAGAACGCCGGCGCCGCCGGCCACGAGCGCGGCCAGCCCGTACTCGGCGACCTTGTCCGTGCCCTTGACGAACTCCTCGTAGCGCTTGCCCGGCTTGAAGCTGATGCCGCCGATCAGGTCAGGCACGAACGCGCGATCGCGCTCGAAGGTCGCGCCGTCCCGTGACGAGGACGACGGAGATGAGCCCGTGCCGCCCGAGCACGCGGGTGTTGAAGTTGACGACGTCGTGGTCCGCGCCGTCCGCCCGCCCGGAAAGCGCCCACACCAGCCGCTTGTTCAGCGGGTCGTAGTGCGGCTTCTCCACCCAGCCGATCTGGTCGACGACGATCCACTTCTGCGACGCGCACGAGGGCGAGGTCTCCCGGCTGACGGCGCGGCTGGCGCGCTGGCTGTCGAACTTCCTGTGGGGCGTCCGCTACGCGCGAGTGCGCGCGGGGGCTCCCGGCGCCTAGCCGATCTTGCTGCCGGGCGCCACCGGCTGATCGAGGGACAATAAAATCACCTCGCCGCGCTCGTCGTATGCGCCCATCAGGAGCACCTCGGAGACGAAGGGGCCGATCTGCTTGGGCGCGAAGTTCACGACGGCGACCACGCGGCGCCCGATCAGCTCGGCGGCGCCGTAGTGCGCGGTCAGCTGGGCGCTCGAGCGCTTGACGCCCAGCTCGGGGCCGAAGTCGATCCAGAGGCGGTAGGCGGGCTTGCGCGCCTCAGGGAAATCCCGGGCGTCGGTGACGACGCCGACGCGCATGTCGACCTTCTCGAAATCAGGCCAGGAAATCGTCACTGCGCGAGGCGCGCGCCGAGCGGAAGCGAGCCGAGCGTGGTGCCGGGATAGAAGAACTCGAGGATCTTGCGCGCGGTGTAGCCCTGCTCGGCCATGCCCTTGGCGCCCCACTGGCACATGCCGACGCCGTGGCCGTAGCCGCGGCCCGAGAAACGCGCCCACTCGCCGTCCACCGCCACCGCGAAGAGCGTGGACTTGAGCGTGTCGTAGCCGATCATCCGGCGGAAGTCGTTGCCGCGCACCCGCGCGCTGCTCCGGGCGCCCTGCACGGTGACGACGGCGGCGCGCAGCGAGGGTGTGCGCTCGCTGATCTCGATGGCGGCGATCCCGCCGACGTTGACGTCGTTCCGTCTCAGGATGTCCGTCAGCTCCGCCAGCCGCAGATCGAGGCTCCAGTAGAAGTGCGGCGAGCCGGCGGAGAACTCGCAGCGCACGGGCTTGAGCGCGGGCATGTTGCGCGCCGCGAAGACCATGCGCGGGTCCTCGGTGTAACCGCCGCTCTCGGTGTGGTAGAACGCCGGAAACACCTCGCCCTCCCACAGGAGCACCTGTCCCGCCGTCTCGCCGACGGCGCCCCAGATCGGCGAGGCCGCGGGCACGCGCCCCGCGTACTGCTGGTGCGCGGTGGAGGCGAGGATGTGGAAGGGCTTGCCCGCGGCGATGTTGCGGTGGTGGGCGGCGTAGGTGCGGGCGACCACGGCCTGCGCGCGCAGCATCTCGAGCGGCCACTTCTCGTTCGCCTCGGCCCGTAGCACGCCGACGACGTAGTCCTCCAGCGGCACCTCGTTCACGACGGCCAGGCCCTCGCCGCTGCGCACGATGTCGAGCGGCGCGGGATACTCGCGGCCGTTCAGGCGGATCGGACCCTCGCTGCGCAGGCGGAACGCGGGCGCCCGCCGGCCGTCGATCTCGACGGCGCCGTTGACGACGACCGCGCGGACGACGCTGGCGCGCCAGGCGCCGGACGCGCCCGGGCCGAGGTCGACGATCTCGATGTCGCCGCCGCGCAGCTCGGCGACGCGCACGCCGTCCACCACCGCCACGCGGATCGTGTCCTGGCCCGCCGCCGACGCGACGGTCGCCGCCAGCGCGGCCAGCGTCGCGAGCGCGGCGAGCGCTCCCCTCACCGGCGGCCGAAGAGCCAGAACAGCAGGGTGAGCAGCAGCGACAGCACGATCGACGTGGCGAGCGGAAAGTAGAAGTGCCAGTTCCCGCGCTGGATGTGGATGTCGCCCGGCAGCCGACCGATCCACGGGACGCGTCCGACGAACACGACAAGCACGCCGGCGAGCGCGATCAGGAGGCCGAGCACGACGAGCGTCTTGCCGATGTCGTGCACGGCGTCCGTCTCGCTCAAAAGAGCGTGCTCTGCCCCGGCGCCTGGCCCGCCGGCGGCTGTTTGCCGAGGTGCGCGTAGGCCTCCCGGGTCACGCGGCGGCCGCGCGGCTCGCGCGCGATGAAGCCGATCTTCAGGAGGTAGGGCTCGACGATCTCCGAGAGCGTCTCCGCCTCGTCGTTGATCGTGGCCGCCACCGCCTCGAGGCCCACCGGCCCGCCACCGTACACGTCCACGATCGCCTCCAGGAAGCGCCGGTCGAGCTTGTCGAGCCCGCGCGCATCCACGCCCTCGCGTTGCAGCGCGTCGCGCGCCACCGCCTCCGTGATGGCGCCGTCGGCCTTGACCTGCGCGTAGTCGCGCACCCGCCGCAGCAGCCGGTTCACGATGCGCGGCGTGCCACGCGAGCGGCGGGAGATCTCGCGCGCGCCGGCGGCGTCGACGCGTGCTTCCAGGATCATCGCGGAGCGCGTGACGATGCGCGTCAGCTCCTCGTCGGAGTAGAAGTCGAGGTGGTGGAAGATGCCGAACCGCTCGCGCAGGGGCGCCGACAGCATGCCCGGGCGCGTGGTGGCACCCACGAGCGTGAAGGGCGCGAGCCGGTGCTTGATCGACCGCGCGTGCAGGCCCTTCTCCATCACGAAGTTGACGGCGAAGTCCTCCATGGCGGGATAGAGCAGCTCCTCGACGACGCGCGGCAGGCGATGGATCTCGTCGATGAAGAACACGTCCTTCTCGGCGAGGTTGCTGATGAGCCCGATGAGATCGCCGCCGCGCTCGATGGCGGGGCCGGCGGTGGTCACGAGGTTGGTGCCCATCTCGTTGGCGATGATGCCGGCCAGCGTGGTCTTGCCGAGGCCGGGCGGGCCGTAGAGGAGCACGTGGTCGACGCACTCCGCGCGCTGCTTGGCGGCTTCCACCGACACGCGCAGGCTCGCCACCGCCTGGTCCTGGCCGACGTACTCCTCGAAGGTGCGGGGGCGCAGCGCGCGCTCGAAGGGCGCGTCGTCCGGCGCCGCCGCGCGGCTGAGGATCCGGCTGTCCTCCGCGGTCACGCTCACGTCCTCGCCTTCGCCGCCGCCTGGCTGCGGTAGATCTCGTCGAACAGCTCCTCGGCCGTCGTGATCGCCGGCCGCCGCCGGAGCGCGTCGGTGATGAGCTGTGAGGCCTCGGAGGGGCGGTGGCCGAGCTGCTTGGTGAGGACCTCCCACACGAGCTCGCGCAGGCCCTCGGCGTCCGGGGCCGGAGCACTCGTGGAGGGCACGGCCGCCGGCGCGTCCTCGCGCGCGAGCGCGAACTTCGCGACCTTCGCCGACAGCTGGGCCACGATGTTCTTCGCCTTTTGCGGCCCGATCCCCGGCAGGCCTCTCAGGTACTTCTCGTCCTGACGCGCGATGGCCGCCGCCAGCTCCGCCACCGGCGCCGCCAGCGCCCGCGCGGCGACCATGGGCCCGATGTCTTTCACCGTGATCAGCTTCTCGAAGAACTCCTTGTCGAGGTCCGAGGTGAAGCCGATGAGGACGGGCCGCGGCTGGTCGCGCGTGGCGTGATAGTAGATGACCAGCGCGAGCTCGCTCGCCTTGTCGCCGTCGTCCGCGTGCGCGCCCTCGAGCGCGCGCAGCGCGATCGGCGGCAGGAACACCTCGTAGCCGACGCCGCCCACCTCGAGGATGATCCGGTCCTCGAGCCGGCGGCGCAGCCGTCCGCTGAGGGTGGCGATCATGCCAGGCGGCCCCCGGCGCGCGAGAGTCCGGTCAGCGCCAGCGCGAGCGCGTCCGCCACGTGGCTCGGGCGCGGCAGCGTCTCGAGCCGCAGCAGCCGTCGCACGCGCTCCTGGATCTGGGCCTTCGAGGCGTTGCCGAACGCGGCGATGGCGCGCTTGACCTCGGCGGGAGCCAGGGCCAGCACGGGGACCTTGTGCTGCTCGGCGGCGAGGCAGATCACGCCCCGCGCGTGGGCCATGAGCAGCGCGGTGCGGGGAAAGCTGTACTCGGCGTAGAGGTCCTCGATGACGATGGTGGACGGCGCGTACTCCGCGAGCAGACGGTCCACGCCGTCGTAGATCTGCTGGAGCCGCGCCTCGAGGGGACGAGCGCCGTCGGTGGCGATCACGCCGCTCGCCACGACGACGGCCGCCTTCGGACCGGGCTCGATGAGCCCGTAGCCCGTGGCGACGAGGCCGGGGTCGATGCCGAGAAGGCGGCTAGGCAGCCGAGATAGCCTCGAGGACCTCGTCGGGAATGTCGTAGTTGGCGTAGACGGACTGTACGTCGTCCAGCTCCTCCAGCGCCTCGATCAGCTTGACCACCGAGGTGGCGTCCTTGCCCTCGACCCGCACCGTCGACTGCGGGACGTACATCACCTGGCCCTCGGTGATCGGCACGCCCGCCCGCGTCAGCGCGTCGCGCACCTCGTCCATTTGAGCAGGCGCGGTCGTGATCTCGAAAGCTTTTTCGACGCGACGCGCGTCGGCGGCGCCCGCTTCCAGCGCCTTCTCGAGCAGATCGTCCTCCGAGATCTTGTCCGCGTCCACCGAAATGATGCCCTTGCGCTCGAACATCCACGCCACGGCGCCCGCCGATCCCATGTTGCCGCCGAATTTCTCGAAGGTGTGCCGGATCTCGGGCCCGGTGCGGTTGCGATTGTCGGTCAGGACGTTGATCAGGACGGCCACGCCAC
The DNA here is from genome assembly GCA_003220225.1 of Candidatus Rokuibacteriota bacterium. GTDB lineage: Bacteria > Methylomirabilota > Methylomirabilia > Rokubacteriales > CSP1-6 > AR12. The sequence continues at coordinate 32,577 of QHRU01000144.1, forward strand.
CCGGTGCGTAGCCCTCGTAGGTGATCTCCTCGTACGACTCGCCCGGCAGCTCGCCGGTGCCCTTCTGGACCGCCCGCTTGATGTTGTCGGCGGGCATGTTGACTTCCTTGGCCGACTCGATGGCCGCCTTCAGCCGCATGTTGCCCTTCGGGTCGCCGCCGCCGTTCTTGGCGGCGACCGTGATCTCGCGGAGGATCTTGCTGAAGAGCTTGCCGCGCTGGACGTCCGCCTTGCCCTTCTTGCGCTTGATCTGCGACCACCGGGAGTGCCCTGACATCGCCGTTATCCTCTTTCGTTCGAGAGTGCGGCCTTCAGCCGCTTCACCCGGTCCAGGCGCCGCTCGCGGCGAACCAGCGCGCCCTGCCAGCGCCGCCGCTCGCCCTCGGTGCGCGGCGTGAAGGGCCGGCACGCCTGCGGTCGCAGGTCACCGCCGAGATGCACGTAGGTCAGGTACGCGGTGCAGGCGTGGCGGACCTCGCCACTCCACGGCTGCTCGGCCAGGACCTTGACGCCGACCTCCAGCGATGACGAGCCCACGTGGTTGAGCCCCGCCTTGAACGTCAGCACCTCGTGCGTGTAGATCGGGGTGTAGAAGTCCATCGCATCCAGGCACGCGGTCATCACCAGGCCCTTGCAGTACCGCATCGACAGGATCCCGCCCGCCTCGTCCAGCTCCATGAGCATCTTGCCGGGGAACATCATGTTGCCGAAGAGCGCGTCCTCCGGCAACACGGACCGCGCCGACTCGAAGCGCCACTGGAACTCCTCGTTGGCGGCGGTGTCGACGTCCTTCACCCGCGCCGCCTTCTCCGCGAAGCGCGCGAGACGCTGCTGGCGGCGCGCCTGCGCGGCCTCCACCCGCGCCGCCTCGGCGGCGTCACGGGGCTCGATCCTGACGCCGACCGGCCGCGGCCGCTCGTGCGCATCGACGCTGACGAAGACGAGGTGCGAGTTCAGCGTGACCGCACGCTCGCCGGTGTCGACGTTCTCCGCCCACACCCGCACGCCGACTTCCAGCGACGAGGTGCCGATGTACTCCACGCGCGCGCGGAGGATCGCGATCTCGCCCACCTTCACGGGATGCAGGAAGTCGATGTCGTCCATGGCGCCGAGGAGGACGGTGCCCCTGGCCACGCGCGCGGCGGCCATGGTGCCGGCCTGGGTGATCCACTGCATCATGCGGCCGCCATGGATCTGCCCCGGCGCGCCCGCGTGCTCCGGGAACACCCACTGGATCGTCTCGGTCACGGTGTCGGCGATCGACGGCATAAACACGAGCGCCCCCGGGAGCGGTCGTTCGGGGGCGTCGGCTTGTTTCTAGCACGGCGGCGTGCCGGCGCGCAACGCGCGCGGCGGCGGCACCGCCACGGAGGCTCAGGAGCCGGGCTGGGCGGGGCGGGCGAGGTCGGCGGGCGCACGTAGCATGCGCTCGCCAGCCAGCCGCACGCGCGCGCTGTCCTCGCCGTCGCCGTGGCGCGCGGCGGCGGTCTCGGCGATGCGCAGCGCCAGCACGGCCGCGTCGCGGTCGCCCAGGCGCGCGAAGCCCTCGGCGGCGCGCAGCGCGCCATGTCGGGCATCGCCATCGCCCGTAGCGGCTCGGCAGACACGCGTGACCCGGCCCGGCTCGCCGCGCTGGCCGCCATGGACGAGACCCTGGCGCGTCAGGACCTCGCGGCCGCCGTGCAGGCCTGGCGCCAGGCCCGCGAGCTCGCCCTGCGCTCGCGAGGCTGGCGCGGTCCCGCCGAGGCGGCCGACGCCGAGCTGAGGCTGGCCGTCGCCGCGGATCGCCTGCGCGAGTCCAAGCCGACCGCGCACGAGCTGTTCCTCGTCACGCTCTTCCGCGCCCGGGCAACCCCGATGCCAGACCCCGGCGCCGCGCCGTTTGCCCGAGCTCGAAGCAGCGGACGGGCAACACGCCGCCGTATCACGCACGCAGCCGCGGGTCGAGCAGGTCGCGCAGCCCGTCACCGAGCAGGTTGACGCCAAGTACGGCCAGGAGGAGGGCCGCCCCGGGGAAGACGGCCACCCAGGGGGCGGTCGCGAGGAACGTCTGGCCGTCGGCGAGCATCGCCCCCCACGAGATCGTCGGCGACTGCGCGCCGAGACCGAGGAAGGAGAGCCCGGCCTCGGCCACCATGTTGCCGCCGACGCCGATCGTCGCCGCCACGAGCAGCGGGGCGACGGCGTTCGGCAGAAGGTGACGGAGCATGATCGCGCGGTGGCCGCCGCCGAGCGCCCGGGCCGCCTGCACGAAGTCGCGCGCCTTGAGCGACAGCACCTCGCCGCGCACCACGCGCGCGATCGTCGTCCAGCCGAGCGCCACGAGCACGATGAACACCTTGTCGAGGCCCGGGCGCTCGAAGACCGCGATGAGACCGATGGCGAGCACGAGCGACGGAAACGCCATCACGACGTCGGTCACGCGCATCAGCGCCGCGTCCACGGGACCGCCGAAGTAGCCCGCGAGCAGCCCGATCGCACACCCCAGGACGACGACGAGCGTCTCGACGCCGACGCCGACGGCGAGCGACGCGCGCCCGCCCCACAGCACGCGGGAGAGCACGTCGCGGCCGAGGGCGTCCGTGCCGAGCGGGTGGCTGACGCTGGGCCCCTCCAGGGTGGCGCCCCCGCCGCCGGCCACCGCGTGCGGGTCCTCGGGGGCCAGCACGGGCGCGAGCAGCGAGGCCGCCGCGAAGAGCGCGACGAGCGCGGCGCCCGCGAGGAAGCCGCGATGACGCAGCGGCCTAGGCGCGGGCGGCATCGCGGATCCTCGGGTCGATCACCAGGTAGGCGAGGTCGACGAGCAGGTTGCCGAGCACGTAGACGAGCGCGAAGACGAGCACGGCGCCCATCACCACCGGCACGTCACGCTGGCCCACGGCGGCGACGAGCAGGCGGCCGACGCCGGGCCACGCGAAGACCGTCTCGGTGAGCGGGGCGCCGACGAGCAGGTCCGCGAGCCCGATGCCGACCACGGTGACGACGGGAACGGCCGCGTTGCGCAGCGCGTGCTTGCCGAGCACCGCCCACTCCGACAGTCCCTTCGCGCGCGCCGTGGCCATGAAGTCCTGGCGCACGACCTCGAGCAGGCTCGAGCGCGTCATGCGCGCGACGGTGCCCGTGTGCAGAGCCCCCAGCGCGAAGGCCGGCAGGATCAGGTGGGTCAGGGTGCCGTCGCCGTAGCCGGAGACGGGCAGCCAGCCGAGCCTCACGGCGACGACGAGCTGCAGCATCAGGCCCAGCCAGAACACCGGCGTCGAGATGCCGAGCACGGCGACGCCCATCAGCAGATGGTCGAGCGCCGAGCCCGCGCGCACGGCCGCGACGGCGCCGATGCCGACCCCGAGGACGATCGAGATCAGCGTCGCCGCGAGAGCCAGCCGCGCCGTCGCCGGCAGCCGCTCGACGATGACCTCGCCCACGGGCCGCTGCTCGCGGAACGACTCGCCGAGGTCGCCGCGCGCCAGCCGCCCGAGCCACGCCGCGTACTGCACCGGCAGCGACCGGTCGAGCGCGTACTCGCGGCGCAGCCGCTCGAGCGCCGCGGCATCCGCGCGCTGCCCCATCGCCACCCTCGCGGGATCGCCGAGCGCGACGGCGTTGAGCGCGAAGACGAGGACGGTGATGCCGAGGACGACGGGCACGAGCGCGACGACGCGCGAAAAGACCGGGCGCAGCAATCCCATCGGCGTCCGCGCGATTCCTTGCCTAGCGCTCCAGCCAGACCTTGCGCAGCGGCGCGAGGAACTCCGGCGCGGTGGACTGGGGGCTGCGCTCCAGCCCCTTCACGTGCGGCTTGATGAGCGCACGGCTCGCGTAGTGGTACAGCGAGACCCAGGCGGCGTCGTCGAGGATGACCTGCTCGGCCTCCTGGTAGCGCTTCACACGCTGGGCGCCGGGCGCCATCGTGTCGGCCTCGTCGAAGAGGCGGTCGACGGCCGGGTTGCGGTAGCGCGAGGTGTTGCCGGGAGGACCGACGTTCCGGCTGTGGAAGAGCACCGTCAGGAAATTCTCGGGATCGGGATAGTCGGCGATCCAGCCCTGGCGGAAGAAGCCCGCGCTCCCGTCATCGACCACCTTGATGTGCGCGGCCCAGTCCAGGCGCCGCAGCTCCAGCGCCACCCCGACCTCCTTCAGCTGTGCCTGGAGCGCCTCCGCGATGCGCTGATTGAGGTCGCCCGTGTTGAAGTGATACGCGAGCGGGCCGAGCCCGCGTCCGCCCGGGAAGCCCGCCTCGGCCAGCAGGCTGCGCGCGCGCTCGCGATCGAGGGGCAGCCGCTTCGCCGTCGCCGTCCAGCCCGCGAGCACCGGCGGCACGATGCCCTGCGCGGGCGCCACGCAGCCCTCGAGCACGCGGTTGACGATGATCGCCGGATCGATGGCGTGCGCGATGGCGCGGCGCACCCGCGCGTCGGTGAACGGCGCGCGCTCGACGTTGAAGCGTAGCGCGCTCGTGCCGAGCGTCGGCCAGATCGCGACGTCGGCCTTGAGCTTCGGATCGGCCTGCAGGGCGCGGCAGCGTCCCGTCGGGATGTCGCTGACGTCGAGCTGGCCCGCCGCGTACTCGTTGAAGCGCGTGGCCTCGGCGGGGATGACGCGGAAGACAACGCGCTCGAGGTTCGCGGGACCGCGGAAGTGCTCGGGGAAGCGCTCGAGCACCACCTGGTCGTCGCGGCGCCACGACCCGAAGCGGAAGGCGCCCGTGCCCACCGGATGGCTCGCGAAGCCGGCGCCGCGCCGGTCCGCCTCCTCGCGCGGCACGATCGACGCGGCATCGTAGGCGATCAGGTGGAGGAACGGCGCGAACGGCCGCTCGAGGCGCAGCTCCACCGTGGCGTCGTCCACCACGCGCACGCCGGCGATCTCCGGCGCGCCGCCCTGGATGAACTCGCGCGCCCCGACCAGCTTCTCGAACACCCACGGCCGCTTGCCGCGCGCGGCGCGCTCGAACGAGTACTTCACGTCCGCCGCGCGCACCTCGCGCCCGTTGTGGAACTTCGCGCCGCGGCGGAGGTGGAACGTGTACGCGCGGTGATCGGCGGACACCATCCAGCGCTCGGCGAGCGCGGGCGCCGGCACGAGCTTCTCGTCCAGCTCCAGGAGCGCGTCGAACACCTGGCGGATGACGGCCGAGGACGTGAGGTCGGTCGCGTGGGCGGGATCGAGCGTCGGCGGGTCGGCCATGAAGACCATCCGCAGCGTGCCGCCGGGCTTCGCGGCAACGGCGGCGCCGGACAGCGCCGAGGCGACCAGGACGACGAGCAGCGCGGCGGCGAGCGCCGCGCGCGTCACGAGCCGGGCTCGAGGGTGACGGTGTTCAGCCGGTGCAGGCCCGTGGGATGCAGCCGGAGATTGCGGACCTCGGGGCGCGTCACGGCCCACACGAGCCGCACGTAGATCGGGATCCACGGCATGTCGTCGGCGAGCAGCGCCTGCGCGCGCTGGTAGAGCCGCGCGCGCTCGACGCGCGAGCTGAGCTGGCTGGCGCGGATCAGCACGTCGTCCAGGCGCGGGTTGCGATAGAAGGAGAAGTTTCGCGCGAGCGCGCCGGGTCGCGCGCCCTCGCTCGTGGAGAGCGGGAACAGGAACAGGTGCGGGTCGCCGCCGGTGACCGGCGCCTCCGCCAGCGCGATCTCGTGGGCGCCCGTCTGGTGCGCCGCGCGCAAGGCGTCCGCGGGCTGCAGCTGCACGCGCACCGGGATGTCGGCGGCGCCGAGCATGAGCCCGATGGCCTCCGCCAGCTTCGGCACGTTGACGACCGAGGGCTCGGAGGACGCGAGCATCGCCGCGGTGGCGCCCTTCGGCCAGTTTCCCTGGAGCAGGAGCGAGCGCACCTGGGCGCGCGTCCCACCCAGCACGGGCCCGCCCTCGCGCCGCGCCCACACGCCCGGCGGCAGGAACGACTGCAGGGGCACCGCCGCACGCCCGAGGGTGACCGCCAGCACGGCGGGGTCGAGCGCGGCCGCCACCGCCTGGCGCAGCGGCTTGCGCGTGAACGGCTCCTTTTCGGTCTGGAACGCGAGGTAGCCGACGCGCAGGCCGGGCGCCGACAGCGCGTGGTCCGCGCGCCGCGGCGCGCCCGCCGGCAACCACACGTCGAGCGCGCGCGCGTCCATCTCGGCCTCGGCGTGATCGTCGCTGGCGACCTCGAGGAACACGATGCGCTCGGCGCGCGGCGCGCCGCCCCAGTGTCCGGGCACCGCCTCCAGCGCCATGCGCCCGGGCGACGCGTCCACCACGCGGTACGGCCCGGTGCCGACGAGGCGAACCGTCCCCTCGAGCGGGCTCGCCGCGCGCGCGACGGCCAGCGCCGGGTGCGCGAGAGCCGTCAGGAGCGGCGCGTACGGCTGAACGAGCACGATCTGCACCGTTCGCGCGTCCGACGCGCGCACGTCCTTGATGACGCCGGGCACTCCGCGCAGCAGCGCCGCCCACGCGGCCGGCGGCGCCGCAGGGTCTGCCTTGAGGCCGCGGCTGAAGCTGGCCGCGACTTCCCCGGCCGTGAGGGGCGCCCCGTCGGCGAATTTCACGCCCTCGCGCAGCCAGAACGTCCACGTGAGCCCGTCCTTCGAGACGGCCCACCGTGTCGCCAGGGCCGGCTCGATATCCGTCGAGCCCTCGCGGAACGCGACCAGCGTGTCGAAGACCTGGCGCGCGATGAGCGGGACGGCGCCGTCGATCGCGCCCGCGGGGTCGAGCGTGGTCGGAACGCCCGCGACGCCCACGCGTAACTCCTTCCTCGCTTGCGCCGAAACGGGAGTTATCCACAGCCGCGAGAAAATCGGGCACGCCAGCAGGAGCGTGATCAATAAACAGGCGCGCAGCATCAACCGCAACGACATCGCCCTCTTTTTATACGTGGAACCCGCGGTTGATGCCACCCGTTTCGAGGCAAACAGAACGCTGCCGGTCCGGTACGGAACTTGCGTGTGGGACGAGCAGCGCGCGACGGCACGGGAACGGCGGAAACGGGCCGTTGCGGGTGGCGAAAGGCGCGCAAATCCGCGCACGTAAACGCCGCCGAAGGACCTGACAACCTTGACTTTCTTTTTTACAGCCGCCTATACTCGATCAGGGTCGGAAGCGCTCGAGCGAAGGCGGCGCATGAGGGGTCAAGAGAGAAGGGATGGGCTATGAAGGAGTTCGACAAAAAGAGTAGCCCGGGACGAGAAGGCTTTTCGAAGTTCCTGCCAGCCTCCATGTCCGATTCGAGCACGCGCCGCCGACTCACCGAGTATGAGATCCAGGTGCAGGACCTGCAGGCGTACGTCCGCTCGCTCGAGGCTGAAACCGTGCACCTGCGCAAGAAGCTCGAGGACACCCCGAAAGATTTCATGGTGATCGAGAACAAGCTGCGCGAGGCCAACCGTCAGCTCGTGCAAGCCTTCAATCAGAACGAGAAGCTTGTCAACGCCCTCTACGAAGCGCGCGAGCAGATCACGGCGCTCAAGGAGGAAGTCGACAAGCTGTGCGCGCCGCCCTCGACGTACGGCGTCTATCTCTCGGTGAACGAGGACGGCACCGTCAACATCCTGGCCCAGGGCCGCAAGGTGAAGGTCAACCTGCACCCGGCCCTCAAGGTGGAGACGCTCAAGCCCGGGCAGGA
>QHRU01000145.1 GCA_003220225.1 Candidatus Rokuibacteriota bacterium
CTTCCTTCGGCTGCCTGAAGTGGCGGCCCACCACGTCCGTGAACTCCTCGAGCTGCACCTGCACGGTGGGATCGAACGCGTAGAGGTCGTTGATGCAAATCAGGCGCGCGCTCATGTACCACTTGTGCTCGCGCGCGTACTGGTAATCCCGCTGGATGTACGGGTCCGGCTGGTAGTCGGCGCCGAAGAGCTTGACGTACATCTTCGGGTAGGCGTACCCGACCGACTCGTCCGCGAAGAATCGCAGCGCCTGATGATACCGGATGGCCCACGCGACCTCCTCGTCCACGTAGGGCTCGAGCATCTGCGCCGCCCAGTAGCCGTGGTCGCCGCGGATGAAGCCAGCGATGCCGATGTCGTGCAGCAGGCACGCGAGCACGAGCTTCTCGGCGACCCCGTTCTTCTGCGCGAGCCGGGCACTCTGCATCAGGTGGTTCGCGGGGCCGAAGCGGTACTTGAAGAAGTCGAACAGCGTGGGCCGCTCGGGCATGCGCGGCAGGCGCGGATCCTGGCCCATCATCACGAGCTTGCCGTTGTCGGGCCGGGTGAGAGGCACCCTTGGATCTCGGTCGCCCGAGACGTAGATGACCGACTTCACGATGGTCCGGTCCAGCTCCTCGCTCATGGCCCGCTCGGCGGCTTCGGCGCGCTCTAGCATGCTCATGGCGTGGATTATAGCGGTCCCGGTGCAACAAATCTTTACATTCGCCACACACCACCTTCACGCGCAGCGTCCATCCTCGCCAGCGTGGGAGGCGACAGGCGCCGCCCTCAAAACACAACCAGGAGGACGAGCCATGACGCGACGGACGTTTCAGAGGTTGACGGCGGTGGCATTGACGGGGCTCGCGGCGACGGCGGGCGCGCTCGTCACGGTCCGGGCGTACGCGCAGGATCCCAACGTGCGGCACGGTATGCACGCGGGAATCGTGAAGCGGATGGTCACGGCCGCGCTCGACGAGGCGCTCGACCAGGCGGCAGTGACGGCCGAGCAGCGTGCGGCCATCTACGCCTCGCGCGACCGCGCCTTCGCCACCATGGAGGCGCACCGTCCGGACCGCGGCGCCCAGCGCGAGCAGGTGCTGGCGCTCTTCGAAGGCGACCGACTCGACGCCGCGCAGCTGCGGGCCGTGCACGCGCAGATGGATCAGCGGCACGAGGCGATGCGGAACGCGATCGCCCAGGCCATCGTGGAGATCCACGACACGCTGACGCCCGCGCAGCGGCAGATCGTCGCGAACTACGCCCGAACGCACGGGCCGTTCAGCAGGCACTGAGCCGCGGGGCCCTGTTACCGTAGAGACGTGCCGACCGCGACGGCCGCGCTGCTCATCGACGACGACGCCCGCCTGGGCGCGCTGGTGACGGAGTATCTCGGCAGGCACGAGATCGACGTCACCGTCGCCGCCGATGGGGAGCGCGGCCTGAGCGTCCTCCGCAAGGGGCGCTTCGACGTGGTGCTGCTCGACGTCATGCTGCCCGGCGCCGACGGCTTCGAGGTGTGCCGCCGCTTGCGCGCCGCGCCGGAGCTGGCGACGGTGCCCGTGATCATGCTCACGGCACGGGGCGACGACGTCGACAAGATCGTGGGCCTCGAGCTCGGCGCCGACGATTATCTGGCCAAGCCGTTCAACCCCCGTGAGCTGCTCGCGCGCATCCACGCCGTGCTGCGGCGCGGCCGCGCCGTGACGACGCGGCGCGACCGACTCAGCGTCGGACGGCTCGAGATCGACTTCGACGCGCGCGAGGTGACTGTGGCCGGCCGGCGGCCGGCGCTCACCGCGTACGAATTCGAGCTGCTGGCCGCCCTCGCCCGCGCCGCCGGCCGCGTGCTGTCGCGGGACCAGCTCCTCGACGCGCTGAAAGGCGCCGCCTACGAGACCTTCGACCGGTCGATCGACGTGCACATCTCGAAGCTCCGCGCCAAGCTCGAGACCAACCCGAAGGAGCCGCGCTACATCAAGACCGTGCGGGGGGCCGGGTACGTGCTGTCGCGGGAGGTCGACTGACGTGGCGCGCCTGCACTCGCGGATCTACCTCCATTTCCTCGGCGTCCTCCTCGTGGTCGCGGTGACCACCGCCGTCGTGTTCGCGCTGGGCGCCCGCGACGCGTTCCGGCGGGAGATGGCGCCGCGCATCACGCGCCACCTCGCCTCGCTCGTCGGTGAGCGCCTCGCCGACCCGGCCGCGCTCGGCGCGCGCTTGCGCCAGATCCACGAGGACCTCCACCTCGCCGTGCGTGTGCGCGACCTCGACGGGCGGGTCATCGCCGCCGCCGGCGACGAGCTGCCGGCGCTCACGCCCGCCGAGCAGGCCGAGGTTCGCGCCGGCCGCGTCGTCGTCCGTCCGCGTCCCTTGGGCTTCGCGGCCGCCCCCATTCGCGATCCGTCGGGCGCCGTGGTGGGCTCGGTGGAGGGCGCGGTGCCGCGGCCGATGATGACGCCGCCGCTCTGGCGGCCGTTGATGGTGGTGGCCCTCGCCCTCGTCGTGGTGGCCGTCGCCACGCGACCGCTCGCGCAGCGCATCTCGCGCCCGCTCGAGCGCCTGACGGCGGCGGCGCGGCGCCTGGGCGGCGGCGACCTGGCCGCGCGCGCGCCGACCGACGGCACGCACACGCGGCGCGCCGACGAGATCACCGAGCTCACGCGCGCCTTCAACGAGATGGCCGAGCGCGTCGAGCGCCTCGTGCGCGCCGAGAAGGACCTGCTCGCCAACGTGTCGCACGAGTTGCGCTCGCCGCTGGCCCGCATCCGGGTGGCCCTGGCGCTGCTGCCGCGCGCGGCCGACGACGATCGGCGGCTGCGCGACGTGGAGCGTGATCTCGCCGAGCTCGACCGGCTGATCGAGGACGTGCTGACCACCGCGCGCCTGGACGCGACCGGTCTGCCGACGCGCCTCGGCCCCGTCGACATCCGCGCGCTGCTCACCGATCTCGTCACGCGCGCCCGCCACGACCCGCTCACCGCCCATCTCCCCGTGCGCGCCGAGGACGGGGCGCCGCTGAGCGTCACCGCCGACGAGGCGCTGCTGCGCCGCGCGCTCTGGAACCTCGTCGAGAACGCCGCGAAATACGGCGCGCCGCCCATCACCCTCTCGGCGGCGGTCGACGGCGAGCGTGTCGCACTGTGCGTGAGCGACGAGGGCGGCGGGGTGACCCCCGCCGATCGCGAGCGGGTCTTCGCGCCGTTCTATCGCGGCGACGTCGCGCGCACGCCGGATCCGAGCGGCGACGCGCGACGCGGCGTCGGCCTCGGCCTCACCCTCGCGCGCCGCGTCGCCGAGGTGCACGGCGGTACGATCGCCATCGGGCCGGTCTCGGAGGTGAGCGGGTCGCTGCGCGGTTGCCGCGTCGTCCTGTCGGTCCCGCGCGCCGCGGTCACTTCTTCAGCCTGACGTCCTCGTAGGGCCCGGAGTAGGCGAAGCCCGGAATGGCGCCGAGGCTGGATTCCTCGATGCGCGGGCCCACGCCGTTGAGGAACGCCAGCTGCCAGATCGGCGCGTAGATCACGCGCTCGTGGACGAGCTGCTGGATCCTGTGCAGCATCGCCTCGCGCCGCTTGTGATCGAGCTCTGCCGCCTGCTCGCGGAACAGGCCGTCGATGTCGGGGTAGCTGCCGTAGACGTAGGTGCCGCCCGCGGCGACGAACGCCTCCAGCCGCGTGGCGGCGTTGCCGAAGGCGCCGCTGGCGCCCTGGATGATGTTCTTGAACTTCTTCTCGCCGTACCCGCTGAAGAATGCCGCGCGCTCGAGCGGGCGGAGCTTGGTACGGACGCCGACCGCCTGCAGATAGTTCTGCACGGCCTCGGCGATGTTCGCGTACGCCACGTCGCAGAAGTACTCGCCGGCGTCGAAGCCGTTGGGGTAGCCCGCCTCGGCGAGCAGCTGCTTCGCCTTCGCCGGATCGTACGCGACCGCGGGTGGCTTCCAGAAGAACTCGAAGATGTCCGGGACGATGTTGTACGTGATGCGCGAATATCCGAGGGTCTCCGCCTGGTTGATGGCCTGCCGGTCGAACGCGACGTTGACGGCCTGGCGGACCTTGAGGTTGTGCCAGGGCGACTTCGGGTCCCACTGCTCGGGGAAATAGACCCAGAACGTTCCCTGGAGCACGGTGGCCTTGAGCTGCACGCCCGGCGTGCGGCGCAGCTCCTCGGCCAGGGCGCCGCGAATCGAGTAGACGATGTCCACCTCGCCGCGCTTGAGCGCGGCCAGGCGCGTGGACTCGTCGGGGATGACCTTGAAGACGATGCGCCGGACGTTCGGCCGCTTGCGCCAGTACTGGTCGAACGCCTCCATCACGATCTCGACGCCCGGCGTGAAGGAGACGAACTTGTAGGGGCCGGCGCCCACCGGCGCTTTCTTGAAACCGTCGTCGCCGACTTTCTCGACGTACTTCTTCGGTACGATCCAGCCGGCGCCGGTGGCCGTCGTGTAAAAGGTCAGGAAATCGGGCCACGGCTGCCTGAGGCGGAAGCGAACCCGCCCCGGGTCGACCACCTCGACGGCGGCCACGCGCTCCTTGAGCGTCTTCGCCGCCGCGCCGCGATAGCGCTCGAAGGAGAACTTCACGTCTTCCGCGGTCAGCGGCTCGCCGTTGTGGAAGCGGACGCCGCCGCGCAGGACGAACTCGTGGGTGAGGTGGTCCTTCGACACCGTCCACGACTCGGCGAGGCTCGGCGCGAGCAACTGCCCGGGCATGGGCTTGGCGAGGGCGTCGTGCAGCGCGTAGTAGATCATGTACGGGGTGATGATCCCCGACGCCTCGGCGGGATCGAGCCACGTGGGAGCGAGGTTGATGTGGACGCCCCACGTGACCTGGTCGCCCTGGGCGGCCGCGCGCGGGAGCGGCGCGACGAGCGCGCCCAGCGCCGTGACGAGCAGCATCGCGACGGACAGCCGGAACGCGCGCAGCGTCATGCTGGCCTCCTCATCGGGAAGGCCGGCGGCACGATGCGATCGACCGTCGCGCCGTCCCAACGCCAGCCGTCCACGTGACTCCAGTACTGCTCGGTCGCCTGCCGCGCCTTCGCGTAGACCTCGTCCTCGTTCACGCGTGTCGTGCGGCCGCCCTGCACGAGGACCTTGCCGTCGACCATGACGGTGTCCACGTCGCGACCCGAGGCGCCGTCGACGAGGGCCTTGATCGGGTCGGCGTAGACGGGCGCCCCGAGGTGGTCGAGGTTGATCAGCAGGAGGTCGGCCTTCGCGCCGGGTGCCAGGCGGCCGAGATCGGTCCGCGCCAGGAACTTGCATCCGCCGAGCGTCGCCGCGTTGAAGACGTCGCGCGGCAGCCCGACCTGATAGTTGGCGTCGGTGACCTTGGCCAGGATCGAGGCCCAGCGCAGCTCGGCGACGATGTCCATCGGGTAGGTGTCGGTGCCGATCGCGAGGTTGACGCCGGCCTCGAGGTAGCGCTGGAACGATTGCAGCGTCATGGCCATCTTCGCGTACTTGTACGGGCAGTGGCCGACGGTGGCGCCGCTCTGCGCGAGGACGCGCAGGTCGTCGCCGAACGGGTAGCGCGGCCAGCCGTGCGCGGTGGTGAACACGACGTGGCCGAGCAGCGTACGCTCGTCGAGGAAGCCGATGTCGGCCAGGAACTGCACCGGCGTCTTGCGGTACTCCTCCATGATGCGCTGGAACTCGACCAGGTTCCCTCCCGCGTGCGTGTGGATCGGCACGTTGAGCTCGCGGGCGGCGTCCTTGCCGGCGCGCAGGAGCGGCTCGCTGCACGTCTCGACCTGGGCGGCGTTCAGCATGCCGCGCAGGCGGCCCTGCGCGCTGCCGTCGTACTTGCGCACGAAGTCCACCGCCTCGCGCAGGCGCGCCTGGCCGACGGCGGCGTCCTCCTCGTAGGTGAGGCGGCCCCGGGCGTCCATGTACGTCTCGCGGTCGCGAAACGGCGGGCTCGCGTAGACGCGCACGCCGAGGTCGTCGACGAGGCGGGCGTATCCCTCCCAGTCGCCGCGCAGGCCGCCCACGTCGATGACGGTCGTCGTCCCGTTCTTCAGCGCGTGCAGGAACACGAAGGCGCGGAGGGCGGCCACCGCGTCCGCCGGCGGCGGACTCATCCGGCCCTTCAGCGGTGCGGCGAAGCTCATGTAGTTGGCCGTGCGATAGTCGTTCTTCGCCATGTCGAGCAGCAGGTAGTCGCCGCCTCCGCCGGCCGTGTGCACGTGGGTGTTGATGAACCCCGGGGAAACGAGCTTGCCGCGGGCGGAGATCGTGACGTCGACGGCGCCGGCGTACGGCCCGCCCGCGTGGAGGATCTTGTCGGCCTCGACCACGACGCTGCCGCGCTCGTGGACCTCGTGGCTCCTGCCGTTGTACGCGACGACCCAGCCGCCCTCGATGAGCGTCTTCATGCGCCGACCTCCTCTGATGGCCGGCCATCATACCTCATGGACAACGGGTGCCTCGACGGGCCCCCTGAACCCCCGAACGCTCACCGGGCCCGGGGTGAACCCGGGCCCGGCTCGATCACGCCTGACGCGCGGCGTCTTTGAGGCGCGCGGGCTCCGCGAAGTGGATGCTGGTGGGCGCGTTGGCCTCGAACGGGCTCCAGAGGCCGAGCTCCTTGCCGATGTCGCGCAGCGCGGGCAGCACTTCCTGGCCGAGGAGACGGATGCACGTCTTCGTGTCCTCGTTGGAGACGAATCCGTCGGACGCCCAGAACCCCATGATCGACGGCCGCGTCTCCTCGAGCAGCCGCCGCAGCTTCGGGATCACCGTCTTCGGCGTGCCCGCCACGATCTGCTGGTTCGTGATCTGGTCCTCGAAGGCGGCGCCGCGCGGGTTGGAGCGCCGCCCGACCGCGTATTCGACGAAGGCCGTGCGGTACGAGGGCGAGAAATAGCCCGACGGGCTCGACCACACGGGATGCGCCAGCCCCGTGAACTCGCCCTGCATCCACATGAACTGCTTGGCGTTGGCCATCGCCTTCTCTTCGGTCTCGGCGACGTGGCAGCGCTGCAGGTAACCGCGATACTCGGGGCCGCCGGCGTAGCCGGTCTCCAGCGCGACCTTGTCGTAGAGCTCCCAGATCTTCTTGGTCGCCTCGATCTCGGTGCTGAGCGCGATGTAGGGATAGCGCTGCTTCGCGGCCCAGACGATCGTCTCCTTGCTGAGCACGCCCGGGATCCACACGCGCGGGTGCGGCGTCTGCAGCGGCACCGCCCACGGGTTCACCACGCGGTGCTGGTAGTGCGTGCCTTCCCAGCGGAACGGCCCGGTCTGGGTCCACGCCTTCACGATCAGCGCGTGCGCCTCCTCGAAGCGCTCGCGGTTGTACGCGGGATTGACGCCGGCGGCGAGCTGCTCCTGGCCGCCGCCGCGCACGAAGCCGGACACGAGGCGCCCGCGCGAGACCATGTCGATCATCGCCAGCTCTTCGGCCAGCCGCACCGGGTTGTCGGCGAGCGGCAGCGGGTTGCCGAGCAGCACCAGCTTCACGCGCCTGGTCATGGCGGCGAGGATCGACGCGAACACGTTGCACTTGGCCTGCATGCAGAACGGCGCGTTGTGGTGCTCGTTCAGCATGATGCCGTCGAAGCCGACCTCCTCGGCCAGCCGGTAGTGCTCGAGGTACTCGTTGTAGAGCCGGCTGCCCGCCACGGGATCGAAGTGGCGGTTGGAGAACATGAGCGCGGTGGCGCCGAAGTCGAGCCCCGCCTGCGCGTCGTACGCCGACATCGGCTGCTCGGTGAAATACATGAGGTGCATCGGATCTCCCCGTCAGGCCTCGTTCACGAATCGGATGACGAGCTGGGCCAGCTCGTCGGGCTTTTCCATGTCCACGAAGTGGCCCGCGCCCTCGACGATGGCGAGACGCGCGCGCGGCAGCGATTTCGCATAGCGCTCGCCGCACTCCAGCGGCACGATGCGGTCCTCCCGGCCCCACACCACCAGCGCGGGCGTGGCCACGCCGCCGAGCAGGTGCGGCAGGGTGGCGCCGTACATGTACGGCTTCCACGCGATCCGGAACGTCATCTCGCGGTTCAGGTCCCACTGCTCGAGCTGGGCCGTCGTCGGCTCGGCGCCGAACAGCCGGTCGAAGGCGCGCTGGTCGGCGAAGCCGCGCCGCACGTAGTCGATGTAGGACAGCAGCGCCTGGTCGGCGATCTCGCCGCGCTCGGGCTTGATCCCCATCGCGCCGACGAGGACGAGCCGCTTGAAGGCGCGGGGCGCCATGGTCGCCATCTCGGCGGCGATCCAGCCGCCGAAGCCGAGGCCGACCAGCGTGAGGTCGCGCGTGAGCTCGCGCTCGCCGAGCAGCCACTGGTAGACGACGGCGACGTCGCGCACGCTGCGCATCCAGTCCGGGCGCGGCGACTTGTCGTACCCCGGGTGCGAGGGCGCCAGCACGCTGAAGGAGCGCGCCAGCGCGTCGTCGAAGGGTGAGGGCTCGGGGCGGCCGATGTCGTGGTGCAGCACCAGGACGGGCGCGCCGGCGCCCGCGCGCGCGAGATGCAGGGCGATGCCGGCGACGGGAACGGTCTCGGCCTGCCAGGCGATCGGGGTCGGGCTCACGGTGGGGGATTCTATCAGCCGCGCGCGCCGCCGCGAACCTCGGCCGCGACCGCCGCGTAACCCGCGCGCAGGACGGCGGCGTCCGAGGAGTAATTGATGATGGTGGCGCCGAGCGCGACCATCTGGCGCACGCCCTCCACGCTGTCGGTCAGCATCGCCACCGCCTTGCCGTGCTTGCGCGCGGCCTCGACCAGGCGCCCGCGGTAGCGATCCAGCGTGTCGCGCTGGGCGGGCGTGCCGAGCACGCCCAGATCCTGGGCGAGGTCGGTCGGCCCGATCGTGAGGGCGTCGATGCCGGGCACCGATGCGATCTCGTCGAGCCGCTCGAAGGCGCGCTTCGTCTCCAGCATGGCCGTCACGTGCACGCGCGCGTTGGCGGCCGCCATGTGCTCGCCCGGGGTCAGGGTCTGGTACATCGTGTGCGGGCCGAAGCCGTACATGCCGCGCTCGCCGAGCGGCGCGTAGCGACAGCAGGCGGCGACGCCGGCGGCCTGCTCGGGCGTGTCCACCTGGGGCACGTGCAGGTTCCACACGCCGGCGTCGAGCAGCCGCGTGATCCACTCGCGGTTGCCCTCGGGCGGCCGCACGACCAGCGGAAAGTCGAGGGCGCGCGCCAGCGTCGCCATGTCGGCCACCGTCTCCATCGAGAACGGCGAGTGCTCCATGTCGACGCGCGCGAAGTCGAGCCCGGCGGCTTTCAGCAGCGTGAGGACGGCGGGCGTGCGGATCATGGTCACCCACGTGCCGAGCTGGACCTCGCCGCGCTCGGCGCGGACGCGATAGGCGTTGTCGTTCATGACGGGCTCCCCGGGCCGGGCTGGGTCAGACGCGCACGCGCCGGATGCGCGCGCCGAGCGCCTCCAGCTTGGCGTCGATGTTCTCGTAGCCGCGATCGATCTGGTCGACGCTGCGGATGACCGTGCGGCCCTCGGCGCAGAGCGCGGCCACCACGAGCGCGATGCCGGCGCGGATGTCGGGGCTGGGGATCCCGGTCGGCTCGCCGCGCAGCCGGCCGGGCCCGTGCACGAGCGCGCGGTGCGGATCGCACAGCACCACGCGCGCGCCCATGCCGATGAGCTTGTCGACGAAGAAGAGCCGGCTCTCGTACATCTTCTCGTGGAAGAGCACCGCGCCCTCCGCCTGCGTCGCCGTCACCAGGGCCACGCTCATGAGGTCGGCGGGGAAGGCCGGCCAGGGGCCGTCGTCGATGGTCGGGATCGCGTTGCCGAGATCCGGGCGGACGGCCAGCGACTGCCCGGCGGGCAGGATGAGGTCGTCGCCGTCGGCGCGCGTGCGGACGCCGAGGCGGCCGAAGACGCCGAGCGCCATGCGCAGGTGCTCGAGGCCGGCGTTCTTCACGATGATCTCGCCGCCTGTCACCACCGCCAGGGCCATGAAGCTGCCGACCTCCATGAAGTCGGGGCCGAGCGTGAACTCCGCGCCGTGCAGGCGCGTCACGCCGTGGATGCGGAGGAGATTGCTGCCGAGGCCCTCGATGCGTGCGCCCATCGCCGCCAGCAGCGCGCAGGTCTCCTGGACGTGCGGCTCGCAGGCGGCATTCCTGAGGATCGTGGTGCCCTCGGCGAGGGCCGCCGCCAGCACGACGTTCTCGGTCGCGGTCACGCTCGCCTCGTCCAGCAGGATGTCGGCGCCGCGCAGCGGCCGCCCACGCAGCACGAGCCCGTCGTCCTGATGCATGACGGCGCCCAGCGCCTGCAGGCCGAGCACGTGCGTGTCGATGCGCCGGCGGCCGATCTGGTCGCCGCCGGAGCGCTCGACGCGCGCCTCGCCCTCGCGCGCCAGCAGCGGGCCCATGAGCACGAGTCCGCCGCGCACCCGCCGCAGCAGCGCGGGGTCGGGCGTCGTGGTGGTGATCCGCCGCGCGCGCAGGCTCACGGTGTGCGGATCGTGGCGGTCCACCTCCACGCCGAGCCGCTCGACCAGCGCGAGCATGGTGCGGACGTCGGCGATGTCGGGGAGGTTGTAGAGACGCACCGGCTCGTCGGTGAGGAGGGCGGCGGCGATCAGCGGGAAAGCGGCGTTCTTGTTGCCACTCGGCGTGACCGTTCCCCGCAGGGGCACGCCGCCGTCGATGACGAACTCATCCATGGCCACGACGATGATATGGTACGCCAGACCACGGAAAACATGACATGACCGACGACGGCTTCCGCTTCGTCCACCTCACCGACACCCACATCATGGCCGGCGGGACCTGGCGGATCCGCGGCGGCGACGTCGAGTTCGACACCGACGCCTCCCTGCGCCGGGTGGTGGAGGTCGTCCGCGCGCTCGATCCGGCGCCGGCGTTCGCCGTGCTGGGTGGCGACCTCGCGAGCCCCGACATCCTCCACCGCGAGCGCACGCTGACGGCCGCCGAGTACGCGCCGTCCTACGCGCGGCTCAAGGAGATCCTCGCCGGGCTGCCGTGCCGCGCGCATTACATGATGGGCAACCACGACAACCTCGAGGCGTTGAACCGGGCGCTGCGTCCGGAGGCACCGGTGGACGTGCCGTGCTACTACGGCTTCGACCACGACGGCACGCACCTGGTCGCGCTCGACTCGCACGAGGTCGGGCATGCGGACGGCGTGCTTGACGCGGCACAGCTCGCGTGGCTCGAGCGCGATCTCTCCGCGCATCGCGACCGGCCGACCATCGTGTTCGTCCATCACCACCCGTGGCCGCTCGGCCACGCGTGGATGGACACGATGCCGCTGCGCAACGGGGCCGAGTTGATGGACATCCTTGCCCGGCACGCCCACGTCAGCTGGCTGATCGGCGGCCACGTGCACAGCGAGCAGGTGATCCAGCGCGGCGCGCTGACGATGCTCACCACGCCGTCCACGTGCATCCAGCTGTCGAAGACGACGGCGAGCGGCGCGCACTTCGACCCGGGGCCGCCTGGCTTTCGTGTGGTCGACGTCGAGCACGGCCGGCTCTCGTCGTTCGTCGTGCACGTGCGCTGATCCCTTGCGCGCGCATTTGGGTTCGGCCTACCGTGAAACATCCGGCGGCGCGGCGCGCTAAGCTTGCCGACATGAGCGAACCCAACATCGCGTTCGTGGCGAATCTCATGGCCGATCCCTCGCGCGCCGCCATGTGCCAGGCGCTGGCGGGCGGCGAAGCCCGGCCGGCCGGCGAGCTGGCCGCGCGCGCCGGCGTCTCGGCCCAGACGGCCAGCAACCACCTCGCCAAGCTCGTCGCCGGCCGCATCCTGCGCGTCGAGCAGCAGGGGCGGTGGCGCTACTACCGCCTGGCGGGCGCCGAAGTCGGCTACGCGGTCGAGGCGCTGGCCGTGGTGGCCCCCCCGCTGCCGAGCCGGGCCGAGTCCAACGGGCACGACGGCGCCGCCAGGCGGCTGAAGGAGGCGCGCACGTGCTACAGCCACCTCGCGGGCCGGCTGGGCGTGGCGCTCGCCGACGCGCTGGTCGCCGAGGGCTGGCTCGAGGACGACGGCCGCGGCTATCGCGTCACGACGAAGGGCGCGCGCTCGCTGCGAGCGCTGGGCATCGAGACCAACGGGCGGCGCGGGCAAGCGCCGGCGCGCTGGTGCCTGGACTGGACCGAGCGGCGGCCCCACGTCGCCGGCCCCGTGGGTACGGCGCTCGCGGAACTGGCGCTGGCGCGCGGCTGGGTGCGCCGTCTGCGCGGCACCCGCGCGCTGCTCGTCACGTCGTCGGGTCGCACACAGCTGCAGCGTGTCTTCAATCTTCGCTACGTGGAGGCAGCACCATGATCACGCTGAGCATCCGTTACACCATCGAGGCGAGGAAGCGGCCGGACTTCGAGCGCTACGCGCGCAGCCTGACCAAGATCGTTCCGCGCTGCGGCGGCGACCTCGTGGGCTACTGGCTGCCCACCAAGTTCGCGGGCCCCACGAACGAGGCGCTGGCCCTGATCAGCTTCCCGAGCCTGGCGGCCTACGAGCAGTACCGCGAGCGGCTGGCGAAGGACGGGGACAACGTGGAGGCGATCCGTCGCGCCGAGGAGAGCGCCTGCATTCTCGTCGAGGACCGCGCGATCCTCGAGCCGGTCTCATAGTCCTCGCGGAATGTAGTAACGCCAGCGTCCGGGCGCAGGTGCCCCGCCGCCTAACGGCTTGGCGTTGAGCGGCCGGCGTAGCCGGCCCGCTCAAATGCGGCTTGTTAGCCGCCTTGTCCACGAAGATATCTCATTGCCGCCTCGGGGGATGCGAACGCCCTGCGACTCGGCCAATGGACCAAGAGCAAGCTGTTGCCCCTCACGAACGGGTCCAGACGAGCGGCGACGTTCTCTTGAAGCGGCGGCTTAGCATCGGGATGAAGGCCGAGCGTACGCAGGCGGCCGTCTGTGATCTCGCTGTAAAACGTTAGTCCTCCGCATCGCACTGCGTGCACGTCCCGCAGCGGCCGAGGGTGCCCGCCAAGGGCGAACGCCACCGGCTGTCCCAGGAATAAGGCCGAGAGCGCAGCCTGACTGAAGGGGATCGAAAGCGGTGCCGGAATGAGTTTCCTGACATGGACTTTCCGAAAGACGGTACCTTCGGCAAGTCGGAAGCTGTATTTGGTCCAGATCTCACCAATGCTCCGAAGTTCGGCTTCAATCTGAGGCCTGAACCGAGCGGCAACGAACTCAAATTGACGCCAGTCATCTTCGTGCGTGACGACCGTACTCGCCGTGAGTCGGCTTTCGGCGAACGCGTTCGGCACGGCATCATTGATCGTGGGTGTAGAGAAAAAGACCTCGCGGGAACCGAGACTGCCTGGCTGCGCCGTCGCCATCGCGACGGATCCAAGGACGACCCATCCGGTAAGACCGGTGATGGCTCTTAGGTTCAAGTGCGGCTAACGCTCGGCTAACGCTCAGATTCACCCGCGGCCGAAGGCCGTCGGGTGCAAGCTGATGTTAGACGGGCCTCGAACTGCGGGCCAGCGTTTCGAACTATGCGATGAACCTCCCGACCCGAAGTGTTCATGACTGCACGAGCTGATCCGAGTCATCAGCGCGTTTAGTCGATTTTCGCAGTAGCCTCGCCCGAAAGCCAAGAAGCGCGCCGACCGGCCAAGATGCAAGCACCATCGTCTCGATCGTGGCCACTGAGTAGTAGGTCCATTTGCCCACTCGCGTCTCTCGTCCGTGCATTCTCAAGTAGTAGACGTTCTCATCCACGCGGCCGTTGAGAGCCCCACCACCTAGTACGAGCGTGGTGACTATGAGGCTCACAAACGATGCCAACATGAGGCCAGCCACGGTGGACGCGATGATCCGCAGACGGGCAGCTGAGATCCATAGGGAAAGAAGGGCAGCCAACACGAAAGCAACGATCGCGAGTCGACAGGCAAATCGGACGAGCGGATCTTGACTGCCAAGCGCGCCCAGTGTGTACGCTGCCGCAAACACCAATGTGAAGAGTATGGCGATCCACGGCTTCATCTCCGACTGCATATCGCCGCGCGCCTCCCAACTCTTATTATCCAGACTTGTGTAGCATCGCCCCGGGACGCATTCTACGCAGCGTATCCAGTATCCACGCTTTGTCGTCGCTGACGCGAATCACCATAGTGGGTGTGTTTCGCTGTCATTTCGCCGCCAGGCGGAAACTGGATAGCCTGCGCGGCACCGCCCGCGTATCCAGTGCCCGAGCTCATGCGTCGGAGCCGGCGGCGGGCCCGCGCAAAGCGGACCGACCCGTTGAGCAACCCGGAGCGTTCGGCGATTTCGCCTAGCGCTTCTTGAGCCGGACCTCTTCGAGCGGCGCCGACCATGGATAGGGATCGATGAGCATGAGCGCGGGGTCCTCCACGCGCGGACCGATCCCGCTCGGCCAGATGTAGTCGTAGATGGCGGCGAAGCGCACGCGGTCGTAGAGCTGTTGCTGGATCTGCGCGAGCATCGCCGCGCGCTTCTTCTTGTCCAGCTCCTGCGCCTGCTGCCGGTAGAGCGTCTCGATGTCGGGATAGGCGCCGTACGTGTAGGCGCCCTCGGCGGGCACCGTTTGCGAGAGGCGTGACGAGGCGTTGCCGTAGACGGCATTGATGCACATGCAGATGCCCTTGAGCTTCTTCGTGGCCAGCGCCGAGTAGAAGGCGGCGCGCTCCATCGTCCGCAGGCGCGTCCTGATCCCGACGGCGCCGAGGTTGGCGACGATCGCCTCGCCCGTGGAGAAGTACGGCGGCCAGGGGTGCAGGTCGCCGGCGTCGAAGCCGTTCGGATACCCGGCCTCGGCGAGGAGCTGCCTGGCCTTCGCGGGATCGTACGGGTGCGGCTCGAGCGGAATGGCGAACTCGAACGTGCGCGGAACGACGTTGCCCGTCGGCCGGGAGGCACCGAGCGTCTCGGCCATGCTGATCCCGCGCCGATCGAGGGCGAGGCTGGCCGCCAGTCGCACGCGCTTGTCGTGCCATGGCGACTTCGGATCCCACTGATCCAGGAAATCGAGATAGTACGTGCCGATGCCGCCCGAGAAGGCCAACTTTAGATTCGGGTCACGCTTGATCTCCTCGGCCAGCGTGGCGTCGAGCAGGTAGGCGATGTCCACCTCGCCACGCTTGAGCATGGCGAGCCGCGTGGTGGCCTCGGGCACGCTCTTGTAGACGAGCCGCTTCACCGACGGCGCCTTGCGCCAGTAGCCCTCGTACGCCTCCATCACCAGCTCGACGCCCGGCGTGTGGCTCACGAACTTGTACGGGCCGAGCCCGACGGGATGCTTCTTGAAGCCGTCGACGCCGACCTGCTCCATGTACTTCTTCGGCGCGATCCAGGCGGCGGACGTCGCGAACGTGCCGTAGAACGTCATGAAGTCCGGCCACGGCTCGTGCAGGACGAAGCGGACGCGGTGGGGATCGACGACCACGACCTCCTGCACCTTGTCTTGAAGGCTCTTGGCGCCCTTGGCGCGGTGGAACGAGAACTTCACGTCCTCGGCGGTGAACGGATCGCCGTTGTGGAACTTCAGCCCCTGGCGCAGCTTGAACTCGTAGACGCGCTGGTCGGGACTCACCGTCCACGACTCCGCCAGGCTCGGCGTCTGGTGATTGCCCGGCATCGGCTTCACGAGCGCGTCGTGCATCGCGTACAGCACCCAGAACGGCGTGAGCACGCCGATGACCTCGGCCGGGTCGAACCACGCCGGCGCGAGGGTGACGTAGAGCGCCCAGCGCATCTCGCCCTCGGGCTTGGCCTGGGAGCGCGCGGCTCCGGGAGAGCCGGCGATCAGGGCCCCGGTGAGCAGCGCGACGAGTGCGAGCGCGACGACGCGCTTGCCGTTCATGGCTCCTCCTCTACGCGAAGGCCGGCATGACCTCGCGCGCGAACGTCTCCATCGAGCGCAGCACGCGCGCGTGCTCGAGGTCGCCGAACCAGAACGAGCAGTTGAAGTGCGTGATGCCGACGGACTCCTGGATCCTCTTGATCTGCCGCACGCAGGTGTCGGGCGTGCCGATGACGAGGTAGCGGTCGAGCAGCTCGTCGATGCTGGGCTCCTTCGGCGCCGGCACCGGGATGGCGCGGCCGTCCTCGACGCGCTGGTAGTTGTTGCGCAGGCTCAGCGTGACGCGCATGTTCCAGCGCGCCTGCTCGGCCGCCGCGCGCGCGTCGGCGTCGTCGTCGGCGACGTAGACGGCCCGCTGCACACCGACCTCGAGCGGCTCGCGCGGCTTGACCTCGGCCACCACGCGGTCGAACAGCCGGCGGAACTCCGCCATGCGCTCGATGGGCACGCCGAAGCCGCCCGTGAGCACGTTGAAGCCGCGGCGCACGGCGCCCTCCACGGAATCGGGGCTCTGCGCGGTGATCCAGATCGGCGGCCGCGGCTTCTGGACCGGCTGAGGGAAGATCGTCGTCTCGGGGATCTTGAAGATCTTGCCGTCGTAGGAGAACGGTCGGCCCTGGAACGCCTTCAAGATGACGTCGACGGACTCTTCCCAGCGCGCGCGCCCGCTCTCGAGCTCGAGGCCGAGGCGCTCGAACTCGTAGTGCTGGTAGCCGCGGCCCAACCCGACGTCGAGGCGCCCGCCGGAGAGAAGGTCCAGCGTGGCGATCTCCTCGGCGACGACGAGCGGATGGTGCAGCGGCACCACGATGACGGCGGTGCCCACGCGCAGCCGCGTGGTCTTCGCCGCGATGTAGGTGGCGAGCTGCGCCGGCCGCGAGAGATAGCCGTAGGTCGAGAAGTGGTGCTCGGCCAGCCAGACGCTGCGGAAGCCGAGCGCCTCCGCGGTCTGGGCCACCTCGACCCCGCGCGCGTAGATCTCCTGCGACGAGCGCGCCGACGGCGACTGCATCAGGAGGAACGTGCCAAATTTCATCGTCACCCTTTGCGGACGCGATACCAGGGGTGCGGCTGGCCCGGCGTCGTCGCGCGCAGCGTGTACACCGACGTACGGGCGGTCAGGAAGAGCGTGCGGAGGTCGGGGCCGCCGAAGGCGAGGTTGGCCGGGACCTCCGGCGTGCGGATGATCCCGAGCCGCGTGCCGTCCGGAGCGAAGACCCAGGTGCCGCCGGGGCCGGTGCAGTAGATCCGCCCCTCGACGTCCACCTTCATCCCGTCGGGAACGCCGTCGGTCTCGTCAGACGACATGTCGGCGAAGATCCGGCGTCGCAGGACCTTGCCGGCGGCGTCGAGCTCGAACGCGTGGATGTACGCGGTCCAGCGCGTGTTGGCCACGTAGAGGGTGCGCTCGTCGGGCGAGAAGGCGAGCCCGTTGGGATACTCGCAGTCCGCCACCAGCGACGTCGCGCCGTCGGGCGCGATGCGATAGACGCCGGCCTCGGCGAGCTCGCGCTGGGCGAGCGGCACGCGCAGCCCGGGATCGGTGAACCAGAGACTGCCGTCCGACTTGCACACGACGTCGTTGGGACGGTTCAGGCGCTTGCCCTCATGGCGGTCCATGAGGACCTCGCTCCGACCGTCGGCGGACCAGCGCGTGACGCGGCGGTTGCCGCCCTCGCAGATGACGAGCCGCCCGTGCAGATCGAACGTCGTGCCGTTGCCCTCGCCGGTGTCCGCGCGCACGAGCTCGACGGCCTTGCCCGGCGTGATGCGGTGCAGGTGGCTCCGGCGGATGTCGACGAAGTAGTAGAAGCCGTCCGGATGCCAGAGCGGGCCCTCGGTGAAGACGAAGCCCGTGGCCAGCCGCTCGGCTTGTGCCGTCTCGAGCACGCGAGAGAGATCGTCGCCCATGGCGCTATTTCATCAGGCCGTAGAAGCGGCCCGCGTTCTCGCAGGTGATCTTGCGCACGACGTCGGCCGAGAGGTGGCCGAACTGCTCCTCGATGTACTTCGACGACTCGGGCCACACCCCGTCGGTGTGCGGATAGTCGGAGGCCCACATCAGGGTCTCGGCGCCCATCTCGTCGATCATCCGGGTGCCGATGCGGTCGAACTGGAACGTGGCCTTGCACTGGCGGCGCCAGTAGTCGCTCGGCTTCATCGTCAGGCCCAGATCGCGGAAGCGGTCCTCCCACTCGAAGTCCATGCGGTCGAGCGCGTAGGGGATCCAGCCGATGCCGCTCTCGCCGAACGAGATCCGGATGTTGGGGTACCGCTCGAGCACGGCGGCGCCGATGACCGCGGCCAGGATGTTGATCAGGTTCATCTGGAACGCGGAGACGCCGGTGAACAGCGCGGCGCGGCGTGTGCGGCCCGTCAGCTTGTCGCGCGCCTGCGGCGGCACCGACGGGAACGTGTGGAAGTGCAGCGGCAGCCGCACCTCGTTCACGGCCTGCCAGAACGGCTCCCACATCGGGTGGTACATCGGCTCCATGTCCCATGAGCAGGACATCTCGACGCCGCGCAATCCGAGCTTGGCCACGCGACGGATCTCGCGCACCGCGGCGTCGATGTCGCCGTACGGCAGGCAGGCGAGGCCGATCTGGCGGTCGGGATAGTGGTGGCAGAAGTCGGCGAGCCAGTCGTTGTAGATGCGGAACATCTCGATGGCGGCTTCGTGATCGTTCAGGCGCGTGGCCGCGCCGAGGATCCCGAAGATCACCTCGGCCTGCACGCCGTCGCGCTCCATGTCCTTGAGCCGCAGGTGCGGATCGGTCGGGCGGCGGATGCCCTTCTTGCCGTCCTCGTAGAGGCCGGTCTCCGCCATCCGGTCGACGCGATAGTTCTGGCCCGGGACCAGCTTCTGGCCCGACGGGCCCACGCCGCCGACCAGGCCGAACGACGCGCCGTTCTTCGACGTCCAGTACGGTCCGTCGGGCCCGTCCGTGACGTACGGCATCCGCTCGCGCATCGCCGCCGACGCGTTCGCGGTGAAGAGGTCAGTCGGGATCCAGGGCATGTCGATGTGGCAGTCGGCGGAGATCCGTGTGTAGTTCATGCGGGTCCTCCAGCCGCAGATGATACCCCGAGCGGGGCCTTGACTTGTCCGTCGACGTCCGGCAATGTCCCGACCACTCGCAGTCGCAGCGGGTCCTGTCCTTCCTTCGAGAGACGCCTGTGAGAAGGAGAGTCCGATATGCGCTCCGACACGCCCGGCCGCATCCGTCCCTCCAGACTGAACCGACGCGAATTCGTGAGGATCTCGGCGGCCGGCGTCGGCGCGAGCGCGCTGATCGCGGGCGGCCGGCGCCCGGCCGCCGCGGCCGCGTCGCCGTATCCCGACTGGCTGCCGGCCAGCACCAAGCCGCCCAAGCGGGGCGGCGTCCTGACGCGCGCCTCGGCCTGGGATCCGCCGGTGATCGACCCACGGCACACGCAGTCGGTCGGCCTCTTTCAGTTCGCCGGTCTCACCAGCAACCGTCTCGTGCGCCATCCGTTCTCCGACGAGGCCACCAACCCCAACGATCTCACCCTCAAGGGTGATCTGGCGGAGTCGTGGTCGGCGAACGCCGACCATCGCGTGTGGACGTTCAAGCTGCGCCAGGGCGTGAAGTGGCAGAACGTGGCGCCGCTCAACGGGCGTGAGCTGACAGCGGCCGACGTCAAGTACTGTTACGAGGCGTACGCCAAAGAAGGCGTGCAGGCGTTCACCTTCCAAGAGATCGAAGGAATGGAGACCCCCGACAAATACACCCTGCGCGTGCACCTCAAGACGCCCAACACGCTCTTTCCCCAGAATGTCGCCGAGCACGTCGCGATCATCTTCGCGCGCGAGGTGCTCGAGGAGGACGGCGACCTCAAGAAGCGCCTGATCGGCACCGGCCCGTACATCCTCAAGGAGCACACGCGCAAGGTGCGGGTGGTGCTCCAGCGGAACCCCGACTACTGGGACAAGGGGCGGCCGAGCATCGACGAGTACGTCATCCTCTCCACGCCGGACGACGCGACCCGCGTGGCGGCGTTCCGCACGGGGCAGAGCGACATCATCTGGCGCGCGAGCGTGAGCGACGTCGAGGCCATCCGCAAGACCAACCCGAACGTCCAGGTGCAGGCGTACTCGAACACCCTGGCGCCCTTCGGGGTGGCGCTCGCCCAGGACCGGCCGCCGTTCAACGACGTGCGCGTGCGCCGAGCCATCTCGATGGCCATCGACCGGCAGAAGCAGGTGGACACGGTCTTCGAGGGCCACGGCATCCTCGGCTGGGGCGTACCGTACATCTACTACCAGGACACGCCGCCGACGGCGAAGGACCTCGGCCCCTGGTGGCAGTTCCGTCCCGCCGAGGCGAAGAAGCTCCTCGCCGAGGCCGGCCACCCGAACGGCTTCGAGACGACGCTGTTCTACTACGAGTACTTCCCGCAGATGAGCTCGCAGGTGCAGCTGGTCCAGCAGGACCTCAAGAAGCACCTCAACATCAACGTCAAGATCACGAAGCTCGACTACACGGGCTATTACGGACGCTACGTCGACAGCAAGTGGGCCGGCATGTCCTGGGGATTCCAGTCGGGCCACGCCGTCGGCCTCGACGAGCGGACCTACATGTACATGCATTCCAAGTCCACGAAGAACTTCTTCCGGGTCAACGATCCCATCATCGACGAGCTGACGACCAAGCTACGGCGCACGCCCGACCGCGCCGAGCAGCGCGCGATCGCCAAGAAGATCGTGGACCGGGAGTACGACCAGGTGCTGCGCATGTGGATGCCGTACGACAACGGCTTCCTGGTCTTCCAGCCGCACATGCGCAACGTGGCCGCCGGCGCCCTCCGTCGGACCGACGGTTACGGGTGCCCGACCATCGCGCGGTCGTGGATCGACAAGTAAGGACGTCGAGAGGGATGGGGACCGGGTAAGCGGGAGCGGCGAGCGGCGATGTACAAATACGTGATCCGACGGATGCTGCTCGTGATCCCCGTCCTCCTTCTTTCCTCGCTGGTCGTGTTCGGCCTGATGCGCGTGATGCCGGGCGACGCGCTGACGGCGCTCATGGGTGAGTCCGGCAACGTCGGCGAGAAGGAGCTCGCCAAGCTCCGGAAGGACCTCGGTCTCGACCGTCCGTATCACGAGCAGTACGCGCTCTGGGTCTGGCAGATGGTGAGCCTCAACCCCGGCCACTCCATCTTCACCAACGAGCCGATCGCGGTGTCGCTCAAAAAGGCCATCCCCGTCACGCTCGAGCTGGCCTCGCTGGCCATGATCATCGGGATCGTCATCGCCGTGCCGGTCGGCGTGATGTCGGCCACGCGACAGGACAGCGCGTCCGACTACGTCGGCCGCGTGATCGCCGTCTCCGGGCTGTCGTTCCCCGAGTTCTGGCTCGGCACCCTCGTCATCACCTTCGCCGCCATCTGGTTTCACTGGATCCCGCCCATCGGGTACGTGAGCCTCTGGGAGTCGCCGTGGAAGAACCTCCAGCAGTTCCTGATTCCGGCGGCCGTGCTCGGGTTTCGCCTCTCGGCGGCGACGATGCGGATGACGCGCTCGACGGTGCTCGAGGTGCTGCGCGAGGACTACGTGCGCACCGCGTGGGCCAAGGGCCTCGAGGGACGGATCGTCGTGTACAAGCACGCGCTGAAGAACGCCCTCATCCCCGTGGTGACGATCGTCGGCGGCCAGCTCGGGGTCCTGCTCGCCGGCACCGTCGTGGTGGAGACGATCTTCGCGCTGCCCGGCATGGGACGGCTGACGGTGGAGGCGATCCTGTTCCGCGACTATCCGGTCGTGCAGACCAACGTCATGCTCGTGGCCGCCACGCTGGTGACGCTCAATCTCGTGGTGGACCTCACCTACGCGTGGCTCGACCCGCGCATCCGGTACCGCTGATGGCGACGGTGACCGAGCGCGTCGCGCGCGTCGAGGAAGCGCCGGTCGTCATCAGCCGCGGCCGCGCGCTGCTCACCACGCTCAAGCGCAAGCCGCTCGGCGCGGCGTCGGCCGGGCTCATCGTGATGATCGTCCTCATGGCGATCTTTGCCGACGTGCTCGCGCCGTACGATCCGCTCGCGACCGAGCCGGAGATCCGGCTGAAGGCGCCGAGCTGGGAGCATCCCTTCGGCACCGATGACATCGGCCGCGACGTGCTGAGCCGCGTGATCCACGGCAGCCGCATCTCGCTGTGGGTCGGGCTGCTCGCCGTCGGGATCGGGACGGCCGCCGGCATGGTCATCGGCCTCCTGTGCGGCTACTGCGAGGGGCGGCTCGATCTCATCTTCCAGCGCGTCATGGACGCCATCCAGGCGATCCCGGGGCTCGTGCTCGCGCTGGCGATCGTGTCCGTGCTGCGGCCGAACACCACCAACGCCATGCTCGCCATCGCGATCGTGATCATCCCGGGCAACTCGCGCATCGTGCGGGGCGCGGTGCTCTCGGCCAAGCAGAATCGCTACGTGGAGGCGGCGCAGGCCGTCGGCTGCCGCCACCCGCGCATCATCCTCCACCACATCCTGCCCAACGTGACCGCGCCGATCCTCGTCATCGCCTCGATCTGGCTCGGCAACGCGATCCTCATCGAGGCGACGCTCTCGTTCCTCGGCGTGGGCACGCAGCCGCCGACGCCGTCGTGGGGCCTGATGCTGTCGAGCACCGGCCGCGCGTTCATGGAGCAGGCGCCGTGGCTGGCGATCTTCCCGGGGCTCGCCATCAGCCTCGCCGTGCTCGGCTTCAACCTGTTTGGCGACACGCTGCGCGACGCCTGGGATCCGAAGCTGCGCCGGAACTAGCGAATCTCGCCGAACGCTTGGTGGCTGAGCGGCCGGCGCTGGACGGGGAGAGGTTTAAAAGGGCAGTTACGCCGGACCGCTCAAGCCGCTTGTTCGGCGACCCGTTACGACGCCGCCTTGACGAGAACTCTCTCTAATGGCTTTGGCACCACGATCGAGAAGAAGCGATCCGCCGCATACCCGTAGTCCTCTCCGCTCTCGTCCACAATGCGGAGATAGCCATGACCCTGCGCCTCCTTGTCGGGGAGGACGCGGTAGAGCTTGCCGATTTCGAGTGAAGCCTCGTAGCCCTTGTTCTTGACGCATACGACGAAACGGGCTGCTGCCTTCATTCTCTTCTTCATCTCTCAGTCCAGTAGAGGGAACTTGATCTTCATCTCGCGGCGTCCGATGCCATGAGCCTCGTACCAATGAATCTCAGCTTCGTGGATCGTTCCATCCAGAAGACGTACTCTCGCCTGGCCCTTTCGCTTCCGCCAACGTCCGGCACCGTACCGCCGCCGCAACCGCCTCAGCTGTCTGATTCAGGCCCCCTGAACTTTCGCAGTCGCCGAACGCCGCCACTCAGCGGCCGGAGCGAGCATCGCGAGCTCCAGCCCACCGAAGCGGCTCGTTATGCACCGCGTAAGATTCTCGTCCACAACGTCATGGATCGAACTCGTCTCGCAGAAGGCCGAAGGTGGGCACCGCCCAGGCAAAGCGGAATGGTGCGAGCCAGTCAAACTGCGGTACGGGTGTCGGCCCGGCGAGTGAGCCTCCGGCAAGGAAGCCATAGTACTTGCTCAGGCAGCGAAACACGGCTCGCATGGCCTCATCGACTTCTCGGATAGTCAGAGGCATCTCGCCAATGGGAGTCCGATGCGCTACAAGCCTCTGCGCGTAGTCCAACGCGGCCTTGGTGTCGCGCTGTAACTGCGCCCTGTCGTTTGCTATGACCGCGGCCGGAATGTGGTCCTCTGGGGTCCCGGGCCCTGGCGGTCCGCCGAACCGCTCGAACTCTTGGTCAACCAGCTGTGCTCTGAACTGCGGCAACTCGACGAATGACCCCCGGTGCCGCGCGCGTGTTAGGACGTGAGGATGCGTCTCCATGTCGTGCAGG
>QHRU01000047.1 GCA_003220225.1 Candidatus Rokuibacteriota bacterium
CGGATGACGAGATAGGTGCAGGTGCTGACGGCGATCTGGCGCTCCAGCTCCTCCCGCACGCGCGACGCGGTGCCCGCGACGGCGAGGCCGCGCTGGCGCGCCTCGTCGAAGTCGCGCGCGAAGCGGATCGGCGTCGAGCCGAAGTCGCGCCAGAGCTTGGTGAGGTTGGCGTACCAGGTGGCGTAATTCGGCCGCGCGATCGCCTCGGCCTCGGCGTCGGTGGCCGCGACGACCACGTGGCGCGTCATCCCGAGCTTGGGCATCGGCGCGCTCCCCTGCTTGCGGTGCCAGACGTCGCGGTAGCGCGCGAACAGCTCCGTCGCACCCTCGGCCGGATGATTGCTGAGCACGTGCACGCCGTTCGTCGCCGCCCACTCGGCGCCGCGGTCGTGCCCGAGCCCGTACCAGAGCGGCGGGTGCGGCTTCTGGAACGGTCGCAGCACCATCGGCACCTTGCGGTACGTGTAGCGCGGCCCGCGGTGCTCGAGCACCTCGTTCGTCAGCCCGGCCAGAATCACCTCGAGCGCCTCGCGGTAGATCTCCTCGGTCTCGAACGGATGCAGGTCGAAGTACGCCATCTCGTACGGCACGATGCCGCGCCCGACGCCGAGGTCGAAGCGCCCGCGCGACATCTGATCGAGCATGCAGATCTCCTCGATCAGCCGCAGCGGATCGTAGAGCGGCAGGCAGTAGACGCACGGCCCCAGGCGGATGCGCCGCGTGCGCTGCGTGGCGGCGGCGAGGAAGATGCCCGGCGCCGGCGCCATCCCGAGCGGGGTCGCGTGGTGCTCGGCGAGATGGTACGCGGCGAAGCCTGCCGCGTCGTACTTCTCGAGCAGGCGCAGGCGGCTCGCGTAGTGCTCGTCGAGCGGCACGTTGCGGCGGTCGAGGTGGTCGAAGACTCCGATGTCCATGGGTCGAGCGGTCAGTGTCGATACACTACCACCGCCGCGCCTCCTCGGGCGGCGGCGCCGGCGCCGGCGTGAGGCCGGCGAGATCGTGCTCCCACGCCACCGTCGCCGCGTCGGCGCCGTCGCGGATCTGCAGTCGCCCGTCCTCCGTCGCGATCAGCAAACGTCCCTCGGCGTCCCAGTCCGCCCACTGGACGCCCTCGAGCCAGCGCTCGCGGCCGTTCTCGACGATCGCGTACAGGCTCTCGCCGGGCACGCCCGAGCGGAACGCGGCGAACCAGCCGTGCACGGCGAGCGCGACCGCGCCGTCGGTCTTCGGCCGAGCCTTCTGCATCGTGACCGGCCGGCTCTCGTCCCACGTGTCGCCGGGCTTGCGCGGCTCCGTGTCCACCGTCTCCGTCCAGCCGCGCCGACGCTCGACGGCGAACGACGCCGCGCGCGTCGTCACGAGGCCGAATTTCTCGAGGCACGGCCCGACGTCTCCCTCGCTCGGCGGGCCGAGCTTCGAGACGCCGCGCTCGTCGATGAAGTGCGCGCCGCGGGTCCACGTCCCGCACGTGCCCCACGCGGCGAGCGCGGTCAACCAGGGCAGCCGCGAGATGGCGACGTAGGTCGTGCCTGCGCGCCACGCCGCCTTGCCGCGCAGCGTGAAGTAGCAGAGCCAGCGCCCGTCGGGCGAGAGGTCGCAGCGCTGTGGATAGAGGTTCGACCGGATCCAGGCGCCCGGCTCGTAGACCCCGCGCGCGACGTCCCAGCGGCCGACGTGCGACCAGTCACTCGGCCCGCGCCGGAGCACGGCCACCACGGGCACGCGCGCCGCCGGGACGCCGAAGAGACGCGGCGACACCTGGATCCGGGAGGGGAGCGCCTAGGCGCTCACCGTCTTCTTGATGCTCCCGATGTGCTCGTCGATGTGGCCGCAGAGGATGCCGGTCACGGCCTGCTCGGCGGTCATGGACGGCATGCCCTTGAGGGCGGAGGCGGAGCGCGCGAGCGCCGCGTCGTCCAGGCCACGCACCATGGCGGCGGCCGCCGCCGCGTTCTTCTTGTGCAGCGCGAGCGTCTCGGCCTTGCCGACGGTGGCGAAGTCCTGCGCGTGCTTGGCGTTCATCTGGTCGATGTCGCTCATCGCCATCGACGGCTTGTGCTGGCCGGAGGCCACGGACTTGACCAGGTTGCCGATCCCCTCGTGCGCGATCGCGATGTGGTGGGCGACGACGCAGACGGGCCACTTCTCCGCCGACGTCACCTTCTTCCACTCGGCGTCGCTCAGCTTCTCCATCACCTTCGCGGCCTCCTGGACCTTCGCCTCGAACTGCTTTGCAAGCGCCTCGGCCTTTGCGCCCATGGTGGTTCCTCCTCTAGCGGCGCAGTATACTCCCCTCACCACGACCCAGGGGGGCGGCCATGAGCGTGCACATCGACATCAACTGCGACATGGGCGAGAGCTACGGGCGCTGGACGCTGGGCGCCGACGAAGAGATCATGCCGAACATCACGTCGGCCAACATCGCCTGCGGATTCCACGGCGGCGACCCGCACATCATGCGCAAGACGGTGGAGCTGGCGGTGCAGCACGGCGTGGCGGTGGGCGCGCATCCCGGGCTGCCGGATCTCATGGGCTTCGGGCGGCGGCGCATGGAGGTCTCGCCCCAGGAGATCAAGGACATCCACCGTTACCAGGTGGGAGCGCTCGGCGCCTTCGTGAAGGCCGCGGGCACGACGCTGCAGCACGTGAAAGCGCACGGCATCCAGTACCACATGTTCGAGGAGAACCTGCCCCTCGGGCGCGCCTCCGCCGAGCAGGTCGTCGAGCTCGACCCGAACCTCATCCTGATGACGATGGCCATGACCAGGTACGACGCGGAAGCGCGCAAGGTGAAGGGCTGCCGCGTGGCCGCCGAGGGCTTCGCCGACCGCGTCTACGCGGACGACGGCCAGCTCGTCTCGCGCAAGCTCGGCAAGGACGCGCTCGTCTCCGATCCCGCCAAGGCCGCCGAGCAGGCCGTGCGCATGGTGATGGAGGGCAAGGTCCGCACGATCACCGGCAAGGTCATCGACGCGAAGATCGACACCATCTGCATCCACGGCGACAGCCCGGGCGCCGAGAAGATCGTCCCCGCCGTGCGCGACGCGCTCGTCAAGGCCGGCGCCGTCGTCAAGCCGCTGCGAGACTGGTTCGGGAAGTAATTACAGAGGAGCGCCACGGCTGCGCCGGGGTGCTCCGAACATTGGCCGGGGGAGTCCGAGGGGGGCGTAGCCCCCTTCGCTTGAAGAAATTGGGGGGCCATGTCGGGGCCCCCCACGTTCAACCGGTAAAGCCTGCGCGGTGGAAGTAGTTCGCGTTGTAGAACTGCAGCACGAGGTCGCGATACACCGCCGGCTCGTAGCGCGGCGGGTTGTCGGGACCCGTGCACGTCGGCAGGACCTCGATGCGCGCGTCGATGTTGGGGCTGTAGAAGAACGCGATCGAGTAGCGGTCGCGGCCGGAGTCGTTCAGCACGCCGTGCGGCGTCGACAGGAACCTGTCGTTCGACCAGCGCTTCATCACGTTGCCGAGGTTCACGAGGAACGTGTCCGCGATCACGGGCGGCGCCAGCCACTCGCCGCTGGGCAGCCGCACCGCCAGCCCCGGCACCTCCTCGCGCGCCAGCATCGTGAAGAACGAGTTGTCGGTGTGCGGTCCCTGCCCGAACTGCTCGTCGTCGTCGACCTCCTGGGGCGGGTAGTGCAGGAAGCGCAGGTTGATATGGGCGTCGTTGACGAAGAACGGCGCGAAGAAGTCCGTCGGCAGCTCGAGCGCGCGCGCCAGCACGGGCAGGATCCGCTCGCCGAGCGCCTCCATCGTCTTGAAGTACGCCACCATCATCGCGCGCATGCCGTCGTGGCCGGCCGGCCACTGGTTGCGCCCGCGCAACGGCGTACCGGCAACGACGTCGGGGTGCGCGGCCCCGCGCTCGTGGCTGATGAAGAAGCTCTCATTGAAGTTGGGCCGCGTGGCCTTGTGGACGGTGGAGGCGCGCTGCATGCTCTGGTTCACCGGCAGGTAGCCGATGTTGTTCTCGTTGAGCTTGAGGGCCAGCTTCTCCTCGAGCGGCAGCGCGTGGAACTCCCGCGAGGCCTCGAAGGCCGCGTGCACGATCCGCGGCGAGACACCGTGGCCCGCGAGGTAGAAGAAGCCGATGCTCTCGCAGGCGTGGCGCACGTGCGCGGCGACCGCCTCCAGGCCACCCGGCTCGCCCCGGAACGCCGGCGCGAAGTCGATCACGGGGATCGTTCGGGTCACCTCCGCGACGTCCTTCACCACCATCGCCTTGAAGATGTTCATGGGGCCTCCTGCCGTGGGCAACGATACCATTGATAGCCTCGCCTCGGACGGCGGGGCCCCTGCCCCTCAGCGCGCCGCCGCGCGCGGGTCCAGGATGTCGCGCACGGCGTCGCCGACGAGGTTGAGCGCCAGCACGATCACGAAGATGGCCAGCCCCGGCAGCAGCACGACGTGCGGGCTCAGGATCACGAACTGCCGGCCGGTGGCGAGCATGCTGCCCCAGTCGGCGGTGGGCGGCTGGGTGCCGAGCCCGAGGAAGGAGAGCCCGGCGGTGGCGAGGATCTTGGCGCCGACGTCGAGGCTGAAGGCCACGATCACCGGCGACAGCAGGTGCGGCAGGACGTGGCGGCCCAGGATGACGGCGTCGCTGGCGCCCAGCGCCCGCGCCGCCTCCACGAACTCGCGCTCGCGCAGCGAGAGCACGACGCCGCGCACGAGGCGCGTGTAGATCGGGAAGCCCACGATGGCGATGGCCACCATCGCGTTGCGCAGGCCGGGGCCGAGCCCGGCCACGATGGCGATGGCGAGCAGCACGTACGGAAACGCCATGAGGATGTCGGTGAGACGCATCACGACCGTCTCGATCCAGCCGGTGTAGAAGCCGCCGAGGATCCCGAGGGTCACGCCGAACAGCATGGCGGCCGCCGCGGAGGCCACGCCGGCCGCCAGCGACACGCGCGCGCCCCACACCAGGCGCGCGAGCAGGTCGCGCCCGAACTCGTCGGTGCCGAGCGCGTGACCCGCCGAGAGCGGCGGGCGCAGGCGATTGGGCGTGTCCACCACGTCGGGATCCGCCAGCGGCAGCCACGGCGCCAGCAGCGCCCCCAGCACGGCGGCCAGCAGCGCGAGCGCGGCCACGACGGCGAGGCGGTTGCGCGTGGCGAGCCGGCCGAACGCGCGCCGGCGGCGCGCGGCGTCGGCCGCGCGCGGGATGGTCGCGGTCGCGGCGCCCGCGTCACTCATAACGGATGCGCGGGTCGAGCCAGGCGTAGAGCAGGTCGACGGCGAGGTTCACGAGGACGAAGGACAGCGCCACCACGAGCACGCAGCCCTGCACCAGCGGAAAGTCGCGCGCGAGGATCCCCTGCACCATCAGCGTCCCCACGCCCGGCCACGCGAAGACCGTCTCGGTGAGCACCGCGCCCCCGAGCAGGTAGCCGGCCTGGACACCGATGACGGTGACGATGGGCACCAGCGCGTTGCTGAGCCCGTGTCGCAACACGACGGCGCGGTCGCTGACCCCCTTGGCGCGCGCCGTCCGCACGTAGTCCTGGCCGAGCGTCTCGAGCATCGCGCTGCGCGTGAGGCGCGCGACGATCGTCACCGAGGCGGCGGCCAGCGTGACGGCGGGCAGCACCAGGTGACTGAGCAGGTCGCGCAGGTCGCCGCCGCCGTGCGGCGCGTACATGCCCGAGGCGGGCAGCCAGCCGAGCCACAGCGCGAACACGACCATCAGCACGATGCCGAGCCAGAACGACGGCATGCTGGCGCCGAAGAGCGAGGCCACCGCGCTCAGCCGGTCCAGCATGGAGTTCGGCCGCGTGGCCGCGGCCACGCCGAGGGCGACGCCGACCGCGCTCGAGAGCACGAGCGCGGTGGCCGTGAGCAGCAGCGTGGCCTGCAGGCGCGTGAGAACCTCGCCGAGCACGGGACGCTTCATCCAGAGCGAGCGCCCGAGATCGCCGCGCGCGACGTGGCCGATCCACCTCAGATATTGCGCGTGCAGCGGCTCGTTCAGGCCGAGGTCGGCGCGCAGGCGCGCCAGGTCTTCCTTCGTCGCCTGCGAGCCGAGCATGATCTCCGCCGGGTCGCCCGGCGAGAGGTGCAGCACCATGAAGATGATGACGGACACGCCCGCCAGGACCGGCACCAGCAGCAGGAGCCGGCGCGCGAGGTAACGCCTCACTTCAGCGCTCGGGGCGGCTCACTTCCCGTTCGGCTTCACGACCGCGCCGTACACCATGTTCTTGAGCAGCGGCCGGTAGTAGGTCCGCTGCTTCGGCGACTGCATGGCGAACACGACGAACATGTCCTCCTTCGGGTCGATCCAGAAGTAGGTGCCGCCGGCGCCGCCCCAGTTGAACTCGCCGACCGAGCCCTGCACGTTGGCCACGCCCGCGTCGCGGCGCACGGCGAAGCCGAGGCCGAAGCCGAAGCCCGCGCCGGGCAGGTAGAGCGGGCCCGGCGCGACCGATGC
The DNA here is from genome assembly GCA_003220225.1 of Candidatus Rokuibacteriota bacterium. GTDB lineage: Bacteria > Methylomirabilota > Methylomirabilia > Rokubacteriales > CSP1-6 > AR12. Next base: position 6,437 of record QHRU01000047.1, read on the forward strand.
GTCGAGATGGTCGGCCGTCATGTAGGCGACGGTCTTCGGGCTCAGGATGCGCCTGCCATCGAGCGCGCCGCCGTTGAGCAGCATCTGGCAGAAGCGCGCGTAGTCCATGACCGTGCCGACCATGCCGCCGCCGCCCGACTGCCAGCGCTGCGGCGCGCGCGGGTCGAAGAACTCGGTGTTGGTGCCGATCGTACGATCGTTGGGGAAGGCCTCGGCGATACGCCCCTGGCGCGCCTTGTCGGTCACGTCGAACGCCGTGTCCTTCATGCCGAGCGGGTCGAGGATCCGCTCCTTCTCGAACTCGTAGAGCGACTTCTTCGAGACGACCTCCACGACGCGGCCGAGCACGTCGGTCGAGTGGCTGTAGTCCCACACCGTGCCCGGGTGATTGGCGAGCGGCAGCTTGACGAGCCGCTCCACGAACTCGGCGTTCGTCGGATCGCCGTCGAACAGCTTCGCCTCGAGGTACTGCTTCTTCACCAGCGTGCTGCCGAAGATGCCGTACGTCACCCCGGAGGTGTGGCGCAGGAGGTCCTGGACGGTCATCTGTCGCCGCGGCGCCACCAGCTCGAGCGTCGGGTTGCCGTCGGCGCCCGGCTTCTCGACGCCGACCCTCATCTCGGCGATCTGCGGGATGTACTTCCCCACGGGATCGCCGAGCGCGAGCTTGCCCTCCTCGACGAGGATCATCGCCGCGACCGACGTGATCGGCTTGCTCATCGAGTAGATGCGGAAGATCGCGTCCTTCGTCATCGGCGCCTTCGTCGCCGGATCCAGCACGCCCACGCTCTCGAACAGCGCGATCCGGCCCTGCCGCGCGACCAGGAGGATGGCGCCGGGGATCTGGCCCTTCTGCGAGTCGTTGCGCAGCGTCGTCACGATGCGGCCCAGCCGCTCGGACGACAGGCCCACCTGCTCGGGCTTGACGCTCGACAGGGTCTGGGCGTGCACGAGGGCGACGGTGGACAGCCACAGCAGCGCCGCCAGCAGCGCGATCTTCCTCTTCATCGGTGTCCTCTCCCGGTGCTCGGACTCACTTCAGCGAGATCGTCTCGACGCGGAGATCGAAGCTCGGATGCAGCTTGAAGCCCTGCACGCGCTTGGCGTGCGCGGCGGTCTGGATCTCGTGGTCGACGAACACCCACGGCGCGTCGTCGACCAGGATGCGCTGGGCCTCGCGGTACAGCTCCGCGCGCTTCTTCTGGTCGGTGGTGAGCCGCGCCTGGTGCAGCAGCTCGTCGTACTTCTCGTTCTTGTAGAGCGCGCGGTTGGGACCGTTCGGCGTCCACTGGCTCGAGTGCAGCAGCGGGTACATCACCAGATCCGGGTCCTCGTTGCCGGCCATCCACGAGAGCGCGAACAGGTCCTGCTCTTTCGTGCGCAGCTTGGCGAGGTAGGCGCCCCACTCCATCGTCTGCAGCGCGACATTGACGCCGACGGCCTTGAGGTTGGACTGGATGACCGTCGACATCGCCACCGGCAACTGCATCCCCGAGCCCGACTCCGGCACCCACAGCGTCGTGGAAAAACCGCTCGGGTAGCCGGCCTCGGCCAGCAGTTTCTTCGCGCGCTCGGGATCGTAGGGATAGGCCTTGAGCGCCGCGTCGGCGCCCCACGTGTTCGGCAGGACGGGCCCGCGCGAGAATGAGCCGGTGCCCTTGAGCACGTCGCGCACGAGCGCCTCCTTGTTGACGGCGTAGTTCAGAGCCTGGCGCACGCGCTTGTCGTCGAACGGCTTCTTCTGGTTGTTGATGCCGAGGTACCAGACGTGCACGCCCACCTGCTTGAGCACCATGACTTTCGGATTGCTTTCGAGCTGTGGGACGAAGTCGGGCGGCGTGTCGACGATGAGGTCGAGCGCGCCCGTGAGCAGCTCGGTGAGCCGCGCCTGGCCCTCGACGATCGGCCGGTAGATCACGCGATCGATCTTCACCGGGTGCTTCCAGTACCCGGCGTTCTTCTCCAGCACCACGCGCTGGCCGCGGTCCCACGCCACGAACTTGAAGGGTCCGGTGCCGACGGGGGTCAGCGGGTAGTCCACCCCGAGCTTGCGCACCGCCGTCGGGCTCACGATCGACGCCGCGCCCGCGGTGAGCACGGCCAGGAACGAGGCGCGCGGCTCCTTGAGGATGAACTCCACGGTCTGCGGATCCACGGCCTCGACGGCCTTGACGTTGCCGAAGAAGTAATTCGCGAAGGGATACTTGCCGAGCTTGTTGAACGGATGCTCCGGGATGATCTGGCGCTCGATCGAGAACTTCACCGCCTCGGCGTTGAGGGGGGTGCCGTCGTGGAAGCTGACGCCCTTGCGCAGCTTGAACGTGTACTTCAGGCCGTCCTTGCTGATCGCCCACGACTCGGCCAGCCCCGGCACGACCTGCGTGCTCTCGTCGGGAAAGGTCACCAGCGTCTCGACGATGCGCCGGCCCACGCGGTTGGAGTTGAGGTCGGTGACCTGCGCGGGATCGAGGTTCACCGGCTCGGCCACGAGGCCGACGACCAGCGTGCCCGCCGGCTGGGCGGCCACCGGCGCCAGCGCGCCGACGCCGAGGAGCAGTGCGACGACCGCCAGCCACGTCGTGAGCATCCTCATCGCGCGGAGCAGACGGCGTCGCGAGATCGGGTCGAGACACATGGACGCCTCCCTGAGCGCCGCCACGGTATACGATCGGGCCGGAGCGTGCAAGGCACCGGGAGTAGAATCGCGCAGGAGGCCGACCATGAGATACGAGGTCGTCGAGGGCTGGGAGCAGCTGCCGAAGGGGTTCGAGCATCGCGACGTCGCGGGCGTGGCCGTGGACGGCGAGGACCGCGTCTTCTTGATCTGCCGCGGCGACCATCCGATCATCACCTACGATCAGAAAGGCGCCTTCCTGCGCTCGTGGGGCGAGGGTGACTTCACGTACCGCACGCACGGCATCTCGGTCGCGCCGGACGGCACCGTGTGGGCGACCGACGACGGCAACCACACCGTCCGCCAGTTCACGCCGCAGGGCAAGCTGCTCCGAACGCTCGGCACGCTGAACACGGCCTCGGACACGGGCTACGACGGCAAGGACTACATGACGATCACCCGTCCGGCGGGGCCCTTCAACCGCCCGACCAACCTCGCGATCGGCCCGAGGGGCGATCTGTATGTTTCCGACGGCTACGGCAACTGCCGGGTGCACCAGTTTTCGCCCAGCGGCACCCTCAAGCGCTCGTGGGGCGTGCCCGGCACCGGACCCGGCCAGTTCTATCTCCCGCACGGCATCGCGGTGGGCGCCGACGGCCGCGTGTTCGTGTGCGACCGCGAGAGCGATCGCATCCAGATCTTCAGCCCCGACGGCGAGTATCTCTCGGAGTGGACCGACACGCAGCGCCCCACCCACATCGTCTTCGACGAGCAGGGACGCGCGTACGTCTCCGAGCTCTGGTGGCACAAGGGACAGACCTCGCGGCGGCACGGCGTGACGCAGGAGCCCAAGCACGGGCGCGTCAGCGTCTTCGACGAGGACGGCCGGCTGCTCGCGCGCTGGGGCACGCCGGAGGCGACGAAGCCCGGCAGCTTCGCCGCGCCGCACGGCCTTGCCGTGGACAGCAAGGGCGCCGTCTACGTGGCGGAGGTGACGTGGACGTTCGCGGTCAGCCGCGGGCTGGCGCCCGCGGACTGTCACACGTTCCAGAAGTTCACTCCGCGCGCGTGACCCGCCCTCTCGCGCGGGCGGCGCTGGCGCTGCTCGCCGGAGCTCTGCTCACCGGCGCGGCGGCGAAGGGGTCGCTGCGCGTCGACAACTGGGACGCGCTCGGGGCGGGGCCGCTCGACCTCGCCGTGTGGCGGGTCTATCCCTTCACGCAGTCGCCGAAGTTCAAAGAGCCGCCGGCCATCGTGGAGAGCGACGGCCGGCGCGCCCTCCTGCTGCGCACCGAGGGCGAGGCCATGCGCGTCGGGCGCCCGGTCAAGGTCGATCTGAAGGCGACGCCCTGGCTCGCCTGGGAGTGGAAGGCGCTCGACCTGCCCGTGCAGGGCGACGTGCGCGAGCCCAAGCGCAACGACCAGGCCGCCCGCATCATGCTGATGTTCGAGGGCATGAAGGGCATCCTCTACGTCTGGGACACGGCGTCGCCCGTCGGCACCGAGTCGCGGCCCGACGAGCTGGACATCTTCGACCGCGTGCTCATCGTCGTGCGCTCGGGCCAGGACGGCGTCGGACGCTGGACGCGCGAGCGGCGCGACGTCCTCGCCGATTACCGCCGCGTCTTCGGCGAGGCCCCGCGCCCGATCAAGTGGGTCGGCTTCGAGAGCCACTCCAACGACACGCGCTCGCGCAGCGCCGCGCTCTTCGGCGCCGCGAGCTTCGAGCCGCGCTGAGGCGCGCGTGCGCGTCGTCGCGTGGAACATCCGGGCCGGCGGCGGCGTGCGCGCGGCCGGCATCGCGCGCCAGCTCGCGCGCTGGCAGCCCGATGTCGTCGCGCTCTCGGAGTTTCGCGCGACGCCGCCGAGCGCCCGGCTCGCCGCCCGGCTCGTGGCGGGCGGTCTCACCCACCAGCTCGCGACCTGCGACCCGCGCTCGACGCGGCGCAACGCGCTGCTCGTCGCGTCGCGCTGGCCGTTGCGCCGCCTCCGCCTGAGCGCCGCCCCCGCCGAGCGCTGCCGCTGGCTGCTCGTCGCCGTCGACGCGCCGCGGCCGCTCGTCGTCGGCGCCATGCACGTGCCCAACCGCGTGAGCGGGCGCAAGTACCCGTTCCTCGACGCGGTGCTCGGCTGCGCGCGGCGCTGGCGCCTCGGGCCCGCGCTGCTGATCGGCGACACGAACTCGGGCCGCCGCGGGCTCGACGAAGAGGTGCCCGTGTTCAGCGCGCGCGAGGAGGGCTGGATCGACGCGCTCGCCGGCTGCGGCTGGGCCGACGCGTTCCGCCACCTGCGCGCCGAGGCGCGCGCCTACACGTGGTACTCGCCGAACGGGCGCAACGGCTTCCGCATCGACCAGGCGTTCGTCAACGCGCCGCTGCTGGCGCGCCTGAAAGACGCCGCCTACGTCTGGGGCGGCGCCGCCAGCCGTGCCCGCCGCGACCGCCTCAGCGACCACGCCGCCCTCCTCGTCGATCTCGCCGAGGTCTAAGGGCGGAGTCATCAGCGTGCGGTGACTGATGCCGAACCGCCGTTCCATCGTGTTTGCCCTGGCGGCCGCCGTGCTCTTTGGTGTGAGCACGCCGGCCGCGAAGTTTCTGGTCGCCCAGACCGATCCGTGGCTGACGGCGGGTCTTCTCTACCTGGGCTCGGGGACCGGACTCGGCATCGCATGGCTCCTTCGCCGTGGCCTGAGCCGCACGAAAGAAGCTCCCCTGCGACCCTCCGACCTGCCCTGGCTCGCTGCCGCGATCGCGAGCGGCGGCGTGGTAGCGCCTGTGCTCTTGATGTTCGGGCTTGCGCGCGCTCCCGCGGCGCAGGCGTCGCTGCTCCTCAACCTCGAGGGAGTCCTCACTGCGGTGCTCGCCTGGGTCGTATTCAGGGAGCACTTCGACAGGAGGATCGCCATCGGCATGGGGCTCATCACCATTGGCGCGTTTGCACTCGCGTGGCAACCCGCCGGCAGGCTGGGCGTGGAGCCCGCTGCGCTTCTGATCGTTGCCGCCTGCCTTGGATGGGCCATCGACAACAACCTCACCCGCAAGGTGTCCGGCGGCGATCCCGTGCTCATCGCTGCCGTGAAGGGCGGCGCCGCCGGGACTGTGAACCTCGGCATCGCGTTGGCCAGCACCGTCCGGCTGCCGGACGCCGGCTCGATCTTCGGCGCCAGCCTGGTGGGATTCTTCGGCTACGGCGTCAGCCTCGTGTTCTTCGTCCGGGCGCTACGCGACCTGGGCGCCGCGCGCACCGGCGCCTACTTCTCGACAGCGCCGTTCCTCGGCGCCGTGGCGTCGATCGTCGCGCTGAGCGAGCCATTCACCCTTCGCCTCGCGATCGCGGGTGTCCTGATGGCGCTCGGGGTCTGGCTTCATATCAGCGAGGCGCACGACCACGAGCACACCCACGAGGAGCTGCAGCACGAGCATCTGCACCGCCACGACGAGCATCACGCGCATGCTCACGCACCAGAGGCACCAACCGACGAGCCCCACTCCCATCTGCATACACACGCCCCGCTTCTCCACGCGCATCCGCATTATCCCGACCTTCATCATCGCCACGAGCATTGACCGCCGTACGGTGGCACGTCACTTCGCGATTCTGACCAGCGTCACGGCATTGACGAGGCTGTTGGCCAGCACGAAGTCGCCGTCTCGCGTGACCGAGGTGTTGCGCACGATGTTGCCGCCACCCGGGATCGCCCAGCTCTGGAACTTCTGGGCCTTGGGATCGAAGCGCACGACCGTGTTCGGTGTCGTTCCCGACTCGCTGTACCAGATGGCGTCGTTGATGGCCGAGATGCCATAGGGCTCGGACTTCGGCCCGCTCGGAGAAGGCCATTCCGAGACCTTGCCGGTCGCGGGATCGAGACGACCGAGATAACCGCGCGAGAAGTCGCTGTACCAGACAAGGTCGTCACTCGTGATCGTGACGCGCCGGGGGCGCGATGCCGCATCCGGCAGAGGGTACTCCCGAATCTCCAGCGTCTTGGGATCGACGCTTCCCACTTTGTTGGTGCCGAAGGCGACGTAGAACACCGTGCCTTTCGAATTCACCGCCATGCCATAGGGGCGCGACTTCGGCGTCGGCGGTGTGAGGAGCTTGATCTCGCCGGTCTTCGGGTCGAGCCGGCCCACCCGGTTGGCATTCTGGACGGTGAACCACAGAATTCCACTCTGATCGAAGATCAGCGTGTGCGGATCCTTTGCGTCCGGGTCCGGCATCGTGTACTCGGTGACGACACCCGTTTTCGGGTGGAGCCTTCCGACCAACGCTCCGGTGTTTCCCGTGTACCAGATGTTGCCGTCCCTGTCCTCGACCAGACCGTGGGGCCCGGAGTGCGGCGTCTTCAGAGGATATTCCCTGAAGCGGCCCGTCTTCGGATCGAGCCGCCCGAGGACGTTGTTCATCTGGCCCGTGTACCAGAGCGACCCGTCCGCCGTCGCCAACGGGTCGTGCGGGCGAGATCCCGGCGTCGGCACCGGCCACTCCTTGATCGAGACTTTGGCGGGGCCCGGGATCACCACGCCGGCAGGCTTCGCTTTCTCCGGAAAGTTCTTGGTCAAGTACTCCGTGATCGTGGCGACCTGATCCGTCGGCAAGGTCACTCCGTGATTCGCCATCATCCGCATGACCGTGACCCAGCCACCGGGCGTGTATCCCGCGCCGAGGCGCGCGTAGAACGGGTGGCAGCTGTTGCAATGTGCGGCGACGAGTTCCTTGCCCTTTCCCTCGGGCAACTCCTGGCTCCCGGCGGGAAGCGCGAAGCACACCAGAGCCGCCGCCATCACGGGCACGAGTCGTCGGTTAGGCACGGTGACCTCCTTGGCTGCTTCGCGCATCATCGCAAGCGCCGGCGAAGAAGGACGGCAGCGAACCGAGTGTCGCGGTGAGCTGCGCGTCGCTACGCCGTCGGGTCATTTCACGATCGTGACCGCCAGGACGGCGCGGTAGATCTCCGTCTGGTCACCCGTGAACTTCGGGTCATTGTAACGATTGACTCTCCTCTGCGCCTATCGGTTGAGCGAGGACACCGAAAAGCCGAAGGTCAGGCCGAGCGTGAACTGCCAGTCGGCAACGCCGGCGCTCAGCCCTCGTCGGACGCCGGCGTCGAACCAGATGTTCTTCGAAGACCACGGCTGCCAGATGGCGCCGAGCAGGACGGAGTTTCGCTGGTCTTCGCGCCGGGGCTTCTCTCCGTTGACCTCGGCCACCACGCGGACCCCGCTCGCGACGGGCAGCTCGCCGATGAGCCCCCAGATACCCACCAGGTCGCCCGTCGAGCGTTGGATGCCGAGACCTCCGTTGAGGTGAAACATGAATGGCCCGAGCTTGTCGCTGACGATGCCGATCCCTTCGAAGCCGAAGCGCCGCTCTCCCTTCTCGGTGGAGGGCAGCAGGGGCCCGGCCTCCACCGCAATCCCGAATCCCTCTTTGTCCTGGAGGGCGCCTTCCTTGAGGACGCCTTTGACGAAGAGGGCGGGGTCAATCACGTTGACTTCAGCGTCGGGGCTGCGCTTGACGGCGAACTCGGCCACCGCCTCCCAGTTCTTGAGGAGCCCGTAGTTCACGACGACGCGGGGAATGATGAACGCGTTCTCGTCCTTTTCGCGCTCGAGCGTGAAGTAACCGACCTCGATCTCGACCTCCTTGGGATCGGCGACCGCGGCGTCCGTCGAGACAAACGGCCGATAGCCCCACGCCGAGGTCGCCCCGACGGCACACCAGAGGAGGAACGTTGCGGCCGCGGCCCGTCGACGCCGGTGGGCATGGCGGCGGTCGGCGCCATGCTCGAGAACCATCTATTTTGTCGGCCGGCCGGCCGTCGATCGGCAGTACGCATACAGGGCGTCGTACGCCGGGAATTGTTTCGCCATGTTGTCGTGGTCGTCCTTGGCCATCGCCTGGAACCCCGTCGCCAGCGCGTAGAGGCCCGCCGACTCCGGCGTGAGCTGCCGGGCATCGGTGTCCGCGCCGCGCACAATCAGTGCGAGGGCGCGGAGCGCAGGGTCGTCGAGCCTGTATTTTTCCAGGAACGCGTCGAACGAGCAGCGCTCACCATGATGACCGAGCTCCACGCCCGGGATGTCGTACGGCATCGCGCCCTCGCGTTCAGCAACGCTCACCACCTGGTCCTTTGGCACGAACAAGAACGTCGGCTGCTTGTCGATGAATCGGCTGATCAGCCAGGGACACGCGATTCGATCGACGCGCGCTTTCTCACGGGTGACCCACTTCATGCGTCTCCCCTACTTGCGGCTGTTGGTCTGGTCGAGCGCGGCCTTGAGGGCCTGCGCCAGCTTCACCGGGTCGTCGTTCGCCCAGAAGTGCATGTAGAAGAGGCGGGGCACGTCCATGAGCGCGTGGTTGTGGATCGCCGTGACGTCGACGCCCTGCTGCCGCAGCGTCTTGGCCACCGCGTTCACTTCCTTGTCGATCAGCACGAAGTCGCCGGTGATCGCCGCCTTCCCGTCACTCGTCGGCTGGAAGTTCATCACGGTGACGACGCCCATGGCTGGAAGCAGCGGTTGGCCCATCTCGGTAATCGCTTCCGCCCGCGGCACGGTGACCTGGAACACGCCGGCGCCGACGTCCCGTCCGGAGCGGCCGAGCGCCTGCTCGATGGCCTTCGTGTCGAGGGTCGGGCCGCCCGCCGCGACCGAAGCGGGTGCCGGGCCGCCGAGTGGCGTGCCGCTCGCGGACAGCGCCTGACGGAGCGCGCGCGCCATCTGCACGGCGTCGCCGTGGCCGCTGTAGTGCATATACATCGTGTGCGGCGACATCTCGTTCAGATGGTTGTGGACCGCCGTCACCTCGAGGCCGCCCGCAAACAACCCCGACATCACGGCCGGGATCTCCTGATCGAGCAGAACGAGGTCGCCCATGACCATGGCGTGGTCACCGATCTGCTTGAACGCCGCGTACGAGCCCAGGGCGAAGCCCGCCTTCACCGGCACGCCCTTCACCGTGACGCTGAGGTCGGTGCGAGGCATGCCGATGCGGAAGACGTCGCCGGGCTGCATCTGTCCCGACTTGCCGAGGGCTTGCTCGACGGCTTTCCAGTCAGGATCCGCGGCCCACGCGGCGAACGGCATGGCGAAGGCGGCGATGACTGCGCAGAATGCGACGACGGAGCTGAGCTGTCGTGACTTCATCGCGGACTTCTCCTTCATCGCGCATGCGCCGGGTGAAGACGCGCAACGCTCGTCCAGTTGATGTTGTCCATGAATGCATCGACGTAGTTCGCCGCCGCCGCGCCATAGTCGAGGTGGTACGAGTGCAAAGACAAACGACGACAGCTCTCATTAGCCGCCTGCCGCCACGCCACGGATCGTGAGGTCATCAAACGCCGTGACCGAATCAGCCTTCGTCCACAGGCCCACACGCCCGGATCTGTAGCGACGGTCGTGGTGATCGAGATAGAGCTTGCCGTCGAGCCACGCCTGGATGTGATCCCCCAACGCCACCACCCGGACCGTGTGCCACTGCCCGGGTGCCGGCGCCTTGACGCGCGCGGTCGCCAACTGACTCCGGCCTCGGTCGTAGTAGTAGAGGCGGAAGTTGTCCTCGAGTGCATTGGCACGGACCACGTAGTACTTGCCGTCGTTGAACCGGAACACGATCCCGCCCGAGGCATCTTGGCGCCCCGAAAGCGGCTTGAATTTCATGGAGACGTCGACGTCGGTAAACGGGCCAACCGGGGCAACAATGACGTTGAATTCGTTCCTCATGGCGCGCTGTACAAGCACCGTCTTGCCGCTCGGTGCCCCGGCCATTTCCTCAACGGTCCACTGTCCGTCCACCGTCGACCAGCCGTCGACGCCCTTGCTTTCGAAGTCGAACTTCTCCTCGGGCGCGTTCCCGGGCATTTTCAGCTCCTCAGCAGCCTCGGAATGCTGGGGCCATGGACTGCTCAGCAACGCCGCCCCGGCCAACGTGAATTTGAAGATGGCGCGACGGGAGACGTTCAATCGAGCCTTTCCGACACCGTCTTCCATTCTTCGCCCTTCACCAGCGTCACGTCGGCCACGGGGTGGCCATCCTTCAACGCCGGCATGACGCTGACGGCGCGGTAGCCTTTGTTCTCCTTCACGGCCTCGGACGCAGCGGCATCGAGCGACCGCTTGGCCTTCGCCATCGCTTCGCTCTGAGCCTTGGCGTGTGCGAGATCGTCGGCGTTGGTGATCGGCTCTGCTTTCGCGACCTTGCCGGTCTTGTGGTCGACGATCACCTCGGAGAACTTGTCGCCGCCCTTCATCGTGTAAACGGACAACTGGAGCTTGCCGTCCTCGACCTCGTACTTCGCGGAAATCGGCTTGCCTTCCTTCGCGCTCGCCGTGAGGCCGCGCTGAAGGGGAATCTTGGCGTCCCTCAGGGCCTTCGCCAACTCGGCGTGCTCCTTGTCCTGAGACGTCTGCGCCCAGCCTGTCGGAACAGCAAAGGCCCACGCCACGAGGAACGCCAGCACGATCGTCGTCGTTTTCATGGTGCGTCTCCAGGTTTGAGTGTGGTGTGGTGATTGTTACGTCTTCTGTTTCAGGACGCTACGGAGACCCTCGAAGATCGCCATCCCCCGCTCGAGCAGCTCGTGATCATCCTGCGCGGCGGCGGCCAGGCCCTTGATCGCGAGATCCGCACCGGTGGACTCCTGGCGAGTGAACGTGCCATCGTGCAGGTCGGCTTCGTGACGTCAGCCAGCGCATGTGCCTCCGTAATGATTGTTACACCAGCCGTCAAGCGTTACACTCCTGCAAAGCTTCAGGGGAGGAGACGCGGTGATGCCGCCCGAAAAGACGACCGAGCGTATCCCGATCCGTGATCTCGTTCGGTACTACTTGCGGCTCGGCCTGCTCGGCTTCGGTGGGCCGGTCGCGCTGGTCGGGCAGATGGAACGCGAACTGGTGGGTGAGAAGAAGTGGCTGACGAAAGAGGAGATGCGCGAGGGCATCGCCGTCTGCCAGTCGCTGCCCGGGCCGCTCGCCATCCAGGTCGGGATCTGGATCTCCTATATACGCGGCGGCTTCTGGGGCGCGTGGGCCGGCGGCTGGGCCTTCATCCTGCCGAACTTCGTCATCGTCGCGAGCCTCGCCGCGCTCTACGTCCACTTCGAGGGACTCCCGGCCGTGGCGGCGATCTTTTACGGCGTCAGCCCCGCCGTCATCGCGCTCATCCTCCACTCGTGCTACCGGCTGACGAAGCTCGGGATGAACGACTGGCTCGAGTGGGCGCTCGCCGCGGCTGCGTTTGCGATCACGGTCGCGCTGCAGGCCGAGGTGGCCCTCGTCTTCATCGGCTGCGGCGTCGTCGGCCTCCTCTACTACGGCTCACTCTTCCGCGGGAGCAAGGAGGGGTCGACGACGTCCTCGCTTCTGATCGGCCTTCCGCTCGTGGCCGGCGGCGCGGCACCGCCGCCGCTCGGCGCGTTGCTCGGCAAGTTGCTCGCCTTCTTCCTGAAGGCGGGCTCGCTCACGTTCGGCAGCGGCCTGGTCATCGTGCCGTTCCTCGAAAAGGGTCTGGTGCAGCAGACGGGCTGGCTCAGCGAGCGCGAGTTCCTGGTCGCGGTGGCGATGGGCATGATCAGCCCGGGACCCGTCGTCATCACGGCGACCTTCGTGGGCTACCTCGTGGCTGCGCGCTTCACCGGATCGCTCCTCGACGGCCTGTGGGGCTCCGTCACCGCGACGATCGGGATCTTCCTGCCTTCTTTCCTGCTGATCTTGATCGTCGCCCCCATCCTCGTCCGCTACCGGACGAACCCGAACGTGCAGGGTTTCATCAAGGGCGCCTACGCCGCCGCCATCGGCACGATCCTCGGCGCATGCGTCCTTCTCGGGAAGATCGCGATCGGCGACTGGCTGACCGCGCTCGTCGCCCTCGGGAGCCTCGTGGTCCTCTTCCGCTGGAAAATCAGCAACCCTCTGCTCGTGGCCGCCACGGCGATCATCGGCCTCGTGGCGTTCCCGCTGCTCAAGCCGGAATGGGTATTCGTGAAGTAGGGGCCTGGGACGCGGCGAATCGCGGGGTCACAGGCCCATCGAAGTTGGGTCTATGACAGAATCATCGTCCCGGATCGTTTCCTGTCGGCTCTGTGCGATGCCGGTCGCCCCGGATGCAGCGGTATGTCCCTCCTGCGGCGTCGGGCAGCCGTGGATTCCAGATGAACCCACCCTCAGCCCGCGCCTCATACGTCTTCTCGCATGTGGTGGGGCGATCATCGCCGTCGGTCTCCTGCTCTTCATGTCAGGCGTCTTGATGTTCGGCTCGCCCGAACGCGAGCACGATCACCGGCCCCCCCGAGCAGGACTCAAAGCGCAGGACTCACGTTGATGAGATGACGGCCGTTGGCTCCATCAACCCTCGCTATCAGGACGTTACGCTGCGCCCCGTGACGCGGCGTCCGAACACGACACGGTCGGGCCGCAAGACCGCTTGCCTTCAGAGGCCTGATCGCGGATATTTTCCAGCACCGCAATCCCGGGAGGGAAGCTCATGGCGCGCTTGACGATCAATGGCAAAACGCTCGAGGTCAACGTCAACCCCAGCACGCCCCTCTTGTGGGCAATCCGTGAGCAGGTCGGCCTCACCGGCACCAAGTACGGCTGCGGCATCGCGCAGTGCGGCGCCTGCACGGTGCACCTCGATGGCGCCGCGGTCCGCTCCTGCGTGATGCCCGTCGCCGCCGCCGAAGGCAAGAGGATCACCACCATCGAAGGCCTCGCCAGCGGCGGGGTTCTGCACAAGGTGCAGAAGGCCTGGCTCGACAAGGAGGTCCCGCAGTGTGGCTACTGCCAGTCGGGCATGATCATGGCGGTGGCCGCCCTCCTGAAGGACACGCCGAAGCCGAGCGACGCCGAGATCGACGCGAGGATCACCAACATCTGTCGGTGCGGAACCTTCCAGCAGGTGCGTGAGGCCATTCACGCAGCGGCGAAGGCATAGGGGGCCGGCCATGATCACCAAGACTCCGAACCTCAATCGCCGCTCCTTCGTTATCGGCAGCGCGACCGTCGGCGCGGGGCTCGCGCTGGGCTTGAAGATCCCGTTCGGGGCGAGCGTCGTCCGCGCGCAGGACGGCTCGCCGGAGGTCACCGCGTGGGTCGTCATCCGTCCGGATGACACCGTCGTGATCCGGATCGCGCGCTCCGAGATGGGACAGGGGACGCTCACCGGCCTCGCGCAGCTGGTGGCCGAGGAACTCGAGTGCGACTGGTCAAAGGTGAAGACCGAGTACCCTACGCCCGGCCAGAGCGTGAAGCGCAAGCGCGTGTGGGGCGACTTCTCCACGGGCGGCAGCCGCGGCATCCGCGACTCGCACCAGTACGTTCGTGAGGGCGGCGCCACCGCGCGGATCATGCTGATCCAGGCCGCGGCCAACACGTGGAACGTGCCGGCCTCCGAGTGCAGCGCTGTCAACAGCGTGATCACGCACCGCCCATCGGGGCGCAAGACCACCTACGGCAAGGTGGCGGAAGCCGCCGCCAAGCTCACCCCGCCGGAAAAGCCGGCGCTCAAGGACCCGACGGAGTGGAAGCTCATCGGCAAGTCGGTCAAGCGCCTGGACACGATGGACAAGCTGAGCGGCGCGCAAGTTTACGGCACCGACCTCAAACTGCCCGGGATGCTCAACGCCACCATCAAGGATTGCCCCGTGTTCGGCGGCAAGGTGAAGAGCTACGAGGCCGCCAAGGTCACAGGCATGCCGGGCGTCCGCCACGTGGTGAAGGTCGGCGATTCCGCCGTCGCCGTCGTGGCCGACACGTGGTGGCAGGCCAAGACCGCGCTCGACGCGCTCCCGATCGTCTGGGACGAGGGTCCGAATGCCACGGTGTCGAGCGCCACGATCGCCGAGATGTTGAAGGAGGGGCTGAGCGCCGAGCAGGCCTTCGTGGGCAACCAGAACGGCGACGCGAAAGCCGCCATCGCCAGCGCGGCCAAGAAGATCGAAGCCGTCTACGCCTATCCGTTCCAGAATCACGCGCCGATGGAGCCGATGAACGCGACGGCGAAGTACACGCCGGATCGCTGCGAGGTCTGGGGTCCGACGCAGAACGGCGAGGCCGCGTTCGCAGCGACTATGGCCGCCTCCGGGCTGCCGGCCGACAAGTGCGAGGTGTACAAGGTGCATCTCGGCGGCGGGTTCGGACGGCGAGTTGCCTACCAGGACTACATCACCCAAGCCGTGCTGATCGCCAAACAGATCCCCGGCACTCCGGTGAAGCTGCTGTGGACCCGCGAGGAGGACATGCTGCACGGCCGGTATCACCCGGTCATGCAGTGCAAGCTGGTCGGCGCCCTGGACGGCAGCAACAACCTCACCGGCCTGCACATGCGCCTGTCGGGGCAATCCATCCTCAGCGCCGTGCGGCCGGAAGCCCTCCAGCAGGGCAAGGATCCGCTGGTGTTCCAGGGGCTCAACCCGGGCGGTGACTTCGCCATCGGCTACTCCGTGCCGAATCTGCTGATCGACCACGCCATGCGCAACACCCACGTCCCGCCCGGCTTCTGGCGCGGCGTGAACATCAACCAGAACGCGATCTTCCTCGAATGCTTCATGGACGAGATGGCCCACGCCGCCGGCCAGGACCCGCTGGAGTTCCGGCGCAAGCTCATGAGCAAGCATCCCAAGCACCTCGCCGTGCTGAACGCGGTGGCCGACCGCGCGGGCTGGGGCAAGCCGGCGCCCCGGGGCGTGTACCGCGGGCTGGCGCAGATGATGTCGTTCGCGAGCTACGTGGCGGCGTGCGCCGAGATCTCCGTCAGCAGCGGCGACAAGGTCAAGATCCATCGCATCGTCGCCGCCACGGATCCCGGGTACGCTGTTAACCCGGGGCAAATCGAGCGACAGGTCGCGGGCTCGTTCGTCTACGGGCTGTCCGCGTTGTTCATGGAGGAGTGCACGGTCAAGGACGGCCACATCGAGCAGACCAACTTCAACGTCTACGACTCGATGCGGATCGCCCAGATGCCGAAGGTCGAGACGATCATCATGCCGTCCGGCGGCTTCTGGGGCGGCGTCGGCGAGCCGACGATCTGCGTCGCGGCGCCGGCGGTCCTCAACGCGTTCTTCGCCGCGACCGGCAAGCGCCTCCGCACGGTCCCGCTGAAGAACCACGGCATCACGCTCGTGTAGACGATGAGCGGACCCCGGCCGCTGCGATCGGATGCGCCTCGATCGCGGCGGCCGGCGTCGCGTCGACCGAGCCGCGGGCCGCGCCGAATCTGGCAGTTACAGCGGCGAGGAAGAGTCTCGGACCGGGACCCCCGGCGAGGAGGTCCCGGTGCCTCGACGCTGCTTGAATCAGAACCCCCGTCCCTTCATAGCGGTGTCCTCCTTATGCTTAACGAGCAATCACTGTGCCGGTGGGGACTGGCGTTGAGGTAGGCTTGACGGATTACGCGCGGCTGAAACGGGATCCGCAATCCACGCAAGATGGCGGCTGCGGAACAAGGGGCCGCCGCGTACGACCCGGCAACGCGACTGCGCGAATTTCTAAAATCGAGCGCCGGGATGTGGCTGACGCCACCCCTACCGCGCCACCCCTACCGCGACAGCTGGCCGGTTCAGTTCACGCCGGAATTGTTCTGATATTCGGGGCTATCCGGGTACTGCGTCGGCCTCGAGCTGCTCGGATGGTTGTTCCGAGCATGGCGATAGCGATGACGAGGGCGCACCTTCTGACGCGAGTTTCCATACTGATACCTGCGACAGGTACCGTGCATTACGAATGCCAGCGATGAGGCTGCGCTACGTATCTCGCTCCATCTGCCCCGACCAGTACGTCATTGCCATCTCGGAGTACATCGTCGAGGCGGTGGCGCCATGCAGGTCGGCCTCGCTACGCTTGCCGGTGTGGCGATAGAGTTTGTGGAGGCCGGCATGGCAGTGGGCGACAAGAGGCCGCATGCCTAGCTCATTCGCGAGCATAAGACTCTTCGTGTAGTGCCCCGCAGCGCTGCTTGCGCCCACAGCGTCGACGCGCGCCGTGGCATCGGCGAGCACCTTGAGCGCCAAGGCCTGGTTCGCGGGTTCCTCGTGCTTCGTGGACAGCTCGACGGCGCTCTGTGCTCGTCTCATGGCCTCTTCCGCGCGCCCCGCCAGCAGATAGGCCGCAGCCAGTCGCGTCGTGCGAACCGAGAGCCCCAACCCCATCGAGCTGATCGACACCTCCCTCTGCGTGGAGTCTTCGAGTAGCGAAACCGCCTCGGAGAGACGTCCGGAGAGAGCGTAGCTGTGACCAAGGCCCGAAAGAAGATTCGCGTCGCTGACATTGTGGGGTCGAAGGAGCTCGATGCCACGTTCGAATGCGCGCAAGGCCAGATCGAGATTGCCCTGTTCCAGGTGGACGCCCCCGAGCGCACTGTAAGACTCGATCAATGTATGAAGATGATCTACCTCTTCGGCGATCTGCAAGCCCTCTTCTGCGTACCTCAGGGCCTCAGCAAAACGACCGAGATGGCACAGCGACAGCCCGAGCCATGCCCGCGGCCAAGCGGCAAAGAAGCGAGGTGGTAAGGCCGGCCGATTCGCGATCCTTGCGCCATCGGCGCTGAGGGCCTCGATCGTCTGCAGGAAGATCGCGATGGCTTGGTCGAACTCGCCGATTGCGAAGTGGGCCTGAGCGAGACGGTACCTTGCTTCGATTTGCAGGCCGAGCTGATCGAGTTCGGTGGCAATCTCGACCGCTTGTCGACTCGCTTCGAGCGCGCGCCGATGGTCGCCGACATTGCGAAGCCGCGCCCCCATGTCGGCGAGGACGAGTCCCAGCCGGCGTCGATCGCCGAGTTCTCGCGCGATGACCTCGGCTTCGCGCAGGTATTTAAGGATCCCGTCGTATTGACCCAACGGAGCCAGGGCGATTCGCGAGTCGAGGCGGAGGTCGATGGCCTGGGCCTTGGCCTCGCGAGTCTCGGGCAGATGAGCGAGGGCGCGAAAGGCGGCCTCGAACGACGTGAGAGCCTCATGGTATGCGGAGCGCGCCGCCTGCCGACCGACGGCATCGCGAAGATAGCCGACGGCCTTGTCCCATACTTCTCCGCGAAGCGCATGATCGGCGAGCCGTTCGACGTGCTCTGCGCGCCGGTCCGCGTAGAGGCGCTCGATGGCTTCGACAATGCGAGCGTGGAGGAGGCGGCGGCGGTCGTGGAGCAGTCCGCCGTACGCGACCTCGTGCGTCAGCGCGTGCTTGAACGTGTATTCGGCCTCCGGGAAAAGCTTCGCCTCGTGGATGAACTCCGCGGCTTGCAGCTGATCGAGTCCGCGACGGAGGGCTTCATCCGGTAGCTCGGCGATCTCTTGGAGGATCGCGACGGGCACGTCTTTGCCTACGACGGAAGCGGTCTGCAGGAGGCGTTTGTCCTCCGGCGAGAGACGATCGATGCGCGCTGCCAGCACCGCTTGGACCGTCGGGGGCACCTGGATCGTGAGGATCGGTTGCGCCAGCCGATACCGTCCGCGCTCCCCGATTAGTAGGTTGGTCTCCACCAGGGTCCGAACGGTCTCTTCCAGGAAGAACGGGTTTCCGCGATCGATGAGGCTCTGCTTGAGAGGCCGGAGGGCCGGATCGGCGCCGAGAAGCGCGTCCAGCAGCTCCCCGGTGCCGTCCACGGGCAGCGTGTTCAGCCGCATCTGCGTGTAATACGTCTTATTGTTCCAGGTGTGCTGGTACTCGGGACGGTAGTTCGCGAGCAAGAGCAGGCGCGCCGAACCTAGGCCCTCCACGAGGCCGTCAAGGAACGCCTGGGACTCGGCGTCGATCCAGTGAAGGTCCTCGCAGATCAGGAGGACGGGTTGCTCGCGGGCTTCACGCAGGAGGAGTCGTTTCGTCGCATCGAGTGTACGCCGGCGACGCTCGGCAGGGTCGAGCGCTTGCCACTCGACAGCGTCGACCGGTACGTCGAGCAAGGTGAGCAATGCCGGCAGCGCTGGCCTCAGGGAATCGTCGAGAGCGAGCAGCTTACCCGTCACCTTTTCACGAATCTCGCGACGGTCGTCGCCATCGTGAACCTTGAAGTAAGCTCTCAGCATATCGACCATCGGCAGATAGCTCTTCGCCCTGCCATACGAGACCGCCGCCATTTCCACAATTAACCAGCCGCGCAAACGATAAGAATGGGTAAATTCGTAAGCCAGGCGCGACTTGCCGACGCCGGCTTCCCCCACGATCGCCGCCACCTGCCCGTGACCGTTCACTGCAAGCTGTTGCGCGCGGTGGAGTTGCTCGAGCTCGGCTTCGCGGCCGATGAATGGGGTGAGGCCCCGCCGGACGGCCGCTTGCAGCCGTGTTCGCACCGTACCTGCGCCGGTGGCCTCATAGACTTCGACAGGATCCGTGACGCCCCTGACGGGCACAGGTCCGAGCGGCTTGACCTCGATAAATCCTTCCACCGGGCGAAGGGTGTCACTGGTGAGGCGAATGGTTCCGGGGGTCGCAAGTTGCTCCATGCGCGCCGCGACATGGGTCGTTTGCCCGATCGCCGTGTAGTCCATGCGCAGATCGCTGCCCACGGATCGAACCACGACTTCGCCGGAGTTCAGTCCAACGCGGATCTGGACTTCGATACCGTACGCGCGCCGCGCCCCTTCCGCGTACCTCTTCACGGAGTCCTGCATTCGGAGCGCGGCGTAGCACGCCCTGAGGGCATGGTCCTCATGCGCGATCGGCGCACCGAATAGCGCCATGATCCCGTCGCCCATGACTTGATTGACAGTGCCTTCGAAGCGATGGACGGCTTCCATCATCAGCTCGAGGACGGGATCGAGGATCTTGCGCGCCTCCTCAGGGTCACGATCAGCGAGCAGTTCCATCGAGCCCTTGAGATCCGCAAAGAGGATGGTGACCTGCTTGCGCTCACCTTCGAGGGCGGCTCTCGAGGTAAGGATCCGCTCCGCGAGATGTCTGGGAGTGTAGGAATCAGGCGTCGTGAAGGAGGACGAGGCTACGCCGCTGCGACCTTCTGCGAGTGATTGGCCACACCGACGGCAGAACTTCGCAGCCGGCCGATTGCGTTCGCCACACGCACGACACGCCGACTCGAGCCGCACCCCACACTCGTCACAAAAGGCTGCCTCAACTGTGTTCTCGTACTGGCACTGCGAGCACTTCATCCCCAGGCAGCGTAGAAGGGACCTCAAGCGTGGTCAAGAGCCTGGAGAGAGAAGAACTACGCGCGCGGTAGGCGGATCGATACCATCCAGGTCTCCACGGCGATCACGCCACCGCAGCTCAAGCGCGCGGTGTCGTTCTACGAGGCAAAGGCGACGAAGATGTTGAGCAACGCTAGGCCTTAGTCTTCGCCATGACCTCCGCGAAGCGCTCCATGCGCTCGAGGCTCTCCTTCGGCTCCTCGCTCCGAAAGTCGAAGATCAGCTCGCTGACGCCGAGCCCGGCGTAGGTCGCGATGTGGCCTTTCATCGAGTCATTTGGCGCCGGCCGTTCGGATTCGCTCCAGGCTTTCGCTCGCCATTTCCTTCCAGTCGCGATCCTTCATTGTCGAAACTTGGTGCTCCAGAAACGCCATGAGCGTTCGATCCGACGAAACTGGATAGTATGCAGACAACTGCATCGCGACAAAAACAACGATGAGGAATTCCTTGTCGACATCATTGTCGGTGCGTGCGAGACGTTCGATCAAAAAGGGCAGGATACTCGCACCGTTTTTGGCAAGCGAATGCGCCAAGCCGATGTTTGGTGGATGCCCTCGATGCATCGCCTCCAGGTAAAGCTCGATCTGCTCTTTGTGCGGGAACTGTCGCAGCGTGAGTTGCTGGAGCGTGGATGAGCTGCGCAGGAAATCCTGGGCCGCGCTGTCGTGCGTCCATCCCCGGCAGCCACAGATCAGCGTCATCGACACTACGCAAAGTATGCCTAGTCGCAAGCGGTGCTCGCTCTCAGGGTGCGTGGCCGCGGTGGGGGCGCGCGGCGCGGCTGTGTGAGACCCGTGTTTCGGGTATTGCGTCGGACACGGCTGAACATCGGTGCACGTTGACAGGCGCGACGCGTTGTCGATTTGCGTGGTCGAACACAGCCGCGCCGCGCGCCCCCGCCGCGCCGCCACATCGCCGCTAGATGCGCGCCTTCCGCGTCAGCTCGGCGAAGCGCTCCATGCGCTCGAGACTCTCCTTCGGCTCCTCGCTCCGAAAGTCGAAGATCAGCTCGCTGACGCCGAGCCCGGCGTAGGTCGCGATGTCCTCCAGCACTCGATCGGTCGTGCCCGAGAACGGGCGCCGCACGCCGCCGGCGGGCACGCCCGCGTCGTAGAGGGGCGCCTTGTAGGAGATCGTCAGCGCGCGCGGGTCGCGGCCCTCGGCCTCGGTCAGCCGGCGCAGCTCGTCGAGCAGCGTCTTGAACTCCGGCGGCGCGAGCGTGGCCGCGGGGTTGGCGCCGACCGGATGCCAGCCGTCGCCGTGCCGGGCGGCGCGGCGCAGCGCGGCGCGGCTGTGGCCACCGACCCAGATCGGCGGATGTGGCTTCTGCACCGGCTGCGGCAGGCACTTGATGCTCTCGAAGCGATAGAACTCGCCGCTGAACGACGCCGGGCTCTGCGTCCACAGCGTCTTGAAGATGCGCAGGTACTCGTCGCTGACGGCGCCGCGGCGGTCGAAGTGCGCGGCGCCGAGCGCGGCGAACTCCTCGCGCAGCCAGCCGACTCCAACCCCGACCGTGACACGGCCCTTCGACAGCACGTCGATCGTCGCCAGCATCTTGGCGGTGAGCACGGGGTTGCGGTGCGGCAGGATCATCACGCTCGTGATCAGGCGTAGCCGCGTGCTCTTGGCCGCGACGAACGACATGAGCGTGAGCTGCTCCAGCGCGTCACCGCCGCCGGGGAATTCGCCGCTCACCGTGTACGGGTACTTCGACGCGATCGCCACCGGGAAGACGACGTGGTCGGCGATGACGGTGGAATGGAAGCCGAGCGCCTCGCCGCGCTCGACCAGCGCCTCGAGCGCGTCCGGCTCGGCGCTGCGGCCGCGCGTGGGCAGGTAGAACCCGTAGCGCATGGCCGGCACTCGCCGCCTACCTGGGAGGGCTTCCGGCCGACCGCGAGCCCTTGGTGAGCTGCGGCACGGCGAACGGGCCGCTTGGATCGCGCTCCTTCGCCTTGTCGTGGTAGATGTGGCACTCCACGCAGCCGGCCCTCGCCCCTCCGCCCTGCCGATGACACTCCCGGCACACGGTGATCGAGGGAAGCAGCACGTCCGTGGTGTCCGTGCTCGCGGTCGCCTTGTGGCACTCGGTGCAGGCGAGCGGACGGTGCGCCCCGTGATCGAACACGCTGTGCGGCAGCCACCTCGCGGGGATCGCGGTCGGCGCCACGCGAGGCAGCCGATCGGGCGCGGAGCTGAGGGTGTGACAGAACTCGCACTTCTGCTTGAACATCACGCGCTCGGCGCCCTGGAGCTGCGCCGACGCCCACTCCAGCGCCGATGGGCTCGGGGCCCGCGGCGACGGCGTCTCCTTCTCGGCGTCGGCGGGCCGGCCCAGGCGACCTCCGCGCGGCCGGTCCGTGGTCTCTGGCTCGGCCTCGACGGACCGGCCCAGGCGGCCTCCACGCGGTCGATCCGCCGGCGCCTCCGGCGCGCTCTCGCTCGGTGGGCGACCGCCGCGCGCGGCGGACGCGGATGCCGCCCTGACGAGCTCGAGGTCCTGGCACTGCTTCTTCAGCTTGTCCGCGCCCGCGCCGGCCGGCCCGGGTTGCGCGAGCGCCTGGCACTGCTCGAACACCTCGATGAAGAGCGTGCGGAGAAACGCGTGGACGATCTCCGGGGTGTCGTGCGGGGCGACCACGTCGGGCAGCCGCGCGTCGACGTCCAATGGATGGCAGCCCGGCCCACAGTGCCTGATGTACGAGATCGGCTGCATCGAGGCGCGCGACGCCTCGGGCTGATGACAGAAGGCGCAGGCGAGCTGGAGCCCTCCCGCCTTTTCGAGGATGCGAAACGGGCCCTTCAGCGTCCGCAGCTCGTCGAGCCCCTTGAGTCCGACCTTGAGGTGCTTTTGATGGTTCAGCTTGACCTGGGCGAGGTCCTTGAGCTCCGCGCTGCGGTTCAGAGGCACGCGGCGCACGACGTTCTGCTCCTTGACGGCGACCGCGAATTCCGGATGGCTGGACCCGAAATCACGGATCCGCGGGGCGACCGTCGGCGGCGTCCGGCTCATCCGCGTCAGATCGGCGTGACATTGGCTGCACTGTGCGTCGGGCAGCGCGGCGAGCACGACGTCCCCCTTGTGCTCGACGTGACAGCGCGCGCACCGGGGATCGAACGCCTGCGACTCGTGATGGACCGGCGCATCGTGGCAGGCCAGACAGGCGCGATCGCTGACCCGCACGAAGAAGGCCGAGGTCGGAGTCCCGCCCGGCGCCGCGGCGCGGCCCGGCCCATGACAGTCCGCGCACTGCGTCCCGAACATGGCGTGCCCGGTGGACAGCGGGCCGCTCGTGTAGATGCGCTGATCTCCCCGCGCGGCGTACGCCACGAGCCACGCCGCCGCCACCACCGGGACGGTGATCGAGAGAATGAGCCTCCAGCGGCGGAAGGGATGCAGGCGCTTGAAGTACTCCGGCTCGATGCGCTTGGCGCGCGTCTTGGTGCTGTAGCGTGGCTCCATCACGCGGCCGCCTCAGTACCGGAGGGTCACGATGGCGTGAACGACCGAGAGCAGCAGCAGGGCCATCGACAGCGGGACGTGGACCAGCAGCCAGCCGTGCAGCCAGTGATGCAGCCGCACCTGGACGGCGAGCTGCCGCCGCTCCTCGCAGATGGCCTGCAGGTCGTCGACGACCTCGCCGAGCGCCGCCGGCAGCTCCATTCTCAGGTACAGGAAGACGGCTTCGCCGAGCCGCGGCGGAAACAGGCGACCGGTCCGAGGCAGCCTCAGGGCCAGAAACGGTCGGATGTCGGTCATGTAAGCGTCCCTGAGCACGGCGCTCTCCGGCAGCGCCGTCGTCCACGTCGGTGCGGCGCGCAGCAGGGGTCGGGCCAGCACCTGCCCGCGTGAGAGCCCGCCGCCCCCGCGCCGTTCGGACGCGCGGACGGGGTCCGCCACGGGCAACGGCCCGGCCACCGCGGTCACCAGCGCGTCGGCCTCCGAGCGGAGCTGGGCCACGATCGAGTCGATTTGCTCGTACACCGTCTCGAGCGGCAACTGCATCAGCATCATTCGCGGCACGATGTGCTGCAGGACGACACCGTAGATCCCGCTGAGGACGACCAGGGTGAAGAGCCCCATGAGCGTGAACGTCAGCGGGCCGCCCCACCGGAAACCGCTGTGGAACAGGATCAGCACGTAGCTGAGCAGGCCCAGCCAGAGATGCCCTTTCATCCATGTCGTGGCGCGTCCGATGCGCCAGGTCGGAACCTTGCGCCGGGCCCCGAGCAGGCCCGCATACAGCATGAGCGCGAGGCCCGCCGCGCCCAAGATCAGGCCGGGCCAGCTGCCGCCGCTGGGCCCGTGCAGCGCGCGGTGGACGTAGACGAGATACGCGGCCAGGGCCAGGAGGGCGGTGATGACCGTTCCGACGATCCAGCGGCGGTGATCGGCGCCGATGAGCATGAACGGGGTCAGGAGCCGGGCGGCTTCGAGGGGCCGAACTTCTCGGCGAAGAACGTCAACGGCTCGACGCGGATGGCGGCGTCGTGCGGGCACGCGTACACGCACGCCGGTTCCTCGAGCTCCCGACTCAGATCGCAGGTCGTCGCCTTCTCGCGGACGACGGCCTTCTTGCGGCCCGGCTGCAGCTCGTCGTCGGCGGCGACCGTGAAGGCGTGCATGTTGATGTTGCCGTAGGGACAGCTCTCGGCACACAGGCCGCAGCCGATGCACCAATCCTCGATGAGGATCTCGAGCGAGTCGCGACGGCGGATCGAGCCCACCGGGCAGCCGATCATGCAGAGCGGATCGCGGCACGAGCGGCACGACGTCGCCACCAGGTACTTGTCGAAGCGCAGGCCGTCGCGGACCAGGCGGGTGACGCCCTCGTGCGCGTCCGCGCAGGCGCGGACGCAGAGATCGCAGCGGGTGCAGCGCTCGAGATCGATGAGGAGCAGGTTCTGCGCCTCCATCAGCCCCTGCGTGAGAAAGTCCGCGATCGGCACCGTGCTGACCTGCTGGTGACGCTCCTTGTCCTGGGCCAGGAGGCCGGCGGCGACCTCCTGCAGCTTGGCCCCGATCTCGGGAAAGCGCTCCAGCATCGCGTGGAAGTCCTCGCCGCGGATCTGGATGACCTCCACGTGATCGAGCGCGCTGCAGGTCGCCGTGCGAACGCCGGCGCCCAGCAGCCCGATCTCCCCGAAGTAACTCCCCCGGGCGAGGTAGCGCAGCACCATCTCGCCGCCGGGGAACGCCTGCGTGACCTTGACGAAGCCGATGCGGACCAGGAAGAAGCTGTCGGCCGGCTCGCTCTGCCGGCAAATCACCTGCCCCGGCTCGTAGCGGACCAGCTCCACGCGGTTGCGGAGGTGGTCGAGGAAGTCGTCGGTGAGACCCGCGAACATGGGCACGCTGCGGAGATGCGTGACGAGGGCGCGTTCCCGGTATCGCCGGTCGAGGTCGGCCTTGAAGCGCTTGTTCTTCTGCAGCATGTGGAGGACGTTTCGGAGCATCTCGAGGACGACCGTCTCTTCCACCGCGCGCACCGTCGCCGAGCGCGGGTAGAAGCTCATGCACGTCATCTCGCCGAAGATCTCGCCGGCGCCGAAGCGCGCCACCGGATTGCCGTAGTCGAGGTCGATGGGGCCGTCGATCGGGATGAACCGCGGCTCCTCCTCGCGCTGGTCCTCTTTGTTGCTCACGAGCCGGCTGAGCCGGCGCAAGAAGTTCGCGACGCCCACGCGTCCCGTCCGGCGGCCACTCTTCACGTGGGCCATCGGCGTGGAGATCGACACCTCGACCTGGCCGCTCAGCACGTAGAAGGCGGTGGACCCGTGCTCGCCCTCCCGGCAGATGATCTCGCCCGGCCGGAAGCGCCGCCGGACGATCGAGCCTTTGTTGAGGGCGAGGAACGTTCCCGAGCTGCCCGCGAAGATCGGAAGCCTCAGCAGCTCCTCGGGGGACAGCAGGTCTCCCTGCGGCAGCCGGACGTCGAGCACGCTCTTGTTGGTGAGCGCTCCCGTCGGACACGAGACCATGCACTCGCCGCAGCCCACGCACGTGGAGTGCCCCATGGGGACGTCGGCGTCGAACGCGATGGCCGCCCCCGACCCTTTGCCCATCCGGCCGATGACGAAGTTCTGCTTGACCTCGCTGCAGGCGCGGATGCACCGGTCGCACAGGATGCAGGCGGAATGGTCCACCTTGATGATCGGCGACGAGTCGTCGATGCCCCGGGCGCTGAGCCGCGGCGTGAATCGCGACGTCTGCAGTCCGGCGCGACGCGCCTGAGCCTCCAGCTCACAGTCCCCCGTGGCCGTTTGCCGCAGGCAGGGACTGGGATGGTCGGCCAGCAGCAGCTCGTAGAGCATGCGTCGGGCCCGCTGCACGCGCTCGGTGTTCGTGCGCACGTCCATGCCCGGCTCGACGGTCCTCACGCAGGAGGCGGCGAGCACGCGACCGCCGGTCACCTCGACCGTGCACACGCGACAGACGCCGACGGGTCCCTGGTGCTGGGCGTGACAGAGGGTCGGGATGTCGACGCCGATGCTCCGAGCGGCGTCGAACACGGTCGTCCCTGCGGCGACCTCGACCGGCGTCCCATCGATGGAGAGATTGACCACGCTCATGCTCACGCCATCGGGCACACGCCGGACGGACATCGCTGCCGGGCGACGTGTACCTCGATCTCCTCGGGGAAGTGCGTGATGACCGACTTGATGGGCGCCGGAGCCACCTGGCCCAGGCCACAGATGGACGTGAGGGCCATCGCCTCCGACAGCTGGTCGATCGTCTCGAGGTGCTCGGCGTGGCCGCGGCCGTGAGCGATCTCGCTCAGGATGTCGACGAGCTTCGCCGAGCCGACACGGCAGGGCACGCACTTGCCGCACGACTCATTCTTGAAAAACCGCACGGCATTGAGCGCCATGTCGAGCATGCAGGTGCCGTCGGCGCAGACGACGATGGCCCCGGACCCCAGCATCGACCCCGCCTGCTGGAGCGATTTGAAGTCCAGCGGCACGTCGACCATCGACGCGGGGAGATAGCCCGACGACGCACCCGACGGGGCGAACGCCTTGAGGGCCCGTCCATCGAGCACGCCGCCGGCGCGCTCGACGATCACCTCACGCGCCCGGGTGCCCATCGCGATCTCGTACACGCCCGGGCGCTCGACGTGACCGCTCACGCCCACGAACTTCGGGCCCGCCGCGCCGCCCCGCCCCAGACGTTTGAACGCCTCGGCGCCGGTCGTCAGGATCAGCGGCACCAGGGCGAACGTCTCCACGTTGTTGATGACCGTGGGCTTTTGCCAGAGCCCGTGCGTGCCCGGGAACGGCGGCTTGTTGCGCGGCTCCGCGCGCTTGCCCTCGAGCGCCTCCAGCAGCGCCGATTCCTCACCGCAGATGTAGCCGCCGGGGCTGACGAAGAGGCTCACGTCGAAGGGCACGCGACCGCCGCGCGCGCCGGCACCGAGGAGGCCGCGCCGTCGGCAGTCGTCGATCTCGCGCTGCAGCACCGCCGCCTGGGCTTCGTACTCGTGGCGGATGTAGATGATCCCGGTGCGGGCGCCCGTCACCATGCCCGCCAGGATCATGCCCTCGAGCACGAGGTGGGGAGCGTGCTCCATGAGGAAGCGGTCCTTGATCGTACCCGGCTCGCTCTCGTCCGCGTTGCAGACGACGTACTTCTCCGGGCCCGGGGCGGCCCGGACGATCTCCCACTTGACCCCGGTCGGAAAGCCCGCGCCCCCGAGCCCGCGAAGCTCGCTGGCCTTGAGGGTGGTGAGCACGCCTTCGATGTCGCGACTGGCCAGGAGGCCGTGCAGCGCCGCGTAGTGGACGCCCGCCGCGTAGGGGTGGATCCCGAGCGGGGTGGAAGCGCGCGTGCTCTCCATATGCGGCAGCGCGGCGCCCGCCGCCGCCGCGCCGACCAGATCCGTCAGCCGGGCCGGCGTCAGCCCCGGGACGATGACGTCGTTGATGGAGCCGGCCGGCGCCCGATCGCACTGTCCGAGACACGACACCGGGCGCACGACGACGCCGGAGAGCTCGCGGCCGGCGAGGTGGGCTTCCAGCGAGCGGCTGAGCTCGTCGGCGCCGCGGAGATGGCACGACATGTCGGCGCAGACGCGCACGTCGACCGCGGGTGGCGCCGTGAGCCGGAAGTGCGGATAGAAGCTCGCCACTCCGTGGACGTCGTAGAGCGGAATTCGCGCGCGCTCGGAGAGGGCCCGGAGGGCGGCGGCGGGAAGGTACCCGTGCTCCCGCTGGATCGCGCGAAGCTCGTCGATCAGCATCGCTCTCTCGGACATGGCCCTCACCGGCAGATTTCGAATTCGGTGCGCGAAACCTACGCTTGGTGACCGGGCCATGTCAACGACTGCCCACAGGCGGGGCGGCCGGACGGCCGATAACCTTTACCGGTCCGCGAACTCGGGATAGGATTGCGGCCTCACGGCACCGGGTTGGGCACCGCACCGCCGCACAGGACAGGGGACCGAGGAATGGTCGCGCTGATTGTCGTGGCCCTGGCCGCGCTTCCCGCCGTCTCCGGCCAGCCGACGGTGACCGCGCCCGCGTGGGCGACGCCAGCGCCCGTGCTCCTGGCCCAGCGCCCGCGGCGTCCCGAGCCCGATTCGCCGGAAGAGACGCCGCCCCCACCGCAGCCGCCGCCCACGACGACGCCACCACCGGCTCCGCCGAAGTCCGAGGACAAGCCACCCGGCTTCACCGGTCCGAGCTCCAGTCGGCCGGTTCCGATCCAGACCAGCCCCGACTTCGTGCCGATCCTCGACCGCTGGCGCCTGGGATTCCCCGACTGGAACCGCTACGAGCGGCCGCTGGAGGCGCCGTACGTGCGAGGGCGCTGGTGGGATCCGTACAACCAGAACGTCCTCAAGGGCGATTATCCGATCTTCGGACAGCGCTACTTCCTGAGCGTGTCGGCCATCAGCGACAGCCTGCTGGAGCTGCGGCGGATCCCGCTGCCGAGCAACGCCAGCGCGGCCGAGCCCGGAAAAGCGGAGTTCTTCGGCACCGGCGATCAGATCTTCGTCAACCAGAACTTCATCCTGTCGTTCAGTTTCTTCAAGGGCGACACGGCCTTCAAGCCGCGGGACTTTGAAATCCGCGTGACGCCCGTGTTCAACCTGAACTACCTCGACGTCCGGGAGACGGGCATCGTAAACGTCGACGTGCGCGAGGGCACCACGCGCTTCGACACCTTCAAGAGCCTCCAGGAGCTGTTCGTCGAGTACCACCTCGGCGATCTCAGCCCGCACTACGACTTCATTTCCGCCCGCGCGGGGATCCAGCCCTTCACCAGCGACTTTCGCAGCTTCATCTTCAGCGACGACCAGCTCGGCTTCCGCCTGTTCGGCAACCTCGGGTCGAATCGGTATCAGTACAACGCCGTCTACTTCCGTCCCCTGGAGAAGGACACGAACAGCGGACTGAACCGGCTGCTCGACACGCGCTCGCAGCACCTCGGCATCGTCAACTTCTTCGTTCAGGACTTCCTCACGCCGGGCTACACCCTGATGTTCAACCTGCACGTCCTCAACGACAGCGGCGACAAGCACTTCGACACCAACGGGTTCCTGATCCGACCCGCCCCGGTGGGCACGCTCGCCCGAAAGGTCGTGGATGCGGTCTGGCTCGGGTGGAACGGCGACGGCCACATCGGTCCCATCAACGTGACGCACGCGTTCTACCAGGTCGTGGGGCGCGAGAACCGCAATCCGATCAATGATCGGGCCCAGGACATCAGCGCCCAGATGGCGGCGCTCGAAGTGTCCACGGACCTGGACTGGCTCCGGCCGCGCGCCTCCTTCTTCTGGGCCTCCGGCGACTCGAAGCCCGCCGACCGCGTCGCGCGGGGGTTCGACACGATCTTCGACAATCCGAATTTCGCCGGCGGCGGCTTCAGCTACTGGGTGCGCCAGGGGCTGCCTCTCACCGGCACCGGGCTCGAGCTGGTGGGCCGCAACAGCCTCGTCCCCAGCCTCCGCAGCAGCAAGATCGAGGGCCAGCCCAACTTCGTCAATCCCGGCCTCTTCCTGTTCAACGTGGGTGCCGACGTCGAGCTCACGCCGAAGCTCAAGGCGATCCTGAACGTGAACTATCTGCGCTTCCATCACACCGCGGTCCTCGAGCGCCTGCTCTTTCAGCCGAACATCCGGGAGGACATCGGCATCGACTACAGCCTCGGTCTCCGCTGGCGGCCGTTCCTGATCGACAACGTGGTGATCACGGGCGGGGTGGGCGTGCTCCAGGCGCTCGGCGGTCTGCGCGACGTGTACACGAACGAGACGTTCACGTTCACGGCCCGGGGGCTCGAGAAGACCACCGGATTCCCCTACGACCTGCTGTACTCGGCCTTTCTCTCCATGACCTTCACGTTCTGAGCAAGATCCACCACGCATGAGCGCGTCGTCCAGACGAAGGCTGTGGCGCTCCTTCGCGGGGGTGGCGGTGGTCGCCGCCGCCACGCTGTCGACCCTCGCGCTCGCCGGCTCCGGCGAGCTCGCGCAGCGGATCCGGCGGCCGTCCGAGACGCCCGAGGTGCCGCCCGTGCCCTCCCCAGCGCCGGAACCCGCGACGTCGGAGGGGCCCGACCTGAGTCGGCAGAGTCAGGCGGACGTCGACCGGAAGAACGTCGGCTGCGTGACCTGTCACACGGCGACCGACGCTCCCACCATGCACACGGCCACCACGGTGAAGCTCGCGTGCGTGGACTGCCACGGCGGGCGCGGCGATGTCGCCCGTGCGGCCGCGACGCAGCCCGGGTCGACCGCCTACGACGACGTCAAGAAGAAGGCGCACGTCCAGCCGCGCCTCGCCGAGCTCGCGAAGAGCGCCGCCAACCCGCGCGCGTACGTCCGCCTCGCTCGGGAGAGCGCCGACTACGTCCGCTTCGTCAACCCCGGCGACCTGCGAGCGGCGCGGTTGGCGTGCGGCCAGAGCCGCTGCCACGCGGCCGAGGTGGCGCAGGTCGAGAAGAGCATGATGACCACCGGGCCCATGCTCTGGGCGGCGGCCCTCTACAACAACGGGAGCTTCCCGCTGAAGCGCCCCCTCTTCGGCGAGAGCTACACGGAGAGCGGCGAGCCGCGCCGGCTCTACACGACGCCGCCGCCGACGCTCGAGGAGACCGTCGGCAACGGCGTGCTGCCCTGGCTCGAGCCGCTGCCGCGCTTCGAGATCGGGCAGCCGAGCAACGTGCTGCGCATCTTCGAGCGCGGCCAGCAGCGGCCGCTCGAGCTCGGGGTGCCGAACGTCGACGAGGCGCCGGGCCGGCCCGCCAACCGTCTGAGCGCGCGGGGGCTCGGCACGCTGAACCGCATCGACCCCGTGTGGCTGAATCTGCAGCGCACCCGGCTGTTCGATCCGGCCCTGTCGTTCCCGGGCACCAACGATCATCCCGGCGACTACCGCTCGAGCGGCTGCACGGGCTGTCACGTCATCTACGCGAACGACCGGTCGCCGGTGCACTCCGCCGCCTACGCGCAGTACGGCAACCGCGGACGCAGCGCCACCGCCGATCCGACGATCGCACGGAACGAGTCGGGCCATCCCATCAAGCACGTGTTGACGACGTCGATCCCCTCGAGCCAGTGCGTCGTGTGCCACCACCATCCGGGCACCACCGTCACGAACAGCTTTCTCGGCTACACGTGGTGGGACAACGAGACCGATGGCACGCTGATGTATCCGGGCGAGGAGCCCAGGCTCACGGCGGAGCAGATCGACACCATCGAGCGGTCGAACCCCGACGGAGCGGCCGTGCGAGGCCGATGGTCCGATCCCGAATTCCTCGCCAACGTCACGGAGCTGAATCCCAGGCTCACGCGGACGCAGTTCGCCGACTTCCACGGCCACGGCTGGGTCTTCCGCGCCGTCTTCAAGCAGGACCGCAAAGGGCAGCTGCTCGACGGCGCCGGCGCCGCGGTGCAGCCGGACGACCCCGAGCGATTCAAGAAGGCCGTGCACCTGCGCGACATCCACCTCGAGAAGGGGATGCACTGCGTCGACTGTCATTTCAAGCAGGACGTGCACGGCAACGGCAAGCTGTACGGCGAGACGCGCGCGGCCATCGAGATCACCTGCACGACGTGTCACGGCACGATCCAGCAGCGGGCGACCCTCAAGACGTCGGGGCCCGCCGCGCCCGCCGGCGGGACGGATCTGTCGTCCCTGCGCACGCCGTTCGGCCAGCGCCGGTTCCAGTGGCTCGGCGAGGCGCTGACCCAGCGGTCGATGGTCACCGAAGGCCTGCAGTGGACGGTGACGCAGGTGGCGGACACGATCGATCCCGCCTCGCCGTGGGCACGGGCCAATCCCGAGCGCAGTGCGAAGTCCCGCCTCGCCAAGACGCTCCGCCGCGACGGTGCCGCCTGGGGCACCGCCGTTGCCAAGGACGGCGAGGCCCGTGAGCTCGCGCACGCCGACGCGCGCATGACGTGTCAGAGCTGCCACACATCCTGGGTCACCAGCTGCTTCGGCTGCCACCTGCCGATGCGAGCCAACCGCCGCAAGCCGATGCTCCACTTCGAGGGCGACACGCAGCGCAACTGGACCTCGTACAACTTCCAGACGATCCGCGACGACGTCTTCATGCTGGCCATCGATCCGACCGTGATGAAGCATCGAGTCTCCCCGGCGCGCTCCTCGTGCGCGGTGCTGGTGGGCTCGCAGAATCAGAACCGCGAGTGGGTCTACTCACAGCAGCAGACGGTCTCCGCCGAGGGCTTCGCCGGTCACGCCTTCAGCACGTTCGTGCCGCACACCGTGCGGGCCACCGAGACGAAGTCCTGCACCGACTGCCACGTCTCGGCCCGCAACGACAACAACGCGTGGATGGCGCAGGTCTTGATGCTGGGGACGAACTTCTATAACTTCCTCGGCCGGTACATCTACGTGGCCGAGGGGACGCGGGGGCTCGAAGCGATCGCCGTCACCGAGCGCGACGAGCCGCAGGCCGTGCTCGGAAGCGAGCTCCACCGGCTGGCGTATCCCACGAACTATGCGCAGCACGAGCATCGCGGGCGGCGTTTGGGCGAGGCGCTGCACCACCGCGGGCGGGACGTGCTGGACGTCTTTGGCCGCGACGAGGTGCTGAGCATCCAGCTCCGCGGGGAATACCTCTACACCGCCAACGGCCCCGGAGGGTTCCGCGCCTACGATGTCGCCCAGATCGATCAAAAGGGATTCTCCGAGCGCCTGGTCACGGCGCCCGTCTCGCCGCTGGGACAGCGGCTCTACGTGAAGACCCGGTTCGCCACCGCCGTGGCCTCGCCGACGACGCTCGCCGTCGACCCGACGCGGACGCAGCGGCCCGAGAACCAGGAGCAGCGCATCCACCCCCTGTACGCCTACCTGTATGTGACGGACCGGTTCGAGGGCCTGGTCGTGATCGGCAACCCCGCGGACAGCCCGCATCGGGCGGGCGTCGCGACCCTGCTCGACGGCGATCCGGCGAACAACTTTCTGGAGCGGGCCCTCGCCTTCAACCCGGGCGGCATCCTGAACGGCGCCGTCAATCTGACGGTCGCCGGCACCCATGCCTACATCCTGGCCGACCGCGGCCTCGTGATCGTGAGCCTCGACGATCCGCTGAAGCCGAAGGTGGTCGCCACCGTGGGCGCGCCCCACATCGTCGGCGCGCGCGCGGTGGCCGTGCAGTTCCGCTACGCCTTCGTCACCGACGCCGAGGGGCTGAAAGTCGTCGACGTCACCTCGCCCGATCGTCCGCGACCGGTGCCGGACGCCGCCCTGCGGCTGGCCGACGCGCGCGGGCTCTATCTCGTGCGCACCCACGCCTACGTGGCGGCCGGCCGGCAGGGGCTGGTCATCGTCGACATCGAGCATCCGGAGAAGCCGGTGGTGGACCAGGTCTACGACGCGGGCGGCGTGCTCGACGACGTCCACGACGTGAAGGTGGGCATGACCAACGCCAGCCTGTTCGCCTACGTCGCCGACGGCCGGAATGGACTCCGCGTGCTCCAGCTCACGTCACCGAGCGAGACGCCGACCTATCTCGGGTTCAGCCCGCGGCCGAAGCCGCGGCTCATCGCCACCGCGAAGACGCGCGGCCCCGCGCTGGCGGTCTCGAAGGGCACGGACCGTGACCGCGCCGTCGACGAGGCGGGCAATCAGATCGCCGTGTTCAACCGCCTCGGCTCCCGGCCCTTCAACCGGGCGGAGATGGAGCGGCTCTATCTGCGGGACGGCCGCGTCTACACCGTCAGCGACGAGCCTCCGTCGCCCCCGAGGGCGCCGGCGCCGAAGAAGGAAGAGCCGCAGGAGCAGGCGCCGCCACCGCGGCTGCGCCGAGGAGGCCGTGAATGAGAAGAGGTGGAGTCATGCTGCGTCGGGGAGCGTATGCCGCGCTCGCGGTGCTGATCCTGGGATGTCTGCTGTCGGGCGTGCGGCCGGGCAGCGTGACGACGACGCCGCGCGCCCACGCGCAGGCGCCCACCGAGCTGAAGTACACGGGCGCCGCCTCGTGCGCCGCCTCCAACTGCCACGGGAGCGCGAAGCCGAAGCCCGACTATCCGAAGCTCAACGAGAACATCGTGTGGGCCCAGAAGGACCAGCACGCCAAGGCCTACGCGACGCTCACCAACGAAAAGCTGAAGTCGGGCGTGAGCCCCTCCAAGATCGCCCGCGAGCTGAAGCTCACCAAGGCGGAGGCGAGCGAGCGCTGCCTGACGTGCCATGCCGTGAACGTGCCGGCCGCGGCACGCGGGCCGAAGTTCGACATCACCGACGGCGTGTTCTGCGATGCCTGCCATGGCCCGGCGGAAAAGTGGCTGGAGGCGCACGCCGAGAAGGGCTGGACCCACGAGCAATCGGTGAAGCTCGGGATGTACGACACCAAGAACTTCCTCCTGCGCTCGGAGAAGTGCGTGTCCTGCCACCTGAGCATCGATCAGGAGCTGGTGGCGGCCGGCCATCCCGATCTCCTGGCCTTCGAGCTGGCCACGTTCAGCGCCAACATGCCGCCGCACTGGCGGGACAAGGGGACCTGGGCCGACACGAAGGTCTGGGCCACCGGGCAGGCGATCCTGCTGCGCGAGGCCGCCAAGCAGCTGGCCAGCCGCGCCAAGAGCGGCGTCTCGGCGAAGCTGCTCGACGACGCTCTGCGCAAGGTTCAGGGACACGCGGCGGTCGTCAAGCACGTCCTGGCTCCGGAGGCGGCAAAGGCGCTCGGGCAGGACGTGGCCGCCCTCGTCGATCTCGTGACGAAGGGCGACCGCGCCGGCGTCACCGCGGGCGCGTCAAAGATCGCGGCGGCGATGAGCCAGGAGGCGCCGCGACTGGCCGGCCGCGACTGGGACCAGGCCGGCACCCAGAAGCTCATGCAGAGCCTCACGGGGGACGCCGACGCCATCGCCGCCGCCGGGGTCCGCGCGGCGGAGCAGGCGGCGATGGCGCTCGATCGGCTCTACAACATCTACTCCAAGGCGCCGGGCAACAAGCCGGACAAGGCGGCCGGTGAGGCACTGGACCGCCTGTTCGCGGCGATCGAGAACCCGGCCAAGTACGACGCCAAGCAGTTCGCGGCCGAGGTCAAGGCCTTCGAGAAGAACCTCAAGTAGCGAGGGACGCCATGCCGTCGACACGCGGGGGGCGGAGGCTGGGCGGACTCGTCGTCGCGCTCGGACTCTGCGCGTCGGGCTGTTTCGATAACAGCAGCAGCAAGGTCGTGAGAGATCGCGCGGATCTCGATCGGGTCCTGGCCACGCAGCATCGCGCCGTCAACGAGTTCCTCACGGCCGCCGACGTCAACGAGATCACGCGCGTGGCCGCCGTGGCCCTCGACGCCACCACCATGGTCATCGCGGTCACGGATCGTGAGGGACAGGTGCTGGCCGTGTTTCGCAAGGCGGGCGCTCCGGTGACGGCGCCCGGAAACTTCGGAGCCCTCGTCGACGCCAACGACCTCGCCGTCTCCCTGGCCCGCACGGGCGCGTTCTTCAGCAACGACCAGGCTCCGCTGTCCTCGCGCACCGTGCGCTTCATCAGCGGGATTCATTTTCCGCCCGGCATCAGCGGCAAGGCCAACGCCGCGCTGTACGGGATCGAGAACACGAATCGCGGCTGTCCGCTCACCTCGCCGGAAGTCCCGGCCTTCAACCCGGGGCAGAGCGTGCCGCAGTCGAGGTCGCTCAACGGCCTGCCCTGCGACAGCCTGAATCAGACTGGATGCGGACTCGGCATCACCACCGGCAAGGCCGACGTCTTCGACAGCGACCCGGGAGCCGTCAACGGCGGCGGCGTGCCGATCTTCAAGAACGGACAGGTCGTCGGCGGCATCGGCGTCACCGGCGTCCCCGGGCCTCTCGCGGAGTTCGCCGCCTTCGCGGGCAGCGCGCCGAGCGGCGCCTTCGGTCCGCGGCCGGCGGATCCCGGGGTCATCTTCCTCGACGGCATCGCGCTGCCGTTCGTCGCGCAGGCGACGCGCCCGCCGGGCACCTCCACCGGCGTGTTCGCGGGCGCCTTCGTCGTCGGGCCGCTGGCCAGCCCGCGCGCCGCCGCCGGCGTCGCCGACGGCTGGCTCATCGGTCCGTTCGCGAGCACGGAGCTCACGCAGGCAGAGGTCACGGACATCGTGAGTCAGGCGGTGGCGCAGGCGCTCAAGACGCGGGCGGCGATCCGGCTGCCGATGGGCATCAGCACGCGCATGGTCATCGCGGTGAGTGACCTGCAAGGCACGACCCGCGGATTGTTCCGCATGCCGGACTCCACGATCTTCAGCATCGACGTGGCCGTCGCGAAGGCGCGGAACGTCGTGTACTTCAGCAGTCCGACCCGGGTCCCGTCGGATCTTGCCGGCGTCCCGCTCCGCACGGCCGTCACCAACCGGACGATCAGCTTCGGCGCCCAGCCGCTCTATCCGCCTGGCATCGACCCGCCGCCCGGTCCGTTCTTCCCGCTCTACGTGGGCGACGTGGCGACGCCGTGCCAGCAGGGAAGTCAGCCTCCCGACCAGCACCAGAGCGGCATCGTCTTCTTCCCCGGCAGCGTGCCGCTGTACCGGGGCGGTCAGCTGATCGGCGGGCTGGGCATCAGCGGGGACGGCGTCGAGCAGGACGATCTCGTGGCCGCGGCCGGTGGCACGGGCTTCGCCCCGCCGCTCGAGATCCGGGCCGATCAGATCGTCATCGGGGGGGCTCGCCTGCCATTTCTGAAGTTCCCGAGAAATCCCGAGGCGACGGCGTCGGTGTCCGCGAGCCTCGCCGGCGGAGCCGGCGCCGGGGTCACCGCCGGCCTGACGAACGTCCGATCATCGTTCCCGACGACGTTCGCCCAGGACTGGGCGTCGGAGATCGCGGCCGCGGCGGCCGCACCGGACGACACGTCGGGGCCAGCACCGCCGCCGATGGCGGTCGGTGTCTCGACGGTGTTCGGCACGCCGGCCGCCGACGTCCGGACGGCTGAAGCGTCGCCGGCCGAGCCGTCCGACAACGGGCGCCTGGTCATCAAGGTGCAGCTGGACCCGTCGGTCCTGCTCGTCACCAATCAGCCGCTCGACGTGCCTCGCCTCCTGAGAGGTGAACGGATCAGGCCATAAATCGCGTCACACCCGCAACGTAACAATCGCGCAACAACAGTATCCAACTCCACAACGCCTGCTCGCGACCTTGCAGGGTGCGCAAGTTCCCTTCACCCAGCCGTAGGTGAGATGGGATGCGCCAGGCGTGGGCAGCGGACCAAGTCCACGCCATCCGGACGATTTCGCGCGACCCCGGCCATGCTCTGGTGGTCAACAGGAGTGGCACGGGACGTGCTGCTTTTCGCGCGCACTTCGCAACAGCGCAGAGGCACGATGACGGATCCCGAGACGCGTCAGAGGTGCGCGAGCAGCACGGGCGTCCTTCGGAGGCCAACCCGCATCCCCACCCCGACGGCTCCGGCGCTCTCATCGCGTCCACAACGGCATCATCGAGAACTACCACAGCCTCAAGGTCGCGCCAGGAGGGCATCGCGTTCGCTCTAATTCCGATATTACGGAGGTCATCGTCCATCCCGTTTACGGAGGACCTGCGATGAAGAGGAGGACCATCTCCATGCTCTACCGGTCCCTGAGCGTTCTCGCCGTGGCCATCGGGCTACTTGCGATGAGCGCGATTGCTGCGTCGGCAGGCACGGTGAACATCAGTGTCGGCACCCAGTGTTTGCCGTGCACATATTCGATCACGGTGTTTGGGGAGATACACCAACCGGGCACGACGCTCACTGTCCACACCACGGTACACTTCACGTCCCAATCTACTGGGATTGTTACAACCGTTGATCGCGATATCTCCGTTACTGGTGATGCAAACGGGCAGTACAACGTAACCGTGCCTGACATCCCAAGCCCCGTCGACTGTACGGACACGTTTGACGTCTCGGCCGAAGCCATGCTGATGTTCCCGGGGGGCTTCATTGCCTCTGGAAGCTTCACTGGCGCAACCCTAGGGGGGTGCTCACCACCTCAAGGCAAGACGTTTAGCATCGGGCCCTCGAGCATGGAAGGCCATCTCTTGATCCGACCGGGCGACTGGATCTCGGGGGGTTACAGCTTCAAGTTCGTGAACGGCGGGCACGCTGCGTCGACCGTCACAGTCAGCAGTACCCTGACGTTACCCTTTAGATGCGCCGATGGAACCACAGGACAATTCGTCATCAATCTGGGCACCCACGACTATTTCGTCCCCGCCGGAAATACCGACTGGCAGCCCACGGGCGACGCGAACAGCGTGTTGTCGTGGGCCGGTTCTGGTCTGGCACCGGCAGGCTGCGGTCCTGGGAATATCATGGATAACAGCAAGGGGGCGATCTTCGAAGCGACCGTCTCACAGAACCCCGACACCGGGTCGTTGCTGAACTGGCGGTTCAAGTATCGCGATCCCAACGCCAAGGGCAAGGGCAACGTCAATTGCCTGGATACAACCGACCCGCGGAGGAACAAAGCGGATGTCTGCGGCGCTTCCTGGAGCGAAACGGTTAGAGACCCGTAAGCTCTTCTAAACCCCCCGGTTGGGAAGAGCGTGGCCGATTCCAACTCGGCCACGCTCTTCCTCGAGGTGAAGTCCTCGACGTCTTGAATGCTCCGCGGGCGAGCTCGCGGAATTGAGGATTCAAATGGCTCGCCCGCGCTCTTCAACGTCGCCGCCACGTTCCATCCCATTGCCGGTTGTATGTCTGCTCGGTTTCGTGACCACCGCCTTTTGCGTCCTATCGGCAGCACAATCGGAGACACGACGCGACCAACCGTCGATTCGAACGCTTCGTGTCGTGGACGAAGCCATCCACGCTCTCGGAGATCCTGCGTCAGACTATCGCAAGGTTCTGCTGCACGCTGCTGCGGCGTTACCGAGCAACGCCGAAGACGATGTACGGGCGCACATCCGTACATTCCTGGCACGCTCACCGGAACCGGGTCCCGCATTTCGGTGCAGCGTGGATTTCGTGCGTGCGAGAGCACGGAAGATGCTGCTGCGACTCAGGGATACGCTGCAACATGCCGACCCCGGCGGCGTCGATCCAGCGGTGTGCTATGCGGTTCCCTTCGCCCTCGACGTGACACACGCTCCGACGACAGATAGCCGGGTGGATATTTACGGATATGATTTCGATGCCGTGACACCGCAGATGGTGTTGGTGACCCGCGATGGCTATCAAGACGTGACGTCCGCGCTGATCGCGAGGTCGCACGCTCACCTGACATTCAAGCTCGATGGGGTGCCGTTGTCCTCGAACAGCCTCTCGCTCGGTCTGGCCTGGGGTCATTTGATCCGCCACTCCATCGCGCTCGTGCACCGCGCGACGCCGGTGTGCTCGTCACGGGTGGAGACGATTCCAGCGGGCAAGACAATTGTCACCGCCCCGCTCCGGACGAGCGGCGAGGGGTCTCTTGCGCGCCCCGGCACGAAAATCTGGGCAGATGCTTCTCTGGACTATTCGAACAACAAGCTCGAAGCCACGATCTGCATGACCGCCGATCAGGCAGCCAACGACACGATCTTCAGCGGATGCACGGTTGAATTCCTCTACACGACCGATCCGGACGGGGTGATCGAGGGGGTGTTGGGCACGTCACGCAGTCACATCTCGTATACGCGGGCAACGAGCCAGCCCGCGGACATCAGAAACGCGGCCGCCCAAGGTCCCGTCCGGCAATGGGCCTTCTCCAGTGGCGACGTCTCCATGACGGCGCGACTCAATGAGATCCGGATCGTCTCCACCGACGACCGAGCCTGCATCTCACCACTCGCTTACCTGGAAGCACGGCGAACGGCGGTGTTGAGCCCCGAGACGAAACGCGCGCTCGATTCGCAGCTCACAAAGGTCGCCCCCAGGATCTTGACGTTGCGGCCACGTTTTGCTCCACCGTCTTTCGATGGGAAGGCTCCTTGACGAGCGACGCGCGAGGGATCAGCATGGGGCACCGCCCCGGTGGGTGGGAAAAGGAGCCGTTATGCCGCGCCATATCAAGGTCGCCGCCGCCCAGATGGGTCCGAACAACGAAGGCACGCCGCGCGAGGAGATCGTCGAGCGCATGCTCGTCCTGCTCGAGAGCGCGGCCCGCGACGGCGTCGAGTTGATCGTCTATCCGGAGATGGCGCTCACCACGTACTTCCCCAAGAAGATCCGCCGCGACTTCGACCAGTTCTTCGAGACCGAGGTGCCGCCCAAGGCGCTGGAGCCGCTGCTGCGGCGCGCCGCGGAGGCGCGGATCGCCGTGCACGTCGGCTTTTGCGAGAAGGCGGACGGCACGTATTTCAACTCGGCGCTGCTCACCGGGCGTGACGGGCGCCTGCTCGGCACCTTCCGCAAGATTCACCTGCCCGGCACGAAGGCGGCCGACGGCTTCGCCCAGGTCTACGAGCCCTACTACTTCGCCCACGGCGACACCGGCTACCGCGTCTGGGACTGCGCGGGCGCGAGGGTCGGCATCGCGATCTGCCAGGACCGCCGCTATCCCGAGAGCTACCGCGCGCTGGCGCTGCAGGGCGCCGAGATCATCCTCATCGGCTACAACACGCCGATCTCCGCGCTCGCGCTCGACCTGAACGACCTCTGCATGCGCGCGGGCGCCTACGCCAACGCCTGCTTCGTGGTCGGCGTGGCCAAAGCGGGCGTCGAGGACGGCGTGGAGCTGATCGGCGGCAGCAGCGTGATCAACCCGCTGGGTCAGATCGTCGCCAGGGCCTCGACGAGCGGCGACGAGCTGATCGCCGCGCGCATCGACCTCGATCAGATGACGCCGGTGCGCAAGCGCTGGAACTTCCTCGGCCGGCGCCAGCCGCAGCACTACGGCACGTTGCTGCAGCCCGTCACGGAGAAGGAGCCGAACCGATGAGACATCCTGGGTCAAGCCCGAGGCGCGCCACGGCTGCGCCGGGGCGCGTCCGAGCGATGGGGGGTGTGGGGGGCCATATCGGGGCCCCCCACGACGATCGATGAGCGCGCGTGCCGTCGACCTGATCGTCAAGGGCGGGCGCGTGGTGACGGCGAGCGACGTCGTCGACGCGTCCGTCGCGATCAAGAGCGGGCGCATCGTCGCGCTCGCGCCCGTGGAGTTCCTGCCGCCCGCCGACCGCGTCATCGACGCGACGGGCAAGCTGGTCTTCCCCGGGCTGATCGACTGCCACCTGCACGTCGGCCCCGACTACGACGACTGGAAGGTCTCGGCGCAGGCCGCCGCGCGCACCGGCCTCACCACGATCGTGCCGTTCGTGAACTACACGGCGGGCGAGACGCTGCCGCAGGCGACGCGCCGGCTGCGCGAGGAGGCCGAGGCCAACTCCGTCCTCGACTTCGGCTTCCACTTCATCCTGGAACACGAGCCGGCCATCCTCGAGGGCATCCCCGAGGCGGTGAGGCTGGGCGTGCGCTCGTTCAAGATGTTCATGACGTACAAGAAGCGCGGCAAGCGCATGGTCTCCGACGAGTTCCTCTGCAAGGCCATGGAGCGGATCGCCGCCCTCGACAGCGTCTGCCAGATCCACGCCGAGAACGGCGACATCCTCTGCTACCTGGAGGACAAGGCGATCGCCGAGGGCCGCACCAAGCCGACGGATTTCCCGGCCACGTGCCCCGACTGGGCGGAGGAGGAGGCGATCAACCGCGCGATCCTGATCGGCCGCCTCACCAGCTGCCCCGTCTACATCGTGCACCTCTCGACGCGGCTCGGCCTCGAGCGGATCCAGCGCGCGCAGGCCGAGGGCCAGCGCGTGTGGACGGAGACGTGCCCGCAGTACCTGCTGCTCTCGGACGAGGAGATGGCGAGGCTCGGGCCGTTCGCGAAGATCGGCCCGCCGCTGCGTCCCGCGCACGGCCGCGACCGCGAGGCGATGTGGGCTGGCTCCGCGGCCGGCGCCATCCACACGATCGCGAGCGACCACGCGCCGCGCCTGCCGAAGTTCAAGGAGCCCGGCGCCACGAACATCTTCGTCGACGCGCAGGGCGTGCCCATCCCGTTCGGCGCGCCGTCGCTGGAGACGCTGGCGCCGCTCGTCTGGAACGAGGGCGTCGTCAAGCGCGGGCTGCCACCGACCTGGATGGCGCGCGCGCTCTCCGAGAACCCCGCGCGCATCTTCGGCCTCTTCCCGCGCAAGGGCACGATCCGCGTGGGCGCCGACGCCGACCTCACGATCTGGGATCCCGGCGCCGAGTGGACGATCCGCCAGCGCGATCACCTGAGCATGGCCGGCTACACGCCCTACGAGGGCTGGACGGTGCGCGGCCGCGCGTGGACGACGCTGGTCCGCGGCCAGGTGGTGCTGAATCCGGCCGGCGAGCTGGAGCAGAAGCCCGGCTTCGGCAATTATCTCGACGAATCACCACCGGTGCCGCCGCTGGCCGGGCGGCTCGCATGAGAAGCGTCGGCGCGATCACCATCGGCCAGACGCCGCGCGACGAGATCGTCGGCGAGATAGACACGGTGCTCGGCGCCGGCGTGCGCATCGTGCAGGCGGGCGCGCTCGACGGGCTGTCGCGGAGCGAGATCGACGCGCTGGCGCCCGCCCCCGGCGACGACGACGCGTTGATCACGCATCTGCGCGAGGGCGGAGAGGTGCTCGTCGCCAAGCGGCGGATCGTGCCGCGCCTGCAAGCGTGCCTCGATCGCCTCGCGGACGAGGCCGACGTCTTCGCGATCCTCTGCGCCGGCGTCTTCCCGCCCTTCACCAGCGCGCGGCCGGTCCTGCTGCCCGAGCGCTGCCTGGCCGCCGTCGTGGACGCCGCGTTCGACGGCGGCCGCCTCGGCGTCCTCGTGCCCATCAAGCAGCAGCAGGCGTCCTCGGCGGCGCGCTGGTCGCGCGTCGATCCCGGCGTGGTGGTCACCGTCGCCTCGCCGTACGACGACCCCTCGCGGCTCGTCGCGGCCTCGGAGGAGCTGCGGCG
Organism: Candidatus Rokuibacteriota bacterium; assembly: GCA_003220225.1. Lineage (GTDB taxonomy): Bacteria > Methylomirabilota > Methylomirabilia > Rokubacteriales > CSP1-6 > AR12. The sequence continues at coordinate 49,537 of QHRU01000047.1, forward strand.
GGCGGGCGTGACGCTGGTGGTGATGGAGTGCCAGGGCTTCACGAGCGCGATGAAGAAGGTGGTGCGCGACGTGACGGGCGCGCCGGCCCTGCTGCCGGCGAGCGTGCTCGCGCGCTTCCTCGCCGAGCTGGCCTAGTCGCCGGGCTTCGAGAGCGCCACCGCCAGCCAGACCCGGCGGTGGATCCGGCCGCTGAGGCGCGAGAACAGGTCGAGCAGCCTCGCCTGCCAGCCGTACTTGGCGCGAAGCATCGCGCGCGCCTCCGCGATCTCGCGCGGATCCTCCGCGATGCGCGCCCGCCCCTCGCGCCACGGGCCGTGGACGATGCCGCGGACGTCGGAGGCGGCGACGCGCGCGCGCGGGTTGCTGCGCAGGCGCTTGACCTTGCCGGTGTCGCCGCCCGTCATCATCCAGAGCGTGTCGTCGATCACGGCGAACCAGATCGGCGTGCGGACCTCCGCGCCGTTCTTGCGGAACGTCGCGAGGCTCAGGTAGCGCTCGCGTGCGAGGTCGCTCGCGGGCACCGCGCTCAGCGCGTGAGCTCGGCGTCCAGCTCGCTCACGCTGGCCGCGACGACGTCGACCAGCCGGTCGACCTCCGCGGCGGTGATGCAGAGCGGCGGCGCCAGCCGCACGACCTGGCCGCGCGCGTAGACGATGGCGCCGCGCTCCCACGCCTTGCGGTCGAGCTTGGCCACCTCGGCGGCATCCAGCGGCGTGCCCGAGCCGTCGGGCGCCACCAGCTCCGCGCACACGAGCAGGCCGCGCCCGCGGACCTCGCCGACGATGCGCGTGCCGCCCACCGCCTGCTGCAGGCCGTCGAGCAGGCGCTTGCCCATCGTCTCGGCGTTCGCCACGAGACCGTCTTTCTCCATGATCTGCAGATTCGCCAGCGCCGCCGCGCACGCCACGGGATGCGCCGCGTACGTGTTGGGATGGACGGTTTCCTGCGTGCTGTCCTCGCCGAACGCGTCGGCCAGCCGGCCGCGCGCGATCGTGCCCGACAGCGGCAGATAGCCGGAGGTGATGCCCTTGGCCACCGTCATGAGGTCGGGGACGACGCCCTCGTGCTCGACGCCGAACCAGCGCCCCGTGCGCCCGAAGCCCGTGATGACCTCGTCGGCGATCATCAGCACCTCGAGCTCGTCGCAGATCGCGCGCACCGCGCGCAGCCAGCCGAGCGGCGGGATGACGAACCCGCCCGACGAGAGCACCGGCTCCATGATGACGGCCGAGACGGTGTCGGCGCCTTCCTCGACGATCGCGTCACGCAGCTCCCTCGCGCGGCGCTGCACGAGCTGCTCGTCGGTCCCCGTCCCGCGGTCGCGGAACGGGTACGGCGGCGCGACCTTCGTGAAGCCGGCCGGCTGCAGCGCCGCGTACGCGGCCGTCATGTGCGGCAGCCCGCACACCGCGAAGGTGCCCATGGTGGCCCCGTGGTAGCCGCCCTGCAGCGAGATCACCTTGTGCTTGTCGGGCTTGCCCCTGGCGATCCAGTAGTGCCGCGCGATCTGCATCGCGCGCTCGTTGGCCTCCGAGCCGCTCGTGGCGAACAGCGTGTAGTCGAGGTCGCCGGGCGTGAGCGTCGCCAGCTTCGCCGCCAGCTCGGCGGCCGGGCGGTTCGAGAACTGCCGCGTGGTCGGGTAGTACGCCAGGCGTACCGTCTGCTCGGCGATGGCCTCGGCGATCTCGCGGCGGCCGTGGCCGACGTTGACGACGGCGAGGCCGGCGAAGCCATCCATCAGCTTCTTGCCGTCCTCGGTCCACACCCACACGCCCTCGGCCCGATCGATGACGAGCTGCTCGTCGGCGAGCCACGGGTGGTTCTGCGTCTTGTGGGTCCACAGATGGCGGATCGATTCGGCTCGCGTCGTCATCGGGCCTCCAGTCCAGGGGACATGATCTCAGGGCACGCGGCTCCAGAAGCGCCGATAGTGCTCGGCGAGCTGCGCGCGCGTGGAGCGCACGTGGGGCCGCCGGCGCGCCGCCACGTAGGCGTCGCGCGTGGCCGGGTCCTCGAGGTTCACGCCGCCCTCCACGCAGCACATGAGCGAGCGCGGGTCGGCCACGTGGGCGAGCCCAAGCGCGTGGCCCAGCTCGTGCGCGAGCACCTGGTAGAGGACCACGTCGCGGCTCACCTGGCTGCGCGGCTGCGGAGCCACGACGGCGATGCGCACGGGCAGCCGGATGACACCGCCGTCGCTGGCGAGCTCCGTGACGCCCATGAGGCGCGACGCCCTCGGCGGCTCGACCCGCACGAGCACCTGGGCGTCGTCCGCTCGCACGACCCGCGCAAAGACCGCCGCGCCGAGGACGTCGCGGGCCTCGGCGTTCCAGTCGTCCACCGCGCGCGCGGCGGCTTCGTCGAGGCCGGCGTCGCCGAACGACGCGACGTGGACACGCAAGGGCAGGCGGCCGCGCGGATGGCCGTCGGCCCCCGTGAGCACCGTCTCCGAGGCGGCGGCGGCGCCGCCGAGCGCCAGCAGCGCCGCGGCCACGAGCGCGCGCCTCATCCCTCGATGCTCACGGTGATGGCGACGCAGGCGATGAGCGTGTCGCCGACGGGCACCCGCAGCCCGCCCGCCACCGCCCGCACCGTCACCTCGCCGTGCGGCAGCTCGCGCTTCACCGCTTCGACGTCGACGGCCTTCGGATCCGGCACGCCCACCGTGACGTCCACCAGCATGCGGCCGCCCCGCGCGCGCACGTCGGCGAAGAACGGCAGGCTGGAGTGGCGGATCGCGTCGGACACCGCGCGCCGCGCGGCCGTCGTCGCGTCCGCGCCGTGGACGTCCACCCCCATCCCGAACTCGAGCACGTAGGGTTTGGCCATGGCGGATATCGTACGATGAACGGGCATGCTCGCGCCGCGCTGGCGGGTCGTCGTCGCGCTCTTCACGGTCACCTCGTGCATCGCCACCGCGGTGTCGACGTTCGGCGTCTTCCTCCCCGTGCTCTCGGAGGCCTTCGGCTGGAGCCGCGGCGCGGTGTCGGTCGTGCTGTCGATCAGCCTCGTGCTCGGCGGCGTCGCCGCCTTCCCCGTCGGCCGGATCGCCGACCGGCGGGGCCCGCGCGCGGTGCTCGCCACGACGGTGGCCATCGGCGCCGTCGGCTTCGTGCTCAGCGCGCGCATCGAGGCGCTCTGGCAGCTCTACCTCTCCTACGGCGTGCTCGTCGGCGTCGGGATGTCGTCGATCTACGTGCTGACGGCGGCCACGGTGGCGCGCTGGTTCGAGGCGCGACGCGGGCTCGCGCTGGCCATCGTGCTGAGCGGCTTCAATCTCGGCTGGCTCACCGGCGGGCCGCTCGCCGCGTGGCTGATCGGCCGGTGGGGATGGCGCACCGCCTACGTGACGCTCGGCCTGCTCGTCGCCGCCGTGGGCGTGCCCGTGAGCCTCTACGTGCGCTATCCACGCTCCGCGGAGCCGCGCCGCATGGTGGCGGACGCCCGCGGCGCCGCCCGCCGGCGGGCCTTCGCCGACGCGCGACTCTGGCTCTTCGTCACCGCCTGGTGCTTTCTCGGCCTCGTCTTCATGATGGTGACCGTGCACAGCGTGTCGTACGCGCGCGACCGCGGCCTGTCGCTCGAGGAGGCGTCGCTCGCGCTGTCGGCGCTCGGCCTCGGCGCGGTCTCCGGCCGGCTCCTCGCGGGAGCCGCCGCCGATCACTTCGGCGCCGTGCCGACGATGCGCGTCTGTCTGCTCATCCAGCTCGCGGCGCTCGGCGCGCTCCTGATCGGGCTGCCCACGTGGACCGTCGTCGGCACGCTGCTCGTCTTCGGCCTCGGCGCCTCGGGCGCCGACAATACCTTCGTGAAGGCGGTCTCCGACGTGTTCGGGCTGGCCGCGCTCGCGACGATCATGAGCGTGGTCGGGCTGGGCTGGCGCAGCGGCGCCGGGCTCGGGCCGGCGCTCGCGGGGTTCGTCTACGACGCGACGGGCTCGTACACGCCGTCGTTCGCGTTCGCCGTGCTCGCGCTCACCGCCGGCTGGGTGCTGTTCCGGCTCGGCAGCGCGCCGCGCGCGCATTGAATTGCGAGCCGCAGCACGCCGGAGGCGCCGCAGGCGCCGATCGTGCGAGGCGAGCCTGAGTTGAATTTGCGAGCCGCAGCACGCCGGAGGCGCCGCGCTACTGCGTCAACACCATCTGGGTCTGGATCGTCAGGGACAGGAGCTTCCCGGCCTCGTCCGTCACGCGCGTCTGCCACACCTGCGTGCGCCGCCCGCGATGGAGCGGTGTGGCCTCCGCGCGGACCGTGCCCGATTTTCCGGCCGCGAAGAAGTTGGTCTTGGACTCGAGCGTCGTCGTGCCGGCGCCGGCGGGCAGGTTGAGGAAGGTCGCCGCCGCGCCGACGGTGTCGGCCAGGGCCATCAGCGTACCGCCGTGCAGCGCGCCGCCGACCGTCGTCAGCGCCGGCCGGTGATCGAGCTCCGCCACCACGCGCTCCGGCGTCGCCTCCACGAATCGAATGCCGAGGTGCTCCGCGAGCGTTCCCTTGTGCACGCCTTGCATGTCCACCGGCCACCTCCGCGCGCAGCATGACAGCGCCGCGCCGTCTCCACAATTACCTCACGGGTACTTTGCCCATTAACCACTCGCCGTCTAAGAACTTTCCCCGCTGCCCAAAATCCACTTGGGGCGCTGAGCGACTTGACGATCCCGTTGGCGTAGCGCACCATTAGCGGCCCTAGGAATGACGTGCCCGAGACCGGATTTGTCTGGGACCCCGACAAGGCCATCGAGAACCTTGACAAGCACAGAGTGTCATTCGACGAGGCCATCACGGTCTTTGGCGATCCTCTCGCCACAACCGTCCCTGATCCTGACCACTCGTCGGATGAGGAGCGATGGTGGACCATCGGCCTTTCCTTGCAACAGCGGCTCATCGTTGTCTGGCATACTGATCATGTGGAATCAATCCGCGTAATTGGCGCGCGCCTGGCGACTCCCTCTGAGCGGAGGAAATATGAGTCCGGAGAATAGTGACGACGAGATGCGGCCAGAGGTTGATTTCAGCGGTGGCATCCGAGGGAAATATCTCGCGCGCTACCAGCGCTCGATGGGCCTCACGACTGCGACTGGACCGATCCCAGTAACCGGTTGGAGCACCGGCGAACCGTCTGCCGCGAAGCTCGTCCTTGTCTTTCAAGTTAGCTCCCAAGCGCCTCCACGGACCGTCGCGCCGAAGGTCTCCACCGCTGCGAGCTAAAATCATCCTGGCAGATAGCGCGGAGGTCCGCGAAGGTCTCCTGTTTCTTCTCGGTGGTACGTGGGTCCATACCGGACCACTTCCGCAGCCATTCGCAATCGCCGGCGTCATCGAGGTCGCTTGGGACGAGGCCAACCAAAGACATACAGCGGAATTCGCGATTGAGGACGAGGACGGGAACCCGCTTATGGTCCCAAGCCTGACCGGCGAGCAGCCGTTCCGACTCACCACGCCCTTTGAGGTTGGCCGCCCTCCGGGGATTGCGCAAGGAACAGCACTCAACCTGCCCGTAGCTATGCCGATCCCGCCACTCCCTTGGACGCCAGGACGTAATTACGTTCTCATAGTCCGAATAAATGGCAACGAAGAGGACCGGGTGAGATTCTCTGTGCGACCAGCCGCCCCTGTAGTAGTCCAGCCGCCGCAGCCCTGACACTCGCGAAGGTCGCGCCGCTACTCGCCTAGTCAGCGACGCGTTTCGGCTTATCCCATCGCGCGACTTGCACGACTTGGGGATTGATCCGGTTTTCTGGGCGAACGGCTCCGATGCCCAAAAAGACGTGGCTTCATAGGGGTTGTTGGGCGAAGTACCTCACGGGTAATGTCCAGCCTAACGCGAAGATGCTAGAGTCCGCGCCGTGGAGAAGACGATCCAGGAAGGCGGGTTCGGCCGGCTCCTGCGCGAGTGGCGCGCGCGCCGCGGCATGAGCCAGCTCGACCTCGCGGTCGAGGCCGGCGTCTCCTCGCGTCACCTGAGCTTCGTCGAGACCGGGCGCGCCACGCCGAGCCGCGAGATGGTCGTGCTGCTCGCCCGCGCGCTCGACGTCCCGCTCCGCGACCGCAACGATCTCCTCACGGCGGCCGGCTACGCGGCGATCTACCGCGCGACCAGCCTCGATTCGCCCGCGCTCGCGCAGGCGCGGCGCGCGCTCGACTACATCCTGCGCCAGCAGGAGCCCTATCCCGCGCTCGTCCTCGATCGCCACTGGAACGTGCTGAAGGTCAACGACGGCAGCGCGCGCGTGCAGGCGGTCTTTCTCGACGCCGCGAGCGTCGCCACGCTGGGCGCGCCCAACGCGATGCGCCTCATGTTCCATCCGAAGGCGTTCCGGCCGTGGATCGTGAACTGGGAGCCGACGGCGGCCTCGCTGATCCAGTGGCTGCACCGGGACGTGGCCACGGGCTTCGCGGACGCCGAGACGCGCGCGCTGCTCGAGGAGCTGCTCGCGTATCCGGACACGCCGCGCCAGTGGCGCGCGCTGGACCTCGACGCCTCGCCGGCGCCGTTCTTGCCGATCGAGTTCCGCAAGGACGACCTCGTGCTGCGATACTTCACGACGCTGACGACCCTCGGCACGCCCCACGACATCACGCTCCAGGAGCTCCGCGTGGAGAGCTTCTTTCCCGCCGACGAGGCGACCGAGAAGGCGACCTTGCGCCTGTAGAGATGGGGGGCCCCGAAATGGCCCCCCAAACCCCCCAACCGCTCGTCGCGCCCCGGCGAAGCCGTGGCGCGCCTCGACCCCACACGCTCGTCGCGCCCCGGCGAAGCCGTGGCGCGCCTCGACCCCACACGCTCGTCGCGCCCCGGCGAAGCCGTGGCGCGCCTCGACCCCACACGCTCGTCGCGCCCCGGCGAAGCCGTGGCACCCCTCGATACTGCGGCCGCGGCTTATACTGCGGTCGCGTCATGCCCAGGATCAACGAGCACTACCTCAACCTCCGCGCCGCCTATCTCTTCGCCGAGATCCGACGGCGGCAGAAGGCGTTCGGCGACGCGCATCCCGAGGCCCGCGTGATCGACCTCGGCGTGGGCGACGTCACGCGGCCGCTGCCGCCGGCGGTGGTGCGCGCCCTCCACGAGGCCGCCGACGACATGGCGCGGCCCGAGACCTTCAAGGGCTACGGCCCGTACGTAGGCTACGAGTGGCTGCGCGCCGAGATCGCCGCCCAGGACTTCGGCACGCGCGGCGTGACGCTCACCCCCGACGAGATCTTCATCAGCGACGGCGGCAAGAGCGACAGCGCGAGCCTGCAGGAGATCTTCGCGCGCGACACCGTCGTCGCGCTGATGGACCCCGTCTATCCCGTCTACGCTGACAGCAACGTGGTGGCCGGCCGCTCCGGCGCCGCCGACGAGACCGGGCGCTACACGGGCATGGTCTACCTGCCCTGCGTCGCCGAGAACGGGTTCCAGCCCGCGCTGCCCGAGCGCCACGTGGACCTGATCTACCTCTGCTATCCGAACAATCCCACCGGCGCCGTCGCGACGCGCGAGGCGCTGACGCGCTGGGTGGACTACGCGCGCGCGAACGACGCCCTGATCTTCTACGACGCGGCGTACGAGGCCTACATCGTGGACGAGGACACGCCGCACTCGATCTACGAGATCGAGGGCGCGCGCGAGGTCGCCATCGAGAGCCGCTCGTTCTCGAAGAACGCGGGGTTCACGGGGATGCGCCTGGCCTACACCGTGGTGCCGAAGGCGGCGCTGGGCCGGAGCGCCGACGGCCGCGCGCACAGCCTCAACGCGCTCTGGGCCCGGCGGGTGAACATGAAGTCGAACGGCCCGCCCTACGTGATCCAGAAGGCCGCGGCCGCCGTCTACACGCCGGACGGGCAGAAGCAGGTGCGCGCGCTGATCGAGTTCTACATGGCGAACGCCCGCGTGATCCGCGACGGCCTCGCCGCCGCCGGCTTCACCGTGTACGGCGGGCGCGACGCGCCGTACATCTGGTTCCGCACGCCCGCGGGCGTGTCGTCGTGGGATTTCTTCGACCGGCTGCTCGCCGAGGCGCAGGTGGTCGGCGCGCCGGGCTCGGGCTTCGGCCCCGCCGGCGAGGGCTACTTCCGGCTCACCGCCTTCGGCTCGCGCGAGCAGACCGAGGAAGCGGTCGAGCGCATCCGCGCGCGGCTGCGGCCCTGATGCAGGCGCTCAGCCTCGGCCGCTTCAGCATCGATGCCGTCGTCGAGCGCGCCGGTCCCACGCGGCCGACGTGGCTGCTGCCCGACGCCGTCCCGGAGGCCGTCGAGCGCCATCGCGCCTGGCTCGCGCCGCACTTCCTCGATGACAAGGGACGCTTCCTGCAGTCGATCCACACGTTCGTCGTGCGCGCGCCGGGGCTGACCGTGCTCGTGGACACCTGCGTCGGCAACGACAAGGACCGCGGCGGCCGCGCGCCCTTCCACATGATGCGCACGACGTTCCTGGACGACCTGCGCGCGGCCGGCGTGGCGCCCGAGTCGGTGGACGTCGTGATCTGCACGCACCTGCACGTCGATCACGTCGGCTGGAACACGCGGCTCGACGGCGGCCGGTGGGTGCCGACGTTCCCGCGCGCCCGCCACCTGTTCGCGCGGCGCGAGTGGGAGCACTGGTCGACCGAGCGCGACGACGACACGCGACAGATCATGGACGACAGCGTGACGCCGGTGCTCGACGCCGGGCTCGCGACGCTGGTGGACATGGACCACCGCGTTTCCGACGAGATCTGGCTCGAGCCCACGCCGGGCCACACGCCCGGCCACACGAGCGTGCGGCTGTGCTCGGGCGGGCGCGACGCGGTGATCACCGGCGACCTCATGCACCACCCGATCCAGATGGCCGAGCCGCAGTGGTGCAGCCATTTCGACCTGGACCCGGAGAGCGCGCGCAAGACGCGGCGCGCATTCTGCGAGCGCTACGCGGGCGGCGCGGTCGCCGTGCTCGGCACGCATTTCCACCATCCGACGGCCGGCCGCATCGTCCGCCACGGCGACGCGTGGCGCTTCGAGGTGCCCTGATGGTCAAGCTCGTGTTCTGTCTCACGCGCCTGCCGCATCTCTCGCGCGAGGAGTTCCAGCGCTACTGGCGCGAGCGGCATGGCCCGCTCGTGCGTGAATCCGCCAAGGCGCTCGGCATTCGCCGCTACGTGCAGGTCCACACGCTGGCGACGCCCGTGAACGAAGGGCTGCGGCGCGGGCGCGGCGGCCCCGAGGCGTACGATGGCGTGGCGGAGCTGTGGTTCGACAGCCTGGAGGCGCTCGTCGCCGCCGGCGCCACGCCGGAGGGCAAGGCCGCCGGCCGCCGCCTCGTCGAGGACGAGCGCACGTTCATCGACCTCGCGCGCTCGCCGGTGCTGGTGGCCGAAGAGCATCCGATCGTCGGATAGCCGCGTCCAACAGCCTGGAGGAACATCCCATGCCGATCGCGGAAGGACGCAAGGCGCCGGAGTTCACCCTGGAGGATGCGAGCGGCAAGTCCGTCTCGCTCGCCGACTTCAAGGGCAAGGACGTCGTCGTCTACTTCTATCCCAAGGACGACACGCCCGGCTGCACCAAGGAGGCGTGCGGGTTCCGCGACCTCTGGAAGGATCTGCAGAAAGCGGGCGTCGTGGTGCTCGGCGTCTCGTCGGATTCGGGCGAGTCGCACGCGAAGTTCGCGCAGAAGTACCGGCTGCCGTTCACGCTGCTCTCCGACCCCGATCGCAAGGTCATGACGGCGTGGGGAGCCTACGGCGACAAGATGATGTACGGCAAGAAGACCAAGGGCGTGATCCGCTCGACGGTGTGGATCGGCCCCGACGGCGTCGTCCGCAAGCACTGGAAGAAGGTGCCCGACGCGGCCAAGCACCCCGAGCAGGTGTGGGACGCAGTCAGAGGAGGCGGCACATGACCGACTGGGGTTCGCTCGAGCGGCGCCTGCGCGAGCGCCTGGGCCTCACGCGGCGGCCGGTGGCCGTCGCCTTCCGCGACGCGCCGCCGGCGGGCGCGAAGCCGTTCACCGGCTCCGAGCCCTCGGGCTGCTCGTTCTGGCGGCTGGCCATGGAGGGGCGCGCCTTCTACACGGTGCCGTCCGATCACTACAACTGTCCGGTCGGCAGCCACACCCACAACATTCCGCTGCCGCCCGAGCGCGCGGGCGAGCTGCCACAGGTGCTCGAGATCATGACCGGCCTCGGCTACCTCAAGATGGAGGAGGTGCCCGCGATCCCGCGGCTGCCGAAGACGCCCGGCGCCATCGTCTATGCGCCGCTCGGCGACACGCCGGTGGAGCCCGACGTCGTGCTCTTCATCGGTCCGCCGGGCCGGCTCATGCTGCTGCAGGAGGCCGCGCTGCGCGCCGGCGTCGCCGCACGCCTGCCGTTCCTCGGCCGTCCGACGTGCATGGCGCTGCCTGCGGCGCTGGCGGGCGGCGCCGTGGCGAGCACCGGCTGCATCGGCAACCGCGTCTACACCGGCGCGGGCGACGACGAGCTGTACGTGGCGGTGCCGGGCCGCGACCTCGCCCGCGTGGCCGACGAGGCGGAGACGATCGCGAAGGCCAACGCCGCGCTCGCCGAGTATCACCGCGGCCGCCGCGCCGCGCTGGCCACCGAGTAGGAGACGAGCGCGATGAAGATGAAGAAAGGCTTCCGCCAGCTGGTCGACGAGGCGAAGGCGCGGATCACGACGATCGGCCTGGACGAGGCGAAGCGGCGCCACGGCCGCGATGACGTCGTCTTCGTGGACCTGCGCGACGTGCGCGAGCTGGAGCGCGAGGGCATGATCCCCGGAGCCTTCCACTGCCCGCGCGGGATGCTCGAGTTCTGGATCGACCCCGACAGCCCGTATCACAAGGACGTGTTCGCGTCGGGCAAGGAGTTCGTCTTCTACTGCAACGGGGCGTGGCGCTCGGCGCTCGCCACCGACGTCGCCCAGCAGATGGGCCTGCCGCGCGTCGTCGAGATGGACGGCGGCTTCACGGCGTGGAAGAACGCCGGCCTCCCGGTCGCGGAGCGCGCACCGCGCACGAAGCCCTGAGCGCGTCGGCTTGCATCACGCGGGCGCTGGATGTAGCCTTTCCAGCCTCAGGTGACTTCCGTGCACCTCTTTAGCTGAGCCGACCAGGTAGCCGAGCCGCGTAAGCGGCGCCACCCGACCGTCGTCTCCCCGACGACGATCAGGGGGTGACGGACGCACCGCATGCGTCCGCGCCCGGCTTCTACCTCGGTCTCCCCTCCACCTCGTTTCTCGATGCGTTCGTGTGCGCGCGCCGTCGTCCGGCCCGCGCTGGAGGCTCGTGATGGTGTTGCCGGCGATTCAGGTCCGTGATCTGCGGAAGCGATTCCGCAAGCGACGTCGCCTTCGAAAGGCCACGGCGTCCGCCGAATGGGCGCTCGGCGGTGTGTCGTTCGACGTCGCCCCCGGGGAGACGTACGGGTTGCTGGGACCGAACGGGTCCGGCAAGTCGACGCTGATCCGCATCCTGTCCACGCTGCTCATCGCCGACGGGGGCGAAGTCCGCGTGCTCGGACACCGTCTACCGGACGAACAGACCCGGGTGCGCCGGCTGATCGGGCGTGTGAGCGTGGACGCCGCCTTCTACAAGAAGCTGTCGGCCCGCGAGAACCTGCTCTACACGGCCCTGCTGTACGGGCTCAAGCCGTCGGTCGCCGAGCCGCGAGCCATGGACGTGCTCGAGCGGCTGGGCATGGAAGAGCGCACGTTCACGGTGCCGCTGGAGGAGATGAGCCGGGGCATGCAGCAGAAGATCTCGATCGCGCGGGCGCTGATGATCAACCCGCCGGTGCTGCTCCTCGACGAGCCGACAACCGGGCTCGATCCCAAGAGCCGGCGGGACGTGCAGACGTTCCTGGAGGACCTACGACGGCGCGAGGGGACGACCATCGTGCTAACGACCCACGACATGGCGGAGGCCGAACGGCTGTGCGCGTGTATCGGCTTCCTCGCCCATGGCCGCCTCGTCGCCGAGGGAACCAGCGAGCTGCTGAAGCGCGCGGCGGAGGCCGCCACCCTCGACGACGCGTTCATCAAGCTCACGGGCGAGCGGGTGACGGATGGTGAGACGCCGGCCGCGGCGGCGAAGGAGTCGTGATGGACGGCGCCATCGACCGCACGCTCCGGCAGACGTGGGCCTTCGTGTTCCGGGGCTATCACCTCACGCGCCGCTACATCTCGTGGGTCATCGTCTTCAATTTCTACGCGCTGACCGGCTCGGCCGCCGTCGCCCTCATCGGGGTCGCGGCCCACGACCATCGGCTGACGCTGACGCTGGTGGTGGGCGCGCTGCTGTGGAACTTCCTGTCGACTCTCTACAACGAGATCGCGATGTCGGTCGCCTACGAGCGCTGGGAAGGCACGCTCGAGTACACGTTCATGGCGCCCGTCCCCCGGTTCGTGCATCTGGCCGGCCTCAGCGTGTTCGCCCTTTGCAACAGCATCGTGATCACCACCAGCGTCTTGCTGGGCCTCATGCTGTTCACCGACATCACGCTGGCGGGCGCCAACCTCGGCGGCGTGATCGTCGTCCTCCTGGCCAGCACGCTGGCCTTCGTCGGCCTCGGCGTCATGGCCGCCGCGCTGCCGGTGCTGAGCCCCGAGCGAGGCGCCGAGGCGACACACATCTTCCAGGGCTCGCTGCTGCTGGTCTCGGGCGTCTACTACCCGGTCGAGGTCCTCCCGGCATGGATCCAGCCGATCTCGGCGCTGTCGCCGGCGACCTACACGCTGGCCGCCTGCCGCCGACTCGTCGGCGTCGGTGACCCGGCGACGACGCCTCACCGACTCGCCGGCGCGCCGCTGGCGACGGTGGTGCCCGAGCTCGTCGTCCTGCTCGTCATGGGCGCGGCGCTGGTGCCGCTGGGACTGTGGGTCTTCGGCCGGGTCGAGCGCTGGGCAAAGCACACGGGCCGGCTGAAGCGAACGGGATAATCGACCGCGTGAGCGCGGCCGGCCGCCGCGTCACATCTGCTGGGCGTACTCCGCCTTGTCGATCACGGCCTCGATCAGCGTGAAGGTGTCGCGCGCGAGGGCCTCGCGGCAGGCGTGCTCGAGCTCGCTCGCATCCTGCACCCTGACGCCATGGCCGCCGTAGGCGCGGCCGATGGCGGCGAAGTCGGTGGCCGGCGCATCCACGCCGAGGTTGTCGAGGCCGAGGCGGCGCTGCTTCAGCTCGATCAGCGCCAGCGACCGATCGGCGAAGCACACGATGGTCACCGGCAGCCGGAGGTCGCGCAGGGTGGCGAGGTCGCCGATCACCATCTCGAGGCTCGCATCACCGGTGAAGCAGACGACGGGGCGCTCGGGCCGGACGAGCTTGGCGCCGATGGCGGACGGCACGCCGTAGCCCATCGTGGCCAGTCCCGTGGACTGGAGCAGTCCGTACGGCTCGTAGCACGGCCAGATGTGGCTCAACAGAATCCGGTGGGCGCCGGTGTCCACCGTGGCCAGGGTCTCGCGCGGGAACACGCGGCGGCACGTCGCGATCACCGCGTGCGGTCCCCAGCGCGCCCCGGGCGGACGGAGCGACTCCGCGATCTCCGTGCGCACCGCGGCCGGCGTCCCGTCGAGCCAGGTCCGGCCCGCGCGCTCCGGGACGAGCACCGACAAATGCGCGAGCGCCGCCTTGAGATCCGCGACGAACTCGAGCTTCGTGCGATGGACGAGGTGGTCCTTCGGCGCGCCGGCGATCTCCGCGGAGTCCGTCTCCGTGGGCCACGGCTGGATCCAGGAGTCGCGCATCTCGACCGGGTCGTAGCCGAGACACAGGATCAGATCGGCGGCGTGGAGCGCCTTGAAGAGCGCGCGGTCGGCGACGGGCGAGAGACCGGCGCCGCCGATGACGGCGGGATCGTCCTCGGCCACGACGCCCTTGGCCTTGTAGGTGGTGATCACCGCCGCGCCCGCGCGCCGGACGAAGGCGCGAAGCTCGGCGTGGGCGTCGTGGTGCAGGATACCGAGGCCGGCGAGCACGAGCGGCCGCTCGGCGCGCCCGAGCCAGCCGACGAGCGTGTCGAGCTCGCCGCCCGGCGCGAGCCCGACGCGCGCGCGACGCGGCAGCGACTCGCGCGCGCGCTCCACCTCCATCGAGGCCACGCGCACGGGGATGTCCAGGTGGACCGGGCCGGGAGGATCGGCGGTCGCCAGCAGCACCGCGCGATCGACGAGCGCCGTCGCCCCGTCGCGGCCGACGGTGAAGGTCGCCTTCGTCACCGGACGGAGCAGCGCCCCGTGATCGAAGATCTGGTGGGTGTAGGTCGGCGCCACGCCGGGGTCGATGCGCGCGGTCAGCACGAGCATCGGCGTCCGATCCAGGTACGCGTGGGCGACGGCGGTCACGAGGTTGCTGACCCCGGGGCCGAGCGTGGCCACCAGCACGCCGGGCGTGCGCGTGAGGTGCGCCACCGCGTCGGCCATGAAGCCGCCGGGCGTCTCGTGCTTCACGAGGTGGAACGCGATCCCCGCCCGCGCGAGCGCGTCCATCACCGCCAGCACCTCGCCGCCGGGAATCCCGAAGGCGTGACGGACGCCCGCCTCGTGGAGGCGGTGCGCGAGGTGCTCGGCGACCGTCGGCATCAGACGAACTCCAGCGTCTTGCCCTCGAGCCCGCACAGGATCCGGCCCGCCGTCTCCAGGCAGCGATCGTTCGCGGGCGCCATCACCGGACCGCACATCGCGTCGCGGTGCCAGCGCTCGAGCGGGTACTTGCGAAGAATCCCCCGCCCGCCCGCCAGCCGGATCGCGCGGTCGGTGACGGTGAATCCGACGTCGGCCGACATGCACTTCGACTCGTTGATGGCGAGCGCGGTCTCCCGGCGGTCGCCCTGCATCTTCACCTGCGCCGCCTCGCGCAGCAGGGCCCGTGCGGCCCGGATTGCGATCGCCATCTCGCCGAGGGAGCGCTGGGTGGACGGGTGGTGGGAGAGCGGCTCCGGCAGCCCGAAGCTCTGGGTCTTCGCATACTCGAGCACGTAGTCGAAGGCGGCCTCGCCGATGCCGAGGTAGATCGCCGAATAGCCGAGCGCGAAGCCGGTGATATCGATCGTCGACAGGGCCGCGATGCCCCCGAGGCAATCCTCGCGCCGCACGAAGCACTTGTCGTACTTGATCGTGTCGCTCGAGGTGGCGCGCATGCCGACCGCGTCCCAGTTCCGGTCCACGCTGATGCCCGTGGAGCCGGCGGGCACGAGCGCCGACTGCTGGCCTTCCGTCGCCGTCGTCGTGCCCTCGATCAAGGCCGTCACGAAGTGGAAGGAGGCGTGCTCGCCGAGCGAGCCGAAGTGCTTGACGCCGCTCAGCAGGAAGCCGCCCTCCACGGGCGCGAAGGTCGTGCTCAGCACGAACTTGTGGCGGAAGCTCGCCTGCGGCTCACTCGTGATCGACGAGAAGAGCTTGCCGCGGTCGATCACCTCGCCGAACCAGCGCCGCTTCTGCTCCTCCGTCCCCAGCTGCGCGATGAAGTCGAGGATCACGGCGTGCATGTTGAAGGTGAGCGCGGTGGCCGAGCAGCCCTTGGCGATCTCCAGCATCGTGAGCGCGAAGGTCACCCAGTCGGCGCCGACGCCGCCGTACTCCTTGGGCACGGTGAGGCCGAGCAGGCCGGCCTTGTGCAGGTCCGCGTAGTTCTCGAGCGGGAATTTCCCCGTGCGGTCGTGCTGCTCGGCACGCTTCGCGAAGAGCTCACGAGAAAGGTCGGCCGCCCGCTGAACGACGGCCGCCTGCTCCGGCTTCAGGCCCTGGTACATACGCATCCTCCTTGGCTGCGCGAGCAGCTCCTCGCGCGTGCCACGATATACGACGATCCCGCGGCCACGCGCGCGAGGCGGTTTGTTGAAGAAATGACAGCGGCGCTACGGCCGCTGGTGGTCGCCGGCGACGACGCGGCGGCCGACCTGGCGCAGCAGCGCGCGGTCGTCGGGCCCCGAGGCAGGGACGCGCAGCACGGTGTCCTGACAGTACGTCGTGATTGTCTGGCCGGGCTTCGCCCCGAGCCCGCGCGGCGTCTCGCCGGCGGCGACGGCGCGAATGCCGTCGCGCAGGATCCCTCGCAGCATGATCACGCCGCGATCGGTCGAGGCGAGGTGCTCGAGGTCGTGCACGGCGATCGTTCGCTGGCTCGACTGCGCGTCGTAATCGCCCGGATGTCGCTGGCGCTCCTCGTAGGGCCGGTCAGCGGACTGGCCGAACCCCGGCCGCGCGATCTGCTCGGGCGTCAGGCCCCAGGCCGGGTCGACCTGCGCCAGCTCGAAGTTCAGCGTACGCGTGTCGTCCACGGGCACGGCCCAGCGGATCACGACGGGGCGCGAGGCGATCCGCTCGGAGGCCGCCTCCTCGATCTCGCGCGTGAACTGGTGGACGTTGGGCGCCATGAAGTCGCAGATCCGCACCCAGACGAAGGCGCCGACACGGCGGGTGGCGACGTAGAGCATGCCGTATGGCGTCTCCTGCCACTCCAATTCCGCCAGCTCCCCGAAGGCCTCGGTGAAATGATAGCCGCTGCTGATCGCGTGCAGGAAGGACGTGTGCACGGGGTCCATCGAGTTGTCCTTCACCTGGAGCCAGTTGCACGGCAGCAGGAACTGCGCGGCCGGGTGCAGCTCGAGGCCCGGCACGTCGAACGTGTCGTACATCGGGAAGACGGGCCGCGCGTCGGGCGGCCCCATGTAGGCGAAGACGAGGCCGCAGAACTCGTGGGTCGGGTACGCCCCGTGGCAGAGCCGCTGCTTGAGCGTGCTGTCGGCGGGCTCGCCGGGCGTCTCGAGGATGCGACCGTCCACGTCGAAGACCCAGCCGTGATAGCAGCAGCGGATGCCGCGCGCCTGGAGGATGCCGTACTCGAGCGAGGTCCCGCGGTGGGAGCACTGCAGCTGCAGCAGGCCGGCGCGGCCCGAGCGGTCGCGGAAGACCACGAGGTCCTCGCCCATGATCCGGATGCGCCGCGGCACGTCTCCGAGGTCGCGCGCGAAGGCCACCGGCTGCCAGAACCGTCGCAGGTACTCGCCGCACGGCGTGCCGGGATCGGTGCGCGTCAGCAGCGGATCGGGCGGCGGCACCTCGCGCGCGTGCCAGGCGCCGTAGGGCACGTTCAGGAAGCGGGACGGTCGGCTCATTCGGCGGCGCCGGGGTCGCGCATGGCGGCATGGTACCCCACGCCAGCCACTCAGTAGCCGTGCGCGCGATCGACCAGGTTCAGCAGCGGCGCGCCGGCGAGGTAGCGCCGCAGGTTTTCCGCGAACAGGTCGGTGCAGCGGTCGTCGTAGGACGCCAGGAAGCCGGACACGTGGGGCGAGACGATGACGTCGTCGACGCCATATAAAGGATGACCCGCGGCGGGCGGCTCCTCGGCGAAGACGTCCACGGCGGCGCCGGCCAGGCGCCCGGCCTGCAGCGCCGCCGCCAGCGCGGCCTCGTCCACGGTGGCGCCGCGCCCGACGTTCACGAAAAACGCCGACGGCTTCATCGCCGCCAGCTCGGCGGCGCCGATCATCGCGCGCGTCTGGGACGTCAGCGGCGCGCACATCACCACCACGTCGGAGCGCGCGAGCAGGTCGTGCAGCCGCGCGGGGGCGAACCACGCCTCAGGCAGCGCGCCCTCCGGATCCCCGGTGCCGGGCAGCCGGTAGCCGTCGTCGGCGCGACGTGACGGGTCGCGCTTGCACGCGAGCACGCGCATGCCCAGCGCGGTCGTCGCCATGCGCGCCAGCTCCCGGCCGATGCTGCCGTAGCCGATCACCCCCAGCGCGGCGCCGCGCAATTCCGTCGGCACGAAGAGCGGCCAGCGCTGCTCGTCCGGCGGCCAGGCGCCTTTCGCGCGCCACTCGACCATGCGCGGCACGCGGTGCGCCAGGGCCAGGATCACCGTCAGCGCGTACTCGGCGATGGTCGCCGCGTGCACGCCGCTGGTCGTCGTGATCGGGATCTGGCTCTTCGCGTAGAGCGGGTGATCGTAGAGTGCGTTCACGCCGGCCATGTGCACCTGCACCCACTTGAGCCGGGGCGCCCGGGCGAGGTCGTGCGGGGGGCTGCCCGCGTAGAGCACGTCGGTCCGCGCGTAGTCGGCGCGCTCCGCGTCGCCGGCGGACACGCGCAGGTCGGGCGAGACGGCGCGCAGGCGATCCAGCCGCGCCTCGCCGAACGGCATCGTGACGAGGACATTCAGCACGACGGCGGATGGTATCATTCGCGCCACTTTCTTCCCACGGAGGATACCCGCGATGAAGAGCCTCGTCGCCCTCGTCACCGTCCTCGTTCTGTCGGTGTCCGTCGCCCACGCGCAGGAGACCCCGCGCATGGGCGGCGTGCTCAAGGTGGCCTCCATCGGCGAGCCGCCGACGCTCGACATCCAGGCCACGACCACCACGCTCACCTACGAGATCATGTGGCACGTCTACGAATCGCTGTTCACCCACGACCGCGCGTGGAACCCGATCCCGCTGCTGGCCGACACGCATGCCGTGACCGACCGCGGGCTGCGCCACACCATCACGCTCCGCAAGGGCGTGAGGTTCCACAACGGCAAGGAGCTGACCGCCGCCGACGTGGTGGCGTCGCTCAAGCGCTGGGGGCAGGTCGCCACCCTCGGCAAGGTGCTCTGGCCCGGCGTGGAGAGCATCGAGGCCAAGGACCCGTACACCGTCGTGATCTTCCTCAAGCAGCCCTCGGGCTCGCTGATCTACGGGCTGGCCGAGCCGTCGGCGATGATCTATCCGAAGGAGATCGTGGAGGCGGCCGACACCGGCCAGGTCAAGGAATACATCGGCACCGGCCCGTACCGCTTCGTCGAGCACAAGCCCGACCGCCACATCAAGCTCGTCCGCTTCAAGGACTACGCGGCACGTGCCGAGCCGACGAACGGCTTCGGCGGCAAGCGCACCGCGTGGCTCGACGAGATCCTGTTCATTCCGGTGCCCGAAACCGCCGTGCGGCTGGCCGGCGTGGAGACGGGCGAGTATCACCACGCGATGTTCATGAAGCAGGACGCCTGGGATCGGATCAAGTCGCTGCCCCAGCTCGAGTCGCGGATCGTGAAGCCGCGCGGCTGGACGCTGATCTCGCTGAACCACAAGGCCGGCCTCATGACCAGCAAGCCGCTGCGCCAGGCCGTCCAGGCGGCGCTCGACATGGAGCCGATCATGGCCGCTGGCTTCGGCCACAAGGACTTCTATCGGCTGGGCCCGGGGCTGTTCTTCCCCGAGCAGCCGTGGCACTCGACCGCGGGCGGGTCGCTCTACAACCAGCGGGACCGCGAGAAGGCCAAGCGCCTGATGAAGGAAGCGGGCTACGCCGGCCAGACGGTGCGCTGGGTCAGCACGCGGGAATACGAGTTCATGTACAAGCACTCGCTGGTGGCCAAGCAGCAGCTCGAGGCGCTCGGCTTCGTCATCGACCTCCAGGTGGTGGACTGGGCGACGCTCAACCAGCGCGTGCAGAAGCCCGAGCTGTGGGAGGCGTACGTCACCGGCTATCCCCTGAACCCCGACCCCGCGCTCCACGTCGCGTTCCGCTGCTCGTTCCAGGGCTGGTGGTG
>QHRU01000146.1 GCA_003220225.1 Candidatus Rokuibacteriota bacterium
CGATGCCAGGATAGATGTCGCGATAGGCCACGCGCGCGTACGTCGGCACGTTCGTGCGCCAGCGGCTGGGATCGCGGCCGATGAACGAGTGGCTTCGCCCGGGTAGCTCGTCGAGCCCCTGGATCCGAGCCGCCGAATTCGCGCCGACGAGCCGCATGCGAACCGCGGTCCGTCCCGTCGAGAGCACGGTGTCGGTCGCGGTGAGGAACACGGTCAGTCCGCGCGTGCGGGCCAGGAATTTCACGCGCGCGTCGCTCTGCCCAAGGTTCGGCTCGAAGCTGAAGGGAAGCGATCGATACGCTTCGGTCAGCCGGGCTTGGGTCGCCTGGTCAGCCGGGGCTGCCCCGGACGGCAGGCTCGCACTCATCGCCGATGTCCCGAATATCGTGACGGTCAGGAAGACGAAGAGACCCGATGCCCTTCTTACCACCGCGCAGAAGGTCATGGCGGTTGATGGTGGCACAGGCTCACGGCGTATCACAACTCTTTTATGGGGTTTTCGGGCGCGTTCACGCTCGTCGAGACTCAGTCAGGCTCCCGATCCTGTCCATCGCCGACCGGGGCGGCGCTCATCCGGCGCATGACGCAGTCGTACTCGATGACGCGCATATCCTCGGCGTCGAAGGTCACCGGGAAGAGATTCGTGAGCTCGAAACCGAGCGCGGTGTAGTACGCGATGGACTCCGCGATGCTCCACATCCCGTCGTAGATCGGGATGATCGAGACTTCGGACTGCAAGGCGACGACGTCCGCGAGCCGCGGGCCTGCTCCCGCGAGGACGTCACGATCCCAACCCTGGGTATCCATCTTCAGAAACACGCGAGGGCGCTCGATCCCGGCGGCGAATTCCGCGTACAGGCTCTCCAGCCGCTCGACCCGGACCGACTCCGTCCGGCCGTCCCAATGCGCATGGGGAAAGCGCTCCTGGCAGTAGTCGTTCGGCCGAAGGAACGAGGCGAACATCGTCGAGTCAGGGACGTTGATCGGCAGCGTGCCGGCCTCGCGCCCAAGCGCGACGTTGTACCCGCGCCAGTGCGGGTCGCCCGCCGCCACGCGCTGCAACCGCGCGAACGAGTCCGGCACGGGCTCGAACGACACGACGCGGCCGCCGTAGCCGGTCTGACGCAAGAGCTGGTAGAACTCGCCTTCGTGGGCGCCGACGTCGAGGACGCAGTTCACGGCGAGTGTCGAGAGCAGTCTGCGAATGTGCCGTTCGTGCGAATGCAGCGCGGGGAAGCGCATGATCTGATAGCCGAAGCGCTTGAAGATGCGCTGGATGCCACGTTTGAGGACCCCCCGTGGGCCGACCGCCGACTGATCGCCCACGCCGGCCGAATCCGGGAACCGGCGGGTCATGAGCCTCCCCCCTCCCCTGCGCATCTTCGTCAGCGGCCTCTCCCATGCGAGGGCGAGGCAGAATCGAGTTCGGTCGAGATCATCGCTAGCTCCACCAGCCCGCGCGCGGCGCGGGGCTCCGTCCGATTTCCAGAGATCGTCAGGCGACGGCGCGGCGAGCGAGTCTAGCGAGCGGGCGGGGAGCGGGGAGCAGGGTGGAGCGAACCGTCGTATGGCTCCGCGGGCGTCGGCTCCTCGCGGACGACGGCGAGAACGATCGGAGTCGGTGGTTGATCGACCGTCTTCCAGGTGGGGATGGCGACGGCCGATCCTACAGCAATGACGACGTCATCGAAATCGCCGTCATCCCAGAACCCGCCGACCCACGTCGGATCCGGCGGGCTCGCATACGCCAACGAAGTGAGCAGGAGCGCGATGGTAATGAGAACCATCGCCACGACGGGCCGTATCAAGTTCACGCTCGTGAGCCTAGCGCAAACATCGCCGGTCTTCAATCGGCGAGCTGAGAGGGCTGTGGATCAGGCGCCGCGCCGCACGCGGTAATCCACGTTGTCCCTTACCCACTTCCAGAGGCGATCCTGGTTGGCGAGATCGGTATCCGGCTTCATCTGGGCGCGCCAGCCCTTCATGACATCGTACTCCACCGCCCAGAAGCGCACGCGGTCTCGCTTCACCAGCTTTCGCCAGTTGTCGCCGACCTTCGGGCTCGCATAGACCAGGCGGACGGTGACGTTCTTCGAGAGGTAGTCGAGGGGGCTGAGATCGATCTGCTGGTATGACGCGGGCGAGCCCGACTTGATCCTCGCGTCGTGCACGTCGGGGACGCCGTCGCTGACCACCATCACGGTGATCGGCGCCAGGACGAGATTCCGCTCCCTCACGGTGCGCGCGATCTGCTCGAAGAAGACGTTGAAGTCAGTGAGCGTGTCGGTGGGCGGGAACCACTTCCGGAGGTCCGTCTCGAGCTGCCTGACGTCCTTGTTGTTGAACTCGTGGATCGGGTGGAAGGACTTCGGCTCGCGGTTGTCCTTCCCTCCGATGGCCGTCACGAAGAGATCGCGCGGCTTCGAGAGGCCGCCGAACTCGCGCATGTGACCGTAGAGGTAATGGGCGACAAACGTGAGGGCGTCGTCATAGGCGGATCGGAAGGATCCGCTGGTGTCGATGCCGACGAAAAGCGTCGACCGCGGCGGCTTGTTGTCCTCCGCCGCCGCCGAGACCACGACGGCGGCACTGATGACAGCGACCGCGACCAGGCGAGCGGCGAGCGAGATGCGCAGGCGACTCATAGCGTCGCCTGCTTCCTCGGCGTCGCCTGCATGTGCAAGGTCTGTAAAATGTGCCAGGTCTGCGTGATTTCACTGCGGTCCTTGAAGGGTAGCGAGAAGACCTGGCGGGAGGCCACCAGGACCATCCCGAAGTTGAGCGCGGCCGCCGCGATCTGCAAGACCGGCAGCACCAGGTAATCGACGAGCTCTTCACTTCGAGCGTGGAGCCACTCGATCTCCTTCTTGAGCTCCGCCACCGGCTGCCGCCACCAGGGGGGCTCCGGCGTGGCGTTGGCGGGGCGCGGGTGGGCTTCGTCCACCAGCGGCCTGCGGGAGATGAAGGCGAGCATCGGCGGTGTTCCGTACTGGCCGAACAGGAACCACGTCATGCCGCGGATACCGACCCATCCGAACGCCGACAGCCCGAGCGTGACCGTGAGGCCCATCTTCATGCCCGTCTGCTGCGCGATCCACGGCGTCAGCGCGTCGATGAGCTCCCGGTAAAGGAACATGACCTCGAAGAACATCACGAACAGCTCCACCGCGACCATCTGGACGATGAACTTCCACTCACGCTTCTTCACGGCGTCCATCAGGGTCTGGATGCACGCGAAGCTACCCATGATGAGCAGCAGCAGGAAGAAGTAAAGGATGGGGCCCGTGTAGCGTGCCGTCGACTCGCCACCCACGAGGTCGGCGAGGAGCTCGGTCACGGTCGGCATCAGCGTGTAGCTGAAGATGGCGGCTTCGAGCACGCACCAGAAGATGAGCATCACGAACGCGATCCAGGGCACCCCCGGCGTGAAGTAGGTCTGCGTCATGCGGCCCGTCATCGTGAAGGGCATGAGCGCGATCTGGCGGATCACCTCGAGCACGAGCTTCGCCACGAAGGTGCTGAACGCCACCGCCCATCCGAGCGCCACCCCGACGAACCGGAACATCCCCACCCAGTACAGCCAGACGGCGCGCACGGCATCCCACCACGTCAGCATCATCGTCGGGATGAACTGCGCGCGCCCCGAGCGGAACGGCAACGTGTAGAGGGAGAGCTGCGTGCACCAGACCGCGGCGATGGCGAGCAGAGCCGGGAAGACGAGGAAGAGGTACTTCGCGACGACGAGCCACAGCGGACCAGGGGCGAAGAAGAAGTCCCACAGCATGTGCTGCATGCGCGGGATCCACGCCAGCGGCGCCATCAGCACGTCCACCGGCTGACGCCAGGGTTCTGGAATATGCTGAATCAGCTCGAACATTCACCCCTCCTTGTGCCCGGCATGGGCGAAAGAGCACCTACCGCGTAGCAAGCCTTCGGCCGTGCGTGTAAGCCGCTGATTCGGCGAAGATGATGACCGTTCGCCGGTGGGCTTTTTGGCATCCCGCGAGCGAAATTGACACGTGTGGGTGGCACGGTTGGTGACACAAGCGGCAGTTGACCGCGAGATCGCTAACGTCTTCGCCAACTGCGACACGCTGCGCCCAGGGGTACTATCCCGAGGTCCCGGCGGGATCGGCGGGCCGATTCAAGATTCCCTGCTCGTCGCACCGCGAATGCCACGACCATCGCCCTGCGCACGCCTTCATCCTACTCCCGTGCCGCGTCTGCCTGCGGCCACTGTGCTGGCCGGCTGCAGCACCGCGGAGGTGACACCGTCGGCGTCAGTGACGACGCTCATGCCGGACGCCGAACGGTGGTTCAAGCTGGGCTGGGAGACGGCGCCGGGGCGCGACGGCTCGGTTCGCCTGCGCGGCTACCTCGTGAACACCTACGGTGAGCCCGCCGGGCAGGTGCGGGTGCTCGCGCAGGCGCTCGACGCCAACGGGAACGTCCTCGCGCAGCGTATCGAGTGGGTGCATTTCTTTCTGTCAGCCGGAGATTCTGGATACACTTGTGAACTATGGTGGACGTTTACCGTGTGCTGGTCGTTGACGACGATCCGAACGTGGCCTCGATGCTGAGCGACATGGTCGAGACCTTCGGCTACCGCACGGCAACAGCCAGCAACGCCGCGCAAGCACTCCGGGCCGTGCGCGAGTTTCTTCCACACGTTGTCCTCCTGGACATACGCATGCCGGGTATCGGCGGCGACACCGTTCTTGTCCGCCTGCGCACCTCGACGCCATCGCTTCCTGTGATCATGGTGACCGGAAACCGCGACGAGGACGAAGCCAAGCGGGTACTCGCGGCGGGCGCCTTGGACTACGTGAGCAAGCCGGTCGACTCGGCCTACCTCGAGCATGCGATTGCCGCCGCGATAGCGACATCGCCCAAGTCCTGAGGCGCTGATCGCGGCAGCCGGGCCCTCAGCGCCACCAGCTCGTCAGGCCCGCCATCATGACGCGGCGAAGCGCGAAGAAGATCGCGACGGGCGGCAGCGCATAAATGATGGCGGCGGCCATCATGGCGTTCCAGGGCGGGTCGGCGTCGTCGAACAGCTGCGCCTGCATGACGGCCGCGGTCATGTGCTTTTCTGACGCGAGAAGCACGAATTGATAGAGGTAGTCGTTCCAGGCGAGCACCAGCGCATAGGTAGCGACCACCGCCAGCGCCGGCGTCATCAACGGAAGATACACGCGCCGATACACCTGGGCGCTGGAGGCGCCGTCGACACGCGCGGCGTCGTCGAGTTCGAGCGGTATCAGCCTCGCGTATTGCCGCAGGGTCAAGATCGCAAACGGGGTCGCGAACGTCACCTGCGCCGCGATGACGGCCCAGGGATCGTTGGAGAGGCCGTAGTCGTGCATGATCCGATGGAACGGGAAGATCAGGAACGACGCGGGAATCGCATAGGTGATGAGCGAGGCGTTGGTGAGCACCGCGGCGCTGGTGAGCGGCGAGCCCTGGCCGAGCCGCATGCGGCCCACGGCGAAGCTCGCCAGCGAGGCGATCAGCACGGTGAGGACCATGGTCGAGAGCCCGATGTAGAGGCTGTTGCCGAGCTGCCGCCAGAAGTGTTCGAGATACCGAGCGTCCTGCGTCAGGACCACGCGGAAGCTCTCGAGCGACGGCTCCGGGGGCCAGAGGTTGCCGCTGAACTCGACCTCGCCTTCCTCGGGATCGAGCGCGATCAGCAGCATGTTGTAGACAGGGATCACAGTCCAGATCAGCAGGACGATGCCGAGGATCACCGCGCCAGCTTCAGTGAGAAGCCGTCGGAGTCGGACGCGAGGGGTCGCGCGCCGGCCGGACGTCATCACGACGCTCACAGCTGCACGGCCCTCGTCTGGAGCGCGCGCATCAGCACGATGACGACCGGGACCAGCAGCGGGAGGACCGACATCACCGCCGCGACGCCGAGCGCCGGGTTGGCGGCGTCGAAGGCGTAGTGGAAGGCGAGTGTCGCGAGCACTTCCGTGGACCACACCGGCGCGCCGCCGGACACGAAATACACGGTGGTGAACTCGCCCATCGTCCACACGGTCGAAAGCAATGTGCAGACGAGATAGAGGTTCGCCAGCAGCGGAAACGTGACGTGAACGAAGCGGCGGGAGCCAGCGGCTCCGTCGACGGCGGCCGCGTCGGAGACGTCCCGGGGAATGGCCATCCGGCCCGCGAGAAAGATGACGGTCCAGAACGGCATCCATTTCCAGACGTAGGCGACGATGTTGGCTCCGAGCGCCAGCCACCAATGATTGAACCAGATCGGACCGTCGACGCCGATCAGCACCGCCAGTGCGCGATCGACCAGCGCTTCCTCGCCGGCCAGCATCCAGCGGAACGAGATGCAGGCTTGAACCGCCGGGAGCATCCAGGGCAGGACATAGACGACCAGCAGGGCCTTGATCCACCAGCGGGGACGCATGAAAAACCCCGACAGCAGGAGCGCCAGGAACATCGTCACGTTCACGCCGACGCCGACGAAGAGCATGGTGTTGAGCACACTCGAAAGGTAGAGCGGATCCGCGATCAGGTCGGCGTAGAGCGAGGGTTTGCTGCCCATCCAGAGCGCGTAGCCGATGGGATAGACGGCGAAGGCGAAGAAGAGCGCCGCGTAGGGCGCGACGAAGGCGATCGCCAGGGCGACATCCGGCCCGTGCATGCGGCCGTGGCCGGGTGGTTGCCACCGCCCCTTGACCGATACGGACGGCCCGGCTGCGAGAACCTGCTGCGCGCCGCTCATGCCCACCTCCCGGTCCGCGGCCGCCGGCGGATCTTGCCGCGGGGCCCCAGATACAGCGCCGGCAACAGACCTGTCAAGGGTTCCCGTCGGCGAGAACGGCTGACCTGACAGGTCGGTCGACTTGACAAGTCCGGGGCCGCGAGAGTAGAAGAGCGAAACTCTTCGGTCGGTAGCCCTCTGGAACGGACGGCGCAAACGCGCGGGACAACACGACGCGCGGGATTCAAGGGAGGAGCAGCATGGTCCACCTCACCAGGCGCTCGATGCTCCGCGGATCCCTGGCTCTGGCTGCGGCAAAAACGGTCGGCGTTCCGTACGTCGCCAGGGCTGCGGCGACCACCGCAACGGTCTGGTTCGCGCAAGGGTTCGTCCAGGACGAGGACGTGGCGTTGCGCAAGGCTGTCGCCGACTACGAGAAGCAGAGCGGCAACAAGATCGAGCTGAGCATCATTCCCTTCGCGCCGGAACGGCAGAAGATCATCTCGGCGCTCACCAGCGGCGTCGTCCCCGATATGGTCGATTCCAACCCGGGGGAAATTCTTCAGCTGTACGGGTGGCAGGACATGTGGGTCGACGTCAGCGACGTCGTGGAGACCCAGAAGAGCCAGTTCAGCGAAACCGCCCTGCTGGCCGCTCAGGCCTACAACAACGTGACGAAAAAGCGCGCCACGTACGGTGTGCCGCTCAGGGCCGCCGTCGTCCCTTGCCACATCTGGAAGTCGCTGGTCAAGAAGGCGGGGATGAAGATCGAGGACATCCCGAAGACCTGGGACGCCTACTTCGACTTCTTCAAGAAGGTGCAGGACAACCTCCGCAAGCAGGGCGAGCGGAAGGTCTATGGCCTGGGCTTCCAGGTGACGGCCAACGGGGTCGACCCCTACAACCTCTTCATGGCGTTCCTCGTCGCCCACGGCGGTCAAGACATCGTCACCAAGGACGGCAAGCTTCATCTCGACGATCCGAAGGTCAAGGAGGCGGCGATCAAGTCGGCGGCCTACCTCGGCGGCGCATACCGGGACGGGTACGTGCCGCCGAGCGCGATCAACTGGAACGACGCCGACGACAACAACGCGTTTCACGCGAAGCTCATGGTGATGGACGTCGACGGGACCTTGTCGACCGAAGTCGCGATCAAGGAGAAGCATCCGGAGTGGTACTACGACGAGATCGTGACCCATGGCGCTCCCGGCTATCCCAACGACAATGCCGGCAAGCCGATACCGAGCATCGTCGGGTACACCAACGGACTGATCCCGAAAGGCGCCAAGAACGTCACGGTGGCCAAGGAGTTCTTAAAATATTTCATCCAGCCCAAGGTGATCGGCGAGTTCGTCGAACTTGGTCTGGGCCGCTGGCTGCCGGTCATGCCGTCGCTCGCGAAGAGTCCGTTCTGGCAGAACCCGAAAGATCCGCACCTCAAGGGATACGTTCAGCAGGGTCTCCTCGGCCCGACCCGGCCCGATTACTACGTGTTCAACCTGGCGATGGCGGAAGTCCGCTCTCACCACGTGTGGAGCATGGCGATGATCGACGTGGCGAAGGAGGGCGTGAAGGCGGAGGCAGCGATCGAAAAGGCCTTCAAGCGGATCGGGGAGATCTTCGCGAAATACCCGATGGCGTGAGAGCGGGAGGCGAATGATGGATACGACCTCGGTCGTCGAGATCGGTCGCCCCTCGGTCCCGCGTGAAACCGTCTGGCGCTCGCTTCGCGGCCATCTCAAGGGTACGGAGTACACGTGGGCGCTCGCCTTCGTCGTGCCCTACGTCGCAGTATTCCTGACCTTCGTCGCGTATCCGGTCGTGTACGGGTTGTGGATGGGCAGCGAGGCGGGCCTGTACCGGGAGCTTTTCGACGACCCGATCTACCAGAAGACGGTGGTGAACACCGTCCTCTATCTTGCGTTCGGCGTGAACGTGAAGATGTTCCTCGCCCTCTTACTGTCCGGCTTCTTCATGCGCCCGGGCTGGTGGATGAAGGCGCTGCTGCTGATCTTCGTCCTCCCATGGGCGGTGCCGCAGATCTCGACGTTCATCTCGATCCACTGGATGCTGAACGGCGAGTGGGGCTTCCTCAACAACGTCCTCTACACGCTCTTCCACGTCGAGGGGCCGCACTGGCTCAACGACCGCTGGACGGCCCTCGCCGCCGTCATCGTCTCGCACATCTGGAAATGGACGCCGTTCTGGACGCTGATCCTGCTCGCGGGCCGGATGGCGATTCCGCTCGACATCCGCGACACAGCAAAGGTCGACGGCGCCACCGGGCTGCGCGGGTTCGTTCACATCACCTTCCCGCTGCTCGCGAACCTCTACCTGATCTGCACGCTACTCTCGACGATCTTCCTGCTCGGCGACTTCAATGCCGTCTACTTCGTCTCCGGTGGCGGTCCCGCGAACACGACGCACGTGCTCGCAACGCTCGGCATCCGCAACGCCTTCGAGATCGCTCAGCCGCGCCTGGGCGTCGCGGCGGTGATGTCGGCGCTGCCGCTGGTGATCCCGCTCGTGATCGTCCTGATGCGCAAGCTCCGCACAGCCGAGGTTCAGCTATGAGCACCATCGCGGTCGACGCCGCCCTGACCTCCTCCCGCGCGGAGTCGCGGGCGCACCGCGCTGTGCGGCGCCGACGATACCTGACCACCGCGGGGACGGCGGTGCTGTCCCTCGCCCTCGTGGTGTGGACGATCCTGCCCATCTACAACATGGTGCTGATCTCTCTGGAGCCGGAAGGTGACGTGTTCACTGACCACATCTGGCCGAGGGTGGCGTCGCTCGAGAGCTTCTGGGGCGTCCTGACCCAGGGCCACTGGTACCTGGAGCATTTCTGGCGTCAGTTTGCCAACAGCATCTACATGGGAGCGATGGTGACCATCTTGACGCTGGTGATCGGCTCACTGACCAGCTTCTCCCTCGGCCGGATGCGAATCCGCCACGGCTGGCTGGTGAGCAACGCCGCCCTGTTGACCTACGTGATCCCGGCGTCGTTCCTGGCGATCCCGTTCTATCGAATCATGCAGAACTATGGAATGGCGAACAACGTGTGGTCGGTGATCGCGGCCCTTGTGGCCTTCGCCACGCCGTATGCCATCTTCGTCTTCCAGGAATACGGTCGGAGCATTCCCATCGAGGTCGACGAGTCGGCGCGCATCGACGGGGCCTCTCCGATCCAGGTCTATCTGCGGATCTACCTGCCGCTGATGGCACCCGCCCTCGTCGCGGTCGGCACGTACGCAATGCTACTCGCGTGGAACGAGTACCTCTACCAGTTCCTGCTCTTGTCGTCGAAGTCGAGCATGACCGTGCCGGTGGCGCTCGCACAGTTCCTCAGCAGCGATCAGTCGCCATGGAACTATATGATGGCGACGGCGATCATCTATGCGCTGCCGCCCGTCGCGATCTATTACGCGTTCCGCCGCCGCATGTCTGCCGGCCTGACGATGGGCGGGGTCAAGGGCTGATCGTCGCGCCTCGACGTGCGGCGGCTGTGCGCCACCGCCACGTATCGCTCACGACAGCGGCTCGAACGGATAGAGGGGGCGGCGGCGCTTGCGGTAGTCGAAGAGCGCGAGATCGGAGCTCGTGACGCCGTCACCGTCGCACAGCACGATGTGGCGTGCGATCGGCTCGAAGCCGGCACGGAAGTGCTGGCGCGACTTGATCAGCACGTAGCGCTTGCGGCGCGGATCGATGCCCGCGTGTGTGAACACACCGAGATCGGAGGGCTCCGCGCGCCGCTCCGAGACCACGATCTGCATCGAGCCGGTGTCGAGCACCGCGGTTCGGCCCATACGCACGCGCACGCCCGTCGCCATCGGGCCCGTGACGGTGAACTCGCCGTCCGTGATCCGCGCGACCTTCGCGGTCACGGTGAGCGGCGCGCCCTTCAGATTGAGCTGCGGCATGTCGATGCGGCCTCCGAGATCCAGCGTGACGCTCGCGACCGTGCCGGCCGACACGATGCGTGCGACGGCGGTGGGATCACAAATCGGCCCGACGAGAACGTCCTGGAGACGCTGGCGCATCACCTCCGCCACCACGCTCATCACGTCCTGCGTGCCGCCGGACGCGGTGTTGTCGCCGTGGTCGACGAGGATCACGGGCCCCTCCGTCAGCGTCCGCGCGTGCGCAATCTGCGAGGCGAGCGGCGCGCCCTTGTAGAGGAAGTCCGCGCGCCGCTGCCACGCGAGATCCAGCATCCGCTCGAGCAAGGCCTGGCCCTGCGTGGTCTGTCCGTCGCACACGACGATCGCGGAGCACGAGAGATGCGGGATGTCGGACTGCGGAAAGCCGCCGAGCACCGACGCGTTGAGTACGACGCCGCGCTTCTCGGCGTCGATCGCCATGTCCATCACGTCCTTCATCGGCTGACGCGACGGCGTGTGCTCGAGTGTGCTCGTGAGCATCGGCCGGATGCCCCACACCATGACCGGCTTCACTTCGCCGTCGAGCGTGCGCACGAGCGTCCTCGCGGCGCGCTGCGCCGTCTCCGCCATGTCGATGTGCGGGTAGGTCCGGTAGCCGGTGATGACGGTGGCGTTCTCGACCATCGTCGATGTGAGCTGCGTGTGGAAGTCGAGGCCCACGGCGATCGGCAGGCGCGGCGCGACGGCGCGGATCCGCCGCAAGAGCTCGCCCTCGCCGTCGTCCACGTGCTCGGCCACCATCGCGCCGTGGAGGGCGAGGAACGCGGCGTCGCAGCCGCGGCGAATGCCGCCGACGATCGCGTCGCACATGTCCTCGTACGCGCGACGCTCGACGTAGCCGGACGGATGAGCGCCGGCCGCGAGCGGCACGACGATCTCGGCGCCCATCCGCTGCGCGACGTCGAGGAAGCCGCCGACCTGCGTGTTGGTGTCCTTGAACTCGGCGGTCGCGGCGTCGCCGCTCAACGGACGGAACGACTCGAGCGGGGTGGGAACGGGCGAGAACGTGTTCGTCTCGTGCATCATCGAGGCGATCAGGATCTTGCGGCGCGGCATCAGACGACGCCCTTCTTCCGGAGCGCGTCGATCTCCGCCATCGAGTATCCGATCTCACCGAGGATCGCGTTCGTGTGCTCGCCGAGCGTCGGCGCGCGATGCCGGAAGCGGCCCGGCGTATCCGAGAGATCGACGGGCGTCGGCGCGAGCGGGACGCGACGCGCGACGCCTGGATACTCGGTGTCGACCAGCAACCCGGCGCGACGGATGTGAGCGTCGTCGAGCGCCTGCTGCGGCGTGTAGAGCGGGCCGGCCGGAATCTTCGCGCCCTCCAGCTCTTTCAGCGCCTGCTCGGTCGTCCGCTGCATCGTCCACGCGCTCATGCGCTTGCTGATGTCCTCGGCGTGGTTGCCGCGCGCCTCGTCGTCCTTGAAGCGCGGATCCGTGAGCCAGCTGTCCTCACCCATCATCTTCGCCCAGCGCGCGAACATCGGATTACCGATGGCGTACGCGATGATCCAGCCGTCCGTCGTGCGAAACAGATCCGACGGCGCCGACGTCTGCCCGCGGTTCTCGGTGGGGATGCGATTGACCTGGATCGCCTGCTGCTCGACGAGTGCGGGGTTGTTGAAGGCGACCGCCGTGCGCAGCAGCGCCCCTTCCACCTTTTGCCCCCGGCCGCTCTTGCCACGCTCCATCAGCGCCGCGAGCGTGCCGAACGCGGCGAGCGACGCGGTGCCGCAGTCCACCCACGCCACGGCAGCGCGGTACGGGGTCTCGAGCGTGCCGGTCATGTACGCGGCGCCGCTCATGACCTGGCCGATGCCGTCGAAGCCGTGCTTGTGGCTCCACGGTCCGCCGGCGCCGAACGCCGTGACGGTCGTGAGGATGATGTCCGGCTTCACCCGCCTCAGGCTCTCAAGATCGAGCGAGAGCGAGCGCAAGACTTCCGGGGGGAGGTTCGCAACGACCACGTCCGCCGTCGCGACCAGCTTCTTCACGATCTCGCGTCCCTCGGGTGAGGACGGATCGAGCGTCATGCCGCGCTTGTTGCGGTTCATGGTCACGTAGAGCGCGCCGATCCCGTCCTCGTTGATCGGCGCCACCCACCGGTCTTCGCCGCCGCCGATTCGTTCGATGCGGATCACGTCCGCGCCGAGGTCGGCCAGGAGCGCCGCGCAGTAGGGGCCAGCGATGTACCGTCCGAAGTCGAGCACCCGGATGCCGTCGAGGACGTTTGTCATGGCGGCGGCAGTGTACCCTACCGGAACATAAAGCCGACGTAGCCGTCGGCGGCGACCGCCTCGCACTTCTCGCGATACTTCGGCGCGCCGCCCGCGTAGACGATGAACGTGCGCTTGTCCTTGCCCGCCACGTTGGAGTTGATGCCCATCATCCATGAGTCGACCTGAGTGAAGAGCATGCGCCTCCCTGTGTCGTGCACGTGCTCGAGCCAGTCACGCTCCGACTCGGGCGTCGGCTCCACACGGGTGTGGCCCCGGCCGCGCATGTAGGCGATGAGCGCGGTGACCCAGTCCACGTTCTGCTCGATGCAGCGCGGGATGTTGCAGAAGGTGGCCGCGTTGTGCGGCCCGACGAGCGTGAACAGATTCGGGAAGCCCTCGATCTGCAGCCCCAGGTACGTGCGCGGGCCTTCCGCCCACTTCTCCCGCAGCCGTCGACCCCCCCGCCCGCGGATGTCGATCCGATCGAAGGCCCCGGTGATGGCGTCGAAGCCGGTGGCGTAGACGATCATGTCCGCCGCGTACTCCGCGTCGCTCGTCTTCACGCCGGCGGGCGTGATCCGCTCGATCGGCGTCTCCCGGAGGTCGACGAGGTGCACGTTCGGCTGGTTGTACACCTCGTAGTAGCCGCTCTCGAGCGGCACCCGGCGCGTGCCGAAGCCGTGGTTGGTCGGGATCAGCTTGTCCGCGACAGTCGGGTCCTTCACGCGCTCCCGGATCTTCCGACGCATGAACTCGGTGATGGTGGCGTTGGCCTCCTCGTTGATCAGCACGTCGCGGAAGTTCCCCATCCAGATGCCGAAGCCGGGCTCGCGGTAGAGCTTCTCGAAGAAGGCCTCGCGCTCCTCGGGACTCACCTCGAGCGCCTTGCGCGGATCGGCGTCGTGGATGAAGCAGCCGAACGACTCGCGGCAGCGCGCGAAGATCTCCGGGTACGTGGCCTTGATGCGCGCCTGAGTGGTCGCGTCGATCTTGCTGTTATGGAGCGGCGCGCACCAGTTCGGGGTGCGCTGGAACACCGTGAGGTGGCCCACCGTCTTGGCAATCTCGGTGATCGCCTGCACCGCGGTCGCCCCGGTGCCGATCACGGCGACGCGCTTGCCCGCAAAGGTCACCGGCTCGTGCGGCCACAGGCCGGTGTGGTAGGCCTCCCCGCGGAAGCTCTCCACGCCCGGGATGGTCGGCATGGTCGGCGCTGACAGCGGCCCGATCGCGGTGATCAGGAAGCGGGCGCGCGCCTGCCGGCCGTCGTCGCTCTCGATCTCCCACTCGCCGGCGGCCTCGTCGTAGACCGCGGCCTTGATCCGGCAGCCGAACTCGATGTCACGGCGCAGGTCGAGCTTGTCGGCCACGAAGTTGCAGTATCGCAGCGTCTCCGGCTGGGCCGCGAAATGCTCGCTCCATTCCCACTCGCGCAGGATCTCGTCCGAGAAGGAGTAGCCGTAGGTCCACGACTCGGAATCGAACCGGGCCCCCGGGTAGCGGTTCCAGTACCAGGTGCCCCCGACGCCGTCTCCGGCCTCGAACACCCGCACGCGCAGGCCCAGCCCGCGCAGCCGATGGAGCTGGTACATGCCCGAGATGCCGGCCCCTATGACGATGACGTCGTAGCCCGCTGCCATGGCTCAGTGTACAGAACGCTGTAGCGTCGTATAGATGAAGAGTAAAAATATCCCGGCGATTGTGATCATTCCAGTATTCCTCGCTGTCTTGGGCAGCATAGCCCTTGCGGCGCAGGACAGGTTCACGCTGAAAGCGCCGAACGAGGTCGCGTTTTCTGAGATCAGAGGATATGCGACACGAACGTGGATGGATTTCCGCCTTGCGCGCGCCTAACTCGCCCTGTCGCTCTCTTTGCGTCGGCGTATCGCATCCGATGAAACCGATATCCGGCGGGAGCCACGAGCGCCGACCGTGGCAGAAAATCCCTTGACAGATCGGTTGTCCGCGCTGTACGTGGGGGGCAGCAAGAGCCAGCGACTGACGCGTACCGACCCGTGGGGGCGTTCCGACAATGGTGGCTTGTGTCGCTTCCCGCCGTGATCGCTCTTTCGAGCCTTCCGTCAGCCTGCACCGAGCGCTAGCGATTTGCTGGGTGCGCGCCCGGCGCGGGCGCCGCTGGAAACGCTTTTCACCGTCGTCCGTTGCCCTCGCCTCCGCTACGGCCTCGTAGCGTTCGGAGACAGGAGTGAGCGCATGAAAGCCAGCGATATCTGCGCGGTCGTGTTCGTTGCCCTCTCATCCGTCGCCTCACCCGGCTGGGCCCAGGTGCCGGGCCCGAACAACGCCATCACCGACGTGCCCGGCATCAAGGTCGGCCACTTCACGGGCAATCCTTTGACGGGCACGACTGTTGTGATCGCCGAGAAGGGCGGCCAGGGCGTGGCGGGCGGCGTGAGTCAGCGCGGAGGCGCGCCCGGGACGCGAGAAACCGACCTGCTGAGGCCGGAGAACCTGGTCCAGATCGTCAACGCCATCACGTTGAGCGGCGGCAGCGCCTACGGTCTGGCGGCGGCGAGCGGGGTCATGCAGTGTCTGGAGGGTCAAGGCGTCGGATTTCCGGTGGGCGGGGGCAACGTCGTGCCGATCGTTCCGACGGCGATCCTCTTCGACCCGGGGCGGTGCGGCGCCCCGTTCAACTACCGCCCGAATTTCTCCTTCGGTCTCGCGGCGTGCAGCGCGGCCCGGTCTGGCCCCGTGCAGGAGGGCAATGTCGGAGCTGGAGCCGGCGCCGTCTCCGGCGGCGTGAAGGGCGGGCTCGGCACCGCGAGCGTCGTCCTCGACAAGGGCGTCATCGTGGGCGCCATCGTCGCCGTGAACTCGGTGGGCGCGACGTTCGACGCCAACGGCAACCTGTACGCGGCGCCGCTGGAGCTCGCCGGGGAGTTCGGCAGTCTGATACCGATCGAGGGCGGGCCGCCGCCCCACATGTCCAAGCCGGCGGCGGTGCCGGGCGGTCTGCTGAGGAACACGACGATCGCCGTCGTGGCGACGAACGTGGAGTTGACGAAGACCCAGGCGACGAAGATCGCCCAGATGGCGGACGACGGGCTGGCGCGCGCCATCAAGCCGACCCACACCCCGTACGACGGTGACACCGTCTTTGCGGTCGGAACGGGACGAATCAGCATGGCCACGCTCGGCGACCCGGCATTCGCGGAGTATGTGATCGGCAGCGCGGCCGCCGACGTGCTTTCGCGCGCGGTCGTCCACGCCATCCTGTCGGCCGAGTCGACCCCATGCGAGAAGAGCTATTGCGACCTCTTCCCCAACGCCTGCCGTAACCGGAAGAAGGGGGCCCAGAAATGAGCCGCGATCGACGCTCGTCCAGCTATGCGTGTGCGGCGGCCGTCTTCACGCTGTTCAGCGTCTCGGCGTCGTGGGCGCAGACGCCGGGTCCTTTGAATGCCATCACCGACGTCCCCGGCATCGAGGTCGGGCAGTACACGTCAACCGATGCGACGTCGGGAGGGGGCACCGGCACGACTGTTGTCGTGTCTCGAGCCGGAGCGGTCGGGGGCGTGAGTCAACGGGGAGGCGCGCCCGGAACGCGCGAGACGGATCTCCTGCGCCCCGAAAACCTGGTCGAGAAGGTCAACGCGGTCGTGCTGAGTGGAGGAAGCGCGTACGGTCTGGCCGCCGCCGACGGCGTCATGCTGTGCCTCGAGGCCCAGGGCATCGGGTTTCCGGTCGGCCCAAACCAGGTCGTGCCGATCGTGCCTTCCGCCATCCTGTTCGATCCGGGACGGTGCGCTCCCTTCTCGCGTCGCCCCGATGCGTCGTTCGGGTTGGCCGCGTGCAACGCGGCCAGTGGTGGCCCGGTTCAACAAGGAAACGTCGGCGCCGGCGCCGGCGCGCGATCCGGTGGCTCCAAAGGCGGGCTGGGCACGGCGAGCACCGTGCTGAGCAACGGCATCATCGTGGGCGCGATCGTGGCAGTGAACTCGAGCGGACGGACGTTCGACACGGAGGGCAACTTCTACGCGGGATTCCTGGAGCTGGGGAACGAATTTCCCTTGGCGCCGCCGACGGGAGCGGACGTCGTTCCGCCGTCCAACCTGCTGCAGAACACCACCATCGCCGTCGTGGCCACCAGCGCCAGGCTGACGAAGGCCCAGGCGACGAAGGTCGCCCAGATGGCGGATGATGGCCTGGCGAGGGCGATCAAGCCGTCCCACGGCGTCGGCGACGGTGACACGATCTTCGTGATGGCCACCGGGACGGACACCCGGGATGCGACGAACCTCGTGAACGGCATCGGCAGCGCGGCCGCCGATACGCTCTCGCGGGCCGTGGTGCACGCGATTCTGGCGGCCCAATCGATCCACGTCGACTCATGCAACGTGAAGAGCTATTGCGAGCAGTTCCCGCAAAAGTGCGCAAAGTGATCCGCCCGGACATGTGAAAGGACGGCGAGCCGGCCGCTCGTCGAGTGAGCACCGGCTCGTCGGTCGCCCATCCTGATCTCGTCGTCGTTCATGAGCGCCAGCCCCGCCTCTGTTGCACGCGGGCGCCGCCGATCCCGAGCAGAGCGAGCGAGAGCCTACCGGAGGCCGTTATCCTCAGCTCGCCGTCGACCCTGCGCAATCTGACGCCCACGGGAGGCACGGTGAGGATCGTCGCGCACGTGGACATGGACGCCTTCTACGCCGCCGTCGAGGCGCAGCGGGATCCTGCGCTACGAGACCGGCCGCTCGTGGTCGGAGCCGATCCCAAGGAGGGCCACGGCCGAGGCGTCGTGACGGCGGCGAGCTATGCGGCCAGACGGTACGGCATCCGCTCGGCCTTGCCGATCTCGCGAGCCTGGCGCCTGGCGGAGGCCGCGCGTCGCCGGGGCGAGCCCGAGACGATCTTCGTCCGTGACGATCACGCGCTCTACCGGGAAGTCTCGGCGCGGATCATGGCGATCCTCGCCGCCGCCGGCGACGCCTTCCAGAAGACCAGCGTCGACGAGGCGTATCTCGAGCTCTCGTCGCTCGGCAGCTTCGACGCCGCGGTCGAGCGCGCCCGCCGGCTCAAGGCGGAGATCGTGAGCCAGGAAGGGCTGACCGCCTCGGTGGGCATAGGACCCAACAAGCTCGTCGCCAAGATCGCCTCCGATTTCCAGAAGCCCGACGGGCTCACGGTCGTGCGACCGGAGGAGGTCCAGCCGTTTCTCGATCCGTTGCGGATCCGGGTCATTCCGGGGATCGGACCCAAGACCGAGCATTTCCTGCACGAGCGTCACATCCGGACCGTCGCCGATCTCAGGACGCTCGAGCGGGCGCAGCTCGCGGAGTGGTTCGGCCGCCGGGGCGGGGACCTCTTCGCCAAGGCCCGCGGTCTCTCGGAGAGCGCGGTATCGAACGAGCGGGAGCGCAAGTCCGTCGGCGAGCAGGAGACGTTCGAGGTCGACACCCTGGACGCGACGTTCGTGCTGGAGCGCGCCCGCGCGCTGGCCCGCACGGTGTGGAGCCGGCTCGAGGGCCACGGCTTCCGTGCGTTCCGGACGGTCACGGTGACCGTCCGCTTCGAGAATTTCATCACCTTCGCGCGCTCGCGAACCGGCCGCGAGGTGTGGACGAGCGAGGAGGCCCTCTGCGCGGCGGCGCTCGAGCTACTCCTGCCCTTCCTCGACGACCGCGAGAATCCCCGGCACCGCAAGCTCCGCCTCATCGGCGTCCGCGCGGAGAAGCTCTCCCGCTGACGAGTCCACGCTCACGATCCCTCGCGCGCCTGCGCCCAGGCGCAACCAGGAGTCAGCCGACTTCGCTCAGCCCTTGTTGTACTCGTCGTGGCGGCGCCACCAGAGGCCCGTCTCGTTGCGCCCCTTGGGGGCGCGGTCGAGCCACTGGTACATGCCCCAGAGGCCGTCCACTCCGCGCGAATAGGCGGAATAGGTGTGGTAGACCACGCCGTCCTCGAGCGCGAACGCGCTCAGGCCCGGCCTCTCGCGCGTGTACGTGGCCACGTCGGTCCCGGCCGAGGCCGCGAACTCGGCGACAGGTCCTTCGCCGCCGGCTGCTTCCCGGATCAGCGGCGCCTCGCGCCCGTAGTTGTATTCGACCGCCCCCTCGCGCTGTTGCTCCTCGGTGAACCAGACATTGAAATCGGAGTTGAAGTCGCCGCCGAACGAGGACGCCCAGGGAAACGTCCACCCCATCCGCCGCTTGTACGCCTGCAGCTTCGCGAGCGGCGCCCGCGACACCGCCGAAAGCATGACGTCGTGGTTGGCCAGGTGGACGGCGAAGCCGTTGAATCCGTCCGCGATCGCCGAGCAGGACGGACACCCTGCTTTGTAGTCGGGCCCGAACATGAAGTGGTAGACGAGGAGCTGCGAGCGCCCTCGGAAGAGGTCGGCCAGCGAGGCGCTCCCCTCGTCGGTCTCGAATCGATACTTCGTGTCGATCCGAACCCACGGCAGCTCCTGCCGTCGCCGCGCCAGCTCGTCGCTGCGCCGCGTGAGCTCCTTCTCCGCCTCGAGCAGCTCGAGCCGCGCTGTGAGCCACTCTTTACGTGTCCCGGTCATGTGCTTCGTCATTGCTCGTCTCTCCTTCCTTCGGGTGTCGCGGCTCCTCACCGCAGCCCTTTGATCTTCTCGGCCAGGATGCCGGTGAAGTGCTTCCAGCCCTCCTCGTGGCCGCGGCCCATCTCGTCGTCGGGGAGCCCGTTGTGCGTCAACACCAGATCCGTGGCGCCGCGGGACGGCGTCATCTCGAGGGTCACCCGGGACTCGAGCCCGCGCGTCGCTTCCGACATCCACGCGAACTCCAACAGCCGCGGGCGCTCCACGCGAAGATAGCGGCAGTAGTGCGCCCACAGACGGCCGGCATGGTCCGCCTCCCAATACCAAAGCTCGTCGACCGCGGCCTTGCGGAGAATGGCCCGGTGCGGCTCGAACCAGCGCCTGAACAGGTCGGGTTCGGCCCACGCGTCGAAGACCTCTTCGGG
>QHRU01000147.1 GCA_003220225.1 Candidatus Rokuibacteriota bacterium
AACACGGATCAGCCTGGACAGTCCATTCAAGATAGGCCTGGAGACAGTGTCGTCACGCTGCCGGCCACTGACGAGGTCTTGTTCTTCCTGGTGGGCCCCGGTCCGCTATTTGCCGACAAGGTCGTTCATCACCGGCACGTTGACCGTGTCGCAGGTCGCGCCGAGGCAGCCGAGCTGCCAGCCGTCCTGGATCGTCCGCAGCAGGGCGTAGTGGTTGTAGGCGACGGGCGAGCGGCGTGCCGTGTGGTTGGAGCGGGAGATCACGACCGTGAGTACGTGTCCGCCGCCCGGGCTGGCGCCGCAGCATCCGCGTGTGTCAGGAAACCCACCCGAGCCCGTCGTGCTCACGTCGCTCTCGTCCCACGTGATGAAGATCACCGGGTTCCCCTGCCAGGCGCGCGAGGCCATGATCTTGCCGACCCAGCTGCCGAGGAACGCGTCGCCAGCGGCGATCAGCTTCGACGCATGCGAGGAGCTGCAGGCATCGCTCGCCGGGCCGCGACCGTGCATGTTATGACACTGATCGGGACTGATCCAGTTGTAGTCGGCGACTTCGCCGCGAGCGAGGTCGGCCTCGAGCTCATGCAGGTCGACGATCTTGGCCACCCGCGTCGGGTCGCGCTGCACGTTGGCGTACGAGATGAACGGGTTGTGCTTCCGTACGTAAAGCTCGTTGCCGCACACGGTGGCCGAGGCGTTGCCGCCGCAGAGCGCGTACGACTGCATGTAGGCTTTCCACGTTTTCCCCCGTGACTCGAGCTGGTCGACGATGTTCGGGACGTCAAGCGTCTGGTCCGCATTGCTGTGATCGCCCGTGAGGCCGGACGTCGCCGCGATGTAGTTCGGCTGGCTGGGGTGGGCGACGCCGTAATAGCTCGTGGCGACCCCGTAGGTGGCAACTGCCCGGTTGATCCACGGCGCGTTCGGGTTACCGATCAGCGAGCGGTAGCCCGTGTTCTCCATCATGATCACGAAGACATGCCCGTAATGCTTGCCGTCGGCCGGGGTCCCCGCCCTGATGACCTTGATACCCGCGGTCGCCCCAAGGACGAGCGCCACGGCGCCGACGGCGGCCAGGAGCCTTCGATTCATCTCAGCAGTCCTCCTCGCTCACGCGGGAACGCAACTGGCGAGGAGACTACTCGTAGCCGAGCGCCTCGATCGGATCGAGGCGTGCGGCCTTCCTCGCTGGATAGAATCCGAAGAAGATGCCGACCGCGGCTGCGAACGCGAAGGCCAGCGCGATCGCCTCCGGCGCCACCACCGTCCGCCAGTCGACGAAGTAGGTGATCGCGCGCGAGCCGGCGAGACCGAGTGCGATCCCGACGACGCCGCCCAGCAGCGAGAGCGTGACGGCCTCGACGAGAAACTGCAGGAGAATGTCGCGGCCGCGCGCCCCGACCGCCATCCGGAGCCCGATCTCGCGCGTCCGCTCCGTCACGGACACCAGCATGATGTTCATGATCCCGATCCCGCCCACCACCAGCGAGACCGACGCGATGGCGGCCAGGAGGTAGGTCATGACCTGCGAGGCCCGTTCCTGCGTTTGTAGCACCTCCGTCAGATTCCGCAGCGAGAAGTCGTCGTCCTGATGAGGCTGAAGCCGGTGGCGTTGCCGAAGGAGCGTGCGGGTCTGCGCCTCGGCTTCCGCCATGTCCGCGCCGGGCCGGATCTTGATGGAGATGGTATTGACCGCGCGCGGACTGGCCTGGCTTGCGCCGAGCACCTTCTTCTTCGCCGTCGAAAGCGGAATCAGAATGACGTCGTCCTGGTCCCACCCGCGGGAGCTTTGCCCCTTGCGATGCAGCATCCCGATCACAGTGAACGGGACCTTCTGAATCCGAATGATCTGACCGAGCGGGTCCGCATCCCCGAAGAGATTCAGGACGGTGGTCTGTCCGAGCAGTGCAATTTTGGTGGCGCCCTCGACGTCCTCCGGCCCGATCGGCCGCCCGGTAACGAGCGGCCAGTCCCGGGCCTCGACGTAATCCGCGGTCACGCCCTGGATCGTCGTGGCCCAGTTGAGATTGCCGTAGACGACTTGCGCGGTGCCACGCACGGACGGCGCTGCCACCTGTACGGCCGGGACCTCACGAGCGATGGCGGCGGCATCGTCTTCGCTGATCGTGAGCTGGGTGCCCTGCCCGAGCCGGACGCCGCTCGAAGTCACGCTGCCGGACATGAGGATGATGAGGTTCGAGCCGAGGCTCTCGATCTGCTCGGCCACGCGCGCCTGCGCCCCCGCGCCCACGCCCACCGTGACGATGACAGCGCCCACGCCGATGATGATGCCCAGCATCGTCAATGCGCTGCGCAGTTTATTCACCCGCAGCGCGCGGACGGCGATCCGGGCGCTCTGCCAGACATTCACGCCACGACCTCCTCTTCGAGGAGCGCCAGCTGCGCGGCGGCGTCGCGCGGCGAAGAGACCGGGTCGTCCCGCAGCAGGCGTCCGTCGCGAAACGTGAGCGTCCGGCCCGCGTGCATCGCGATGTCGGGCTCGTGCGTCACGAGGACGATCGTCAGCCCCGCTTCATTGAGGCGCTGGAGTAGCGCCAGGATTTCCATGCTGGTGCGTGTGTCGAGGTTGCCCGTCGGCTCGTCGGCCAGGACCACGGCCGGATCGTTGACGAGCGCACGCGCGATGGCGACGCGCTGCTGCTGCCCGCCAGAGAGCTGACTCGGGTGGTGGTGCTCGCGGTCGGCGAGGCCGACCTGGGCCAGGCGCTCCCGCGCCCGCGTGCGGCGCTCGCGCGCCGGGATCCTGGCGTAGAGCAGCGGCAGCGTCACGTTGTCCAGCGCGCTCGTGCGCGGCAGCAGATTGAACTGCTGGAAGACGAAGCCGATCTTCGCGCTACGGATCCGTGCGAGCGTGTCGCGCGACAGCCCCGCGACGTCGTCGTCGTCGAGCAGGTAGCGGCCCCTCGTCGGGGTGTCGAGACAGCCGAGCAGATTCATGAACGTCGACTTGCCCGAGCCTGATGGGCCCATGACGGCGATGAACGCGCCACGTTCGATCTCGACGCTGACACCGCGGAGCGCGTGGACGGTGTGGGGGCCGAGGTGGTAGTCCTTCGTGAGTCCGTCGGTCACCATGATCGGGCCCACGGTCAGAGTCTGAGGCGTGGCGACGAGCCGCTCGAGCCCGGACGACTGCCGCCCGCGGCGCCCACGATCACCTCCTGGCCCTCGCGCAGGTCGCCGGAGAGCACCTCGGTCGACGAGCCATCGCTGATGCCGAGCGTCATCGCGACCGCCTTCGGCGTGCCCCCGCCGTCGATCACGAACGCGCGGCCGCGCGTGCCGCCGCCGCTCCCGGCCGCACCGTCGCTCGCGCCTTGGCTGCGTCCTGCCTT
Organism: Candidatus Rokuibacteriota bacterium; assembly: GCA_003220225.1. Taxonomy (GTDB): domain Bacteria; phylum Methylomirabilota; class Methylomirabilia; order Rokubacteriales; family CSP1-6; genus AR12. The sequence continues at coordinate 3,357 of QHRU01000147.1, forward strand.
CATGGCGGACGCCGGCGCGGCCGTGTGAACAGCGTCGGAGCCCGCCGGCCGATAGCGGAGTGCGGCGTTGGGGATCTTCAGCACGTCCGGCTTCTCCACGACGACGAGCTTGACGTTGGCGGTCATGCCGGGCAGAAGTCGCCCGCCCGGATTGTCCACCGCCACGATCACTGTGTACGTGACGACGTTCTGCACGATCTGCGCCGCCTTGCGGATCTGCGAGACGGTGCCCCGAAACGTCTGGCCTGGGAACGCGTCGATGGTGAACGTTGTTCTGTTCCCCACGCGGAGTCGGCCGATGTCTGCCTCGTCGACGCTCGTCTCGACTTGCATCTTCGTGAGGTCCCGCGCGATCGTGAAGAGCGTCGGCGCCTGCAGGCTCGCCGCGACGGTCTGGCCCACGTCCACGGCGCGCGAGACGACGACACCGTCCACGGGCGCACGGATCGTCGTGTACGCCAGGTTCGTCTCCGCCTGGCTGAGCGCGGCCTGCTTCAGGTCGACCTGCGCCCGTGCAGACTGCAGCTGCGCCTCCTGAACCTTCAGCTGGGCCCGGGCGGACCGGATGCTCGCCTCGAGCGCCTTCTCACTCGCGCGCGCCGACTCGGATTGCGCGACGGCCTGCTCGTGATTCGCCTGTGCGGTGTCACGCTCCGCCTGGGCGATCAGCTGGCGCCGGAACAGCTCGGCGCCCCGGTCGTACTGCCGCCGGGCGTCCATCATCGCGACGTCGGACTTCGCCGTCTGCGCCTTGGCCTGCGCCAGCGCGGCGCGCGCATTCTCGACGTCGGCGTGGGCCTTCTCGAGGGTGGCCGTCTGGTTCAGCACGGCGGCCTTTGCGACCTCCAGATCGGCCCTCGCCTGATTCACCTGCGTCTCGAAGATCTGCGGATCGATGCGGGCGATGACCTGGCCCTTCTCGACGAGCGAGTTGAAGTCGACGAAAAGCTCCTTGATCTGGCCGGAGACCTGGCTGCCGACCTGGACGGTGATGACGGCGTTGAGGGTGCCGGTGGCGGACACGGCGGCGGTCAGGGGCCCTCGCTCGACCCGCCCCATCCGATATTTGGGTGGGTCGCCCCTGCTCTGCGCATAGAAGTACCCCGAGACGCCGACTGCGACGGCGAACGCGACCAGGACAAGCGACGACGCTCGCCTCAGCACAGGGCACGAAGTCCTTCGTCGAGCATGATCTCGGCCCGGTCAGGCGCGGGGGGAGTCTGGCCGACAATATCGCGCTTCGCGCCGTGCAGGCACTCCAAGGCCCGGTAGAAGGGGAAATTGACTATGGCGTCCTCGCGACCCGACGCGACGTACATGCTCAAGAATTGTTGGGCGGCGCTGTCCAAGGCGTGGAGAGAGCCAAGGTACCTGAGCGCCAAACGCTGGAGAGACACGACGAACCACGCGACGTCTCGGCTGGGGTCGCCCACATCATACTCATCCAGATCGATGGCCGCCGTGCGCGACCCGCTCAAGATCACGTGCTCCGGGATGTAGCTGCCATGCCCGCCGCAGCCTTCGATGGCCGCGAGGGTGGGTGCTGCAGTGTTGAGCTCCTCGAATAGCCGCTCGGACTTGCTGGCGAGCGGCTCTCCGAAGTCGGTCACCCGGTCTGTCCAATACCGATAACGCACGAACTCCGCGCCGAGGTCGGCGACGTTGCCGAGCCGTGGACTCACTGCATGGAAACGTGCGAGCCACCGCCCACACCGCTCGGCGGCCGCGATGTGCTCGTGCGGGCCACCGTTCAAAAAGAGATCCTTGGCCGACGGCCCCCGAACTTTTTCTTCGAGCCGGACGCCCAATGAAGACAGGTAGACGAGCGGCTGGGGAATCGAGAACTCCGCGTCCTCGCTGAAGCCAGCCCGTCGCAGGGCTTCCATGGCCTGAAAAACGTCCGAGCGGTCTGTCTTGTACACTTTCCCGATCACGTGATGCCAGCCGCTCTCCGTTCTCACCGCGATCTCGAAGGTACAGCGGTCTCCGTGCCATTTGAGTGCCCGGGCGCGCATCTCCCGTCGAGTCCCCCAACGCCGCTCGGAGACGCAAAGCCGATCGACCTCTTTGTGGAATTCTTCCTGAGCGAGCACGGCCGCAAACGGGGCGACACGCTCGTTGACCTCGGCCTCAGTGAACTCGAGCTTCATCCACGACTCCCCCACGGACATGTCGGTCAACCCGTGGCGAAATGTTCTTCGAGAACCGTTCCCAGCTCCTTCATGAAGTTCGAGAATTTGTGAGACAGGCGTCGGTGATGTCCCCACCAGGCCAGCCACTTCAGGGACTGATAGAGAACGACGGGGGCGAGGTCGCGACAAAAACTCTCCCAGTCCATCGGCTGTCGCGTTTCGGCTTGATACGCTTCGAAGTACGCGGCCTGCAAGGCGTGCCGCTGCTGCCTGGTCCACTTGCCGGAGCTGAGGCTCACCAGATCGAAGCTGCCCGGACCCAGCGCCGCCGTTTCCCAGTCGATCACGGCAACCTCTGGGCCCGCGTGTCCTGTGCGGAGCATGATGTTTTGTCCGAAGAATTGGCCGTGGATCACCGTCCGCGGCCGGGCGCCCAACCAGTCGATGCACTTGGCGTAGCAGTCGAGTCCCCCGCTCACGAGCCGACGCTCTCCGGCTTCGAGATTCGGCAGAATCTGGCGAACGCGCTCGGCGCACTCGCGGTAATGCGAGTGGTCGTAGCGGGGAAGAAAGCTGGTCTGGGCCTCCGGCAGATCGCGGGTCGCTGCGTGAAAGCGCGCCGCCCATCGGGCCGCCACCGTCCAGCGTTCCACGTCGGCGAAGCTCCGAAGCAACGTCCTGCCACCGTCTTCGAGAAAGATCCAATAAAGACCGCGATCGTCCCAGCGCGACGCGTAGAGATGGAGCGTTCCGAAGTGCGCTGGTGAGAGGACGGATTGATACATCTGCAGTTCCCGATGGCTGGACGCGAGGGAGAACTCTCGGACCGTCCGCGCTTTGTCCATCTGATGCTCCGGGTTCAGGTCTTTGAAGAACACCCGCAGTGGGTTGCCTCCGTCGAGCACGACGTGCAGGCGCTCCGTTCGGAAACTCGAGCTCGACCGCAAGAACTCGCGGCGTATCTCCCGGATTCGTACGGACCGTCCTCGCAGACGAGACAGCCCTTGCTCGAGGGTCTCCGCCATCAGGCGGGCGACCCGGTCGTCGTTCGACTGTCCTCTCCGCCAAGTCCTGTTCCACTCGCGTGACGCTGCGGTGACTCGCTCGCGCGGCGGTGTCGTCTTCACGCCGGTCACGCTCACCGTTCCTGGCATGTGAGAGACGGCGCCATCTCCACGAGATGGCCCCGCTCCAATTGCAACCGCACGTCGCAGGTCGCGACTGCGCTCGTCCGGTGTGTGATCACAAAGGCGGTGCGACCCTGCATCAGACGATCCATCGCGTCGAGGATCGCGGCTTCCGTCTTCACGTCGACCGAGCTCGTAGGCTCGTCGAGGATCAAGAGCGGCGCGTCCTTCAGGAACGCGCGCGCCAACGCGATCCGCTGGCGCTCACCCCCGGAGAGCTGCATACCGCGCTCCCCCACCGGGGTCGCGTAGCCACGAGGCAGCCCGACGATGAAGTCGTGCGCGCCCGCCGCCGCCGCCGCCCGGACGATGTCGAGTTCGTTCGTCCCCGGGCGTCCATAGGCGATGTTCTCGGCGACGCTGGTCGAGAACAGGACGGGCTCCTGGAGCACGATGGTGAACTGGTTGCGGAGGTCGGCGAGGCGGTAATCCCGGAGGTCCACGCCGTCGAGAAGGATGCCACCAGCGGTCGGATCGTAAAAGCGGATCAGGAGAGCCACAAGGGTCGTCTTGCCGGCGCCCGTTGGCCCCTCGATCGCGACGCGCGTACCGGGTGGCACCTCGAACGAGACGTCGTGCAGCACCGGATGGTCCGAGTTGTAGGCGAAGGACACGTGGCGGAACGCGACGGTGCCGGCGGCGCGCACGATCGATCGCGCGTCCGATCGCTCAGGGACATCGGGTCGCTCGTCGAGCAATGCAAAGGCTCGCTCCGCGCTCGCGAGGTAGAACTGGCAACTCGACGTCTTTCGGCTGATCGTCTTCAAAGGCTGATACAGCTGCGCCAGGTACCCCATCACGATCAGCAGCTGTCCCAGCGTGAGCGCGCCCGAGCGGACGTGGCGGACGCCGATGAGCAGGACGGCGGCCATACCGACCGCCATCGTGAGCCCGACGCAGAGGCCGTAGCGGCCTTCGAGCAGCGCGAGGCCGACGCGGACCGCCACCCCCTCACGGGAGCGACGGACGAACCGGTCGGTCTCGCGCGCCTCCTGGCCGAAGGCCTTGACCACGCGCAGGGCCCCCAGCGTCTCCTGCACCACCGCCAGCGCCGCACTCTCCAGCCGTTTCGCACGCCGCGACTCGCGACGCATGCGCGGGCGATAGACGCGCGACACGAAAAACAGCGGCGGCGAGATGGCCAGCGCGACGAGGGCGAGCTGCCAGTCCAGCCCCGCGGTCACGGCGATCATCGTCACGAGGGTGATCGCCGCGGTGGCGAACGGAATGATGGCTTCGATCACAATATTCTGGATCGCGGCGGCGTCCTGCTGGATGCGGTAGACGGAGTCGGCGGTTCCTCGCGAGTCGTGATACGAGGCGGACAGCCGCTGGACCTGGTCCACGAGGCGGGCTCGGAACCCGAGGACCAGCCGCTCCCCGACGTAGGCGCGCAACAGCGTGCTCGCGAGCGTCTGCACCTGACCGATCGCTGCCACGGCCACGAGCAGGCCGATCGCCAACAACAGGGTCGTGTCGGGGGACGGCGCAGCAGCGTCCGGGACGAACGGCTGCAACAACGCCGGCAGCGGGTGTCGACCCAGAACCGAATCCACCACGATCTTGAGCGGCACCGGAGTGAGCAGCGCGACAGGGGTCGCGAGCAGCCCGAGCCCGGACAGGAGCGCGAGGTGAAGCCAGTACGGACGCGCCTCGCGCAGCAGCCGCTGGTAGAGGGCGACGCTGCTCATCACGCACGCTCGTCCATGAGTCGTCTGAGGCCACGCGTGATCGTGGCCATGGCCGCTCCGCACTGCTCGAGCGTGCGCACGGCGGACAGCAGCGCAACGAGGCCGAGGACCGCGGCGGCTGGCCACGCGTCGTCGTGAAGCGCGCCGAGGCTGAGCGCCGCAAACCCGACCGTGAGGACCGGGCCACGCGTCGGGATGTATGGCCAGCACCGTAGCCGCACGAGTTGCCCACCACCATGATCTTCGACCCCCATCAGCAGCCGGGCGGCCCCGAAGAACCCGCCCCGCACCTCCAGATCCCAGCGGTCGTGCTCGCCGCCCAGCAGCACGCAGGCGGCCTCCTCCCGCAGGGTCGCTTTGAGAACATCGAGGCGCTGCTCCTGAGCCTTATAGCGCTCGCTCCACATCGAGCTCGTCACCGGCCAGAGCGGTGCCGGTTGCACCGTGCCCCGGCAGCGCCAGGGAGTGAGGCCCTCTCGGAGCCGCCCGCGCAGGCGAGCAAGCGGCTGGAGCAGGTGGAGGGCCGCGGTCAACAACCGCCGCTTCATCCGGGCCCCACGGTCGCTCCGCGTATCCGGGAAGGAAGCGCGCATGGCGCTCACGCAAGCCTGCGTCAGTGGCGGCAGGGCCGCGATGACCAGCACGGGCAGCAAGAGCTTGATTGGGCTCCAGACGAAGCTCAACGCCGACAATGCCACCAGCATGGCGATCATCAGATACCATTCCGGCATCTGTGGCAGCGAAGCGAGCAGGCTCGGGGCTGGCTCGTAGAGGGACTGATAGGGCGCGACGCCCCAGATGCCGTGGTAGACGCGCGCCCGGCGCCACCGGAGAGCACAGGTCAGGACGCTGCCATAGATGCGACCGGTCCAACGCACGTGCCCGGGGCCGTTGTACTTCTCGGGCCACTTCCGCTCCAGCATCGCTTCTGCCCGGCCGTAGCCGATCTGCTGCTTCCAGTAGGTGCGCACCGAGTTTCGGCGGTGGTGCCAGACCATGGCGGCGGCGCTGAAGCCCAACGTCCAGCCACGCTCCTTCAGCCGCCAGCATGCGTCCACGTCGTCGCCGGCGGTACGGAATTGCGGATCGAACCCGCCGATCGCCTCGAGGCAGGCTTTGCGGAACGCCATGTTGCATCCAGGGATGTGCTCGGCTTCGCTGTCGGTCAGCAGGACGTGAACGGGCCCGCCCGGCGCACGCGCGACGCACTCGGCGATGGGTCCATCGCCAGGCGGGGCGAGGTTCGGTCCACCCACCGCGGCGTGCGACGTGCTCAGGAACCGAGCGGCGAGGTAGGTGAGCCAGTGCGGATCGGGGTAGGCATCGTCGTCGAGATAGGCGACGATTTCGCCCGTGGCTGCCTTCAGGCCCGTGTTGCGCGCACTGGCGAGGCCACGGTTCTCGGTCCGGATCAGCCGGCAGTCGTAGTGGCGTGCGATGGCAGCGGTCTCGTCCGTCGATCCGTCATCCACCACGATAACCTCGTAATCGGGATACGCGAGTCGCCGCAATCCTTCGAAGCAGTCGCGAATGGTGCGTGCGCCGTTGTACGTGCACACGACCACCGAGATCCGGGGCCACGGGAGGCTCGGTGCGAAGGGCACGTCGGCGAACGCCTCCTGGACGACCTCGAGGGCGGGCTTGGACGAACGATCGGCGCGCGTGAGGCCGAATGCCCAGTCCTCCACGTCATGGCCATGCCGGTACCACTCGTCGGTCCACGAGAACACGAACACGCCGGCGCATCCAGTCGCGAACGCCGTCCGCACCTGCCAGTCGAGCGACTGCGCCTGCACGTCGTCGCCATTGCGGAGACCGTCGAGTCCCAGTTCGCTCATGATGAGCGGTCGGTCACCGGCGATATTTTGCAGACGCCCCAGGTACGCCTCGAACCGCGCCGGGGACTCGAGGTAGACGTTGAAGCACACGAGATCGAGGAACGGGAGCTGGAAGTATTCCGTCGTGGGATAGTTGACGTAGGTCACGAGCCCGTCCGGGTCCTCGTCCTTGACCACCCGGCAAAGCCGCTTGAGGTAGCGCTCGATCTTTGGGCGACCCAGCCAGCGCGCCATCGGCGCCGGGATCTCATTGCCGAGGGCATAGCACAGGAGCGCCGGGTGACCGGCACACTCGCGGACTCTCCCGCGGATCAACGCCTCGATCTCGGCCATCTCCTTCTTGCGATCGACGAGGAAGCCCACATATTGTTCGGCGGACAATCCCACCATGACCCGGAGTCCGTGCCGCTGGGCCACGTCGAGCAGGGAGCGCGGAGGGGTCGTGTGCGGGATGCGGACGGCGTTGATCCCGTTCGCGGCCATCTGGGCGAAGTCGCGCTCAATGACGTCCGGGTCGTGGTACTCGTGGCCGCTCGCATCGGGGTGAAACGCCCCGTAGGTCACGCCGCGAACGTAGAATTTTTCGTCGCCGACGAAGATGAATTTGCCGCGGACGAGCGGCCGGGGGAGCACCGCGGCGCAGATCGACGTGCTCGCGCGGCGAATCTCCGGGCTGATCACCTGAGCGATCGGGGCATCGGCCGTCGGCGACTTGGCTGAGGCGGCGATCGACATGCGGGCTCTCCTACGCCGCCGGGACCTGGTAATGACGCGCTGGCGTCGCGCTCGCGAACCACTCAATCGTTCGCCGGAGCCCCTCCCGCAGAGGCACGGTCGGGGCCCAACTGAGCCCGGCCTGGGCCTTCAGGGTGTCCGGCCGCCGACGCGTAGGATCATCCTGGGGCAGCGGCAGGTGGACGATGTCCAGCGTGGTCCCGACGAGCGAGGTGACCATTTCGGCCAGCTCGAGAAGGGTGACCTCGTCGGGATTGCCGAGGTTGAACACTTCGCCCGCCAATGCGTCATAGGTGGCGAGCCGGTAGATGCCGTCGACGAGATCGTCAACGAAGCAGAAGCTCCGCGTCTGCCGGCCGTCACCGTGTATCGGCAAGGGGATGCCCGACAGCGCGTGGGTGATGAACTGCGGAATGACGCGACCGTCTCCCGCGCGCATGCGCGGGCCGTACGTGTTAAAAATTCTGACGATGCGCGCGTCCAGGCCGTGCGCGCGATGGTAGGCCATCGTCAACGCTTCGGCGAAGCGCTTGGCTTCGTCGTACACGCTCCGCGGACCGATCGGGTTGACGTGGCCCCAGTACGATTCAGGCTGCGGGTGGACTTGGGGATCGCCGTACACCTCGCTGGTGGAGGCGACCAGGTATCGCGCCCGGTGCGCCTTGGCGATGCCGAGCGTGTGCAGGGTGCCGACGCTATCGACCTTGAGGGTGTGAATGGGATGCTGCAGATAGTCCCGGGGGCTGGCGGGACAGGCGAAATGCAGGACGAGGTCGATGGGATCGTCGACGACGAATGGCTTCGTGACGTCGTGCCGCAGGAACCGGAACCGGGTGTCGGAAGCCAGGTGTGCCAGGTTCGTGGCCGCCCCCGTCAGCAGGTTGTCGATCCCGATGACATGCCAGTCTCGCTTCAGGAAACAGTCGCAGAGGTGCGAGCCGAGGAACCCGGCGGCTCCGGTGATCAACACGGTCGTGGAGGATGGGCTGCGGACGCTCATACATACACCCGCTTTGGCTCAACGCGCAGGGTCGCCTCCCCGCGGCCGAGGCTGTAGTACTCGAAACCGGCTGCCTGGACCTGCGCCGGCTCGAAGAGATTTCGCCCGTCAACGATGATCGGGGTTCGCATGAGGGACCGCAGCTGGCCGAGGTCCAGAGACCGGAACTCGTTCCAGTCGGTGAGGATGAGGAGCGCGTGGGCATCTCGGGCCGCCTCGAGGGCCGAGTTCGCGTAGGTGAGGCGATCATCGGGCGGATACAGCCGTTGCAAGTTAGGCCCGGCGGCGGGGTCGTAGATGCGCAGGATCGACCCGGCGCCGTGAAGCCGGGGGACGACCCCGAGACTCGGCGCCCCGCGAATGTCGTCTGTATCCGGCTTGAACGCCACGCCGAGGATACCGATGACCTTGTCCCGCAGCACCCACAACGCCCGCTCGACCTTCGCAAGTAGCCGGTCCACACGAGCGGTGTTGATGTGCTCCACGTCTCTGAGCATGCTGACGTCCACGCCGTTGTCCTCGGCTACCTTGATCAGCGAGCTCAAGTCTTTGGGCAGGCAGGAGCCGCCGAAGCCCAGGCCCGCACTGAGAAAGTGGCCACCGATCCGCGAGTCCAGGCCGACGCTGCTGGCCACGGTCGTAACGTCCACGCCGAGTTTCTCGCAGAGGTCGGAGATCATGTTGATGAACGAGATCCTGGTGGCGAGAAAGGCGTTCGCCGTCTGTTTGATCAATTCGGCCGTCGTGACGCTCGTGACGACGATCGGACACTCGAAGCTGGGCTCATAGAGGTCGAGTAGGAGCGACCGCGCACGGCTGGAGTCCGCGCCGATGACGATCCGGTCCGGCTGGAGGAAGTCGCGGACCGCCGAGCCCTCGCGGAGGAATTCCGGGTTGCTCGCGACATCGAAGGGGTGCTCTCGTCCGGCCAGGCGGCGGATCGTCCAGTCGATCCAGTCGGCGGTACGGGCGGGGACGGTGCTCTTCTCCACGATCAGCTTGTAGCCGTCGAGCAGCGGCGCGATGGTGCGAGCGACTTCCTCAACTTGTGCGAGGTCCGCCCGTCCATCGGCCCTGGGCGGGGTTCCCACGCAGAGAAACACGATCTCGGCCGCGGCCATGGCATCCTCGGCCTGCGTGGTGAACCTGAGTCGGCCCGTCTGCAGGTTGTTGGTCAGCAATTCTGGCAGGCCCGGCTCATGGATGGTCGGCCTCCCGTCAGAAAGGCTCGCCACGATGTCCGGATCTTTGTCGATCGCCGTCACGGTGTGGCCCAGCTGAGCGAGACACACCGACGTGACCAACCCCGCGTAGCCGGTGCCGAAGATTCCGAGCTTCAAGCCCAAGCTGGTAGCCTCCGGCCCGAGCGGCGCGTTCTCAGGCCGATCCGAGTGCTGTTACAATCGCAGACCTTTTACATAGTGGTTACTGAGATCGCAACAATGCCCATGATTGTCTACCGGCGAAGGAGGGTATTTGAGACCCCCATTCGGGTACACGGCACGGACAGTGATCGTGACCGGTGCGCAGCGTGCTTGTCAGAATCGGGGCGTCTGCCCGCTTCGTGGTGATCTGCTCGAACTCCGTGGGCGTCGCGTTGTTGAGACTGCTGTGCGGTCGAACGGCATTCTGCCGAGTCAGGGGCGGAGGGTGAGACGCTGCAGAGGATGGTCGACGGGGAGCGCAGGGCGATCCTTCTCGGGTTCCTGCCAGGGCCCCGGACGAGCCGTCGTGGCAGCTCGTACTTCGAGAGAAGATTTCGGATGGTGCCTCGGCGCGGTGGCAGAGGCTCGCCGCCTCGCGCACGGTATACCAGCGCTCGCCGCCGCCGGGGAGCTGGGTGATCACTCTAGTTGGTTGTGGTAGAGGGCATTTCCCGTGCCACAGATCGAGGTCAACGCACGCGAGGATTTAGGAAGACAAGCCGTACGCGCGGATTGCACACTCTGTTAAACAGCTTGCAGATGGGTGGGTAGCCAGATGGACAGCTTGCAGATGGGTGGGTAGCCAGATGGACATCCCAAACGCGGCCGCCCCCGGCTCGGGCCCCACGATGCGGTCCACGTCGTCGCCGCACGCGATCAGCATGAGCACCGGGATGCGACGACGCTGTGTGGGTCCGACCTGCTCCCCGACTTTGAGCCACTCAGGATGTTTCCGGAGCGCCAGGACATTGCGGACGGCCATGGCGGCGAGGGCGGCCCGGCGTGGACCGTCCTCGACCGAGTCGATCCCGAAGCCGGCAGCGGACGCGGGAGGTGCTGACTTCCTCGACCTCGAAGGGCTGGCGCTGCGGCGGGCGATCGAGCTCGGTGACGGGCACTGGGAAGAGCGGGTACGCACGGCCCACGATGCGCTGGCGGCGACCCCGCTGCCGCCACGCGGCGAGCCCGGCCCCTCGTTCGAGCGCTGGCGAATGCTGCACCAGCAATTCCACCTCGCCATCAAGGCGCTGGACGACCACCTCGCGCTCACGGCGGACATCATCATCGACAGTATCGGATCGTGACCGCGAATCACCGCTTCCACACCGGACGAGTAGCGTCTTCGAACCCCGCGGCGCGGTCATCGCGCGCGGGCCATAGCTAACCTGGGAAACCGTGCATCGCGCGCAACAGGCGGGCTGACACCGCTTGACGGTGGCGTACCGCTTTGCGCTCCGGCCCAGTGAAGCCTCGCGAGGAGAGGGGCATGAAGACGAAGTCGATCTCGAGACGAACGATTCTGAAAACCGGCGCCACGGCGGGCGTCGCTGCGACGTTCGGTGGCGTGGCGGGCTGGCTCACGACGTCCGCCAATCGCGTGACCGCCGATCCCCCGATGCCGCCCAAGGGACCCGATCTCATCCTGTGGAACGGCAAGATCCACACGATGGACGGCACGAACCGCGTCGTGACGGAGGTGGCCATCAAGGACGGACGGTTCGCCGAGGTCGGTCACGGTGCCCGCGATCATCAGGGCAAGGGCACGCAGGTGATCAACCTGCAGGGACGCACGGTCGTGCCCGGCATCATCGACAACCACAACCACATCGTGTTGATGGGCAATCGACCCGGGTACCACACGCCGCTGGAGAACGCGTACTCCATCGCGGACATTCAAGCGATGTATGCCGCTCGCGCGGCGGGGATTCCCGCCGGCGCTTGGATCACGACGATCGGAGGCTTCAACCAGAATCATTTCTGGCCGCCCTCCGAGCCGACACCGCGCCTCCCGACACTCGCCGAACTCGATGCCGCGGTGCCGAACAATCCGGCGTTCATCTTGCAGGGCTTCACCGGCCCGACGTCGACCAACACCCTGGGCAAGAACTTTTTCGAGGCCAACGGTGTGGTCGTCGCCGCGAACGGGAGCATCGCCACGACCTCGAGCCCAGGGAACAACGGTTCAGGCCGAGCTCTGAATTTGCTTCGACAGACGCTCCTCCGGAACGCCGCGGACGGCTTCGAGCAGCGCAAGCGCAGCGTTCGCGACGCGATCGCCTACGCGGCCCAGGTCGGGGTGACGACCCACCTCGACCAGGGCGCCTTCCAGACGAGCGCGACGAATCCCGAGACGGACGGCGCGGCGCACGAAGACAACTTCACGATGCACCTGCCGTTCCTGGCGGTGTACGACGAGGGCAACGGAATCGTTCGGCTGCGCATCAACTTCCTGCACATGGAGACTGACCCCGCCCTGCCGGAGCTCGTGCAGCGGCTCAAGAATCAGTTCCAGTTCTTCGGCGACGACATGGTCAGGACCGGGGCGATCGGCGAATTCATCACCGTCGTGCCGTCGGCGACGAATGCGGCCAGCATCGCGCGATTCAACGATGCGGCGACGAAGGTCGCCAAGGCGGGCTGGCGGGCTGAGGTCCACTCTCTGGGGCGACGCCAGTCACCCACGAGCAACGCCGCGGACTTCGAGCTCGAGATCATGGGCTACGAGGTCGCCGATGCCGCTGTGCCCGGAATCGTCGCGGAGACGCGGTGGGTCATCGCGCACGTTCCGGGCATCACCCGGGAGTGGATCACTCGGTTCAAGAATCTCGGCGGGAGCCTCTCTCTCACCGGGTGGCAGTACCTCGGGGGAGCCCTGCCCACAAGTACCGTCGCGCCGTATGCAGGTCCGCCGTTCAGATTCATCGTCGACGGTGGCATCCACGCCGGCATGAGCTCGGATGGCATGCAGATCGCGCCGATGAATCCGTGGCTCCACATGTACTTTGCCACAACCGGCCTGAACACACGACGCGTGCTGATCAACCCCAACCAGCAGATCACGCGTCAGGAAGTCCTGGAGCTCTACACGAAGCGGAATGGGTGGTTCCTGCGCGAGGAGGATCAGCTGGGAACCATCGAGGAAGGCAAGTTGGCCGACCTCGTCGTTCTCAACAGCGATTACTTCACCGTACCAGACGAGGACCTCAAGAAGATTCGATCGATCCTCACCGTCGTCGGCGGCAACGTCGTCTACGACGCGGGCGTGCTGCGCGAAGGCCGTGGTGGTGGGGGACGCTGAGCGATAGAGAGGAGAGTGCCGCGATGAAGGAGGAAGATCCATCGGCAAAGAATGAGCTCTCGCGTCGGAACTTTCTGAAGACCGGCGCCACGGCCGCGGCCGCCTTCGGCGGAGCTCAGGCCGCGATAACGACGACCGCGAGCCCCGCGGTGGCGAGCAGCATCGACGACACGTCGGGAACGCTGGTCTTCGTCAACGGCCGGATCCACACGATGGACGCTGGGAACAGCATCGTGTCGTCGGTGACCGTCAAAGACGGGCGCTTCACGGCCGTCGGCAATGGTGCGCACGCCCAGGGTCCCGGCGTGCGCGTCATCAATCTTAAGGGCCGCACGGTGGTACCCGGGATCATCGAGAGCCACACCCACTTCGTGAGCCTCGCCAACCGGCCCGGCTATCACGTCGCGCAGTGGGAGCTTGCCTCGAACATCGCCGAAGTCCTGGAACTCCTCGCCGCGCGCCGGCGCGACGTGCCCCCGGGGCAGTTCATCACCGCGATGGGCGCCGGCACCCCGCGGATGTTCGCCGAGCTGCGCCTGCCGACGCTCGCGGAAATCGACTCGGCGGTGCCCGACCGGCCAGTGTTCCTCTACCAGGGGGGCGGCGGACCGGCGCGCACCAACACGTTGGGCAAGCAGTTCTTCGAGAGCGCGACGGCGCCGCTCGCCGGGCCGTGCGTCGTCGGCGCGGACGGCTCGCTCACCACTGTCGCGGGCGTGAACCACGCGAACCGCGCGCTGTACCACCTGCGCATCCGCCAGACCTTCGAGGACAAAAAGCGCAGCGCTCTCGACGCTCAGGCGTTTTCCGCGAGCGTCGGAATCACCGCGGTGCTCGACCAGACGCTGGTGGCGGTGGCGACCGGAACGCTCGACCCGGCCTCGCTCGATCCGCAGCCGACGCACCCGCTCTTTACCCTTAACCACTACCGCATGTACGACGCGTGGCTCGCGCTGCACCGCGAGGGTCGGTCATTCATTCGGCTGCAAATCAACTTCCTGCACAACCAGCCCTTCATCCCCGCGCTCGGTGATCTAGACCACCAGCTACCCGAGCTGCGCGAGCGACTCAAGAACCAGTTCTTCTTCTTCGGCGACGACATGGTGCGCACCGGCGCCATCGGCGAGTGGGCCGCGCCGTTCGCGACGCCGTCGAGTCCCGACAACTACGCGGTCTGGTACGAGTCACAGCGCCTGGTCGCCAAGGCAGGCTGGCGCAACGAGAACGCGCAAGCCGGCACCCCGACGAGCAGCGCAGCCATCGAGCAGGTCGTCTCCACCTACGAGGCGATGGACCGCGAGTTCGGCATCAAGAACCTGCGTTGGGGGCTGCAACATGCGGCCTTCGCGACGCCAGACCACCTTGCGAGGCTCAAGGCGCTGAACTGCGGCGTCTCCATGTCCGGGTTCACCTGGTTGAACGGTGTCCCGCGCGCTGATGGACTGCCCCTGGGACCGCTCTACCCGCAAATCATCGCGAGCGGCATCCCAGCGGGCTTGCACGAGGACGGTGTCCACATCGCGCCGCATAACCCCTGGTTCGCGATGCACTACGCGACGACCGGCCTCAATGTCCTCGGCCAGCAGATCAATCCCGGGCAGCAGATCAGCCGGCAGCAAGCGCTCTACGCGTACACGCGCGCCAATGCCTGGTACCTCAACCGAGAAAACGATCTCGGCTCGATCGAGGTCGGCAAGCTCGCCGATCTGGTGGTCCTCGATCGCGACTACTTCAGTGTGAGCGACACCGACATGCGCCGGACGCGGCCCGTTCTCACCGTCGTGGACGGCGAGATCGTCTACGACGCGGGCGTCCTGCGCGGTGACCGGGATGAAGGCGTGGGGGCCTGATGGGACCACGATCATCACCACGACGACGGCTGAGGCGATGAGTCAGATGCTGTCGCGACCGGCGGGCGGAGCTTTTGTGGGCGACTACGCCGGCCGCGACAGCGCGTCCGCGAAGCGCGACCATTCCATACAGCCGCGACCACTCGTCAGCGCGGGGCGACCTGTTCTGGTGGACCGTCACCTCATCTGTGCCGCGTGCGGCAACGCCGTCGAGCCGGCCGGCCCCGATACCTGGCGTCACGTTCCCCGGGGTCGACGGTTGGCGGGCCGATCCAAGTGGCTCTCACCCCTCACACTCGCGGAGCTCCGCAAGCTCGAAACGTACGAGGCGTTCAAGGCCAGGTTTGCCACGGCCGTGCGCTCGGACCTCGGCCTGCCGTTCACCACGACAGAAGACCAGTGGCGCGAAGCGCTCCGCCGTCTCGACCTCTACGAGACGCGTCTCCACGCAGCGCGTCGGTGGCGAACGCTCGGCGCCGTCGACAACCCGTATCTCGACCTCTTCACGATCCTCACCGCCGCACCGCTGCCACCGGCGGTCTCCGAGATCCTCGACCTGCGCGGCCGGCGTCGCGAGCTGGCGGCACTGTTCTCCTGGGCGATTCCCACGAACGAGGCGCTCGACGTCCTGGCCAAGCACGCGCCGCTCCTCGAATGCGGCGCGGGGATGGGGTACTGGAGCGCGCTCCTGCAGGCACGCGGCGTCGACGTGATCGCCTACGATCTCGCGCCGCCGAATGCGCGGGCGGTGAACCGGTTCCACATACGGGACCGAAAGCCCTGGAGCCGGATCCGGCGCGGGTCCTCGGAGGCCGCCGTGGGTCGCCATCCCGACCGTACGCTGTTTCTCTGCTGGCCTCCCTACGAGGATGACGACGCGAGCTATGCGGCGCTGCGCGCGTACCGCGGCGAGATCGTGATCTACGTGGGCGAGCGCCACGACGGCGCCACCGGGTCCGTGCGCTTTCATCGTGAGCTCCGATTGAACTGGACGTTGACCCAGGAGATCCCGCTGCCCCGATGGCCACGCCTGAGCGACACGCTGATGGTGTATCGGCGCAACGTCGTGCGGCAGCCGCATCGCGAGCGCGATCGCTGCTTCGAGTGCCAACGCTTCATCCGCACCGGAGGCATCGGCCGCTGTGACCGGTGCTTCGAGAACCGTCCGACGGCGCTGGCGTTGAGGGCGGGGCCTCACCGCGTCGAATATCCGCCCGAGGCCGTCGACGCGATGCCGCCCGCGCAGCGCAGGGCGCTCGAGGCGAGTCCGAACCGGATCAGCGCTTCCGTGATCCGCCGGATGGCTTCCCGACGCTCTCCCGGATCTCCTCGACGACCATCGAGCCCGTGTCGAGGAAGGCGATGAGCTACGCCCTGATGGCGACACGCTGAATCAGCGGCGGGCGAACATCCTCGCCGAGTTGCGTCGGCTCGATAGTGAGCTCTCTCACCTCACCTCGGCAGTCGCCAGCGGCGGCGACCTGCCCGTCCTCCTCTACGAGTTCTCCGGGCGAGGGTCGTTGGGGCGGCTGCTGGCCGGGACGGCCAGTTCAGTTTCGGTGATGACCCCGGCGGGTTTCATCAGGAATACGTCAGAGTCGGCGTCGTTCGACGTGGTCGGCGAGGCCCTCGCCGCCTAGGGTCCACACGAGGCTTCGGGCAGGATGGTGGCGCTCATCGGCGCCTACAAGGATTGCGGCTTGGCACCGACAGGTCGAGCTCCCAACCCCAATTCT
>QHRU01000148.1 GCA_003220225.1 Candidatus Rokuibacteriota bacterium
GACGCAGAACGGCAGCCAGATCCAGAGCTGGGCCGCCGTCGAGAGATCGGTGCGGGCCCACAACAGGAAATAGCCGGTCACCGCCACCAGCGTCGTCACCGCGTAGTTGACGTAGATCGCGCCCACCCAGTAGCCCTGCGCGCGCTCGAACTTCAGATAACAGACCGGGCACACCGCGTTCATCGTGAACCAGCCTCGGTAGAGCGGCGCCCGACCGCAGCGCGGGCAGCGCAGGCGCAGCCCCCGGCCGAGACCCGTCACCACCCGGCGCAGCGCTTCGGCCACCGCGGGCTCCGTCCACGAGCCGCCGGCTCAGTGCTTCGCCGCCGCCGGCGGGGCCACCTTCTTCTCGTCCGACGTCTTCTTGGCGACCGCGAAGCCGTCCGGCAGCAGCACGAACACGAGCAGCGTCGCGATGGCCAGTGGCGTGACGGCGATCAGCCCCAGCGTGCGCGCCTCCAGCTTCAGGTGCATGAAGTACATCGCCACCAGCGCCGCCTTCCAGACCGCGAAGATGCAGAGCAGGACGGCGATGTAGATCTTCGGGATCGGCATGAAGATCACGGCCAGCTCGATGGCGGTGAGGATCGCGAGATAGTAGAAGATCGCCATGTAGTTCGGATGCTTGTGTTCGGCCATGGCTCCCGTCCCCTAGAGGAGATACATGAAGGTGAACACCATGATCCACACCAGGTCGACAAAGTGCCAGTACAGCCCCGTGATCTCGACGAAGTTGTACGAGGCCATCGGATCCGGCCGGCGCGACACCACGCCGATCGTGGCCAGCAGGTAGATGACGCCCGCCGTCACGTGCAGGCCGTGGAAGCCCGTGACGAGGAAGAACGAGGTCCCGAAGAGCGAGGCGCCCCACGGGTTGCCGTTGATGTGCAGGCCGCGATGGATCAGGTGCGTCCACTCGTAGGCCTGCAGGCTGACGAAGATCGCGCCGCCGAGCGCCGTGAAGGCGAGGAACATCTTGGCCTTGTCCTTGTTGCCGCGGCTCAGCCACTCGAGCGCCTTCACCATCGTCACGCTCGAACAGATCAACAGGAACGTCATCAGGGCCGTGAGGTTGATGCCGAGCACGTCGTAGGGGTTCGGCCAGTCGGCGCTGGTGGCCCGCATCGCGCCGTAGCCGGCGAGCAGCGTGCCGAAGCCGACGGCGTCGCCGGCCAGGAAGATCCACATCCCGAGCTTGCCCCACGATTCCGGTGTGAGCGGGGACTCGGCGGGCTCCACCGCCGCCCCGTGCGCTGCGGTCGCAGTGCTCATGTCGTCTCCGTGTGAGTGCTGGGTGAAGGATCGCCGGGCGCGGTGCGATTGACGAGCGCCGAGGCGCGCGCCGCCAGCTGGCGCGGTCGCCAGCCGAGCTGCCACGCGAGGGCGCCGATGATGGCCGCCACGACGATGAACGGCATCAGGATGAGGCCGATATACGGCCACGTGTAGCCGCGGTCGCCGAAAGCCGAGCCGATGCAGACGGCGCAGGCGGCGGCGCTCGGCGGAAGGCCGAGGACGAGGACGGCGGCCGCGAGAGCGCGGCGCACGGTCATATGAGGTACACCGTGAAGTACAGCACCGGCCACACCCCGACGACGAAGTGCCAGAACATCGCGCACGCCTGCACCGGCGCGCTGCGGCCCTCGCCGAACCGGCCGCGCGCGACGAGGGCGGTGGTGACGAGCAGCCAGACCAGGGCGGCCAGCACGTGCAGGCCGTGCAGCCCGATGAGCGCGAAGAACGTCGTGCCGTAGACGCCGGACGCGAGCGTGAGGCCGAAGCCGATCAGCCGGATCCACTCGTACCCCTGCACGGCGAGGAAGAGCGCGCCGAGGGCGGCCGTTCCCCACAGCCAGCGCACGTGCCGGGCGGGCTCGCCGCGGCGCCGGGCGCGGCCCGCCGTCACCAGCGTCACGCTCGAGGCGAGCAGCACCAGCGTGTTGAGCCCGGTGACCGCGATCGGCAGCCGCGGCTCGAGCGGGGGCGGCCACGCGGCCATGCCCAGGCGCAGCACGAGCAGGGCGGAGATCAGCGCGCCGAAGAACATCGCCTCCGCGCCCATGAAGAAGAGGACGGCCAGGCGGAGATTGTCCAGCCCGCGGCGCGGACCGTGCTCGCCCTCGCCGTCGCCGTCGTCGCCGAAGTCCGGCGGGGCGGGCGGGAGGCGGCCGTTGGTACGGCGCTCCGCCGGCGGCCGTGGTGGCGCTTGCAGCGCGGGCGTCATGCCGTCACCACCGGATCCCCGCCAGCAGCGTGGCCACGGCGAGCAGCGCCGCGATGGCGAGCAGCACACGGAGCGTCAGCCTGTTGCGCGTCTGGAGCTCGCGGCCGACGGGACTCACGCCTTGTCCAGGGCCAGCAGCGTCAGGAGCGCCGGCAGATAGAGGAGCGAGGCGAGGAGCACGCGCCGCGCGCCGCTCACCGACGGCGCCAGCGCCTGCCGCGCCCCGAGCGCGACGAAGGCCAACCCCAGCGTCAACGCCCCCGCGAAATAGACGCCGCCGGCGAGGCCGGTCAGCGTCGGCAGCAGGCTCACGCCGAGCAGCGCCAGGCAGCCGGTCACGATCTGGCGCTCGGTGCTCGTCCCGTGGGGATCGATCACCGGCAGCAGCCGCACGCCGGCGCGGGCGTAGTCGTCGCGATAGAGACGCCCGATGGCCAGCGTGTGCGGCAGCTGCCACAGGAAGAGGATGCCGAACAGGATCCACGCCCCGACGCCCAGCTCGTCGCGCGCCGCGACCCAGCCGGTGACCGGCGGCAGCGCGCCGGGGACGGCGCCCACGATGGTGCAGAGCGAGGTCCGCAGCTTCAGCGGAGTGTACGCGAAGAGGTAGAGCGCGAAGGTCGCCAGCGTCACCGTGGCGGCCGGCACGCCGACGAACGCGGCGAGGTACACGATCCCGGCCGCGGTGATCGAGCCGCCGAACACCAGCGCCTCCAGCGGCATCAGCCGTCCGTCCGGCAGCGGCCGCGCCCGCGTGCGCTCCATGCGCGCGTCCACGTCGCGCTCCCAGTACTGGTTGAGCGCGAGCGTGCCGCCGGCGGCGAGCACGGTGCCGAGCGCCAGGTGCAGCAGCCGCACCCAGTCCGGCGCGCCGGTGAGGCCGACGTAGTAGCCGACGAGCGTCGTGACGAGCACCATCAGCACCACGCGCGGCTTCGTGAGCGCCACGAGGTCGGTGAGCACCTGCCGGCGATCGCGCACGAGCGGCGCGACGATGACTTCGCCGGGAGGCGTCATACGCGCGACTCCCGACGGATCCGAGACGGATCCCCCATAGCCCCTGATGCGCTCGCAGGCCGGGTGGCCATCCGCCGACCTGTCCATTCCGTACCAGACCGCGGTTGCCAACCGTTCAGGCGCACGGCCAGGACGACGGTCGCGGCGAAGAGCAGGCCGCCGACCAGCCGATGCACGACGGGCAGCGCGAGCATCGTCGCCTGCTCGCCGGGAATCCAGAGGGGCGAGAAGCGCGCGAGGTAGGCGCCGATCCCCAGGACGAGCTGCAGGCCGAGCAGCGCCAGCAGCGCGCGCGCGAGCGGCGCGGCGACGGCGTCACCCGTCCGGCGCGCCCGCGCCGTGACGATCGGGACGATCGCGAAGACGGCCACCGCCCCCCCGACGTGCAGCCAGAGCCAGCCCGCGTGCGTGAGCAGCGCGCCGAGCACGATCTGCGCGTACGTCACCGCCGCCGCCACCACGGCGAGGTGGCGCAGGCCGCGGTCGATCGGCGCCGTCGCCCGCGCGCCCGGCGAGGTCAGCAAGGCCAGCGTCGCGACGAGCGCCAGGAACGCCTGGGCGAGCGGCCCGTGGATCAGCGCGAGCGCGTCGCGCAGCAGCACCACGCGCAGCCCGCCGAGCACGCCCTGGGCGACGACGGTGGCGAGCGCGACGAGGCCGAGGACCCGCAGGATCCCGCCGCTGCGCCACAGCGCGGCGGCGAGCGCCAGCGTCAGCAGCCCCACCGTCGCGCCGAGCAGGCGGTGGCTGTGCTCGTAGAAGATGCCTCCGACCATGCCCGACCACGGGTAGAGGAACAGGTTGTGACCGAACGTGTTCGGCCAGTCCGGGACGGCGAGCGCCGCCCCCGTGTTGGTGACGAGGCCGCCGAACACGATGAGGACGGCAGTGGCGACCACCGTGCCGAGGGCCAGGCGATGAGCGAGCATCACGCCGTCTTCCGCGCGCCCCTCAGTGGCGCCGCGCCCCCGCCCCGACGGGCGGCTGGTTCTGCGGCAGGAAGTCCTCCCGCGCGTCCGGGTCGCTGTACTCGTACGGCCCGCGGTACACGGTCGGGATCCGGTCGCCCCAGTTGAGGTGCGGCGGCGGCGACGGCGCCGTCCACTCGAGCGTGTTGGCGTTCCACGGATTCAGCGGCGCCTTCGGGCCCGCGAACAGCGACCAGAAGAAGTTGATCACGAACGGGATCTGCGAGACACCGAGCAGGAGCGCCGAGTACGTGATGAACACGTTCCAGTGCTGCTGGTGCTGCAGGAACTCGTACTGCATCGGGTTGTAGATGCGCCGCATCTGCCCGCCCACGCCGATGATGTGCATGGGGAAGAACGTGGCGTTGAAGAAGATGAACGTCCCCCAGAAGTGCAGGTGGCCGAGCACCCCGTTGGTCATCCGTCCGAACATCTTCGGGAACCAGTAGTAGATGGCGGCGAAGGCGCCGAAGATCGAGCCGCCGAAGACGACGTAGTGAATGTGGGCGACGATGAAGTACGTGTCCTGGATGTAGATGTCCACCGGCGTGCTGGCCATGAAGATCCCCGACAGCCCGCCGATGACGAACATGGACACGAACGCGATGGCGTTCAGCATCGGCACCGTGAACTGGATCCGGCCGCCCCACAGGGTGCCGAGCCAGTTGAACGTCTTGATGGCGGAGGGGACGGCGATGATCATCGTGGTCACCGTGAAGGCCATGCCCAGGGCCGGGCTCATGCCGGACACGAACATGTGGTGGCCGTAGACGACCCACGACAGGAACGCGATGGCGATCATCGAGAACGCCATGGCGTGGTAGCCGAAGATCGGCTTGCGCGCGAACACCGGGAGGATCTCGGAGGCGATGCCCATGGCGGGCAGGATCAGGATGTACACCTCCGGGTGGCCGAAGTACCAGAACAGGTGCTGCCAGAGCAGCGGCTCGCCGCCGCCCGACGGCGCGAACCACGACGTGCCAAGCGTGCGGTCGAAGAGCAGCATGGCCACGGCCGAGGTCAGCACGGGCAGGGCCAGCAGCAGGAGGATGGCCGTGATGAAGAGCGACCACACGACGAGCGGCATGCGGAACAGGTGCATGCCGGGGGCGCGCATGTTGACGATGGTCGTGATGTAGTTGATCGAGCCCATCATGGAGCCGACACCCATGACGAAGAGGCTGATGCACCAGAGGTTCTGACCCCAGTTCACGCCCGTGTACTGCGCCACCGCGGAGAGCGGCGCATACGACGTCCAGCCGGCGGCGGCGTGGCCGCCTTCGACGAAGAACCCGCTGAGCATGATGAGGCCGGCCGTGAACGTCGTCCAGAACGACAGCATGTTGAGGAACGGAAAGGCCATGTCGCGCGCGCCGATCATGAGCGGGATGCAGAAGTTGCCGAAGGCGCCGGCCAGGATCGGCATGATCACGAAGAAGATCATGATGGTGGCGTGCATGGTGAACGCCATGTTGTAGGTGGACGGCTCGAGGATCCCGCCCGTCTCCCTGAGGATGCGGCCCATCCCGGGGATCGCCGTCTCCGGCCAGGCCAGCTGCCAGCGGACGATGAGGGCCAGGAGCCCGCCCAGGATCATCATGAAGAGCCCGAGGAACAGGAACTGGCGCGCGATCATCTTGTGATCGGTCGAGAAGATGTACGTGCGCACGAAGCCGGTCTCGTGATGCTCGTGCGCGGTGTGCGCGGTGTGCGCGGTCGCGGCGTGTGCGCTCATTTCTTCGCCTTCCCTCCCGGCTTCGTGTCGGCGGGCTTCGCGGCGTCCGCGGGCTTCGCCGTCTCGGCGGCCTTCGCCTTCGCGGTGAGGTTCTCGGCCGCCCACTTCTTGTAGTCCTCGGGCGAATGCACGTAGATCCAGCCCCGCATGCCGGAGTGGCCGAACCCGCACAGCTCGGCGCACGGCCACTCGTACTTGCCCGGCTTCACGACCTCGAACCACTGCTTGATCTCGCGTCCCGGTACCGCGTCCTGCTTCATGCGGAACTGCGGCACGAAGAAGCTGTGGATGACGTCCTGCGACTTGAGGTGCACGTGCACGACCTTGTTGACGGGGACGTGCATCTCGTCGAGGAAGACCTGGTCAGAGTTCGGGTATTTCACCTGCCAGTTGAACTGCTTGGCCGTGACTTCGACGACGACGTCGCTCGGCGGCATCGACATCTTGATCTTCGACCACGCCGGAGCGGACAGGGCCGTGAGGACGACGAGGATCAGCGCCGGCACGATGGTCCACACGATCTCGAGCGTCGTGTTGCCGTGCGTGTACCGCGCCCGGCGGCCCGGCCGATCCCGGTACATGATCAGGAACGCGATGAGCGCCGCCGCCACCAGGATGAAGGTGACGCCCGTGATCGCGTAGATCAGGTGGAACAGCCAGTCGATCTCACGGCCGTACGTCGAGACGTTTTCCGGCAGCCACCAGTCGAGCATGGGCTCTGGATCTCCTTACTTGCCCTTCATCTCGAAGGTCACCTTCGTCGTCTGCCCGGCCTTCACGTCCACGTCCTTGTCCTGCTTGCCGAGCGTCTCGTGCCAGACCTCGATCTTCTGCTTGCCGGCGGGCACGTTCTCGAGCTTGGCCACGCCGTTGCCGTCGGTCACGGCGGCGATGCCGGGCACCACGGCCACCCAGCCTTGCATCCAGGAGTGGACGTCGCAGGTGAGCTTGATGATCTCCGGCTTCTCGAACTTCTCCGTCATGACCTTCTTGAACTTCGGCTGCGCCTTGTTGATGGCCGGGTTCGCCGTCGAGTACGTATGGATGTTGTGCAGGATGTCGTCCGAGTTCTTGAGCTCGAGCTCACCCGGCGTCATCACGCTCACGTGCGGCACGAACTTGCAGCCGTGCTGGTCCACCATGCCCTTCACGGGCTTGGCGCCCTTGGTGTTGGGCGCGGAGACGACGGCGTTGGCGAGCCCCTTGTTGGAGCCGACCACGACCTTCTCGATGGCCGTCTCCGTCCCGCACTTCTCGGTGTCCTTGTTGACCTTGAGCTTTTCCACGACGGGCGCGCCGTTGTACTTCACGTCGACCTCGACCGTGCCGCCGCCCTGCGCGCCGGCGAGCCGCGGCCCGGCCACGAACATCGCCGCGCTGCCGACGAGCGCCATTGCTGTCAGCGCCACGAACGTCTTGCGCATGGATCGTCCTCCTGCGTTCCGTATTCGATTATTGGATTGCGCGGCTCCGCGCCGCGCGCACGATCATCCCCAGCACCGCGAACGTGAGAAGAGCAACGACGGGAGGAATGACGAATTTCCGGTTCGACTGCGGCTCCTCCAGCCGCAGATAGTACCACGACGTCAGCGACATCTTCGGGCCGGTCTCCCCCGCTCCGCCGTCCCACGCCTGGAAGGCGACGGGCGTGAACACGCCGGGCCGGAAGGTGGGCCGCTCGGCGCCCGCGGCGGCCAGCGGACGCTTCATCACGAGCGCGTACTGACCGTTCTTGAACACCGCTTTGCCCGCCGCCTCACCGCCCGGGATGGGCGCCAGCTTCGTCGGCCCGTGCGCGCTCACCTCCGTCACGCCCTTGCCCTGCTCCCAGCGGAGCAGGTAGACACCATCCGTCGCGTCGCCCATCAGGAAATAGGGCCGCTCGGTCCCCGGCGGCTGCTGCGGCGCGAACTGCAGCGCGATCGCGTCGGGAAACGTCGCCTTGCCGTCGCCCTTGCTCTCCGCCGGGTCGTCCCACGTCAGATGAAACGCGATCTCTTTGTCGTTGTGAGCCGCGCGCACGCTCACCAGGTCGATCGCCGGATTGAAGTTGCGCGGGTCGACGATGACCTGCCCCTCGAGCAGGATGTTGCTCGGCGTGATCTTCTTCCAGAAGTCGGCGCCCGGATCGTCGGGGATGGCGTCCCTCACCGCGCTCACCGTCACCAGCGTGGCCGGCTGCGGCGAGTCGGGGCCGAGCGAGACGATGTAGTTGGTCAGGTGCCAGATGTCCTCGGGCTTCTCCACCGCCTCGAGGAAAGCGGGCATCGGCGTGCCGAGCACGCCGTTGGCGAGGCGCGTGGCGATCTCCGTGCGCGCGCGGCCGCCGCGGAAGGTCCAGCGCTTGGTCAGGTTGGCCGGCGCCACCGGGTGACCCCACTCGTCCTTCAGCTCCGGACGCGAGGGCCCGTCGCCGCGCCCCTCCGTGCCGTGACACTTGTGGCATTCGATCGCGTCGAACATCTCCTTGCCGCGCTTGATCGACGCCTCGGAGGACGACACCTCCTTCGGCAGCTCGAGCTTCTTCGGCGCCTCCTTGAAGACCTCGGGCGCGAACGACTTGATGTAGGCCACGAGGTTGTGCCGGTCCTTCTCGGGGAGAACCGCCCACGCGGGCATGGAGGTCCCGGGCATGCCCTCGGTGATGATGCGGAAGAGGTCCTGGTCGGTGGGCGTCTTGTTGACCGTGGAGCGGATCTTGTAGAGGCCCCTCGTGAAGTCGCGGGGCTTCGGCAGCAGCAGCTCGGCCGAGGGGCCCTTGCCGTCGCCCTTCTCGCCGTGGCAGAGGAGGCACTTCCGTTCGTAGACGGCCTTGCCGGCGTTCGCGTCCTGCGCCCAGGCGGGCGCCGCGCCGGCGAGCAGCAGCAGCGCGGCGGCGATCCTAATGCCCGCCATGCTCGCCCGCCTCCCAGCGACGCGGCTGCTGGCCGGTCGCCTCGTACAGATAGATGATGACCTGCCAGATCTGCTCCTCGCTCAGCCGGTCTTCCCACGCCGGCATCACCGAGTTCCACGGCGTCGACTCCTTCGGCAGGCCGGGACCGCCCTTGGCGATGCGCCAGAACAGGTAGGCCTCCTGGAGCATCGCGATCGTGCCGGGATCCTGGAAGTTGGCGGGCGGGGGATTGAAGCCGGGCGCGAAGTGGCCCTTGCCGTCGAGGTTGTCGCCGTGGCAGTACACGCAGTTGCGGATGTAGATCTCGCCGCCCTTCGCCGCGTGCTCCTTGAGCCTGGCGGCGTCCTTGCGCAGCGGGTTCTCGGCGCCCGAGATGTTGAACTCCTTGCCCTTGAGCTGGATCGACGCGGGCGGCGCCGGGTGGACGGCGCGCAGCTCGGGCGGCGCCTGCGGCCTGGCCGCGGCCTGGGTGTAGGCGTAGTAGCCCATGAGGAGCGGGAGGACGATCACGAGCACGGTGCGGAGCACGCGCCGCTCCGGCCGCACCAGCGTGGACCAGATCGGCGAGATGAAGTCACGCCACGAGTCGCGGTCGGAGGACACGAAGATCAGCACCGCCATGAAGATGATCGCCATGTAGAGCGTGAGCACGCTCCACGGCGCCGGGGGCCGGATGCCGAAGCGGAGGATCACGAAGGCGAGCACGAGGACGAGGACCGCCTGCACGAAACGCGAGCGCAGGAAGCTCATCGGGTCACTTGAGCGTCAGGAGGAACGCCACGAGGTCCACGTACTCCTTGGCGCTGAGTCGCGTGCCGAAGTCCTGCGGCATCACGCCGGGCGGAAAGTTGGCCACCGTCCCCGAGCCCTTCGGGTCCAGGATCTTCTTCATGATGTAGTCGGGCGTCTGGATCTTGGCGATCTGCGAGAGGTCGGGACCCACGGGCGCGCCCGGAATGTCGCCGGCCTTGTGACACGCCAGGCACGTGCCCTTCCCCATGAAGACGGCCTTGCCCGCCTTGGGATCGCCGGGCACCTTGATCTCCGCCGCCGCGCCGCCGGCGCCGCCCGCGCCCACCGTCGCCGGGATGTCGTTGAGCGTGACGTCCACCGTGCCGCCGAGCGACTCGAGGAAGGCCACCAGCGCCCACACCTCGGAGCGGTTCAGCGCGATCGGCGGCTTGTCCACGGCCGGCATGATCGGCGGGTAGCCCTCCACGACGTAGGCCTGCGGCTGAAGCAGCGACTCGAGGATGTAGGCCTTCGCGCTCATCCCGGGCTTCGTCTTGCCCGCGCGCGCGCCGATGCCCGCCAGGTCCGGCGCGCGCGTTCCCTTCTGGCCGATCCGATGACAGATCTCGCACGTGCCTTTGGTCTTGTAGATTTCTTCGCCCGCCTTGACGAGCTGGGCCGGCGTGACGTTGCCGCCCTCGAGGGAGAGCTCTTGCGGCGGCTTGGACTCGATCTGGGGAATCGAGTTGGCGAAGCCCGAGTAGGCGGCCATGACCAGCACGGCGAAGGCCCCGACCTTGACGACCACCGGAATGCGCATCAGCGCTCGGGGCCGCGGCCGGCGGCGATGGCCGGCGCCGCGTGCCCGTGGGCCTCGGCCTGGCCTTTGTCGCCGAGCCCGCCGAGCCAGAAGATGAAGAGCACGAGCAAGAAGAACGCGAGCGTCACCAGCGTGATGACGTTGGCCGCGTAGCCGAGCGCGGGCGTCGCCGCGTCGACCGAGGTGTCGCGCATGACGCCGTAGACGTGCCAGTGCTGGCGGATGCCGGAGCGCGCGAAGCCCATGAGGCCCATGAGCCAGGTGAACGTCACCGCCAGCAAGATCAGCACGTACTGCGAGTGCGGCGCGATCGTGCCCCAGCGGATCTGCCCGGTGGTCCGCGCCCCCTTGAACATCGGGATGTCGATGGCCATGACGAGCACGATGGCGCCCAGCACCGCCACGACCTGGTAGACCGAGAAGCCGATGCGGACGATCGACTCGACGAAGTAGCCGTAGACGCCGTAGAACACGACGACGCACGCCGCCGCCGCGAAGGCCGTCCACTGCACGGCCATCCCCGTGCGCACCCACGGCTTCGTCGGGATCTTGTTGGCGCGGCGATAGAGGATGAACGACAGGAACGTGGTGAGGATCATGAGGTTCACGACGGTGTTCTTGGCCGACATCACGCCGAAGAAGCCGAGCAGCGGGTGATGCGTGCCGCCCATCGCGCGTGCCTCGTCGAGCGTCACCACCATCGAGCGCGGGGTGGCCCAGATCATGAAGCCGAGCGTGAGGATGATGAGCATCGGCGGGACGTACTTGCGGTAGCGCTCCGAGCCGGGGATGCGCTCCATACCGAGCCACAGGTAGTAGTTGCTGCCGAGGAAGAGAATGCCGATGAGGATGGCCTGGATGATCCACAGCCACGACATGAAGCCGCCCATCATCGTGATCCCCATGGTCTGGTTGAAGGCGTAGATTTCGCGGCCCAGGTAGTAGCCCGCGAACGGCAGCACGATGAAGGCCGCCAGCGCGATGAAATTCCCGATGTAGCCCATCCAGTCGTAGCGCGCGCGCTCCTCGTCGCTCTTCGCACCCAGGAATCGAAACGCCGCGTACGCCGCGCAGATCGTCCCGCCGAAGACGATGTTCGCGATCAGCCGATGGATGTTGATGGGCATCCACGTGTAGTTGTACATGGCCGCCCACACCCCGCCCTTGAGCGCGCCCGACTCATCGATGCCGGCCGGCGAGATCATGAAGGTGACCCACGAGTTGGCGACGACCAGGATGGCGGTGCCGAAGAGGTTGCTGAGGATGCCCAGCCCGACGTGGATCCACTTGCGTGAACCCGACAGCCAGTCCCAGCCGTAGTACCAGAGGTAGACCGTGAAGGTCTCGGCGAAGAACAGCGCCGCGTAGATCCAGTAGGTCGGGAAGAAAATCGAGGTCATGTACGTCCAGAACTTGGGGTAGTAGCCGACGAAGAGGAACAGGAGGAGGGCGCCCAGCAGCGCCGTCGTCGAGAACGCGGCGAAGGTGAGCTTCACCAGCTCGTGCGAGAGCCAGTCGTAGCGCGCGTCACCCGTCCGCCAGCCGATCGCCTCGATGATCACGGCGAAGATCGGGACGCCCAGGATGAACGCCGCGAAATTCAGATGCAGCTGGGCGACCGCCCAGACGGCGAGACGCGAGCCGAGCACGGGAAACGCGCGGTACGCGGGGTCCCTGGAGGCGCCCTGAGCGGCGGTCTGGGCCTCGACGGGAAGCGCGGCGAGGACGGCGAGCGCGACGCCGAGGAGGACGAGCAGCCAGACGCCACGCCGCGCAATCGTCACGATTGGAAAAACCCTCTCGAAAGACGAGCTTGTTCCCGAAGTCACATGAGCGTCGACGCTTGTTGTATGGCCAACTCCCTGGTGTGTCAAGCGAATTGTACCCTGCCAGAATTGACACGGCCCACAACCGCGGGCTAGCATGACGAGGGAAGCCCGATGAAGCCGCGGATGTCCCAACGCATCCAGTTTTCCCTCGCCTACCTCCTCGTGGCGGTGATCGTTCTGTCGTTCTTGCAGAGCTGGCTGCTCGCGCCGCGGACGATCGAGATCCCGATGTCGAAGTTCTTCGAGCTCCTGAAGGCCGACGAGGTCGAGAAAGTGGCCGTCACCGAGCGCGAGATCCGCGGGATCGCCAAGCCGGGTGCCCTGCCCTCGCCCCCGAGCGCCCCCGGCGATCGGCTCCGCAAGCTGCTGGGCAGCGAGGAGGAGACCCGCGTCTTCGTGACGACGCGCATCCCGCTCGTGGACGACCAGCAGCTCATCAACGAGCTGCGCGCGCACAACGTGGAGTTCGCCGGGCGCATCGAGACGACCTTCTGGAAGGACCTGCTCTTCGGCTGGGTCATCCCGCTCGCGGTGATGGTCGCGATCTGGATGTTCCTCATGCGCCGCGTCGGCGGCGGGCCCACGCAGGCGCTCTCCTTCGGGCGCAGCAAGCACAAGATCTTCGACCGCAAGGAGCTGAAGACGACCTTCGCCGACGTGGCCGGCGTGGACGAGGCCAAGGCCGAGCTGGTCGAGATCGTCGACTTCCTCAAGAACCCGCGCAAGTACCAGCGCCTCGGCGGCCGCATCCCCAAGGGCGTGCTGCTGGTGGGGCCGCCCGGCACCGGCAAGACGCTGCTGGCGCGCGCGGTGGCGGGTGAGGCGGACGTGCCCTTCTTCACGCTGTCGGGCTCGGAGTTCGTCGAGATGTTCGTGGGCGTCGGCGCCGCGCGCGTGCGCGACCTCTTCGAGCAGGCCAAGGACAAGGCGCCCTGCATCATCTTCATCGACGAGCTGGACGCCATCGGCAAGTCGCGGGCCGGCGCCAGCGGCTTCGTGGGCGGCCACGACGAGCGCGAACAGACGCTGAACCAGCTCCTCGCCGAGATGGACGGTTTCGACTCCTCCAAGGGCGTGATCATCATGGCCGCCACCAACCGCCCCGAGGTGCTCGACCAGGCGCTGCTGCGCCCTGGGCGCTTCGACCGCCAGGTCGTGGTGGACAAGCCGGACATCCGGGGGCGCGAGGCCATTCTGAGACTGCACGCGCGCGCCGTCGTGCTGGCGCCCAACGTCGAGCTCGGCGTCATCGCCGCGCGCACGCCCGGCTTCGCCGGCGCCGACCTCGCCAACATCGTGAACGAAGCGGCGCTGCTGGCCGCGCGAAAGGAAAAGAACGCCGTCGAGATGTCGGATTTCGAGGAAGCCATCGACCGCATGGTGGCCGGACTCGAGAAGAAGAGCCGCGTGCTGTCGGAAAAGGAGCGGGACATCGTCGCCCACCACGAGATGGGCCACGCCTTCGTGGCCGCCACGGTGGCGCACGCCGATCCCGTCCACAAGGTCACCATCATTCCCCGCGGCATCGCGGCGCTGGGGATGACCTACCAGCTGCCGACGGAGGACCGCTTCTTGCTGACCCGCAGCGAGATCGAGGATCGCATCGCCGTCCTGCTCGGGGGCCGCGTGGCCGAGGAGCTGGTCTACGGCGAGGTCTCGACGGGGGCGCACAACGATCTCGAGCGCGCCAGCGAGCTGGCGCGCCTCATGGTCACGAAGTACGGGATGTCCGAGCGGATCGGCCTCGCCACCTACGGCGAGCGCACCCCGCTCTTCTTGAAAGGGAGCGGGTTCGGCGGCGAGCGTGATTACAGCGAGGCGACGGCGCGCACCATCGACGAAGAGGTGCGCGCCATCCTCGATCGCACGCACGACCGGGTCCGCGGACTCCTGACTACGAAGAAATCGGCGCTGGTCGCCGCCGCGACCGAGCTCAAGCGCGTGGAGACGCTCGAGGGCGAGCCACTCCGTCGCCTGCTCAACGGCGACGCCGCCGGGACGAACGCCTCAAGGAGGGCACCACTCCCATGATGCAGCTCAAGCGATCCTCGTTCGTGGCCGCGCTGGCCGTGATGCTGGTGGCCGGCGTGACCCTCGGCGCCGTGGCCGGCGGTCGCACGGACCGCGTGGCGCCCCCGGTCATGACGCCGACGGCGCCGGTGCTGCCGGTGCAGATGCCGCTGAACACGGGCAGCTTCGCCGGCGTGGCCGAGATCATCAAGCCGGCCGTCATCAACATCAACACCGTCTCCAAGGGCGGCCTGCCCGGGGGCGGCGGCCGCACGCCGTTCGAGGAGTTCTTCGGCGAGGACTTCTTCCGCCGGTTCTTCGGCGACACGCCGGAGCGCATCCCGCAGCGCAGCCTCGGCTCCGGCGTGATCGTCGACGCCACCGGGATCGCCCTGACCAACGCGCACGTCGTCGAGAAGGCAACGGAGATCGAGGTCATCACGCTCGACGGCGGCAAGCACAAGGCGAAAGTGGTCGGCCTGGACAAGAAGACCGACCTCGCCGTGCTCAAGCTCGATGACGGCAAGGGCCAGTTCAAGTTCGCGCGGCTCGGCGACTCCGACCGGATGCAGGTCGGCGACTGGGTCATCGCCGTGGGCTCGCCGTTCGGCCTGCAGGCGACGGTGACGGCGGGCATCGTGAGCGCCAAGGCCCGCAACATCGGCCAGGGCCCGTTCGACGACTTCATCCAGACGGACGCTGCCATCAATCCCGGCAACTCCGGCGGCCCGCTCGTCAACATGCAGGGCGAGGTCATCGGCATCAACACCGCGATCGTCGCCGGCGGCTCGGGCATCGGCTTCGCCATTCCCTCGAACATGGCCAGGAAGATCTACACCGAGATCAACAGCAAGGGCCGCGTCACGCGCGGCTGGCTCGGCGTGTCCATCCAGCCCCTCACGCAGGAGCTGGCGCGCTCGTTCAACGCCAAGGACACCAAGGGCGTGCTGATCTCCGACGTCGTTCCCGACAGCCCGGCGGCCAAGGCCGGGCTCAAGGCCGGCGACATCCTGATCGAGTTCGACGGCAAGAAGGTCGAGGCGCCGGCGGACCTGCAGCGCACAGTAGGGCTCGCCCAGCCCGGCCATGACGCGAAGATGAAGGTCTGGCGTGACCAGGGCGAGAAAACCGTGGACATAAAGATCGGCGAAGCGCCCGACGAGAAGGAGGTCAGGCAGCAGCCGAGCGGCCGCGCGACGCCGAGCACGCTCGGCCTCGACGTGCGTCCGCTCACGCCCGAGATCGCGCGCCAGCTGAGTCTGAAGTCCACGGACGGCGTGATCGTCGCGCGCGTGGACGAGGGCAGCGCGGCCGGCGAGGCGGGGGTGCAGCGCGGCGACGTGATCCGTGAGATCAATCGCCAGAAGGTGCGCTCGCTGGCCGACTACGAGCGCCTCACCAAGGACGTGAAGGAGGGCGACCGGCTGACCGTGCTGCTCCAGCGCGGGCAGATGTCCCTCTACGTCGCCTTCACCGCGTCCGCGCGCGGCTGATCTCGGTAGCTGAGGGGGGCCTCGAGAACCTCGGGGCCCCCCCGTGTCTCGGATCTGCTTGAGTGGCGAACACTCAATTGACCTGCTACACTTCGTGTAGGATTTAGCCGATGGCCGTCGAGTTCAAGGACTATTATCGAATTCTGGGCGTCGACCGGAGCGCGGACGAGAAGACCATCAAGTCCGCGTACCGGAAGCTGGCCCGCAAGTACCACCCCGACGTCAACAAGGGGCAGGACGCTCGTTTCAAGGAGATCGCCGAGGCCTACGAGGTCCTCTCCGATCCCGAGAAGCGCCGGCGCTACGACACGCTCGGTCCCGACTGGCAGCGGTACGCCCAGCAGGGCGCGCCGACCGGGGCGGGTCCCGGAGGCTTCAACGTCGAGTTCGGCGACGCCGGGAACTTCTCAGAGTTCTTTCGGACGATCTTCGGCGACGTTGCCGGATCTCGCGGGCGCGGCGGCGGCTTCGAAGACCTCCTCGGCGGTGGCGTCGGGCGTGCCGCGCGCCGGCGGCGCGGCGAGGACGTTCAGGCGGGCGTCGAGATCTCGCTGGAGGAGGCCTTCGGCGGGACGCGCAAGTCGTTCTCGCTCGAGCTGGACGAGCCCTGCGCCACGTGCCAGGGCAGCGGCAACGTCGGCGGCAAGCCGTGCGCGACCTGCCACGGCACCGGCTGGCAGCGCGCGCGTCGCGAGGTCGACGTGCGGATTCCCGCCGGCGTGCGCACGGGCCAGAAGGTGCGCGTCTCGGGCGAGGGCGGCGGCGGCACCGGCGGCCGCGGCGACCTCTACCTGGTCGTCTCCGTCGCGCCGCACACGCAGTTCGAGCGCAAGGGCGACGACGTGCACGTGACGCTGCCGATCACGGCGCCGGAGGCGGCGCTGGGCGCGACGATCGAGGTGCCGACGCTGCGGGGCAAGGTGTCGATGAAGATCCCGCCGGCCACGTCGAGCGGGCGCACGTTCCGGCTGCCCGGGTACGGGATGCCGCGGCTCAAGGGCGGCGGCGCCGGCGACGAGCTGATCACCGTGCGGATCGTGATGCCCGCCGAGCTGACGGCGGCCGAGAAAGAGCTCTACGAGCGCTTGCGGGCGCTGCGGACCGATTCACCCCGCGGGTATGCGCAGGGGTAAGAGAGGCCTGCAAGGATAAGACGGCCCGCAATGATTCGCCGACCGTCGGGCACCGGAGCCCTGCGAAGGTGCCCCGACGGTAAATAAGAAAGACGACGATGAGACTCGACAAGCTGACGGTCAAGGCCCAGGAAGCGCTGCAGGCGGCGCAGGCGCTCGCCAGCGAGCACGGTCACCAGTCGATCGAGCCGGAGCACCTGCTCCACGCGCTCGTCGCGCAGAAGGATGGCGTGGTCGCGCCGATTCTCGGCAAGCTCGGGGTCCGCGCGGACACGCTCGCCTCCCAGGTCGACGCGGCGCTCGAGAAGATCCCGCAGGTGCGCGGCGGCAGCGGCCAGTACATGGGCGAGCGGGTGCGTGCGGCGCTCGAGCGCGCCCAGAAACAGGCCGAGTCGATGAAGGACGAGTACGTCTCGACCGAGCACCTGCTCGTGGCCATCGCCCAGGACCGCGACGGCGCGGCCAGCCACGCGCTGGCGGCCGCCGGCGTGACCCCCGACGCCATCTTCAAGGCGCTCGTGGACCTGCGCGGCACCCAGCGCGTGACCGATCAGAACCCGGAGGACAAGTACCAGGCGCTGCAGCGCTACTCGAAGGACCTCACCGACGCCGCGCGCCGGGGCAAGCTCGACCCCGTCATCGGCCGCGACGAGGAAATCCGGCGCGTCATCCAGGTGCTCTCGCGGCGCACGAAGAACAACCCCGTGCTGATCGGCGAGCCCGGCGTCGGCAAGACAGCCATCGTCGAGGGGCTCGCCCAGCGCATCGTGGCCGGCGACGTGCCGGAGGGCCTCAAGGACAAGCGGCTCGTGGCGCTCGACATCGGGGCCATGGTCGCCGGCTCGAAGTACCGCGGCGAGTTCGAGGACCGGCTCAAGGCCGTCCTCAAGGAGATCACCGAGTCCTCGGGCCAGATCATCTGCTTCATCGACGAGCTTCACACGCTGGTGGGCGCGGGCGCCGCCGAGGGCGCCGTCGACGCCGCCAACATGCTCAAGCCCGCGCTCGCGCGCGGCGAGCTGCGCTGCGTCGGCGCCACCACGCTCGACGAGTACCGCAAGCACGTCGAGAAGGACCCCGCGCTCGAGCGGCGCTTCCAGCCCGTGATGGTGCGCGAGCCGAGCGTCGAGGACACCATCGCGATCCTGCGCGGCCTCAAGGACAAGTACGAGGTCCACCACAAGGTGAAGATCAAGGACGCCGCCCTGGTGGCGGCGGCCGTGCTCTCGCACCGCTACATCGGCGACCGCTTCCTGCCCGACAAGGCCATCGACCTCGTCGACGAGGCGGCCGCGCGCCTGCGCATGCAGATCGACTCGATGCCGCAGGAGATCGACGAGATCACGCGCCGGATCATGCAGCTCGAGATCGAGCGCGTGTCGGTGGCGCGGGACCAGGACGATTCCGGCGCGCGCGAGCGCCTGGGCAAGCTCGACGCCGAGCTGGCCACGCTCAAGGAGAAGGCCGACGTTCTCAAGGCGCAGTGGCAGGCCGAGAAGCAGGGCATCGCCGGCATGAGCGGGGTGAAGGAACAGATCGAAGCGGCGCGCCAGGCCATGGTCGACGCCGAGCGCCGCGGCGACCTGAACCGTGCCGCCGAGCTGCGCTTCGGCACCCTGCCCGCGCTGGAGAAGAAGCTCGTCGAGATGGAGAAGGGCCTCGCCGACCAGCAGAAGCGCGGCCGCATGCTGCGCGAGGAAGTCGACGAGGAGGACATCGCTCACACCGTCGCGAAATGGACCGGCATCCCCGTCACCCGTCTGCTCGAGGGCGAGGTCCAGAAGCTCGTGAAGATGGAGGAGCGCCTGCGCGCCCGCGTGGTCGGCCAGGACGAGGCGATCCGCGCGGTGGCCAACGCCGTGCGCCGCGGCCGCGCCGGGCTCAGCGACCCGAACAAGCCGATCGGCTCGTTCCTGTTCCTCGGTCCCACCGGCGTCGGCAAGACCGAGCTGGCGCGCGCGCTCGCCGAGTTCATGTTCGACGACGAGCGGGCGATGATCCGCATCGACATGTCGGAGTACATGGAGAAGCACACCGTGGCGCGCCTCATCGGCGCCCCGCCGGGCTACATCGGCTTCGACGAGGGCGGCCAGCTCACCGAAGCCGTCCGCCGCCGCCCGTACTCGGTCATCCTCTTCGACGAGATCGAGAAGGCGCACGCGGACGTCTTCAACGTGCTGCTGCAGGTGCTCGACGACGGGCGGCTCACCGACGGCCAGGGCCGCACGGTGGACTTCCGCAACACCGTCGTGATCATGACCTCCAACCTCGGCAGCCACATCTTCCGGGACTACGAGAAGCCCGACAAGGTGCGGCCGCTGCTCATGCAGGAGCTGCGCAACACGCTGCGTCCGGAGTTCCTCAACCGGATCGACGAGATCGTGATCTTCACGCCGCTCGGGCGGGAGGAGATCGAGCGCATCGTCGACATCCAGCTCGAGCACCTGCGCCGGCGCCTGGCCGCCAAGCGCATCGGTCTCGAGGTCACCGACGCCGCGAAGGCCGTCCTCGCCCGCGAGGGGTACGACCCGACGTTCGGGGCGCGGCCCCTCAAGCGGACGATCCAGCGGCTGATCCAGGACCCGTTGGCGCTCAAGCTTCTCGAGCACGAGTTCGCCGAGGGCGACACCGTGACCGTCGATGCCCACGGCGACGAGCTCGTCTTCGAGCGGAGCGCCGCGTCCGAGGTCGTCGAGTAGAAGAGTCGGTCGGTCTTCCCCGGCCAATCGGCGGTCGCACAGGCGGCGGGTTGGCCGGGTGAATCGCTGCGGGCGCGTGCCATCATCTGAAGGCCATGCCGTCTCCGCGCCGGCTGCATCCCGCCTGGATCGTCCTCGGAGCCCTCACGCTGTGCATGCTCGCCTCCACCGGCGTGCGCGCCGTCTTCGGCGTGTACATCAAGCCGATCGAGGACGAGATGCACTGGAGCCGCGGCGCGCTCTCGACCGCCGCCGCCGTCTCGCTGCTGCTGCTCGGCGCCGCGGGGCCGTTCGCCGGCCGGCTCGCCGACCGATGGGGCCCGGCGCGCGTCATCGTGCTGGCCCTGACGCTGCTCGGCGTCGGTTCCATCGCCTCGGGCTTCGTGACGAAGCTCTGGCACCTCTTCGTCACGGCGGGCGTGATCATGGCCGTCGGCGCCGGCGGCGCGGCCCTGAGCACGGGCTCGGCGATCGTCGCGCGCTGGTTCGACACGCACCGCGGCATGGCCATGGGCCTCGCGGCCGGCGGCATGTCGGCGGGCCAGCTCCTGATCGTCCCGCTCGCCACCATGCTCACGTACACCTACGGCTGGCGCTCGTCGTTCCTGTGGCTCGGCATCGGCCTGGTCGTGCTGATCGTCCCCGTCGGCCTGTGGCTCCTGCGCGACACGCCGGAGCAGCGCGGCCTGCGCCCGCTCGGCGCCACCGGCCCCAGGCCGACGGCGGCGGACATCGCGGCCGAGCAGCACGCCGGGCGCGTCTCGGTGTCGGAGGCGGCGCAGACGCTGCCGTTCTGGCTGCTCATGGGCTCGTTCTTCGTGTGCGGCTACACCAGCAACGGCATGGTGCTCACCCACTTCATGCCGCACGCGCTCGAGCACAACTTCACCGCGATGCAGGCCTCGGCCGCGCTCGGCGTGATGGGCGCGATGAACATGATCGGTACCATCGGCTCGGGCTGGTTCTGCGACCGCTTCGGGCGCCGCGGCCCGCTCGCGATCTATTACTTCGTGCGCGGGCTCTCGCTGCTCTTCCTGCTCTACGTGTGGGACGTGCCGTCGCTGCACGTGTGGGCGGCGCTCTTCGGCCTCAACTACATCTCCACGGTGCCGCCGACCACGACGCTGACCGCGAACATCTACGGCCGCTTCTCGGTGGGCGAGCTCTCGGGCTGGATCTTCTTCGCCCACCAGGTGGGCTCGGCGCTGGGCGCGGCGGGGGCCGGCTGGATCTTCGAGTGGACCGGCTCCTACTCGAGCGCGTTCGTGTCCGCGGCGATCATGGCCTTCCTGGCCGCCGGCATGGCGCTGATGATCCGCGAGGTGCCCGTGCGCAGCCGTCCGCTCACGCCGGCGCCCGCGACGACGTAGCGACGCCTCACTTGCCGACCTGGGCGAGCGGCAGCGTGCCCTCGACCTCGCCCTTCATGAGCGGCCGCTGGCGGCCGCCCTCGGCGCGCGCCTTGCGATCCACCTGCTCTTCGACGTACTCGTACAGCTCCGAGACGGTCACGACGCCGTCGCCGTTGCGATCGGCCTTGCCGGCGAGCCCCTGGAGCAGGAAGTACGTGA
>QHRU01000149.1 GCA_003220225.1 Candidatus Rokuibacteriota bacterium
CGTCGTTGGGGATGCCGTCGCCCTTTTTCACCATGAACGTCTCGGCCCGGGTGGTAACAGCGTAGTCGCACGGCTGGCCGGTCCCGAGCATGGCGGCCAGCGTGGCGAGCAGCGTGCTCTTGCCGTTCGCGCCGGCGCCCCAGAGGATGAAGACCACGTGCTCCGACGTGTCGCCGGTCAGGGCGTAGCCGATGGCCTGCTGCATGAAGGCGATCAGGTTGTCGTTGCCGGCGAAGATCCGGCCCAGGAAGGTCATCCAGCGTGGGCACTCGGCGGCCGGGTCATAGACGACGGGCGCGAGCTGGGTGCAGAGGTCGGCGGGATCGTGCGCTCGCGGTTCCCACCGCCGGAGGTCAAACGTGCAGTTGCTCAGGTTGAGCAACATCGGGTCGACGTCGAGCTGATCGGGTCGCACGGGAATCCCGGGCTCACTCTGCGCGAGCTTGATCATCGCCCGGATGCGCGGCTCCGCCTCCGACCGCACGGCGTGCTCCGCGAAGGCGCGACGAGCCTTGGGGTCGTTATCGTGCAGGATCACCTCGTCGTAGAGGCTGGCGGCCGTCGCCTTCGCCAGGCGGTCGACGTTGCCGAGGTCGTCCACCCGCCACCGCGCGCCGTCGTAGACGAGGAAGCAATGCCAGGCCGGGACATACCGGAGTCGCGCGCCGTGGTCGCGAACCAGCAGCTTCGCGTTGCCCGCGTCGGTCAAGTGCGGGGCCTCGAGCGCCGCGTGGCCGTTGTTCGTGGGCTCCACTACGCTACGATCTCGGCTAGATCGGCGTTGGCTTGCCTTTCGATCGTGGCCGCCAGAGTCAGCAGCTCCCACACCAGCGGTGCATCCGGGCCGGCCGCGGAAGCGACGGCGCGAGCGTGGTCCACCTCGAGCATCGTCAGGCGGTAGCCATCCGACGCCTCCATGAGCGGCCGGTGCCCCGCACGACTGCCGGCGGCGTGACGCTCGGCGGCGAGCGCATCGCGCCGGGCCTCGTCCAGTGGGCTGAGGTAGACGAACCGCGCGCGCCGGTGAGGTGCGGCGCCGACGAGCTCGGCAAATTTCTTCACGCCACCGGAGACGCCGCAGGAGAAACAATTGAAGACGCCGCGCTCGATGTCGATGCTCAGCGAGGGAGTCCGATCGCAAGGTTGGAAGATGCACCGAACGACGCCACGTCGCCGACCGCGGAGCGGCGTGAGATCCAGGTGGCGGCCGAAGAGGTCAGGCGCGTTCACGCCATCCGCTCGTCGCCGCGCCATCGGATTAGCCGGCCTCGCTGCAATGCCGGCCGGATCTCGCCGCGTGCCTTCCGCTTCAGGAGCGTCTTCGGCGAGATCGCCAGGCGCTCGGCTAGCTGCCCGGTAGTCAGGAGAGCGCCGCGCGCTTCCGGGCGGATCTGCGGCGCGATCGTCGCGAGCGCGGCCGCTGTCGTGGAGTACTCGGTCCAGACCGTCGTGTCGCCGGCGTCGAGCCGTTTGCCGAGCTCGTCCATGCGCGCGCTGAGACGCTGCGCCGCACGCGTGAGCCCCGTAGAGACGGCGATCTCGAGCACTATGCCTCGCCTGCGGACTGAGCGCGACGTTCCGTTCGCTGGGCGATGAGGTCGCGGATCGCAGACTCACTGATCCGGATCGTCCGCTCTGCAAGCCTGACCACGGGGAGATCGCCGCGCGCAATCATTCGATCAAGCGTCGGAAGAGAGACACGAAGCGCGCGTTGCGCCTCGCTCTTCTTGAACAGCTTGTCCGTCATGAGCACCCCCAACGTCGGAGGCGATCATGCCGTATCGGATGACATCAGCGCGACGTGTTCAGAATTGCGACCGGGGTGTTCAGAACAGGGGGGCGGTCCTATTTCGAACCAGAATTTTGGGGATGGGCAAGCTCCTGTAGGAGCCTGTTCACCGTGCTTCGAGAGATCGGCCGCTGCAATTCGTTGCTCAGCATCTGCGCGCGCCGGCGCGGACTCAGCGGACCAGGCTTACGCCGGATGTGGTCGGCGAGCTGCTTGAGCGTCAGGACTCGCGGCCTTCCAGGTCGTGCTCGCTTCGGCTTCGGCGCCGGCATGGTGTCGTGGTGCAAGGGGATCCATTCCACCTCTGGCGGGCCACCGTCGAGACGTTGAAATTCCCAGGGGATCGGCTCGCCTCGGTCAGCCGCCTTCTTCCACTCGAGTATCTTCGCGAACGACCACTCCGGCGGAATCCCCATCGGTGTCCCGAGCCGCTCGTTCGTGATGGTGGCGCCACCGGAGGGCTGCTTCGGATGACGAGCGCGCGACGCCTTCTTGCCCATCTCCCCTCCCAGGGGAAGTCGGGCGGGGCCGCTGGGACGGCCCCGTCAGCGCCGGTGATCTGCCGGCGCGTAGCCCGCGCGGCCATCATGCGTTAGTTACGGCACGGCGGGCAAGAGTCCGATGATTTATCGGGCGGGGCCACCATCATCGAGGTTGAGGTGGCATTTCTTGTACTTCTTGCCGCTGCCGCAATGGCAAGCATCATTGCGACCAGGTCGCTTGGTTGGCGCTCCGAGCGGGAGATGTACGCCGAGGATCGCAGCGAGAGCACGTTGCTTGCGTTCCCGGATCCGGAGAATCTCTTCGGCCTCGGCACCGCCGAGCCGAATTTCGCCATGCTTCGTCGCTCGCTCACCGCGATTCAAAACCTCGAATTCGGCGTCGGCGGCGGCCATGAACTCCCGGAGCTCGGGTCGGTCGGTGAGCGGCTTTCTGACGTTGTTGATTTGGCGCCCGTCGTAGATGCGAGCAGGGTCGGGAACAAATAGGCTTCGGCGTTCGCCCTGGGGAGTCGGCGTGAGGTCATGTAGGACGCCGTCAGGATCGCGCCAGACCGCATGGAATTCGGCCTCGAGCATGACTCCTGGCCACTCCCAGATGCGCCAACCGTAAACGATCTCGCCCCCGTGCTGCGCGACTTCGCGCTCTATGACAGGGAAGCAGTCGAGGACAGCAGCATCCGAACGAGGGGTGATGTCGATGAAGCCGGGGGCACCTTCGCCGACGAGCTCGCGACAGAACTCGATGATCGGTGCGGTGATGTAATCGGGCGTCGACGTCAGCAGCAAGTTCACGAACAGTATACAGGTCGAGGATGAGGAAGGCGGCGCGACCGGCCGGTGGACAGCCCTTAGCGTCGTCGGATACGGCGTGTCAACGCGGGTAATCTGCTAGTCTGTCGGCATGGGCGACGGCTCGGCAATAGAATGGACAGACGCGACGTGGAACCCCGT
The DNA here is from genome assembly GCA_003220225.1 of Candidatus Rokuibacteriota bacterium. Lineage (GTDB taxonomy): Bacteria > Methylomirabilota > Methylomirabilia > Rokubacteriales > CSP1-6 > AR12. The sequence continues at coordinate 3,244 of QHRU01000149.1, forward strand.
CACGGGGTGCACGAAGATCTCGCCGGGCTGCAAGAATTGCTATGCAGAGCGTCTCGCCCTACGACTCCAGGCAATGGGCAATCCACGGTACCGGTCGGGTTTCGATCTCACGCTCCACGAGGATCAGCTCGACCTGCCGCTGCGCTGGAGACAACCGCGCCGGATCTTCGTTAACTCGATGAGCGATCTCTTCCACGATGATGTCCCCGAGATCTTCATCGCGCGAGCCTTCGAGGTCATGGCCCACGCGCACTGGCACGTCTTCCAGGTGCTAACGAAGCGGGCCGAGCGGCTACGAGCTCTCGCGCGGCGGTTGACATGGGCGCCGAACGTCTGGCAGGGAGTGTCCGTGGAGAGCGAGCGCTACGTCGACCGCATCGACGCGCTGCGCGACGTGCCATCCGCGATACGGTTCCTTTCGATCGAGCCCCTCCTCGGCCCGCTCCCGTCACTGCACCTCGCTGGCATCGACTGGGTGATCGTCGGCGGCGAGAGCGGGCCGGGACACCGCCCTCCACAACCGGACTGGATCCGCGACATCCGCGATCAGTGTGTGGGCGCCGGCGTCGCGTTCTTCTTCAAGCAGTGGGGCGGACGGACGCCCAAGGCCGGCGGCCGCATGCTCGACGGGCGCGTGTGGGACACCATGCCGCCCGCGCTCGCGGCCGCTACGTAGCGCGCGGCGCGATCCTCCAGCCGAAGTTCATTTGCTCGGTGTTCTCCTGGACGGCCGTGTCGTATGCCCGGCGCATGAAGGCCGGCGCGTCATTGTGGTCACTCGCGTGGATCATGTAGTACATCACCGGCGCGCCGGCGCCGTCACGCTCGAAGATCGGCCAGGGGTGGACGTGGCGATAGCCGAGCTCGTGGCGGAAACGGTTCACGAAGGCCTCGACGCGATCCTGCCGATTCATATCCCGCAGCTGCTCCCAGTCGTCACGACCCCACCAGGCCGTTGGCGGGCCGGCGTCTCGCTGGGCGTGTAGCGCGCGGTCGAGCCACTTCTGCGCGAGGAAATAGAACAGCTCGATCTTGTAGTGGCCGGCCGGCTTATGCCGCGCCAGCGCCTCAAGCGTCGTCCAGTGGCATTCGAACGTCCGTTGGTCCAGCAGGCAAAACGTCGCCTCCTTGGGAGGGATCGCTCCCGAGGCCAGCATCTGCGGGAGGAGGACGTTGACGTCGCCGGGCCAGACGGTGATCGAGCGCCCCGGATGCTGCGCGCGGAGGATTCCGAGCATAGCAATACTGGCGGGGTGCTTTTCGAACAGGTGGAAGTGTCGCAGCTGCTGCACGTCGAGGACTAGCCGCGCGGCCCAGGTCTCGAGCAGGTCCATTTCTTGAGGGCCGGCGAATGCGTCGATATAGGTCCCATGATGGGTGACCTGGACAAACAGAATCAGATAGTCGCGGACGAGTCGCGCCTTGTTCCTCGTCCACAGCGGGAAGTCGATCGGGCGGATGGCTTCCACTCGAGGAGGTCCCGGCGGCGGCATGTCGAAGAGAAACTCGCCGTCCGACATTCGAGGGGTTAGGAGTTGAGGTCCACCCACCGGCACGCCCAGATCACCGCGCTGCGCTCGGCGTACTCCGCCGTCAGCTTGAAGCACGTCACCTGCTCGACGTGCGGCTTGTCCTCGCTGAACAGGCGCCGGATCCGCGCCTCGGCGTTCCAGCGGCCGTCCGCCGGCGCGGCATCGATCTCGATGCGGTACCCGCGGTAATCGGGGACGACGAGCATCACAGGTATCCGGGCATCGGGCGAGGATCCTCGGGCGGGGTCTTCGCGTCCTCCAGGAGCTGGACCTTGATGATGTACTCCCATCGAACGACACACTGACCAGGCTTCATGCCATACCGGATGGTCTTCCGGGTGCCGTCCGCCTGCGTGCGTCGCTCTTCGACGTACGCGACGTCGACCCAGACGCCAATCGGCGCCTGGCGATTTATGATCACCCCGTTGATGAACCACGCGCTGGTCTCGCCCTCATCGGGCTTCCTCAAAGTGGCGAGAAACAGGCGCGCCGCTTCGTCATGTATCCAGATGGCCACCTGCTGCTCTGGATCCATCAGTTCCACCACCCTTGCCGCGCCAGGCGCGCGCGGATCCGTTCGACGGCGGCCAGCTCCTCGGCCGCGACCGCCGCAGCGGCAGGATCCTGCCGGCGCTCCGCGAGGTACCGCGCGCGCAGCGCCAGTTCCAGCGGCGGCAGGGCTATGCGGAGGGAGCCCCTCGCAGCTCGTCGCCGGCGAGCGCGCGCGCCGCCGGATCGGCCCTGCCGCACCTCGAGGCGCTTCACGTACAGGCCGAGGCGCACCGGCGGAGCGCGACGCGGAGCAGGAAGCGCTCGAGATCGATCTCCCTCATCGTGCGCGGAACTGTAGGCGGGAGAGCCTGTCCTGTCAACGCCGCGGCCGCTGCCATTTCGCTGCCACTTCGATGGGTGTTTGAGGGCCTTTGTGGGGTTTCTGAGGTCTCGCGCTCAGACGTCAAAACGCGCGAGAAGCCTCAGAAACCGTGGAGAAATCAGTGGTGGGCGGAGCAGGGCTCGAACCTGCGACCCCGGCCTTGTAAGGGCCGTGCTCTCCCAACTGAGCTATCCGCCCGCGCCCGGATTGTCGCGGACTCGCGGGCGCTGGTCAACGATTGCTGTCGGCGAACACCGGCGCGCGTCTCGCTGCATTCCGCCACGCCCGCGGTCGCCAGCACGCGCTCGGGCTCGTGAGGGCGACCGGCCGGACGTGGCGGCACGCCGGGTGAAGGATCGGACGGGCGTTACGGTAGCGAAACGGTGGCGCCGTCGCCGCTGGCGCTGATCGTGAACACGCCCGTGGCGGTGTCCGACGCGTACACGTACGCCGCCCAGCCCGACGGCGGGTTCGGGACAGAGGCCAGGAACGGACCGGCGACTTGGCCCTGGCCGTTGGTCACCTGGGTCGTCAGGGCCGTGAGGCCTGCGGCGCCGCTGGGGGGCACCACGCCCATGTGCGCACCGTAGATCGAGGCGGCCGAGGCGAGCGCGCGGGCGTCGGCCTGGGCCTTGGCGATGCGAGCGCGCTGCTGCACGTTGGCGTACAGCGGAATGGCGATCGAGGCGAGAATGCCGATGATCGCCACGACGATCAAGAGCTCGATGAGCGTGAAGCCGCGCTGACCGCCCAGCGTGAGGCGTTTCCGGAACATCCCCATGTCTGCCCCCTTCGAGATCGCTCGCGCACCTTCGCGCGATTTCCTGCCTGTCGGTGGAATTGATTGCACAGTGGATGCCAGGCCGGATGCTTCTCCATCACTAAATTTTTCCGCTAGTTAACCGTCATTATCGGGGCGCAGAGCTTTTCGAGCAGTCGCCTACCTGGCGCTCGGCCTGACAACATGTCAGCCGAGCACGGGCCTCCGGCCTCCCTGAAAAAAGCACGGAGGAGGACGTACAGTGAAGCCATGAGCGCCGCCGCGCGCGCCCTCGAACGCCTCTACGCCGTCGCGCCCAGGGACTTCACGCGCGCCCGCAACGCGCTGGCTGCCGAGCTGCGAGAGTCGCGCGACGCCGACGCCGCCCGCGCGATCGCCCGGCTGCGCCGGCCGAGCGCTCCGCTGTGGGCCGTCAACCAGCTCTCGCGGCACGCGCGGCCGGCGCTCGAGCGCTTCCTGGATGCGGTGGACCGCCTGCGCCGCACGCAGCTCTCCGATCCGCGCGGCGCGATGGAGGCGATGCGCGCCGAGCGCGTGCAGCTCGAGGCGCTCGTGGAGCGCGCCGAGCACGCCCTGGCCGAGGCGGGCTACTCGGCGTCGGCGGACGCGCGGCGGCGAATCAGCGACACGCTGCTGGGCGCGGCCGCCGACCGGCACCACGCGGAGGCGCTCACGCACGGGCGGCTGACCGAAGAGCTGCACGCGCCGGGTTTTGATGCCCTGACCGGCGCGACCCGGCTGCGCGTCGTCCAGGGCGGCGCCCCGCGGCACGACGAACCGGCGGCCGCGAACGCGCGCGACGAGCGACGGCGTGAGGCCGCCGTGGCGCGCCAGCGCGAGCGCGACGCGAAGGCGAGTGAGCAAGACGCGAAGATCCGCGCCCGGGAGGCCAGGATCCGCGAGCGCGAGGCCAGGGCCCAGGAGCGGCAGCGCGAGGCGGAAGCACGGCGCCGAGAGGCGAGCGAGCGGGAGGCGGAGGTGGCCGCGCTGGCGCGTGACGCCGCCGAGGCCCGCAGGCGGCTGGCGGACGTCGAGCGGCGGCTGAAGGACGCGCGGCGCGGAAACAGCCGCCGGGCGCGCTAATCCCCGGCGGCTCACCGACCGCCGAAGCCGCGGATCGCGGACGCGATCTCGTCGCCGGCGGTCGCGAACCCCCGCCGAATCTTGTTCCAATCGTCGCGGAGCTTGTCGCCCAGACTCGGGGACGTGGCGACGCGCTCTCGGACGCGCGCTCCGCCTCCGGCGCGGGCACGCGGCGCAGCGGCGGGCGCGTCGCCGGACGCACGACGGGCTCGCGCACGCGCTTGAGCCCCGCCTCGACGTCCGCCACGCGGCCCTCGGTCTGATCGAGCCGCGCGCGGACACCCTGCACGTTGCCGCCGACGGCGCCGATCTGGTCGCGGAGCGCCTGCACCGCAGCGTCCAGTGTTCCCACCTGCTCGCCCAGCGCCTGCCGCTCGCGGTCCAGCGTCGCGAGCCGCTCGGTCACGCGCGGGTCGGGCGCGCTCACGACGCGCTGGACGGGCGTTCGCGCGACGAGGACGGTGGCCGGGATCGCGATCGTCGCGAAGCACACGCCCGCGGCGGCGTGGCCGAGGCGGGTCACCAGCAGGTCGCGGTCGGCGCGGGCCGGATCGGCGGGGCTGTCGATGGCCTTCCGCGCTAGCCCCCGCCCCCGATCGGCGGTCAAAAAACCCCAGGTCGCGGGTATACAGGTCCCGGCGCCTCTGGTGTCCTTGGGTCAGGAACGGGACACGAGTGACCGTCGAACGGATACGCGGCGCCCAGCCGGTGGAGATCCTCGACCGGGTCCTCGACAAGGGGATCGTCGTCGACGCGTGGCTCCGCGTCGCGCTGGTCGGGATCGATCTTTTTAGAATCGACGCCCACGTCGTGGTCGCCTCCATCGAGACCTCTCTCAAGTACGCGGACACGCATGTCGCCGAGACGCCCGCCCAGCCGGCGCGGCGCCGGCCGCCGGCCGAGCGTGGTCACGGGCCGCCGGGCGGCGCCGCGCGCGTCGTCCAGGCCGCGCTGAAGGCGTGGAACGGGCACGACACGCAGGGCTACGGCGCGCTGCTGAACGACGAGTACGTCGGCGAGACGCACGCCGTGCCCGTGACGATCTATGGCCGGGGGGCAGCCCGGCGGGCAATGCGAATGATGCTGGCCCTGTTCCCGGATCTCAAGTTCGAGCTCCTGGACGTGATCACGGCCGGTGACGAGACGCTCGTGAGCTGGGTCGCGACGGCGACGCTCTACCACGAGCGCGTGAGCGTCTCCGGCTGCACGGTGGGCCGGCTCCGCGACGGGAAGATCGGCCACACGTGGTGTTACTGGGACGTGGCCAACATGCTCGCGCCTCTCCGAGCCGTGTCAGATGGATCGCATCCTCTGCATTGTGTCTCGACAACATCCTGAGCTCTTCGCCTACCTCCAGTACAGGTTCAGGGACTCCGTGGTGACGGTGATCCTCGACCGTCGGATGTCGGCGCGTCGGCAGGAGTCTCACAGCGTGCCCCAGGAGCGCCGGCGGGAGGAGCGCCGCCGGCGTCCCGAGCTGGACGCCGACCTGAAGCGGCACTCGCACGTGATCGTCCGGCTCGGGGCCGAGTCGTGAGGGCCCGCGCGCCGGCGCTGCTCGAGGCGGGCGGCTAGAGGCCGAGCGCGGCCAGACGCGCCCCCGTCGGCACGCCGTCGGCGTCCCAGCCGCGCAGCCCGTAATAGACGTCGAGCATCTCGGCGAGCTCGGCGGGCGGACAGTGCATGCCGGCCGACGGTCCCTCGGGAATCGGCTCGTGCATCACGCGCCACGGCAGCGTGTCGTCGGCGCGGCGCACGCCCTCGCGCACGTTGAAGAGCCGCTCGAGGTTGACGATGCGCTCGCCCACCCGCTCGAGCTCCTCCGCCGTGACGTTCCAGCCCGTCACCGCGCGCACCATGCGCGCGTAGGGCTCGCCGACGAAGAGGCCGAAGCCGCGCTCGGAGGTGAAGCGGCACAGGACCAGCGAGTCGCCGAGCGCGGTGAAGTGCTGGCTGCGCATCGCGAACGCGGGCTTGTCCTTGGTCCCGCGCCGGTCGAAGGTCGGCGCGTACTGCGGCGTCGGCCGCGTGTCGTGGTGGCTGCCCCCGCGGGTGGCGGTGGCGTAACCGATGGACAGCCCCTTGAGCGCGCGGGCAGAGTGCGCCGGCAGCTCGAGCCGCTTCACGGCGTAGACCAGGTTCGTCGCGCCGGGCCGCACCGAGGCCGCGAGCCGCCACGCGCCCTCGGCGAGGCGCTCGCCGAAGCCCTCGCGCGCCGCCGTCATCTCCACCAGGCGCAGCATCCCGCGCCAGTCGCCCCAGCCGAACGGCACGCCGACCTCGGCCGGCGTGAGCCAGCCGCGTTCGAGCGCCTCGCAGAGGAACGCCAGCGTCACGCCCATCGAGATCGTGTCCATCCCGAGGAGGTCGCAGAGGTCGTTGGCCAGGATCAGCGCCTCGGGGTTGTCGATGCCGAGCATGGGCCCCAGCGCGAAGATCGTCTCGTACTCCGGCATCTTCGCGCGCCGCCCGGCGAACTCGCCCGCGCCGATCGCGTACTGCTTGCCGCACGCGACCGGGCACTTGAGGCACGTCGTGTCGCGCTCGTGGTAGTGCGCCTTCATGTCCTCGCCGCCGATGACGCGCGCGGCGGCGAAGACCTCGGTCTTCAGATTGAAGGCGCCCAGCGCGCCGAGCGCGTTGATGGGGCCGACGAGGAAGGGCGTGCCGTAGGTCGACAGGGCCTTGGTGCCCGTGGCCAACGGCTCGCGCGTCTCCTCGAGCAGCGCCTTGAGCGCCGGCGCGTCGGCGACGGCTGTCTTGCGCGCCCCGCGCACGACCACGGCCTTGAGGTTCTTGCTGCCGAGCACCGCGCCGATACCGCCGCGGCCCGAGACTCCTTCGCGGTTCTTCCAGTAGTGCGCCATGGCCGCGAAGCGCACGCGGTGCTCGCCGGCCGGCCCGATCGCGATGGCGTCGGCGTCGGCTCCCTCGGCGGCGACGAGCGCCGTCACCGTGTCGCGCGTCGTCCGTCCCCACAGCGCGGCGGCCGGCTTCACCACCGCCCCGTCCTCGGTCACCACCAGATACGACGGCGCCGCCGCGCGCCCGGTGACACAGACCGCATCGAAGCCGGTCCGCTTCAGCGTGGCGGGAAAGCGACCGCCGAACGTCGAGTCGAAGAACAGGCCGGTGAGCGGCGACTTCGCGGCGACCAGCGCGCGGCTGTTGCCGGGCACCGTCGTGTCGGTGACGGGACCCACGGCGAAGACCACCGCGTTGGCGGGATCGAAGGCGTCCACGCCGGCCGGCACGCGATCGTAGAGGATGCGCGCGGCGAGCCCGTTGCCGCCGAGCAGCGCGCGCGCCGCCGACTCGGCGAGCGGCTCTACGCGTGAAGCCCCGGTGGTGAGGTCGACGAAGAGGAGGCGGCCGCCGTAGCCGTTCACGGCGCGGGACGCGGCAGCGCCTGCAGCTCCTTGCGGGCGGTGTCGCGCATGCCGGCCGGCAGATCCGTCTGCGCGAGCAGCTTCTTGTACGCGGTCATCGCCATCTCCGGCTGGCGGGCGGCGGCGAATGCGCGCGCCGCGCTCAGCAGGCCGCGGCGGCCCGTCTCGGTATCGGGCGCGACGTATGCGGCGCTCAGGTAGTACTCGACGGCGGCGAGCGCGTCGCCCTCGCCGTTGTACGTTTCGCCGAGCGCGTAGGCGGCCTCGGCCGCCCTCGCCGGCTCGCTGCTCTTGAGCAGCCGCTCGAGGATCGGGCGCGCGGCGTCCCAGCGCTTGTCCTGAACGAGCAGCCGCGCGTGGCCGAAGAGCGCCTCGGGCGTCCAGCCCGGCGCCGACACGTCGCGCGGTCCGCGCCCGTACGCCTCGAGGGCGCCGGCGCGATCGCCCGCCGCCTCGCGCGCGCGGGCCAGGGCGAGCCACGCGCGCGGCGCGTCGGCGCTGTTCGGCGAGGTCGCGACGAACTGCTCGAGCGCCGGCCGCGCCTCGGCGGGGCGCCCAGTCGCGACCTGCGCCTCGGCCAGTCGCAGCCACGCCGCCTGCGCCAGCGCATTTTGAGGATAACGCTCGCGCAGCAGCTTCGTGCTCTCGAGCGCGATCTGCCAGGACGACGCCGCGGCCGCGCCGGCGCCGACGCGCTCGAGCGCGTCGGGCGCGACGTCGGAAGTCGGGTACTCGCTCACGAGCCGACGCGCGAGCCCGAACGCTCCGGGCCAGTCCTTGTCGTCCACGGCGATGGCCGTGAGCGCGTAAAGGAGTGGCGCCGCGCGGCTTGCCCCGGCCGGACCTGACGGCGTCGCCGACAACGCCGCCTGCGCCGGCGCTTTGAAGTCACGCGTCCCGCCTTTCGCGAAGGCGACGACCGCGAGCCCGTAGGTCGCGGCCGCGACCTCGTCCGGCGTGCCCGCGTTGCGCACCGCCGTGAACAAGCGCTCGGCCTCGTCGCGGCGGCCACCGGCGAGCGCGAGACTCGCCACGCCGAGCTGGCCGAGCGCCACGGAGCCGTCCTTCTGCGCCAGCGTGAACTCGCGCAGCGCCTCGTCCCGCCTGCCCTGGCTCAGCAGCGCGGTGCCGAGCGCCGCGTGGGCCCGACCGAAGAGCGCGGGGAACGGGGCGCGCCCGAGCCAGCCGCGCAGCGCCGCCTCCGCGCCGGCGGCGTCGCCCTGACGCAGCATCGCCAGCCCGCGGTTGAAGCGCGCGAAATCGGCGCGCGGGTGCGTCGGATACGAGGCGACGATGCGGTCGACCATCTCGCGGCCGGCCGTGAGGTCGTCGGCCTCGAGCGCGAGCTCCGAGGCGAGGAGCAGCGTGTCGGGCGCGCGCGGGTCGTCCGGCTTGGCGCGCACGGCCTCCAGCAGCTCGCGGCGCGCGTCGCTCTTGCGCCCCTGCTTGAGGTATGTCCACGCCAGCGCGGTGCGCGCGAGCGGCGCCTGCGCGTCCGTCGGAAACTCCACGAGCATGCGGCGCAGCGCGGCGCCGGCGGCCATGAAGTCGCCGGCCTGGTACGCCGCCTCCCCCTGCAGGAGCAGCGCGGGCAGCAGCAAGTCGGGCGCCGGCCTGGCGTTGAGCACGGGCGTGAGGTCGGTGACGGCCTGGCCGTACTCGCGGATCTCGAAATCGACGCGGGCCTGCCGCACCGCGGCCTGGCGCCCCGCCGGCGTGCCGCCGGCGACCTTTTGCGCCAGCTCGAGCTGCGTGCGCGCGTCGTCACGATCGCCCTGCGCGCGACGGGCCTCGCCCTTCACCATGAGCACCCAGGCGCGCGCCGCGGGATCGAGCTGGCCGCCGAGCAGCTCCTGATAGACGGGCTCGGCGTCGACGGGCGGCGACATCTCGGCGGCCGCGCGCGCGAGCCGGAAGAGCATCGGATAGGCCAGCGGCGAGCGCCGCGCGCCGAGCGCCGCGACGCTCTTGCGCGCGCCCGCCCAGTCGCCGGTGGCCACCAGCGATAACGCGAGCCCCGCGGCCGACCACTCGGTCTCCGCGCTGCCCGAGTAGGCGCGGAACGCGGCCACGGCCTCTTGGGCGTGGCCGGCGGCGAGCGCCCACCAGCCCACCCGCAGAACGCCGGCGGGGAACAACAGATGCGCCCCGCCCTGCGTGAACTGGCGCAGCATCGTCTCGGCGCGCGCGGCCTGGCCGATCCGCCCGAGGGTGTCGCCATGCCAGAACAGAACGTCGCGCGCGATCGCCGGCGGCACGCTGCGCGCTTCCAGCTGCGTCCACGCCTTGTCCGCCTCTTCCCAGCGGCCGAGCGCGTAGAGCGACAGCGCGAGGCCGTGACGACCCCACGCGTCCAGCGGCGACGGCGTGGGCCCCCCCAGGAGCGTGCTGAACGTGTCGCGCGCGCGGGCGGCTTCGCGCAGGCGCAGCGCCGTCCAGCCGCTTCCGTGCAGCGCCCACACGCCCCAGTCCTGGCGCGGCGCGTCCTGCGCGACCTGGCGGAACAGCCAGTCCGCCTGCTCGGTGCGGTCGAGTCGCCAGAGCGTCTCGCCGAGCCAGTAGCGCGCCTCGCGGAGCAACTCGCGATCGGTGCTCTTGCGCACGGCGTTCTCGAGCGCTTTCGCGGCGTCCTCGAGGTCGCCGCGCTGGAACCGCGCGCGCCCGCACTCGAGCGACTCGCTCGCGATGCCGAGCCACGAGCCCACGCACGGGAGCGCGCGCGGCGCCTGCACGAACGCGGTCGGCTTCTCGGCGGCGGGCGGCGCGGGGCTCGCGGGCGGGAACGCGGGCAGCTCCACGGGCGGCGGCGGCAGCGGCAGCTCGATCGTCAGCGCCGGCTTCTCGGAGGGCGTCTGGGCGAAGGCGATGACGCGAGCGAGGTCCGGCGGCGGCGGATCGGCCGGCCGCGGCGACGCGCCCGCGAGCACGAGCCAGACGGCGGCCAGGGCGAGGGCGCGCCTCACGGCCTGCTGTCCTTCTTCGCGGCCGGCTTCGTTCCGTTCCCGTTCGTGGCCGGCGTGCCGCCGTTCGGCGAGGACTTCGGGGAAGCGGACCCGTCGGGCTTGGCCATGCGCGCCTTGACGGCGGCGACGCGCTCGCGGGCCCAATCCCGCAGCGTCGCGTCCGGACTGCGATTGACCACCGCCTCGTAGGCCGAGAGCGCGGCTTTCCACGACTGCTGCTCTTCGCGCGCCAGCCCGAGCCCCGCGAGCGCGCGGAAGCGGACGCTGCTCTCGATCTCGGGCACGGCGCCGACCGACTCGAAGGCCTTGGCCGCCTCGGCGTAGCGCTTCTGCTTGAGCTCCGACTCGCCCACCGTCAGCCACGCCTCCGACCGCACCGCGTTGTCGTCGCTCTTGGTCGCCAGCGTGGCGTAGGTGACGGCGGACTTCCAGTTCTTCTGCTTGAAGGAGGTGGACGCGAGCTTGAGCGCCATCTTGCGCGTCAACGGATCCTCGACGAAGTCTGTCGAGAGGCGCTTCCACGCCGCCTCCCGGTCGCGAAGTCGCTCGAGCCGCTCCGCGATTTCGGCCGCGGCGTAGAGCGCGTCGGCCGTCGGCGGGCTCTGATCCATCAATGCCTTGTAGGCTTCGAGCTGCTCGGCCTTGTCGCCGGAGCGGGCGAGCGTCTGGGGAATCAGTCGCCGCGCGGTGGCCGCCTGCGGGTGATTGGGGTGGGCCGCGACGAACGCGCGCAGCTCGGCGACGCCGCCGCGCGTATCGGCGCCAGAGGTGCTCTTCATCCAGCCGCTCCAGAACTGGGCGTCGGCGACGAGCGGCGAGGTCGAATACTTCCGCGGAATGTCGGCGAGCAGCGCCAGCGCCTCGGTCGTCCGCTTGAGATCGGCCAGCGCGCGCGCGGCCTGCAGCGCCGCCGACGGCGCCAGCGCGTGATCGGGAAACGCGGAGAGCAGCTCGCGGAAGCCCGCCACCGCGGCCTCGGTGTGCTTGAGCTCGAGGTCGCTCCACGCGCGCCCGTAGAAGGCCTCGGGCGCCAGCGGGCCGGCGGCATCGGCGCGCACGACCGCGTCGTAAGCGTCGCGCGCGTCGAGGAAGCGCTTGAGGCGGAACAACGATTCCGCCTCCCAGAAGCGCGCCTCCTGCGGCCGGCCCGGCACCGGCGTCGCCATCTGCGCGCGCTTGAACGCGTCGAGCGCGGCCTGGGTGTCGCCCGCCTGCAGCCGCGCCTTGCCCAGCAGCAGCACGGCCTCCGGCTGGCGCGCGTCTTTGGGGTATTGCGCGACGAAGCGCTCCAGGGCCCGGCGTGAGGCGGGATAGAGACCGTCGGCGAACGCACGCTCGCCCACGAGCCAGAGGCGATCCGCCTCCTCGATGGCGGCGGCGGGCGACACGAGCGATAGGACCACGAGCGCGATGCCGGCCGAGATGCGCGGCGCGCAGCGCTTCATCAACCAGAGCGTAGCACGGCTATGGTACGGTTCCAGCGTGCGTTTGTGCGTGTTCGACCTCGATCACACGCTGGTCTCCTCGCCGCTGGACCTGGCCGCGATGGCCCTCGAGATGCGGGCCTACATCGAGGGCTGCCGCGGCCCGCTGCCGGCGCGCGAGGAGCGTTACCGCGTCGGCGAGCTGGTCCGGTGGTGCCGCGACCACGCGCCCGACCTCAGCGAGCCGGTGTGGGACATCGCGCTCGAGCACGAGCGCCGCGCCGTCGAATCCGCGTGGCTCGAGCCGGGCGCGCGCGAGGCGCTCGCGGGCGCGCGCACGGCCGGCTTCGCCACCGCGCTCTGGACCAACAACGCGCGCGAGGTCACGCAGATCGCCCTCGACCGGTTCGCGCTCGCGGACGCGCTCGATCTCGTCGTCACGCGCGACGAGATGGCGGAGATGAAGCCCTCGGCCGACGGCTGGCGCGTCATCGCCGCGCGCTTCGCGAGCGTGCGGGACGCGGTCGTCGTCGGCGACTCGTGGGTGGACGGCCTGGCCGCGGCCGCCGCCGGCATCCCGTTCGTCGCCTATCGCCCGCGCGAAGCCGATCTGGCCCGCTGGAAGATCACGCCGATCGCGCGCATCGACGACCTCACCGCGCTGCCCGCGTGGCTGCGCGCGCGTGTGAACGACGACACCAACGGTTCCCCGCTGGGGGGTGCAGGGGGGAGCAGCGGCCGCTCCCCCCTGCGTTGATAAATGGAACTCTTCGAGCAACCTGCAAGCAGTGCCGGCGCGCCACCCCCCGGCCCCCTGGCCGATCGCATGCGACCGCGCTCGATCGACGAGATCGTGGGCCAGGAGCACCTGCTCGGCCCCGGCCGCGTGCTGCGCGCGGCGCTCGAGCGCGGCGAGCTGCACTCGATGATCCTCTGGGGCCCGCCGGGCTCCGGCAAGACCACGCTGGCCTCGCTGATGGCGCACGTCATGGGCGCGCGCTTCGTCGCGTTCTCGGCCGTGCTGTCGGGCGTGAAGGAGATCCGTCAGGTCGTGGCCGAGGCCGAGACCGAGCGCGCGCGCCGCCGGCGATGCACGATCCTCTTCGTCGACGAGATCCACCGCTTCAACCGCGCGCAGCAGGACGCGTTCCTGCCGCACGTCGAGAAGGGCACCCTCGTGCTGATCGGCGCCACCACCGAGAATCCGTCGTTCGAGGTGAACGGCGCGCTCCTGTCGCGCTGCCGCGTGTACGTGCTGCGCCCGCTCGGCGAGCCCGAGGTGATCGAGATCCTCCGCCGCGCGCTGGCCGATCGCGAGCGCGGCCTCGGGACGGCCGGCGTGAGCGTCGCCGAGGACGCGCTCGCGCACATCGCGCGCCTGGCCAACGGCGACGCGCGCGCGGCGCTCAATGTGCTCGAGCTGGCCTCCCAGCTCGCCGCCGGCGGGACGATCACCGCGGCGACCATCCGTGAGGCGGGGCAGCGGCGCACGCTGCTCTATGACAAGAGCGGCGAGGAGCACTACAACCTCATCTCCGCCCTCCACAAGTCGCTGCGCGACTCCGACCCCGACGCCTCGCTCTACTGGATGACGCGCATGCTCGACTCCGGCGAAGACCCGCTCTACGTCGCGCGCCGCCTCGTGCGCTTCGCCTCCGAGGACGTCGGCAACGCGGACCCGCAGGCGCTGACGCTCACGCTGGCTGCCAAAGAGGCTTACGACTTCCTCGGCTCTCCGGAAGGTGAATTGGCTCTTGCTCAGGCAACGCTCTATCTCGCCCTGGCCCCCAAATCCAACGCGGCCTACGTGGCCTACAACGAGGCGCGCGCCGACGTCGAGGCGGCGCCCGCCGAGCCCGTGCCGCTGCACCTCCGCAACGCTCCGACCGGCTTGATGAAGGACCTGGGCTACGGCCAGAGTTACCAGTACGCCCACGACGCCCCGGACGCGCGGGTGGACCAGGAGCACCTGCCCGAGTCGCTGCGCGGGCGCCGCTACTACCGGCCCACCGACCGCGGACTGGAGGCCGAGGTCGCCCGCCGCCTGGAGGACTGGCGCCGCTGGCGCTCCGAGCACCGTCGCCCGAGCTGAAAGCCGCTGGCAGCGGGGGCCGGAAGCCGCTGAGACCCCCCGTCGCCGCCTGCTAGAATGCGGGGCATGGCCCCGCTCCGCGTGGGCGTGATCTTCGGCGGGCGGTCAGGCGAGCACGAGGTCTCGCTCGCCTCCGCGGCCTCGGTGATCGCGGCGCTGGAGCATCGGGGCCATGCCGTCGTTCCCATCGGGATCGGCCGCGACGGCCGCTGGGTCGTCGGCGGCGATCCGCTCCGCGCGCTGGCCTCCCAGGCGCGCGTCGGGCTGCCGAGCGGCGACGCGACGGGCGCCGTGAAGAAGGCGCTCGCCGATCGCGCCGAGAGCGCCGACACCACGCTCGCCTCCACCGCCCTGGTCCGTATGGAGCCGGCCGGCGGCATGCCCGCGGAGCTGCGCGCGGGTCTCGACGTCGTCATCGTGATGCTGCACGGGCCCTACGGCGAGGACGGCACCATCCAGGGTCTCCTCGAGCTGGCCGACGTGCCCTACGTCGGCGCCGGCGTGCTCGCCTCCGCCGTCGGCATGGACAAGGCGACGATGAAGGCGGTCTTCTCCGCGCACGGGCTGCCGATCGTCGAGTACACGGTGGTCCTGCGCCGCGAGTGGCGCGAGCGGCCCGACCAGGTGGCGCGCCGCGTGCGCGAGGTCACCGGGTTTCCGTGCTTCGTGAAGCCGTCGAATCTCGGCTCGAGCGTCGGCATCAGCAAGGTCGCCGACGCCGCCGCGCTGCCGGCGGCGCTCGACGAGGCGGCGCGTCACGACCGCAAGATCATCGTCGAGCGCGCGGTGCGCACGCCGCGCGAGGTCGAGGTGAGCGTGCTCGGCAACGATGCGCCCGAGGCGTCGCTGCCCGGCGAGATCACGTACGACGCCGAGTGGTACGACTACGCGACGAAGTACGCCGAGGGCCAGGCGCGCATCACGGTGCCGGCGCCCATCGGGCCCGCGCTCACGGCGCGCGTGCGCGAGATCGCCGTGGCCGCCTTCCGCGCCATCGACGCCTCGGGCATGGCGCGCGTCGACTTCTTTCTCGAGGGGGACCGCGTCGTCCTGAACGAGATCAACACGATCCCCGGCTTCACCGCCACCAGCGCCTACGCGCGGCTCTGGGAGGCCACGGGGCTCGCCTACGGCGAGCTGATCGAGCGCCTGATCGCGCTGGCCCTCGAGCGCCACCGCGATACGAGGAACAGCGGTTGACATGATCGTCATCGCCGGCGGCGGCACGGGCGGCCACACCTCGCCCGGGCTCGCCGTCGCCGCCGCGCTGCGCGCGCGCGGCGTGGCGTGCGCGTGGATCGGCAGCCGCTCCGGCCTCGAGGCGCGCCGCGCGCCGGAGGCCGGCATCCCGTATCACGCGATCCGCACCGGCAAGCTGCGCCGCGCGCTGGCGTGGCAGAACGTTCCCGACGTCTTCGTCAACGCGCCGGCCGGGGTGCTCCAGGCGTGGCGACTGTTGCGGCGGCTGCGACCGCGCGTCGTGTTCGCCACCGGCGGCTTCGTCGCGCTGCCCGTCGCCCTTGCGGGCGCGCTCGCGCGCGTGCCCGTGGTCGTACACGAGCAGACGGCGGTGCCCGGGCTCGCCAACCGCGTGGCCGCGCGCCTCGCGCGCCGCGTGGCGGTGACGTTCGCTGAGTCCGCGCGCCTCTTCGGAGGGACGCCGACCGTCGTCACCGGCAACCCGCTGCGGCCCGAGCTGCGCAGCGGCAGCCGCGCGGCCGCGCTCGAGCGCTTCGGGTTCGATCCCGTCCTGCCGCTCGTCTACGTGACGGGCGGCGCGCAGGGCTCGCACGCGATCAACCGCGCCGTCGGCGAGGTGCTCGCCGATCTGCTGACGCACACGCAGTGCCTGCATCAGTCGGGCGACAACCAGGCGACGGGCGACCGCACATGGCTGCAGGCGCGGCGCGCGGCGCTGACACCCGCGCTCGCCGCGCGCTACGCCCTCCGCCCCTGGGTCGGCGACGAGCTGGCCGACGTCTACGCGGCGGCCGCGCTCGTCGTCAGTCGCGCCGGCGCCGGCACCGTCAACGAGTGCTGCCAGCTCGGCGTGCCCGCGCTCTACATCCCGCTGCCGAGCGCCGCCGGCGACGAGCAGACGGCGAACGCGAGGCTC
>QHRU01000024.1 GCA_003220225.1 Candidatus Rokuibacteriota bacterium
GATCGCGAACGCTGCCCTGCCGAACATCGTGCTGGTCGGAGCGTGCCCTGCCGAGGGGGCGGGTCTGGGTCGTCTGGTGCGACGGGTGGATGTCGTCGTCTGCTCTAGCTTGGCGGCCGAGCGAGTCCGCCAGCTCGCCGCTCCAAGCGTGCAGGTCATGATCGATGATCGGGCGCTGGACCCCCGGGCGATCGAAATGCTCGCGGCCGTCCTGGTCCGACAGAATGGTGACAGCGCGCCGGCCGCGCCGCCTGCCGGCCGGGAGCGCCCGAACGCCCGACCATCCGACGCGCGGACACCGCGCCACAGCACCTCACGCTCGACGACGCGGGGCATCGGCGCTCGGTAGCGCCCGTGACCGCGCCGCCGGCACCTCCGCGTCCAGCGCGCTGGTTTGACGTGTCGAGGGCGGCGCTTGCGGGCTTTGCCGCCGGTGGGCTGATCGGCGGCTTGCTTTGTGGCTTTGGCCACGGCCTGGTGAGCATGGACCTGGTGCTTGCCGGCGGAATCGTCCTGCTGATGCTCCTTCGCCGGCGCCGAGCGGCGACCGCGGCGCCGCCGTGCGCGCCCGTTGAGCTTCCGAGCGGTGTCGAGACGCCGTCCGGTGGAGCGGCGGCCGAGCATCCGGGCGGTGACTCGAGCCTCGCTCGGGGAGTCCGGGCGATCCGCCAGACGGATCCGGGATTCGATCCGAGCAGATTCGTCGGGTATGCGGCCATGATGTTCCGCGACACACAGCGCGCGTGGACGACTCGGCACCTCGGTTCGCTGCGTGATCGAGTCACGTCGGAGATGTATGGCAGGCTGCAGGCGCAGCGTGACCGACTCCGGAGCGCCGGTCAGGCAAACCGTGTCGAACAGATCGAGATCGTGGCCGAGATCACAGAGGCGTGGCAGAAGAGTCGTCGCGACTACGTGACGGCGCACATCAGCGGCTCGCTCGTCGATTACACCATCGACGAGACGGGCGATCGCCTCGTGGCCGGCTCGAGGACCCACCCCAGGCGCGTCGAAGAATTCTGGACGTTCATGCGCCCGGCCGGCCTCAACTTCTGGATGCTGTCGGCCATTCAACGCCTCGCAACGAGTCCGGTAGAGGAGCCCTCGCCATGAAGCTGCTGCTCATCCGCCACGCGGCGGCCGTGCCGAGGGGAACGCCGGGTGTTCCCGACGGTGAGCGCCAGCTGACGGCCGACGGCGAGGCCGAGTTCCGCAGCGCCGCCGGAGGTCTCGCCTGGATCGTCGATCCGCCCGACGTGCTGCTCAGCAGCCCGCTCGCGCGGGCGCGCGCGACCGCTGGCATCGCCGCGCGGACCTTCGGGCGCCTCGAGCCCAGGATCGAGCCGGCCCTCGCGCACGGAACCCTCGAGACGATCCTGGCCGCGCTGGCCTCACATGGCTCGACCGCGACGATGGCGCTGGTCGGCCACGAGCCGCTGCTTTCCGCCCTCCTCGCGCGGCTCCTGGGCGTCTCCGACAGCGATCGGCTCGGGTTCGAGAAGGGCGGCGCCGCGCTGGTGGACCTCCCCGACGGTCTTGCGAGCGCGGGACGGCTCGTCTGGTTCCTCGACCCGAGGATCCTGAGGACCCTTGCAGGCCGACGCGAGAGCGCGACGGAGGAGCGGATTCGGGCGCGCGTATTTCGTGAGGAAAGAACGTTCATGGACGTCCTGCGCGATTACGCCGCGAGCATCAGGACGCGACGGCGACACGACAAATCATCCGAGGTCGTTTGACGCAGCTGCTGGCCGTCGTGGATCTCGGATCGACGGCCGTGCGATTCCGGCTCGCGCGGGTCGCGCCGGGTGCCGGCTACCGCGTGCTTGTGCAAGAGCGCGTGGAACGCGATTGGGCGATGGGGCGCCCGGCACGCTGTCCCGCGACGCGATCGACGAAACGCTCCGGGCTGTGCGCCGCTTCGTCTCGCGCCACGCCTCCGACGGCCGCGCCCCGCGCATCGTCGCGGTCGCGACGGCGGCGGTGCGCGACGCCACGGGCTCGTGGCGCGTATCCGGCGCGAGACCGACCACGCGCGGGCCGGGCGACCGGCGCGAATCATCGCGAGGATGAACGGCCTCGTGGACCACCGTCTCATCGAGGAGCTGTACGGTGTCAGCGATGCCGGCCGCGCGCTGCGCTCTCAGCAGCGTCTCTACGAGATCACGGCAGCGGGTGGAGGCTCCGCGTCGCCGGCTGGACCAAGGTCCAATACCCCGCCCGGACGACATCGCCTAGCGTCGAGGTGCCGGCGGTCCGCCGTGAACGTAGCGCAGGGGCTGACGACGACATGGCGGAGCGCCTCTTCGATCGCACAGCTGGCCGGGAGGACATCACGCAGGTGGATGAGATCAAGCGGACGACAGGGCCCCAGACGACAAATGGACGGCGGTGGGAGGTGCAGCTCAGCGCAACGCCACCCGGCGAGTGGCTGGACCTCTTCAAGGTTTCGGGGGAGTCCTCCGCAAAGGCGCTCCCAAAACGCGTGGAATTCGACCGCGCCTCCGCCATCTTCACGAGCGATGAGGACCAGGTGGAGCATTGGATCGAATCGATCGACAAGTGGATCGCCTCGACGAACGCGCGATACCTGATGACCCTGGAACGGGTGCGGCGCGAGCGCTTCGACCGAATCGATGCCGAGACGAAGGAAAAGGAACGAGTCCAACGATTGAACGACCGGTTCAAGGACCTGTAAGGATGGATCTGGCAAGGGAGGCCGAGCAGTGGCATGCGCGGCCGACCCCGCCGGTCGGTTCGATCGGCTACACCGGAAGCTATCGCGAGCCCTCCGCGGACATCGTCGAAGTATCCGTGGTCTCGGTGCTGGAGGCGCGCGGTCCGGACTAGGCCCCTTCTACGCCGTCGTGAGGGTGATCGCGCGGTTCTGGATCTGGTTCTTTTTCGAGCGCGTCGAGGTCCGGCACCGCGAGCGCGTACCGCGCATGGGTCCTGTTCTCCTCTGCATCAACCACCCGAACAACCTGATCGACTCGCTGCTCGTGGGGTCGGTGCTCCCGCGGAAGGTGCACTACCTCGCCACCGCCGCGCTCTTCCGCAACCCGTTCGTCGCCCGGTTTCTCCTCGCCTTGGGGGTGATTCCCGTCTACCGGAAGGCGGACGACCCCGACAAGATGGACCGCAACATCGAGACGTTCGCGGCGTGTGACGAGACGTTCGACCGCGGGCGGGTCATCGCCATCTATCCCGAAGGCGCCACCCGCGCGGAGCCGCGCGTGCAGCGGATCAAGACGGGCGCGGCGCGGATCACGCTCGGCTACGAGGCGCATGCTCCGGGGCGCCTCACGGTCGTGCCGGTAGGGCTCAGTTTCGAGGCCCGCAGGAGGTTCCGCGGGCGCGTCCTCGTGTCTTTCGGCGAGCCGGTCGACGTCTCGTCGTTCCTCGCCGTCTACCGCGGGGACCCGGCGAAGGCGCTGCATTCGCTCACGACGGCGATTCAGTGGGCAATGGAGCGCGAGGTCGTCCACGTCGAGCGCATCGACACAGCGGCGCTCGCGCGCGCCGTGGAGACTCTCTATCGCGGCGAGCTCGAGCGTGAGCTGTGGGAGGAGCGCGGGCTCTCGGGACGGAGGATCGAGCTGTTGCCGCTCTCGGGGTCGATGGCGGACGCGGTCGAGCACTTCCGCGAACAGGACCCCGAGCGCATCGAGCGGCTCTGGCAGCGGATACTCGGTTACCGCGCCGGACTTGCCGCCTACCGGCTCCGTGACGAGGCGGGTCGGACTCGCCTCGAGCCGACGGCGGAGCGCCAACGGGTTGCACGGCCATGGCAGACCATCGTAGGTCTCCCGCTCTTCGCGTACGGCGGGGCCGTGAACTTCCTTCCTTACTACCTCCCGGGATGGCTCGCGGGGCGGACGTCGCGGCGGCAGACGGACTACGCGACGACTCGGCTTCTCGCGAGCATCGTCGCATTCCCGCTCTTCTGGGCGCTCGAGACGTCGCTCGTCGGATGGGCCGCCGGTGTCGCCTGGGCGGTGGCCTTCTTCCTCTCGCTTCCGCTCGGGGGTCTGATCGCGTATCGGTATCTGGTCGGCACGGGGCGCTTGCGCCACCAGCTGAGGTTCGGCGCGCTCCTCCTCACGCGCGCTCAGGAAGCGAGGCGCTTCCTCGCTGAGCGCCGCGAGATCGTCGAGGAGCTCGCGCGCGCCGATCGCGACTACCTGAAGGGGCGCGAAAGGACCGAGATGTTGAAGTAGACGCCGGCCGCCACCTAGCCTCCCAGCGCCCGCCTCACCGCCGGCAGGATCTCACGCGCCACCCGCGCCGTGTAGCCGCGGTCGGGATCGTCGGGCCACGACGGGTTCGGGATCGGATGCAGGACGACGTAGTCGAACGCCGCCGGCGACGCGCGCAGCACGTCGACCAGCTGCTTCACGATGTCCGCCGGCCCGCCGCGCAGGGCGAACGCGTCGGCCGCCTCCGATGGCAGGAAGTCCACGACGCGGCCGCTCGCGTCCAGGTCCGGCGCGTGATGGAAGTCGGGCCACACGTGCCGGTCGCGCTTGAGCGCCTCCGGGTCGGGGCCGGTCCACTTGAGGCCGGGCCGGTCGAAGAGCATCGGCGAATACTCGTAATAGCCGGCCGCCATCGACTTGGCCATCGTCAGCGCTCGCGCCGCGTCGTCGACGAGCACCGTGTGGAAGACGGCGCCCAGACGCACGCTCGCCGGGTCGCGCCCCGCCTCGGCCGCGCCGGCGCGAATCGCCTCGATCGACCCCGCGAGGTTCGCGCGATGCGTCCCGACCCTGATGAAGACGCCGTCGGCGACACCGCCCGCCATGCGCAGCGTGCGCGGGCCGCCGGCGGCGATCCAGATCGGGACGCGCCGCGCGTGCGGCAGCCGCGCGGGGCGCTCGGCCCCGACCTCGACCGCCTCGCCGTCCAGCAGCGCGCGCATCAGCCGCGTGGAGTCCTCCAGTTCCTTCACGCGCGCCGGGCGCAGGCCCGCCAGCCGCACGGCCGTATCGCCGACGCCCCAGCCCAGCAGCACGCGGCCAGGCGCCAGCTCGTCGATCGTCGCGATCGACGAGGCGGTGACGCTCGGATGGCGGTTGACGGGATTCGCGAGCAGCGTGCCGAGCGTGATGCGCTCGGTGGCGCGCGCCGCCGCGGCGAGGAAGACGTACGTGTCGCGCCGGCGCAGCTGGGAGTCGGGCTGGAAGGCCGCGTCCCAGCCGAGCGCCTCCGCGCGCTTGACGTCGGCGGCGAAGGCGTCGACAGAGCGCGGGTCGAACCGGTTGAGGCCGAATCGTGGAATGGTCATTGCGCTTGGCGAGCGCCTCCGGTGCCGAATCTGCGGCACTCTAGCACGATCGGCGTACCATAAGGGCCCGTGATCCAGCGACGACCGTTCGGCCGCACCGGCCACGCCAGCAGCGTCACGCTCTTCGGCGCCGCCGCCCTCGCGCGCGCCAGCCAGGACGAGGCCGACCGCGCGCTCGACATCCTGCTGCGTCACGGCGTGAACCACATCGACACGGCGGCGCGCTACGGTGACTCCGAGCTGCGCATCGGGCCGTGGATGGCGCGCCACCGGAAGGACTTCTTTCTCGCCACCAAGACGGGCAGCCGCGGCGGCCGCGAGGCGCGCGACGACATCCATCGCTCGCTCGAGCGGCTCCGCGTGGATCACGTGGATCTGATCCAGCTCCACTCGCTCGGCCATCCCGACGACTGGGAGCAGGCGATGGGGCCGGGCGGCGCCCTCGAGGCCGCGGTGCGCGCGAAAGAAGAAGGGCTGGCGCGGTTCATCGGCGTGACCGGCCACGGCTGGACGATCGCGGCCATGCACCGGCGCAGCC
This sequence comes from Candidatus Rokuibacteriota bacterium, assembly GCA_003220225.1. Taxonomy (GTDB): domain Bacteria; phylum Methylomirabilota; class Methylomirabilia; order Rokubacteriales; family CSP1-6; genus AR12. Next base: position 5,823 of record QHRU01000024.1, read on the forward strand.
TCGCGCGCTTCGACTTCGATTCCGTCCTGCTGCCCTACAACTTCTTCATGGCCCAGGACGCGCGCTACCGGCAGAGCTTCGAGGAGGTGCTCGCCATCTGCCGCGAGCGCAACGTCGCGGTGCAGGTGATCAAGTCCATCGCGCGCGGGCCGTGGGCGACGACGGGGCGGAGCCACACGACGTGGTACCAGCCGCTCGAGTCGCAGGCGGACATCGACCGGGCGGTGCACTGGGCGCTCGGCGCGGCTTCCGTTCACCTCAACACCGCCGGCGACCTCACGCTGCTGCCCAAGGTCCTCGACGCGGCCGAGCGCTTCGAGCGCCGCCCGTCCGACGCCGACATGGCGGCCATGGTCCAGTCCGAGCGGATGACGTCGCTGTTCGGTCTCCCCGCCTGAGCGTCGCGATGGGCCGCCTCGATGGACGCGTGGCGCTGGTGACGGGCGGGGGCCGCGGCTTCGGGCGCGCCATCGCGCTGGCCTTCGGACAGGAAGGCGCGGACGTCGTCGTGAACTACCATGCGAACGCGACGGCGGCGGCCGAGGTGGTGGCCGCGCTCGAGAAGCTCGGCCGCCGCGCCCTCGCCGTGAAGACCGACGTCGGCAGCGAACGCGACGTGCGCGCGATGGTGGACGCGACGCTCAAGCGCTTCGGCTGTCTCGACGTCCTCGTCAACAACGCGGGCATCATGGACCGCGGCCGCTTCGCCGAGACGCCGGTGGGTCACTACGCGCGCATGTTCGAGACCAACGTCACCGGGACCATGCTCTGCACGCGCGCCGTGCTGCCCGCGATGATCGAGCGCACGTACGGGCGCATCATCAACCTCAGCTCGCAGCTCGCGCGCGCCGGCGTGGGCACCGGCGGCTTCGCCGCCTACGCGGCGAGCAAGGGCGCGATCGAGGCCCTCACGCGCGCGCTGGCTCACGAGGTCGGCGAGCACGGCATCACCGTCAACGCCATCGCCCCCGGCGGCATCGACACCGACATGAGCCGCGCGGTCATGACGCCGGAGTATCGCGCGCGGCGCACGAAGGAGCTGCCCGTGCGCCACCTCGGCGGCCTCGACGACGTGGCGTACTGCGCGCTCTTTCTCGCCGACGAGGCGGGCGGCTACCTGACCGGCCAGGTGCTCCAGCCCAACGGCGGCTGGGTGATGCCCTAGCCGGCCGGCACCGGCTCGGCCATCGGCCGGCGCGCGGCCGTCAGCGCCAGCACGCCGACGCCGAGCGCCGCGAACCCCGCGCCGACCGCGAAGCCCGCGCCGTACGAGACGCGGTCGGCGACGGCGCCGATCAGCACCGAGCCCACGACGACGCCGAGGTCCCATGCCCCCGACAGGGTGCCCAACGCCAGCCCGCGCTCGGCTTCGGGCGCGCGCTCGACGACCAGCGCGGCGAGCGTGGGATAGAGCAGCGCGTTGCCGCTGGCCAGGACGAGGGCGGCGAGCGCCAGCGAGAGCGGTGTGGGCGGCAGCGCGAGCAGCAGGTAGGCGACCGCCAGCACCGACATCGCGAACACGCTCACGCGCAGGTGTCCGAGGCGGTCCGACACGCCGCGCAGCAGCGCGCGCCACGTAATCAGCCACGCGGGATAGATGACGAAGAACCACGCGAGGGCCGCCGTCTGTCCCTGGCCGACGGCATAGAGCGGCAGGAACGCAAACACCGAGCTGTGACCGATCGTGGAGAGCACGAGCGCGAAGGACACCGTGAGCGCCGAGCGGCTGATCAGCCGCAGCCGAGGCGGCCCGGCCGCGGCCGGGCCGGCGACGTTGGCCGGCAGGCGCGCCACGATGACCGCGAGCAGGACGGCGAAGGCCACCACCACGGCAAGGGCCAGGCGCATGCCGCCGAGGGCGCGCAGGCCGAACGCCAGCGGCGGACCGACGGCGATGCCGAGCGAGCCGGCGAGGTAGTAGGTCCCGAGCGCCTCGCCCCGGTGCGCGGCCGGGCTGCTCAGCGCGGTCAGCACGCTCGCGGGTGTGGTGATGAGCCCGTTGGCGATGCCGAGGCCGACCATGAGCACGATGATCGCGACCGGCGTCGTCGCGAGCTGGAGCGCCAGCGATGTCAGCGCGAGGGCGGCGATGCCCGGAGCGATGACGGGACGCGCGCCGAAGCGATCCACCCAGCCGCCCACCGTCGGCCGCAGGAACATCGACACGATGGTCATGACGGAGAACAGCAGGCCGACCTGGGTCTTGGTGCCGCCGAGATCGACGACGTGGAACGGCAGCAGCGTGTTGAGGACGATCGAGGCCACGTGGACGGCGGCCGTGATCCCGTAGCAGGCGAGCAGCGTCGGCGTGAAGACGGTCCGCGAGCCGAGCAGGGGCATCCGGCGCTATCCGCGCCGGTCGATCGACAGCTCGTGCGTGCGCGTGTTGCGGGCGACGACGCGTCCGGCCTTCACGACGTAGAGCTTCTCGGCCTGCTCGGTGATGGCCTGCGCCGCGTCGCGCGCGTCGAGCACGACGAGGTCGGCGCGGCAGCCCGCCGCGAGGCCGTAACCCTCCAGGCCCAGCGCGCGCGCCGGATTCGTCGTGATCAATTCCGGCAGCCACGCGAGCTGGTCGAGGTTGCCGAGGTGCGCGGCCATGGCCGTGACGAGCGCCTGGCGCAGGAGGTCGGGATGGCCGTACGGCGTGAAGGGGTTGACGATGTTGTTGGTCGAGATCGAGACGTTGACGCCGGCCTCACGGAGCTCGCCGATGCGCGTGACGCCGCGCCACGTCCGCCTGGCGTCGGTGCGGGCCTTCACGTGCAGCTCGGTGGCCGGCAGGCTGATGACGTGGATCCCCGCCTCGCGGATCCGGTCGATCACGCGCGCGCGGTGCTCCGGCTCGAGCACGTCGAGCAGGCAGAGGTGGCCGAGGGTCACGCGGCCCTGCATGCCGCGCGCGAGCGTCTGGTCGGCGATGTAGCTCGTGGTCAGCTGCGCCGGGTCGTCGCCGGAGTCGGCGTGGAAGTCCAGCGGCACGCCGAAGGCCTGCGCGGTCTCGAAGAACCAGTCGATGTGGGCGCGCTGATCGCGGTCCATGTAGGGACAGCCGCCGAGCGTCTTCAGCCCCGCCTTGAGCGCCTCGCGCAGCAGATCCCTGGTCACCGAGTCGTGGAAGATGCCCTCCTGGGCGAACGCGATCAGCTCGAGGTCGAGCACCCCCGCGAAGTCGGCCTGCAGCCGCCGCAGCGCCTCCACGCCGCGCAGCTCGACGAACGCGTCGATCTCGACGTGCGCGCGCATGGTCGTGCAGCCGTGGCGCACGGCCAGCTCCATCACGCGGCGCGCGCGCCGGTAGACGTCGTCCACGGTGAAGGCCTTCTTCAGCTCGGCCACGAGGGTCTGCGGCGTCGGCCCGCCCGCGCGCAGCCCCTGCGTGCGGTCGGCGATGAACGCCTTGTCCGGGTGGATGTGACTCTCGACGAAGCCGGGCAGCACGAGGCGATCGGTCACGTCGAGCCTCTGGTACCCGCTCGCGTCGAGCCCGGCGCCGGCGCGCTCGATGCGCCCGTCGCGGATCGCGATGTCCTGACGGCGCCCGCCGACCAGTCCCCCGCTCAGCAGCAGGGGCGCCGCCGGCGTTCCCGTCGGCGTCACTGCGCCGTTCACCATTGGCGTAGCGCCCGCTCCGCGGGCTTCACTGCGCCGTCCACCATTGGCGTAGCGCCCGCTCCGCGGGCTTCACTGCGCCGTCCACCATAGCGTAGCGCCCGCTCCGCGGGCTTCATTGCGCCGTCCACCATTGGCGTAGCGCCCGCTCCGCGGGCTTCACTGCGCCGTCCACCATAGCGTAGCGCCCGCTCCGCGGGCTTCACTGCGCCGTCCAGCCGCCGTCGATGACCAGCTCGCTGCCGGTCACGAACGCGGACTCGTCGGAGGCGAGATAGAGCACGGCGTAGGCGACCTCCTCGGGCTCGCCGTACCGGCCGAGCGGGATGCGCGAGAGCATCAGCTGGTACGTGGCGGGGTCGGCGCGGCGCTTCTCGGTCATCGCCGTCACGATCGGGCCCGGGTGCACGGAGTTCGCGCGGATGCCCTCCTTCGCGTACTGGATGGCGGTCACCTTGGTGAGCAGGCGCACGGCGCCCTTGGAGGCGGGGTACATCGGGCTCGTGATGTCGGTGCCGACGAGGCCGAGCTGCGACGAGATGTTGACGATCGAGCCGCCGCCCGCCCGCCGCATGGCCGGGATGGCGGCCTTGCTGCCGAGGAACACGCCGGTGGCGTTGACGTCCATCACGCGCTGCCACGCCTCGAGCGAGGTGTCCTCCACGCGGCCGGCCGCGCTGATGCCCGCGTTGTTGACGAGCACGTTCAGCGTGCCGAAGCGCTGCTCGGCGAGCGAGACGGCCGCCTGCCAGTCGGCCTCGCGCGTGACGTCGAGCCGCACGAAGGCGGCCTTGCCGCCCTTGGCCGCGACCTCCGCCTCCACCGCGCGGCCCTCGGCCTCCAGCACGTCGCCGATGACGACCTGCGCGCCCTCGCGCGCGAACATCTTGGCCTCGGCCGCCCCCATGCCGCGCGCGCCGCCGCTGATCAGCGCCACTTTCCCCGCGAGTCTCATGTCGGCCTCCCGATCGCGGGCCCATTCATATGCTCGCCTCGCACGGTAGGGCCCCAGCCCCACGACGTGCTGCTGCTCGCACTGCAGCTGGCCCGGCGTGCTATCGTACCGCCGAAACGTCCGACGAAAGGACACCACCATGGCCAATCCGTCGCGCGTCTACGTCGGGGTCGGCAGCTTCACGTCCGGCAAGCGTCCCGGGATCTTCCGCCGGGTCGGTAACGGCGAGTGGGAGCAGCTGAAGAACGGCCTGCCGGAGCCGACCAAGGTCCAGGCCATCACCATCGACCCGGGCAACCCGAACCTCCTCTATATCGGCACCCACGACGGCCCGTACCGCAGCACCGACGGCGGCGACTCCTGGCGTCGGCTTGCGCTGCCCGAGAGCGGCCTCCAGGTCTGGTCGATCGCCATTCACCCGCGCGATCCGCGCCGGCTCTACGCGGGCACCTCGCCCATCGGCGTCTTCCGCAGCGATGACGGCGGCGACACGTGGCGCCGGCTGCCGAAGGCCGTCATGCCCGAGCGCGTGAAGATGGGCTTCGCGTGCCGCGTGATGCGCCTGGCCGTCGATTCCGCGCGGCCGGAGACGATCTGGGCGGGGCTCGAGGTCGGCGGCATCATGAAGACCGAGGACGGCGGCGAGACGTGGACCGACTGCACCGCGGACCTCGTGAAGCTGGCCGAGCTGCCGAACCTCAAGAGCCGGATCGTGAGCGACACCGAGATCGAGGGCATGCTCGACATCCACGCCGTCGCGCTGACGCCGGCGAAGCCAGGCGTGCCGTATGCCGCCATCCGGATGGGGCTGTTCCAGTCCACCGACGGCGGCGCACACTGGAAGGACATGCAGGTGGGGCGCTTCTCGCCGCTCACCTACGGCCGCGACATCCGCGTGAGCCCTCAAGATCCGCGCGTGATGTACGCGTGCCTCAGTCCCGC
>QHRU01000150.1 GCA_003220225.1 Candidatus Rokuibacteriota bacterium
GTTCCCGCGTCCGGTCTGACGCGACTGCGCCGACGCGGCGCGCGCCGTCGCCAGCGCGGCGCTCGTTCCGGCGAGGAAGCCGAGGAAGCGTCGTCGATTCATGGCTGAGCCTCCGGGGCGGCCGGCGCCCACGGCGCGCGGAGCGCCTCGAGCAGCCGGGCGGCGTCGAGCAGGATGACCGGCCCATCGGGCCGCGGCACGAGGCCGGCGGCGAACGTCTTCAGCGGGCCGTCGGGCACGTCGTCGGCGGGCAGCGGCTCGTCGAACCACTCGAGGCCGAGCACGCCGTCGATCGGCACCGCCGCTTCGAGACCGCCGGTGGCGAGCACGATGGCGGAGCCGCCGGACGTCGCCGGCTTCGGCGCCAGCGCCAGCAGCGGCCGCGCATCGGCCACGGCCAGCACCGTGCCGCGCAGGTTGGCCACGCCGAGCAGGGGCGCCGGGGCCCCGGGCACCGTTCCGATCACGTCGAGCTTCATCACCTCGCGCGTCTCGCGAACGTCCACGGCGAGCGTGCGGCCGCCCATGGCGACCACGCACGCGCGGCGCCGGTGGGCGCCGGGCAGGATCGCGTCGGGCGGGAGCGTGGGGTCAGGCGCCGGCGTCCCGTCGGGCGACGGCGCGGCAGCAGGGACGACAGCGTCGTCAGCGGGCAAACCGGCTCACCACGCTCAGCAATTGGTCCGACGTGAACGGTTTCGCGAGGTACTCGTCGGCGCCCTGCTTCTTGCCCCACGCGCGGTCGCTCTCCTGGTTCCTCGAGGAGACGAGCACCACGGGCGTCTTGCTGGTGCGCGAGTCGCGCCGCAGCGACCTCAAGATCTCGTAGCCGTTGCGGCGGGGCATGATGATGTCGAGGAGCAGCACGTCGGGATGCTCGGCCTGCATCTGGTCCTCGAGCGTTTCGCCGTTGCTGAGCGAGACGACCTGATGGCCGGCGCCGCGCAGGATCGACTCCATGAGCTTCAGGTCGGAATAGGCGTCGTCGACCACCATCACCTTCGCCATCGGACCGAGCCTCCTTGCCAGAGCGGCGTGGGGGCAGAAAAGTGCAACGGTTCTGCCACGGCGGGGCGGGGACGGCGGGTGTTCGCGCGCGGACGTCAGCCCCGATGACACTGTCGGCGTGGCGCCGGGCGGCGCGTCAGCGTGACGCCGCGCTGGCATCGCACCCGGGTCCGGCACGCCAGCCTGTCGCGCGGCGGGTCCGGTGCGGGCGGGGTGACATATGATGAGGTCATGACGACACTGACGGAACGGGGGACGCTCGAGCTCTACGAGAAGACCGGCGCGCTCATGCGCGGCCACTTCCGTCTCACCTCGGGCCTGCACTCCGACATCTATCTGCAGTCGGCGCTGGTGCTCCAGTACCCGGAGCACGCCGCGCGGCTCGGCGACGCGCTGGCCGCCCCGTTCGTCGACGCCGGCGCCCAGACGGTCCTCGCGCCCGCCATCGGCGGGATCCTCGTCGCGCACGAGGTCGCCCGCGCGCTCGGCGTGCGCGCGCTCTTCACCGAGCGTGAGAACGGCGTGATGCGGCTGCGGCGCGGGTTCACGCTCACGCCCGGGGAGCGCTGCCTCGTCGTCGAGGACGTGATCACCACCGGCGGCTCGACCCGCGAGGTCGTGGAGTGCGTGCGGGCGAGCGGAGGCTCCGTCGTCGGCGTCGGCTGCCTGATCGACCGGAGCGGCGGGGCCGCGCTGTTCGACGTCAAGCAGGCGGCGCTGGCCACGGTGGCGGCGACGACGTGGCCGCCGGAATCGTGCCCGCTCTGCAGGACCGGCGGCCAGGCGGTCAAGCCCGGCAGCCGGGCCTAGTCGCTCAGGGCTTCTTCTGGCCCGTCGCGAACGCTTCCGGATGGGCCTCCGCCCACCTGAGGCCTTCCTGCAGCTCCTTCTCGGCCTGCTTCACGAGCTCGAGCGCCTTTGCGCGATGACCGTCGTAGTGGTGGGCGGCCTTCTCGAGCTGCGTCTCCGCGCGCTCGAGGTCGCGCGTGGCGGCGTGGATGTGGGGATGCCGGCCGGGACGCGCGGGCCGCTCGCCCTGCGGCGGCGGGGCCGCCGGAGGCGTCGTCGGAGGCTGCGCGGTGACCGTCGTGGTGACGAGGACGGCGGCCAGGGCCATCCCGGAGAGCCAGAGATTTCGTCGCATGGCGTGTCCCTCCTGCGCCTCAGTATGCACGTCAGGGCGTCAGCAGCCCGTTGCGTGCCATGACCACGACGAGCCAGAAGAGCTGGGCGGCCACGAACACGGTGAGGCCGCGATCGCGGCCGCGGCGCACGTGCGTCCGATACTGCCACGCGCCCCCGGCCACGGCGAGCGCGGCGAAGAGCGCGCCGTCGTAGCGCGCGATCAGGCCGTGGTGCGCGGCCAGCCCGCCCGCGAAGCCCCACAGCACGTAGGCGGTGAGCCAGAGCGCGACGACCGAGCCCAGGATGGACAGGCGCGTGCCCGACCAGCCCAGCGCGCGCGCCACCGTCACCGTCGCGATCGCGCCGAGGACGAGGACGGCGCCGACGGCCAGGGTCCAGCGCGTCACGCGCGCTCCGTGCGGTACTCGGGCCGCCAGCGCAGCAGCCGGCGCTCCACCTGCTTGATGCCCAGCGCCATCACGATGCCGATCGCGCCGAGGGAGACGAGCGCGACCATCATGTCCGCCGCGTTGAGCGTGCCGAGCGACTGGGTGATGAGGTAGCCGAGGCCGCCCCCCGACTCGCCGCCCAGCAGCTCGCCCACCACCACGCCGATCAGCGCGAACGAGATCGACGGCGTGAGGGCGGCGAACGTCCACGCCAGCGCCGAGGGGACGATCACCGTGCGCATGATCTGCCGCTCGCCCGCGCCGAGAAAGCGCGCCGAGTGGATGAGGTCGGCGTCGACCGCACGCGCGCCCTGGAACGTGTTGAAGAACACGATGAAGAAGACGATCGTCCACGCCAGCACCACCTTGGCGAGGAGACCGAAGCCGAAGATCATGGTGACGAGCGGCACCAGCGCGATCCGCGGCAGCGAGTTGAACGCGATGATGTACGGCTCCAGCACGCGCGCCAGGCGGTCGTTGCGCCCGAGCACGAGCCCGGCCACGAAGCCGGTGGAGACGCCGACCACGAAGCCCCACAGCGTGGACTGCACCGTGGAGAGGGCCATCTGCCACAGGCTGAGCCGGACCTCGCCGGACGCGAGGTAGACGAAGCGGCGGGCGATGGCGGACGGCCGGCTGATGAAGAACGGGTCGATCCAGTAGAGGCCGGGGGTCCGGCTGATCGCCTTGATGCCGGTCAGCCACTCCCACCCGCCGAGCAGCGCGACGAGGATCGCGACGCGCCAGAGGTTGACCCGCGCCCGGTCGGTCACTTGCCTGGCCCTCCCTGGGGGTGCCCCCCCTGGGGGTACGCGAATTCCTCGCCCAGCACGTGCCAGAGGCGGCCGTACTCGCGCGCGTACTCGTCGCTCTCGCGCAGCGCGATGACGTCGCGCGGCCGCGTGAGCTTCACCTCGTGCACCATCTTCACGCGTCCCGGCCGGCGCGTCATCACGACGATGCGGTCGGCGAGCGTGATCGCCTCCGAGAGGTCGTGGGTGACGAAGACCACCGTCTGACGGCGCGCCTCCCACAGCGCGAGCAGCTCGGCGTGCAGGACGAGCTTGGTGTGGGTGTCGAGCGCGCCGAACGGCTCGTCCATGAGGAGGATCTCGGGATCGACCACGAGCGTGCGCATGAGCGCCACGCGCTGCCGCATGCCGCCGGACAGCGTGGCCGGAAACGCCTCCTCGAAGCCCGCGAGGCCCGCGAGGGCGACGGCCTCGCGAACGCGCCGCGCGCGCTCGGGCCCGGCGACGCCGCGATACTCGAGGCCGAGCGCGACGTTGCGCGCGACGGTGCGCCACGGGAAGACCGTGTCCTTCTGGAAGACGTAGCCGACATGGCGCGGCGCCGCCCCCGTCACCGGCGCGCCGTCGACCAGGACGGCGCCGGCCGACGACGTCACGAGCCCGCCGATCATGTTGAGGATGGTGGACTTGCCGCAGCCGGACGGCCCGACGATGGCGACGAACTCGCCCTCGAGCACCTCGAAGGAGGCGCGATCCACCGCGGCCACCTCGCGCCCGCCGGCGCGGAAGGTCTTCGTGAGGTCGCGGACGACGATGCGCGGGCGCCGGGCGCTCAGGACTTGTACTTGGCGCGGGCTTTCTTCACGAACGCCATCTCCACCGCCTTGGCGTACGGCACCGGCTTGTCGACGGCGAGCGGCACCCACACCTTCGTGCCGTTCTCGTACGACTTCTCGTCGACGACGAAATCCCAATCGAAGATCGTCTTGTAGTACTTCACCGAGCGCAGGACGGTGTCGCGGCTGTAGGTGTCCATGTAGGGCTTGTAGAGCAGCTCGACGATCTCCTCGTCCTTCGCGCGGTGGATCCACTGCTGGGCGCGGTAGCAGGCGCTGACGTAGCCCTGCACGAGGTCCGGCGACTTCTCGATCGTCTCGCGCAGCGTGAAGCCGACCGTGGCCGGGATGGGGCCGCCGAAGACGCGCGTCCACGCCTTCTCGTCCTGCACGTCGTAGATCGCCTTGCCGAAGCCCTCTTCCTCCGCCGCCCACTGCCACTCGGGAACGGCCATGATCGCGTCGAACTTGGCCGCCTTCAGACCGCCGAGCATCGTGGTGGGGCCGCCGCCGCTCACCCACTCGACGTGGTCGTTGACGGCCTTGCCGTCGGCCGCCCTGAGGCCCTTGAGCACGTACACGCCGTAGACGTAGGTGCCCGAGCCGATGGCCGTTGCCGCCACCACCGCCTTGCGGCCGACGAGCCTGGCGTCGCCGAGCGCCTCGACCGACTTCACGCCACGGTCGAAGAGCTCCTTGCGCACGACGACGTTGGCGTACGAGCAGCGCGTGTCGGTGGCGAAGACCATCAGGGCGTCCTTGCCCTTCTCGGTGATCTTCAACGGATGGTTCGAGTCGCCGAGCGCGAACATCGCCTGGCCCGCCGCGAGCACCTGCGCGACCTTGGCGCCGCCGCCGGGCGCGATGAAGAACGGCACCGCGACGCCCTCCTCCTCGAAAAACTTCTTCTCCCTCGCCACCAGGTGCTGGCCGTACACGAAGGTCGAGACGCTGTGCGAGACCGTGATGGGTTTCGGAGCCTGCGCCCGCGCCGGCGCCCGCCAGGCGGCGGCGACGGCCGCGGCGCCGGAGGCTGTCAGGAAGCGTCGGCGGGTCCACGTCATGCGCGATCCTCCTTGAATTGCGGCCGGATGCGGCGATCCGGGGGGTTGCGACAGGCGCAGTCTACGCCGCGCGCGCAGCGCCTGTCAACCGCAACATATTGACACTACAGAGAATTTCGGCCATGCTGGGCTTCTTCCATGGTCCGGAGCATGACCGGGTTCGGGCGGGCGGAGGCGAGCGGCGAGTCGATCGCCGTTACCGTGGAGGCCCGGTCCGTCAATCACCGCCACCTCGATGTCGCACTGCGTCTGCCGCGCGCCTTCGCCGCGCTCGAGCTGGAGGCGCGCCGGCTCGTGCAGAGCCGGCTGGAGCGCGGACGCGTCGACGTCAACGTGCAGCTCACGCCGCTCGGCGGCGGCGCCGCGCAGCGCGTGCAGGTGGACGCGGCCCTCGCGCGCGAGTACGTCGCCCGCGCCCGCGCGCTGGCGCTGGAGCTCGGTCTCGAGGGCGCGCCGAACCTGGCCTGGGTGCTCGAGCGGCCCGGCGTCGTGCGGCTCGAGGAGCCGGAGCCCGTCGAGCCGGTGGCGCCGTGGCCGCTCCTGGCCGAGGCGCTCGGACGCGCGCTCGACGAGCTGGTGGCGCGGCGCACCGCCGAGGGCGACCGGCTGGCGGATGCGCTGCGCACGCTGCACGCCGAGCTGACGGCCGCCGTGGCCGCCGTCGCCGCGCGGGCGCCGGTGACGGCGGCGCGCCGCGAGGAACGGCTGCGCGAGCGGCTGCGCGTGCTGCTGGCCGAGACGGCCATCGACGAGGCGCGCATCGTGACGGAGGCGGCGATCTGGGCGGACAAGAGCGACGTGACCGAGGAGCTGGCGCGGCTGCGCGCGCACCTCGCCGAGTTCACGCTGCTGCTCGACAAGGGCGGTCCCGTGGGCCGGCCGCTCGACTTCTTGATCCAGGAGCTGAACCGCGAGGTCAACACGGTGGCCTCCAAGGCCGACGACCTCGAGATGAGCCAGGCCGCGCTGGCCGCCAAGGGCGTGCTGGAGAAGATCCGCGAGCAGGTGCAAAATCTTGAATAGCCGCGCCGGCGTGCGCCTCGGCCGTCGCGGCACGCTGTTCGTCGTGTCGGCGCCGTCGGGGGCGGGCAAGACGACGCTCTGCCGCGAGGCGCGCCTGTGCATTCCCGATCTCGCGTACTCGGTCTCGGCCACGACGCGCGCGCCGCGCGCGGGCGAGGTGAACGGCGTGGACTTCCGCTTCGTGAGCGAGCGCGAGTTCCGCGCCATGCTCGAGCGCGGCGAGCTGGCCGAGTGGGCGATCGTGCACGGCAACATGTACGGCACGCCGGCGCGGCCGCTGGAGGCGGCGCTGGCCGACGGCAAGGACGTGCTGCTCGACATCGACACGCAGGGCGCCGCGCAGCTGCGCACGCGCTATCCGGAGGCGGTGCTCGTGTTCATCGTCGCCCCCTCGATGGCCGAGCTGGAGCAGCGGCTGCGCGAGCGTGGCGCCGACGCGGAGGGCAACATCGCGCGGCGGCTCGCGCGCGCGCGCGAAGAGATCGCATTGTGGCGGACGTACGATTACCTGATCGTCAACCGGGACGTGAAAGAAGCGATGGACCAGCTGCTCGCCGTCATCCAGGCGGAGCGCTGCCGGACCACGCGGTTGTCGCTCACGCTCCCCGACCTGGAGGTGTCCGAGTGATGGCCTTTCCTTCGCTGGAGTCTGCGCTGAACAAGGTCTCGAACCGCTATCTGCTGGTGGTGCTCTCCGCCAAGCGGGCGCGGCAGCTCAACCGCGGCGCGCCGCCGCGCGTGGAGAGCAAGCACAAGAAGCCGACCAGCTCGGCCCTCGAAGAGATCGCCGCCGCGAAGGTCGAGTACCGCATCAAGGAAGCGGACGAGACGCAAAAGGCCTGAGGGTCGTGAGGCTCGACGGGCGCGAGCTGGTCCTCGGCGTCACGGGCTCGATCGCCGCCTACAAGGCGGTGCTCCTGCTCCGTGAGCTGGCGCGCCTCGGCGCGACGGTGACGGTCTGCCTGACCGAGCACGCGCGCGCCTTCGTCGGGCCCCTCACCTTCCGCACGCTGTCGGGCCGGCCCGTGCTCACCGACCTGTTCGATCCCCAGAGCGACGACGCCGTCGAGCACATCGCGCTGGCCGAGCGCGCGGCGGCCATCGTGGTGGCGCCGGCCACGGCCAACCTCATCGCCAAGGCCGCGCACGGCGTCGCCGACGACTTCCTCACCACCCTCCTGCTCGCCGCGCGCTGTCCGGTGGTGATCGCGCCGGCGATGGACGGCGGCATGTGGGAGCACCCGGCGGTGGCCGCCAACGTGGCCGCCCTGCGCGCGCGCGGCGTGACCGTGATGGAGCCCGACAGCGGCGCGCTGGCCTCGGGGCTCAGCGGCCGCGGCCGGCTGCCCGAGCCGGAGTCGATCATCGCCGTGCTCGCCTCGATGCTCGCGCCGGCGCAGGACCTCGCCGGCGAGAAGGTCGTCGTCACCGCCGGCCCCACGCGCGAGCCGATCGATCCCGTGCGCTACATCTCCAACCGCTCGTCCGGCAAGATGGGCTACAACCTCGCCGCCGCCGCGCTCCGCCGCGGGGCCGAGGTGACGCTCGTGTCCGGGCCGACCGCGCTCACGCCGCCGGCGGCCGCGACGTTCGTCCCCGTGCAGACGGCGGAGGAGATGCGCGAGGCGGTGCTGCGCCACCTCGCGGGCGCCACCATCGTCATCAAGGCGGCCGCCGTCGCGGACTATCGCGTACGCCGTCCGTCGGAGATCAAGATCAAGGGCAAGCGCGACCTCACGCTGGAGCTGACGCCGAACCCGGACATCCTCGCCGAGGTCGCCGCGAGCCGCTCGGGCGCCTTCGTGGTCGGCTTCGCGGCGGAGACCAACGACGTCGCCGCCAACGCGCGCGCCAAGCTGGAGGCCAAGGGCATCGACCTGCTCGTGGCCAACGACGTGAGCCAGGCCGGCATCGGCTTCGACGCCGACGACAACGAGGTGCTGCTGATCGACCGCTGGGGCGGCAACCGCGCGCTGCCGCGCATGGCCAAGAGCGCGGTCGCCGACGCGATCCTCGGCGAGATCCTCACCCTCCGGCGCGCCGCCGGCCGCACGGCGGGCAAGGCGTCGCGCTGAGCGAGGCGCCGCGCGACGCGCTGGCCGGAGCCCTCGACGCGCTGGGGCAGGCGCTGCGCTTCTATCGCGATCTCGGCGTCGACACGCTGCCGCTCGAGGGTGAGTACCTGATGACGCCCGGCGAGACCCTCCGCCGCCAGGAGCAGGCGCTCCAGAACTGCCGCAAGTGCAAGCTGTGCGAGGGCCGCACCAACGTCGTCTTCGGCTCCGGCAACCCGACCGCGGAATTCGTGGTGATCGGCGAGGGGCCGGGCGCCGACGAGGACGCGCAGGGGCTGCCGTTCGTCGGCCGCGCGGGACAGCTGCTGACGAAGATGCTGGCGTCGGTGAACCTCTCGCGTGAGACCGACGCCTATATCACCAACGCGGTGTTGTGTCGACCTCCCGGCAATCGCAATCCCGAGGCCGACGAGCTGGCCGCCTGCGCGCCGTTCCTCGCCGACAAGCTGAGCGTGATCCAGCCCAAGGTGATCCTCTCGCTCGGCAGCGTCGCGACGCAGGCGCTGCTGCGCACGAAGGAGGCGATCGGCAAGCTGCGCGGGCGCGTCCATCCGTTCGGCGACGCCGTCCTCATCCCGACGTTCCATCCCGCGTTCCTCCTGCGCAACCCCGGCCCCGAGTACAAGCGCATGGCCTGGGAAGACCTCAAGCTCGCCCGCCGGGAGTACGACAAGCGCAAGACGCGGTGACGCTCGCCGACGTCGCGTTCGACGTTCCGCTCGACCACCCGTTCTCGTATCGCGTGCCGTCCGACTGGACGCTCGCCGTCGGCCAGCGCGTCGCCGCCCCGCTCGGCCGCGCCGAGCGCATCGGCGTCGTCGTCGCGCTTCGCGACGGCGACGCGGCCGGGCTGAAGCCGCTCGCGCGCGTCGTCGATCCGGCGCCGGTGCTCGATGCCGCCGGACTCACGCTCGCGGCCTGGATCGCCGAACAGTCCCTGTCCTCGCTCGGCGGCACGCTGGCCGCGCTGCTCCCGCCGCCAAGGAGCACGGGCGCGCAGGGTAACCAAGCCGTACGGAGTGACGACGCCGTACCGAGTGACGACGCCGTACGGGCTGACGACGCCGTACCGAGTGACAAGGCGATACGGAGCCGGGAACCCCTTAGAGCAGGCCACCCACGCTTCAAGCCGGGCACGCGCTCCGATACAGAACCCGGCCAGTCCCCGAAACCTGACGTGTTGATTGGCACAGGCCGCGAGCGGCGGCTGCTCGAGCGCGTCGCGGCGGCGCGGGCGCCCGCGCTGGTCATCGTCCCCGACATCGAGGCCGCCGGCCGCTGGGCGCAGCGCCTGGACAAGCACGGGCCGGTGGCGCGCCTGGACTCCGGCGTGGACGACGTGGCGCGCGCGCGCGCCTGGGACGCGCTGGCGGCGGGCGACGCGCGGCTCGCGGTGGGCACGCGCTCCGCGCTGCTGGCGCCGCTGCCGGCCGGCGCCACGCTCGCGCTCGTCGACGAGCACGAGGCGGCGCACAAGCCGCCGGGGCCGCCGCGCCTGCACTCGCGCGACGTCGTGCTCGAGCGCGCGGCGCGGGGCGGCCTGGACGTCGTGCTGACGTCGGCGACGCCGAGCGTGGAGACGTGGTGGCGCGCCGACAGCGGCCGGGCGCGCCTCGTGCCCGGCGAGTCGGCGCCGTGGCCGCTCGTCCAGATGGCCGACACCCGCGGGATTCTGAAGGTCGAGCCGCTCACGCCGGCGCTGGCGCGCACGGTGCGCGAGACGCTCGCGGCGGGCCGCCGCGCGTTCCTGGTGGTGAGCCGTCTGACGTCCGCGCTGGCGTGCGACGAGTGCGGCGTCATCGTGCGCTGTCCCGAGTGCGACGTGGCGCTCGCCTACGCGCGCGCCGCGCGAACGCTGACCTGCCGCGTCTGCGGGCGCGAGACGCCGATGCCGGAGACGTGCCCGGGCTGCCGCGGGCGCCGACTCTCGCCCTTCGGGTGGAACGCCGAGCGGGTCGAGCACGCGGTGCGGCGCCGTTTCCCCAAGGCGCGCGTCGCCCGCTACGATCCCGACGCCACTCGCGGCGCGAAGGGCGAGCGCCAGCGCGCGGAGGCCGCGGCCGCCGAGATCGTCATCGGCACGCGCGGCGCGCTGCGGCTGTTCGGCCCCGCGTCGCTCGGCGTCGCCGGCTTCGTGTCTCCCGACCATCTCCTCCGCCTGCCCGACTTCCGCGCCGGCGAGCGGCTGTTCTCGCTGCTCTGGGCCGCCGCCGAGCGCGTGGCGCCGGGCGGCGGCCTCGTCGTGCAGTCGCAGACGCCCGAGCACTACGTCTTCGAGGCCAGCGCGCGCCAGGACCTCGCGGCGTTCTACCGGCAGGAGATGAAGTTCCGCGGCGAGCTCGGCTATCCGCCGTTCCGCCGGCTGGCCGTCGTCACCGTGACGGGGCCGTCGGCGGCGGGGACGCGCCGGCTCGGCGACGAGGTCGCCGCCGCGCTGGCGTCGGCGTCGGCGCTCACCGCCTATCCGCCGGCGCCGGCGCGCCGCGACCGCGCGCGGCGCATCGTGGTGAAGGGCCACGCGGATCTCGGGACGCGCCTGGCCGAGGCGCTCGGCGAGTTCCGGCGGCCACGGCCCAAGAGCCGCGGTATCATAGACATCGAGGTGGATCCCGTCGAATGGCCGTCCTGAGCGTCCGAAAATACGGCGATCCGGCCCTGCGACGGCGCGCCGCGCCCGTCGCGGCCGTCACCTCCGAGCTCCGCAAGGTCATCGCCGACATGGTCGACACGATGTACGACGAGCTGGGCCTGGGCCTCGCCGCGCCGCAGATCGGCGTGCCGCTGCGCCTCGTGGTGGTGGCCGACGAGGAGGGGCGCGCGGCTCGCGCGCTGATCAACCCCGTCATCACCGAGCAAGGCGGCGAGATCACCGCCGAGGAAGGCTGCCTGTCGCTCCCCGGCATCTTCGCGCCGGTGAAGCGCGCGGAGTGGGTGCGGCTCGAAGCCCAGGATCCCGACGGCAAGGCCGTCGCGCTCACCGCGCGCGGACTGCGCGCGCGCGTCTTCCAGCACGAGATGGATCACCTCGACGGCGTGCTCTTCATCGACCGCCTCGACCCGGTCACGCGCGACCGGATCAAGCGGCGCATCAAGAAGGACGGTTTCGCCGAGGACGCCGCCAGCCACCGCGCGTTCGCGCTGTAGCCCGCTGAAGCTCCTCTTTTTCGGCACGCCGGCGTTCGCGCTCCCCGCCTTCGAGGCGCTGCGCCGCCGCCACGAGATCGTCGCCGTCGTCACCCAGCCCGACCGTCCGGCGCATCGCGGTCGGCGACTGACGCCGCCCCCCGTCAAGGAGGCGGCGGCGGCCGCCGGGCTGTCGGTGCTGCAGCCGCCGCGCCTGCGCGATCCCGGGTGGCCCGAGCGGCTCGCCGCCTACGGCGCCGACGTCGCGGTCGTGGTCGCCTTCGGCCAGATCCTGCCCCAGACCGTGCTCGACGCGCCGGCGCGCGGCTCGATCAACATCCACGCCTCGCTGCTGCCGAAGTACCGCGGCGCCGCGCCGATCCAGTGGGCCATCGTGCGCGGCGAGACGGAGACCGGCATCACCACGTTCAGGATGGACGCGGGGATGGACACGGGCGACGTGCTCCTGATGCGGCCGACGCCGATCGGCGCCGACGAGACGGCCGGCGAGCTCTCGGACCGCCTCGCGCGCCTCGGCGCCGAGGTGATCCTCGAGACCCTGGATCGGCTCGACACGCTGACGCCACGGCCGCAAGATCACGCCGCGGCGACACCGGCGCCGAGGCTCAAGAAGGTCGACGGCGCCATCGACTGGACGAAACGCGCGCGCGACATCGTGAACCTCGCGCGCGGATGCAATCCCTGGCCCGGCGCGACGGCGACGGCGCCCGGCGGCACGCTCACGATCTGGCGGGCGCGGGCGCTGGCCGGCGCCGCGCGCGACGCGCCCGGCACGCTGGCGGCGCACGACGGCGCGCTCGGCGTCGCCACCGGCGACGGCCTCCTGCTGCCCGTCGAGGTCCAGCCGGAGAATCGCCGCGCGATGTCCTGGGCCGATTACCTGCGCGGCGCGCGCCTCGCCGAGGGCGCGCGCTTCGGCGCTCCGTGAGCGCCGCCCGGCGCGAGCCGCGCGGCGCCGCGGCGCCCGCGCGCGTGCTGGCCGCGCACGTCCTCGAGCGTGTGGAGACCGACGCGGCGTTCGCGGACCTGGCGCTGGAGGCCGGAGCCGCGCGCCACCGCGTGGCGCCGCGCGACGTCGGCCTGGCCACGGAGCTGGTCTACGGCACGCTCCGCTGGCAGCGCTACCTCGACTGGATCCTGGCGCCGCACTCGCGCCGGCGGCTCGACGCGCTCGACGCACGGGTTCGGGTGCTGCTGCGGATGACCGCCTACCAGCTCGTGTTCCTCGAGCGGGTGCCCGCGTTCGCCGCCGTCAACGACGCCGTCACGCTCGCGCGCAGCGGCGCGCGGGGTGCGGCCGAGTACACGAACGCCGTGCTGCGCGCCTTCGCCAAGCGCGGCGCGCGCGAGCGGGAGCCGGCGCCGCCACGCGATCCGACGGACGCGCTGGCCACGCGCTGCTCGTTTCCGACCTGGCTCGCCGCGCGCTGGGTGACGCGCTACGGCGCGGCGGAGGCCGAGGCGCTCATGCGCGCGATGAACGAGCGGCCGCCGCTCACCCTGCGCGCCAACACGCTGCGCCTGTCGCGCGAGGCGCTGGCGGCGCGGCTGGCCGCCGAGGACGACGTGGCCACGCGGCCCACGTCGTGGGCGCCCGAGGGGCTCGTCACCGAGCGCGCGTCCGGCGCGCCCGCGGGCTGGCGCGCCTTCGCCGACGGCGCCTGCGTCGTGCAGGACGAGGCGTCGATGCTCGTGGCGCGCCTCCTCGAGCCGCGCGCGGGCGAGACGATCATCGATGCCTGCGCGGCGCCGGGGACCAAGACCACGCACCTGGCCCAGCTGATGGAGGGGCGCGGGCGCATCGTCGCGCTGGACCCGCAGCCGGCGCGCCTGGGGCGCGTGACGGAGGCGAGCGCGCGCCTGGGCGTGACGATCGTGCAGACGATCGAGGGCACCGCGCAGGAGCTGGCGAGCTCGTACGCGCCCCGCGCCGACGCCCTGCTGGTGGACGCGCCCTGCACGAGCCTCGGCGTGCTGCGGCGCAATCCGGAGGTGAAGTGGCGGCGGCGGCCCGAGGACATCGCCGCCAGCGCCGCGCGCCAGCGCGAGATCCTGACCGCCGCGGCCACCCTGGTGAAGCCCGGCGGGCGCCTGGTGTACGCGACGTGCTCGCCCGAGCCCGAGGAGAACGAGGCGGTGGTCACCGCGCTCCTCACCGCGCAGCCGGCCTGGCGCCTCGACCCGCCGGCCGACTTCCCGCTGTCGCTGGACGCCGACGGCTATCTGCGCACACGGCCCGATCGCCACGGAATCGACGGGTTCACGGCCGTCCGGCTGCGCCGCGCGTGATATAAGGATGGCCGTGAGGATCGCGCCCTCGATCCTGTCCGCCGACTTCGGCGTCCTCGCCGAGGAGATCGCGCGCGTGGAGGCGGCCGGCGCCGACCAGATCCACATCGACGTGATGGACGGCCGCTTCGTGCCGAACATCAGCATGGGCTTCCCGATCCTGGACGCGATCCGCAAGCGCACGCGGCTGCCGCTCGACCTGCACCTGATGATCGTCGAGCCCGAGAAGTACCTCGCCGAGTTCGCGGAGCGCGGCGCCGACATGCTGACCGTGCACGTCGAGGCGTGCCCGCACCTGCACCGCACGCTCACCTCGATCCGCGAGCTCGCCGGCAAGCGCGGCCGCCCCGTGAAGGCGGGCGCGGCGCTGAATCCGGCGACCACCCCGGCCACGCTCGAGTGGGTGAAGGACGATCTCGACCTGGTCCTCGTGATGTCGGTGAATCCGGGCTTCGGCGGCCAGAAGTTCATCCCCGCCGTCTATCCGAAGATCCGACAGATCCGCACGATGCTCGGCGCGCGCGGCGTGGACGTCTCCATCGACGGCGGCGTGAAGCTCGAGCACGCGCGTCCGCTCGCCGAGCACGGCGCGTCGGTCCTCGTGGCGGGCTCGGCCGTCTTCGAGGCGCAGGACCCCGCGAAGGCGATCCGCGAGCTTCGCGCCGCCGCCGAGCTCGGTCAGTAACCGCTCACCCTTATCTGCCAAGAGACCGCCCAGCCGGGTGCACCGCCTTCCTCCAAGTCGCTGAATTCATTCGTCACGGGATCTGGCATCGCGCTCGCACTGTCGAGGAGTCAGGAGGACCGCCCGTGAGCCGATGGCTGAAGCCGATGGGCCTCGAACCGTGGCACTGGAAGCGATGCTGGAGGTCGTTCGACTTCTGGCTCGCCGTCGCCGTCCTCGTGCTTCCGTTCGGGCCTCTGCTGCTCGTGCCGCTGCGCTGGGAGCCCGTTCGCGTGCGCGTCCAGACGCTCCGCCGCTCGTCGTAAGACGCGCGTAAGACCCCGCCCGAGTTGAAATTTTCCGCGTAGTTCCGTACACTCGGACTTTCCATGCTCGACTCATTGAGCGCAAGACTCACGGCCATCTTCGATCGTCTCGGCGGTCAGGGCCGGCTGAGCGAAGAGAACATCCAGGAAGCCCTCCGGGAGGTCCGGGTGGCGCTCCTGGAGGCCGACGTCAACTTCAAGGTCGTCCGCGGCTTCATCGACCGCGTGAAAGTGAGGGCGGTCGGCCAGGACGTTCTCAAATCGCTGACTCCGGCGCAGCAAGTGGTCAAGGTCGTGCACGACGAGCTCGTCGAGTTGCTCGGCGGCAGCGGGCATCGGCTCGCGCCCGCGGCCCACCCGCCCACGGTCGTCATGCTGATCGGGCTGCAGGGCTCCGGGAAGACGACGACCGCGGCCAAGCTCGCGCGTCTCTACGCCAAACAGGGCCAGCATCCGATCCTCGCCGCCGCCGACACGTATCGGCCCGCCGCGCAGGACCAGCTGAAGACGCTCGGCGCGCAGCTGGACGTGCCGGTCGTCGACGACGGCCGGACCCCGGTCGAGATCTGTCGCGCCGCGCTCGAGAGCGCCGCCGCGCGCGGCCTCACGCCGCTGATCCTCGACACGGCCGGACGCCTGCACATCGACGAGACGATGCTGGACGAGCTCAAGCAGATCCGGGCGGCGGTCAAGCCGCACCACGTGCTGCTCGTCGTCGACGCCATGACCGGCCAGGACGCGGTGACCGTCGCCGACCGCTTCAACCAGGCCGTCGGCATCGACGCGGTGATCCTGACCAAGATGGACGGCGACTCGCGCGGCGGCGCCGCCCTCAGCGTGCGCCACGTGACGGGCCGGCCGATCGCCTTCGTGGGCATGGGCGAGAAGACCGACGCGCTCGAGCCGTTCCACCCGGATCGCCTCGCCTCGCGGATCCTGGGCATGGGCGACATCGTGTCGCTCGTCGAGAAGGCGCAGCAGAACGTGGACCAGGCCCAGGCCGAGGAGATGGTCCGCAAGCTGCGCGAGGAGACCTTCACGCTGGAGGACTTCCGCGCGCAGCTCAAGCAGGTGCGCGCGCTCGGCCCCCTCGACCAGGTCATGGGCATGCTGCCGTTCGGCAAGATGCTCAAGGGCGCGCCCAAGGAGCTGTCGGGCGAGCAGGCGGACCTCGACCGGTTCGAGGCCATCATCTGCTCCATGACGCCGGGCGAGCGGCGCAACCCCGAGGTCATCAACGGCTCCCGCCGCCAGCGCATCGCGCGCGGCAGCGGCTCGAGCGTGCAGGACGTGAACCGGCTGCTCAAGCAGTTCGCGCAGCTCAAGAAGATGATGAAGCAGTTCAAATCGATGGAAGGCCGGCTGGGCAAGCTGAAGGGCCTGGGCGGCTTTCCGATGCCGAGGGGGTGAGAACGTGGCAGTCGCCATCCGACTGAGACGCGAAGGTTCCAGCAAGCGGCCGCGCTACCGCGTGGTCGTGGCCGACTCACGGTCGCCGCGCGACGGGCGCTTCATCGAAGTGATCGGGCACTACAACCCGGTCACGAACCCGCCACAGGTGATGATCGATCGCGAGAAGGCGCAGGCGTGGATCGCCAAGGGGGCCCAGCCCTCCAACACGGTGAAGAAACTGATCGCATTGGCCCCGAAGGCCGGGGCGTAACGGGCGACAAGCAGTTGTGGGAAGCAGCTGCAGTGGGAGTGGTCGTTGAAAGACCTGGTGGAATATCTCGCAAAGGCGCTGGTCGACGAGCCGGAGCAGGTGAACGTGACAGAAGTCCAGGGGGAGCGCGTGACGGTGATCGAGCTGCGGGTGGCCCAGACCGACCTGGGCAAGGTCATCGGCAAGCAGGGACGAACGGCGCGGGCGCTGCGGACGATCCTCAACGCCAACGCGACCAAGCTGCGCAAGCGCGCCGTCCTCGAGATCGTGGAGTGAAGTGCGAGCCGTAGAACGTCGCGGGGCTGGGGCCCCGCCGTCCGAGGCGAGCCTATGAAAAGAGTGGCAGAGGGCCGGCTCGTCGCGATCGGCGAGATCGGCCGGCCGTACGGGCTCGCCGGCGAGGTGCGGGTGACGCCCCTCACCGATCGGCCCGAGCGGTTCGAGACCCTGCGCGAGTGCGTGCTGTGGGACACGGCGCGTGATCGCCGCGAGCCGTGCCGGGTGACGACGGCGCGGCGGCAGGGCCCGGCGCTCGTGGTGGCCATCGCGGGGTGCGAGACGCCGGAAGCGGCGGCGGCCCTGACGGGACGGCTGCTCGCGGTCCCCGAGGCGGAGGCGCTGCCGCTGCCCGAGGGACACTTCTACCCGTGGCAGCTCGAGGGCTGCCGCGTGCTGACGGAGGACGGGCGTGAGGTGGGTCGCGTGCTGCGCGTAGAGCCGACGCCGGCGCAGGACCTGTGGGTCGTCGGCGACGGGACGCGCGAGCACCTGGTGCCCGCGGTGCCCGAGATCGTGCGCGACGTGGATCTGAAGGCGCGGCGGGTCGTGATCCAGCCGCCCGAGGGTCTCCTGGAGCTCTGATATGCGGATCGACATCGTGACGCTGTTCCCGGCGATGGTCGAGCCGGCGCTGGCGACGTCGATGCTCGGCCGCGCGCGGGCGCGCGGACTCGTTGACATCCGCGTGGTGAATCTCCGAGACTACGCGACGGGCAAGCATCGCGTCACCGACGACTACCAGTTCGGCGGCGGCGGCGGGATGGTGCTGAAGCCGGAGCCGATCGCCGCCGCGGTGGAGGCGCTCCGCGGGGAGCGGTCGCGGGTGATCCTGATGGACCCGCGCGGCCGGACGCTCACCCAGGCGGTTGCGGGCGAGCTGGCGCGCGAGGCGCACCTGATCCTCGTCGCGGGACGCTACGAGGGCGTGGACGAGCGGGTGAGCGAGATGATCGCCGACGAGCGGCTCTCGATCGGCGACTACGTGCTGACGGGCGGCGAGCTGCCGGCCCTGGTGGTGACCGACGCGGTGGCGCGCCTGCTGCCGGGCGTGCTGGGCGGCGAGGGCGCCGCCGAGCGGGAGTCGTTCGCGGCGGGAGTGCTGGAGCCGCCGCAGTACACGCGCCCCGAGGAGTTTCGCGGCGCGCGGGTGCCGGAGGTGCTGCTGTCCGGCGACCACGCGCGCGTGGCGCGCTGGCGGCGCGAGCAGGCCCTGTGGCTGACGTGGCGGCGACGCCCCGAGCTCCTCGCGGCGGCGAGCCTGACAGACGAAGAGCGGCGGTTGATCGAGCAGTTCGAGCGCGGAGAGGCGCCGGCGGCGCCCGCGCGAACAGAGAGGGACGAAGGTCATGGACGCGATTCGCATCGTTGAGGCGTCGCAGCTCAAGAAGGACCGCCAGGGTTTCGAGCCCGGCGACCAGGTCCGCGTGCACGTGAAGGTCATCGAGGGCGAGAAGGAGCGCACGCAGATCTTCGACGGCACCGTCATCCGCAAGCGCGGAGAGGGCGCGCGCGCCTCGTTCACCGTCCGCCGCATCTCCTACGGCGTGGGCGTCGAGCGCACGTTCCCGCTGCACTCGCCGCGTATCGAGCGCGTGGAGGTGGTCCGGCACGGCCGCGTGCGGCGCAGCAAGCTCTACTACCTCCGCTCGCTCGCCGGCAAGGCCGCGCGCCTGCGCGAGAAGCGGGTCAACGTCGTTCCGGCCACCGCCCCCGAGCCCACCGAGTAAGCCGCCAGTCCCCGCGTGACGCCGCCCCCGTCGGCGCCGTACCGCTACGAGGCCCAGGCCTGGAGGGCCGGGGTCGCGCTCGTCGCCGGCGTGGACGAGGCCGGGCGGGGCCCGCTGGCGGGGCCCGTGGTGGCGGCGGCGGTCGTGCTCGATCCCGGGCGCCGCGTGAAGCGCCTCGCGGACTCCAAGCTCCTCACCCCCGAGCGGCGCGAGGAGCTCTATACGCTCATCCACGAGCGGGCCGTCGCCGTCGGCGTCGGCATCGTCGACCACCTCACCATCGACCGCGTGAACATTCTGCAGGCGACGATCCTCGCCATGAGCGAGGCCCTCGCCGGGCTCGGCCTCGTCCCCGAGCTGGTGATCACGGACTTCGTCAAGCTGCCAGCGCTCGCCTGCCCGCAGAAGAACCTCGTGGACGGCGACGCGCGCTGCGCGACAGTGGCCGCGGCGTCGATCGTGGCCAAGGTCACTCGCGATCGCCTCATGCTCGAGGCCGACAAGCAGTTCCCCGAGTACGGCTTCGCGCGCCACAAGGGCTACGGCACCGCCGATCATCTCGCCGCGCTCGATCGGCTGGGCGCGTGCCCGATCCACCGGCGGACATTCTCTGGCGTGTGGCGGCAGGGGGAGCTGTTCGTGCTGGAGGAGGAGGACTAGGTCTCTCGCGAAGGGCACGCGCGGCGCTCTGTGCGCTGAGGCAAGATCCCGCTTGACAGCCTTCGCTGTGGGCGCTCGCCGCGTGTCGGCAGCGCCTGGAGAATGCCGCGCCAGCGTTCCCCAATGGCGCAACGAGGGCGCATCGGCCGCTCGCACCGAAAAAATCGCCGTCGCGTCACGATCGTGCTTACTGACGGCTCCGGAGTGCCTCCGAAACTGGGGTGCTGAGTCGCCTCAGCACAAAGAGGATTCGCGATGGCGCCCGACACGTCCAGCACGCTCGATCGGCTCGGCGACGAGATCGCCGAGCTCTCCGCCCACCTCGACGCCGCCACCGCCCACCTCCTCGATCTCATCCGCGAGTTCGACGCGCGCGGCGGCTGGAACACCGGCTTTCTCACCTGCGCCGCCTGGCTGACGTGGCGGGTCGGGCTCGACCCGG
>QHRU01000025.1 GCA_003220225.1 Candidatus Rokuibacteriota bacterium
TTGCTCATGGCCGCCCTGTACGAGAGCTGGACGCTTCCGTTCGCCGTCCTGCTCGCCACGCCCATCGCCATGTTCGGCGCCCTCGGAGCGCTGTGGCTCCGCCGCTTCGAGCTCGACGTCTTCTCGCAGATCGGCCTGCTCATGGTGATCGGCCTCGCCGCCAAGAACGCGATCCTCATCGTCGAGTTCGCCAAGGTCGCGTACGAGCAGGGCATGCCGCTCGTCGACGCCGCGCTCGAAGGCGTCCGTGTGCGTCGGCGCGCCCTCTTCATGACCTCGTTCGCGTTCATCCTGGGCTGCGTGCCGTTGTGGATCGCCGCCGGTGCCGGCGCGGTGGGACGCCAGATCCTCGGCACCGTCGTGATCGGCGGGATGCTGACCGACACCCTGATCGCCAGTCTCTTCATCTCGGTGAGCTTCTATGTCAGTGAGCGCTTCCGCCGAGAGCCGGAGAAGGGTCGGCTTCCGGACGCGGTGCCCGCCCCCATCAGCGGGGGGACGAACGGCACGGCGTCGGCCGATGGGAAACAGCCATGACACGCTCCACGAGCCAACAGATCGTCTCCGGTGTCGTCGCGGCCACGCTCCTCGGCGGCTGCGCGATCGGTCCGAACTACAAGCGCCCGTCCGTGGCCGAGCCTCCGACGTTCCGGGGCCAGGCGACCGCGGAAGCTGCGTCGCTCGCCGACGCGCCCTGGTGGGAAGTGTTCCAGGATCCCAGTCTGAAGGCGCTGATCCAGGAGGCCCTCCGCAACAACTACGACGTGCGGATCGCCGCCGCGCGGGTGCAGGAGGCCCGCGCGAATCTCAGCGTTGCTCGATCGGACCTGTACCCGTCGTTCGACTACAGCGGCGGCGTGTCGAGGAGCAAGGTCGGCCCCGGCATCCAGGGACGACCCGGCGGACCTGTGCCGAACGCGACGAACTTCTATTCCGCCACGATGTCCGCGTCGTGGGAGCTCGACATCTGGGGCCGCATCCGTCGCTCGAACGAGGCGGCCCGGGCAACGCTGCTCGCCACCGAGGACGCCCGGCGCGGCGTCTGGTTGACGCTGGTCAGCGATCTGGCCCAGGCCTACTTCGAGCTGCTGGCTCTCGACGTGCGCCTGCAGATCGCGCGGAACAGCACGGACGCCTACCAGCGCACCTACGATCTGTTCCTGGATCGCTTCAACCTGGGCGCCGCCTCGAAGCTCGAAACGTCCCGGGCCCAGGGCGCGCTCGGCGAGGCCCAGGCCAACATCCCGCAGCTGGAGAGCGACATCGTCGCCAAGGAAAACCAGATCAGCATCTTGCTGGGGACGACTCCCGGCCCGATTCCCCGCGGCAAGCCGATGTACGATCAGCCCGTCGTGCCGGCGGTGCCGGCCGGATTGCCGTCGACGCTCCTCGAGCGGCGCCCCGACCTCCGCCAGGCCGAGCAACAGCTCGTGAGCGCCAACGCGCGGATCGGCGTCGCCAAGGCAGAGTTCTTCCCCAAGCTGAGCCTGACGGCGCTGTTCGGCACGGCCAGTCCCGAGGTCTCGGCCCTCACGGGGGGGTCGGCGACGATCTGGGCGGTGGCGGGCATGTTCAGCGGACCGCTCTTCAACGCAGGCCGCACCCTGGGGACCTATCGCGCGTCCATCGCGCAATGGGAGCAGGCCCGGCTTCAGTACGAGCAGGCGGTCCTCGGCGCGCTCCGCGAGGTCTCAGACGCGCTCACCGCGCTGGGCAAGCTCACCGACGCCGAGACGGGACAGGACACGGCCGTGAAGGCGCTCGCGGAGGCCGTCGAGCACGCCACCGATCGCTATCGGCAGGGGTTGGCCAATTACTTCGAAGTGCTCGAAGCCCAGCAGCAGCTCTACCCGGCCCAGAACACGCTGGCGCAGATTCGCCAGAACCGTCTCCTCGCCTACGTGCGTCTCTACAAGACGCTCGGCGGTGGCTGGAGCCTGACGGATGCCGAGTGGGCCGGTCAGGATGAGGCGGGGACCCGGGGAGGTCGATGATGAGCCGGCAGGCCGTGGAACAGGCGCTCGGGAAGCTCGTGCTGGACTGCGAATTCCGCGCGGCGTTCTTCAGCGACCCATCACTCGCGGCCCATCACGCGGGCCTCGATCTCACGGACGGTGAGCGCGAGACCCTCGCGCTCATTCGACCCGGCGCCCTCGCGGCGTTCAAGCAGTATCTGGACCGGAAGCGCACGATGGCCATGCTCCTGGTCTCGGAGTCCGACTGAATCGACGAAGAGCCAACCCGCATCATTCATGCAAGGGGAGCACGCACCGAGGAGGTCGTATGCCAAGCCGCACAGCCGAAGCAGAATGGAAAGGCGATCTGGTCAAGGGCAGCGGACGCCTCGCCGTGGGCAGCGGTGCCTTTCAGGGACCGTACTCGTTCAAGTCCCGGTTCGAAGACGGTGAATCCGCCACGAATCCCGAAGAGCTCATCGGCGCCGCCCATGCCGGCTGCTTCACGATGGCGCTGACCGCCCAGCTTTCGCGCGCGGGCTTCGCGCCGACGCGGATTCACACGCGCGCGGCCGTGTCTCTGGCGAAGGTCGGCGACGCGTTCGCCATCACACGGATCGATCTGGAGACGACCGCCGAAGTTCCCGGCCTCGACGACACGACGTTCCAGCGGCACGCGCTCGACGCCAAGCAGAACTGTCCCGTCTCGAAGGCGCTGGCGGGGACCGAGATCCGCTTGACCGCGAAGCTCGCGTCGTAGCGAGACGTCACGACATGGACGACACCGTCCAGGGGCTGCTGCAGTATGGCTACGTCCTGCTCTTCGCGTTCGTGCTGGCCGAGCAGGTGGGGCTTCCGGTGCCGGCCGTGCCCGTCCTGCTGGGCGTGGGCGCGCTGGCCGGCGGCGGGCGCATGAGCCTGACGCTGGCGTTCGCCGCGGCGCTCGCCGCATCCCTGCCACCGGACGTCATCTGGTACGAGCTCGGACGCCGGCGCGGTGCTCGTGTTCTCGGCCTCCTCTGTCGCATCTCCCTCGAGCCGGATTCGTGCGTGCAGAGGACTGAGAACCTTTTCATGCGGCGCGGGCGCAAGGCACTCCTGATCGCGAAGTTCTTCCCGGGGCTCAGCACCGTCGCGCCGCCGCTGGCGGGCATGGTCGGGATCGCGCGCTGGCAGTTCCTCGCCCTCGACGTCGCGGCCGCGATCCTGTGGGCGGGAGCGTGGATGGGCCTCGGCTACGTCTTCAGCGATGCGCTGGAGCTCGTGGCGTCACGGGCCGCTCGCCTCGGCAACGTGCTCCTCATCGTCGTCGGGGCGGCGCTCGCCGCCTACGTGTGCGTCAAGTTCGTCCAGCGCCAGCGGTTTCTCCGTAGTCTCAGGGTCGCGCAGATCACGCCCGAGGAGCTCAAGGGTCGTCTCGACATCGGTGACGAGACGCTCGCCGTCGTCGACACTCGCTCCGTGCTGGACGTGACCGCCGCGCCGTATGCCATCCCGGGCGCGCTCTGGATTGCCGCCGAGGACATCGCGCGACGACACGGTGAGCTCCCTCGCGGCCGCGAGCTCGTCCTGTACTGCTCCTGACCGAAGGAGGCGACGAGCGCCCGGGTGGCGCTACAGCTGAAGCGGAAGGGCATCACGCGGGTGCGCCCTCTCCATGGCGGTCTCCGTCTCTGGATGGACCACGCATTCCCCGTCATCGACATGAAGCAGAGCCTCGCTGGAAGGCTTCCCTGATCGCGGCGGGCGGCTCCTCCGTGATTTGCCACAGCCGCGGATCCAGCCGATCGCGTGCTCTAACGTAGAACGAGCGTGCGCTGCATGATCGTCCCGCCGCGGTCGAGTTGAACCTGGACGGTATTGCTGTCGGGATCGCGGCGCATGTTGAGGAAGGCCATGAACACGCCGCCGGCCGGGCCGTGACCGTTGACGGCGAGAATCCTGTCATTCGCCTCGATCCCGACGGTCGTCGCGGACTTCGGATTCGTGATGGTCAACCCGTCGGCGGTCAGGATCCCATCGACGAGCTCCGACTCGATCTCGTAGCCGAAGCGTCCGGAAAAGAAAGTCGGCCGGACCTTGAGAGCGCCCGTCAACGTCGGCAGCCGGTCCGCGAAGCTTCGGACGTCGATGTCGTAACGCTCCGGCTCGCTCGTTCCGGCGCCGGCGCCCGGCCGCCGGACCACGCGCCGGCCGAGCGCCGTCGGCTGAGGCGTGGTCCGTCCTCCGTGATCCGAGGCCTGAACGGCGTCGATATCGGCCTGGACCGACGGCCGTGGCGACTGATGAGTGGCACGATCCAGCAAGCCGATCGCGACGGTGAATGCCGCGGCGATCGCGAACGCGACGACGGCGGCTCGCCGCCGTCCGACGCCGCGGCAGCTCACGAGCACGACGGCGGCCAGCAGCGCGACGAGGGCGCTGGCCGCACCGACCAGCACGACGAAGGCGAGCCGGGGACTGACGAGCGCGACGTGCGCCGTCCAGATCACGGGGCGAAGCGCAGCGCGCGTCACCACTTTCAGGCTCTCGTGGCGTGCCACCACGCCGGCGAACGGCGGGCTCACGCGATAATACGCGGCGACGAAGGCGCGCCCGGCGGCATGCGGGACGAGCACACGATCGCGGAACGTGCGGAGCGTAACTACCTCGCGCGCGAGCGGTGACCCGAACGCCGCGGTGGCGATGAAGCACTTGATCCCGCCGGACGAGCTGCGGCCACCGGTGGCCGTGGTGACTTCCGTGACCTTGACGGCAAACCCATCAGTCCCGCCGCCGAGCGCTGCCTGGACGGCGCCCGGGGTGAACGGAAAATCGCCCGACGTCGTCTCTCCGGCGAGGAACACGTTCCCGGCGGCGTCGACGGCGAGCGCCAGGCCGAAATCGTCGCCGGTGCCGCCGACGAAGAACTCGGCACTCGGCGAGGTGAACGCCGGGTCGAACACGATGATGAAGGCGTCCGTCAGCCGGGGCGCGGCGCGAGTTTCGGAGCCGGAGAGGTAGACGTTGCCCACAGCGTCCAGACCGATGCTCGTGCTGACACTGGGCAGCGCCAGGTCGGGGTCACGTAAGACACTGCTCAGTGTGCCCGTCGGCACCGGGCGCGAGAGCGCGATGACTGTAGCCGTCGCATTCAGCTTGGTGAGGAACGCCTGCGTGGCACCGGTGAAGTTGGCGAAGCCGACCGTGACCGGAAAGCCCGCCGGCGAAGCGCCCCCGGATGACGTGCCGCCTGTCACGTACGCATTGCCGCCGCCGTCGACCTGGATGGCGAGTCCCTCATCCGCGAGGGTTCCCCCGAG
>QHRU01000026.1 GCA_003220225.1 Candidatus Rokuibacteriota bacterium
GTCGGCGGCCATTACTGGCGCTTCATGGGCGAAAATGACTGAAGAAGCGCCTGAAACGCAGGCCGATGTTCTTCTAGCGCCTGCGGATTCCTGGCGGAGAGAACCACGATGAAGTACGCGGTCGGGCCTTCTGTGTAAGCGACCAACTCGTGGTTCTGGCCGAGATCGCCCGAGAGTCGAACAACCAGCGCGCGCTTTCCGTTGGCGGCCACCATCGGCCCGGCAGGCATGACCTTCACCTTTGGCGCGATCGCGCGAAAGCGCTGCTGCTCCGCCGCTGCGAAGGCCTCCAACGACGGATCTTCTTTGCCGTTTACCGTGACATACATGACCGCCGGAGCGTCAGCGAACGTAGTTCCGTCCGGCCAGAGGGCCAACGCCGCGCCGGTTTGACGCTCGGCGCGGCACTGGGAAACCCACCGCTCGGGCGTAGCGAACAGAAACGCCCAGTTGTCTCCGTACACGATGGCGCAGCCACTTTGCGCGTGAGCCACCGACACGATCGCGACAAGAACTGACGCGAAAACGGTGGTGAGCCGAGGGACGAGCATGCTCGTATCTCCTATCGAACTGACGGCTCGGCGCTGAGCGGCCGGCGCTTGCGGTCCCGGCATCCCAGGCGGGTTGGCCGGACCGCTCGAGCGATCCTCAATGCGGCAGAAATCGCAGTGGTTGAACAGCGCGGGAACTCGTCTCGTAGAGCAGGATCGGGTTCGTGCCAGGAGCAAACCGTACGAAGTCTACGGGAAGCTTTTCGACATGGACTTCCTTTCGAAGGAGGCCGCTCGGAAGGAACTCGGAGATGTGATACAGCCACAGCTCGGGACCCACACGAGCCACGAGATAGACTTTCGTCGGATCTGCCTGTAGAGCGCCTGCTGCGATGCCGTCGACGTGTGAGAACTCGAACTCTTCACAATTCATCTTCCCACGCGGCACGTCCACGTGTCGCATGTCGACGTACGCCGGTTCACCGGTGCGTCCGTCGGCGTGGACGAAGGACCGATATTCGACGATGCCGCCGAATTTTGACTGGAACAGGCCTTTCAGGGTCTTCTCACGGTCGATCGGACCGTCCTTCGCGTTCAGCGTGAAGTCGACTCCTTGACCGAGTGAGTGACTGTCGAGGTAGGCGCCGCTCAGCGGAACCAAGGGACCAGGAGCCAGGCCTTCCTTCACGCGGGTCACCTCGAGCGTCTTCGACAAGCGGTAAATGACGATCGGCGCGGACTGCCGATAGTGCGGCGCGAAGAGGACGACGAGCTCCCGATTGCCATCCCGGTCGAGGTCGACATTCAGTATCTTCTCGATCTTCGTCCGATAGGCTGTTGAACCGAAGAGCTCGGGATAGTCCTTCTCGACGATGTGCTTCTGAAGTGCTGCGAGATCTCGCGGCGACTGCTCCTCTTGCGCGGATACGACGGCGGCTACGAGACATAGCCCGAATGCTGCAGTGCCGACGACCAGGAGTGTCTTCATCCGCCTCTATTCGGTTGGAACAACTCGCCCGGGATCGGGCTTGGAGTGACGCGCCGGCGTCCAGCGGACAGCCAGCCTATCTGACCATAGCGTGCTTGCCCCGTGCCGAGCAAGGAAAACGACACGACGGAAGTCACCGAAAGATCACATGGCCCAGAAGCAGCTACGATGCGGAGATAAGCTGAGAGGCGACCGCCAGCGCCGGCGGCCGGCCGCGGCCAGTGCCCCGAGGGCGACGCCCTGCGAACAGCGGGAAAAGTGCAGCTCACCGCAGGCGGCAGGACCGGTAAACATCGTCACGTCGGGGATACGTGTTTCCGCAGCCAATCCAGGCTCGCGTCCCACGCGCGCCGCGCTTCTTCCGGCTGCCGGAAGTTGAACACGTGCCCCGCGCCCGAAACGACAATGAGCTGGACTTCGCGCCCTCGATCCCTGAGCGCGCGCTCGAGGCGCCTCGATTCCTCAGCGTGCTCAGCAACATTCCACGATAGTGATGTAGCGCTGACGATTGGCAAGGGAAGACGCAAACTCGACCCCGGGAAACCAGATCACACCCAGCAGCATGAGATCTATCGCGTCCGATCGGCCCTGAAAGAACGCGACGAGACTTCCTAGTAGAAAGAGGAACGATCGCACCGCGAGGGTTGCCTTGGTGATGCACCATCCGAACGCGGCCTGACGATAGCGAGGCATTCTGAGGATAAGCCTGAAGAAGAAGAAGAAGACGAAGATTCCGGCCAAGACGATCTTCGCGAGCAAGATGCCCCATGGTTCGTTGAGCGCCAATACAACAGCAAGCAACGGAACTGAGACCAGCAGCCAGCCAAAATCGAGGCGACGAGCGAACCAGCCAAAAACCAGGTGCGTCTCAACCTGCCGACGCAGCCAGGACTCGTCGAGAAAACTCGGCTCTTGTGCGTCGGCGCGTCGCTCGCTCGCCATGCCGCTAACCAGATCCTTGGGTCAGTACCAAGATGTATATCCGTTGGCGGTAACGTCATCGTCGCCATGACCGCTGGCCGCGATTAATGATAGATGCGGAAGTAATGTCCTACTCTAGACACGAAAAGGCAAGGCCGAGTGGCGGAAGGCCGTCCTCCCGGGTGTCTCCATCACCGGCACGACCGACGATCGCGCTCAGGCGGGCGCGTAGCTCACCCGAGGCGGTACTTCTTCTCGGCGTCTGGTCCGAGCGCGATACCGTGGCCCGGCCGGTCGGGCACGCGGAAGGCGCCGCCCTCGCACTTCGGCAGCCCCTCGAAGAGATCGCCGGGCGTCCAGTCGATGAACTCGACGAGGAACGAGTTCGGCAGCGCGGCAGCCACGTGCACCGACAGCTCGTGGACGACGTGGGGCGAGAGCGCAACCTGGTGCGCGGCGGCCAGTGCGCCGATACGCAGCGTCTCCGTGAATCCGTTGGCGCGGCAGACGTCGGGCATCAGGTAGCGCGCGGCGCCGCGCTCGATCAGCTCGCGGAACTCGAAGCGCGTGTAGTTGTTCTCGCCGGTGGCGACGGGAATGCGGATGGCGCGCGCGACCTCCGCGCAGCCCGCGGGGTCGTCGGCGAGCGTCGGCTCCTCGTACCACACGAGGTCGAAGTCCTCGAGCGCGCGCGCCTGGCGGATGGCGGCGTCGACGTCGAGCTTCTGGTTGACGTCCACCATGAGCCGCACGCCGTCGCCCACGGCCTTCTTCACGGCCTCCACGCGCTTGCGGTTGGCGACCGGGTCCGGGTCGTGGATCTTCATCTTGTAGTAGCGGCACCCCATGGCGACGTAGCGCTTGGCCTCGCCGATCAGGTCCTCGACCGTGTACGAGCCCCAGCCGCCGCTGCCGTAGGCGGCCACGCGGTCGGTGACGGCGCCCCACATCTTCGCCAGCGGCAGGCCCGCGGCCTTGCCCGCGACGTCCCACAGCCCGATGTCGAGCGCGGAGAGCGCGTAGCCGGCGACGCCGACCTTCCGGATCCCGCGATCGGCGCGGTACATCTTGTCCCAGAGCCGCCCGACCTGTGTGGGATCCTCGCCGACGAGCAGCACGGCCAGCCGCCGGGCGTAGGCCTCGACGGCCTCCGAGCCGGCGCCGCCGAAGACCAGCGAATAGCCGAGGCCGTCAAGGCCCGCGTCGGTGCGCACGCGCGTGACGACGAGGCGGTGCTCGGGCAGGTCGAGCGCGATGGGCTTGGCGGTCGGGATGCGCAGCGTGAACGTGTCGATCGCCGTGATTTTCATGGCGCCATCCTACCGCGCACGGCCACCGTTGAGCGGGCCGAAGAGATAGCGCGCGACCTTGACGGACGCTCGCACGTAGCCCGGCTCGAGGTTCTCGATCTCGCCGCGCACCCGCGCGTGCAGACGGGGGAGCGCGTGGAACGGGATCGCGGGATAGGCGTGATGCTCGGCGTGGTACGGCATGTTCCACGCGAACAGCCTCACGAGTGGCCATGTCAGCGTCGTGCGCGTGTTCTCCAGGCAGTCACGCGTGAACGCGCAGGCCGTGTGCTCGGCCAGCAGATACGGCCGCAGGAACGCCTGCCCGACCATCCACGGAACGATCCACACGACGAGCGCGGCGGGCGAGCCGACGGCGACCGAGACCGCCGCCACCGCGAGGTACACGGTCAGGTACGCGCGCGCCTCGATGATGAGCGGCCGCCGCTCCGACGGCGCCATCCAGGGTCGCTCCGCCTGGCCGGAAGCGAGTCGCAGAATGTCGCCGATCCGACGAACGGCATTTGGAATCCCGGTCAACACGAAGAGGTACATGGGCAGGGAGGCGGGCTTCGGGAAGTAGAGCTCGGGATCCCGCTCCAGGTCTTGCGTGAATCGGTGGTGCTCCCAGTGGTACACGCGATAGTTCCGATAGGGCCAGAAACCCAGGAGCCCGGCCAGCGTCCCCAGCACCGGATTGAGCCAGCGGGTCTGGAAGGCCGTCCGATGCGCGGTCTCGTGCAGCGCGCAGAAGATGAAGGCGAGCATGTACCCCTGCACCACGACCAGGGGAAGGGCCCAGGCGGTCGACCTCAGCCTCCAGAGCGCCGCGCCGATGAGGACCAGCATGCCGAGATGCCACACGCCCCGGCGAAGGGCCGGCCCGTCGGAGCGGGCCATCAAGGCATGAAGATCTTCACGGGGAATCTCGTGGGCGGTGAACCGGACGAGGGCGTCGTCTCGCATAGCGGGGTTCTTTAGACCTGCTATCCTAGCGCGCATGAAGACCATCGAACAGGACTACGCCGACGCCCGCGCCAAGTCGAAAGCGCTGCACGAGCGCGCCGTCCAGTGCATGCCGAGCGGGGTCGCCCACGACGGGCGCTCCTTCGCGCCGTTTCCGTTCTACGTGGCCCGCGCCGACGGCGCGCGCAAGTGGGACGTCGACGGCCACGAGTACATCGACTGCTGGAGCGGCCACGGCGCGCTCATGCTCGGCCATAACCACCCGGCCGTACTCAAGGCCATCCAGGAGCAGGCGCGGCTCGGCACACACTACAGCGCGTGCTCGGAGATCGAGGTGCGCTGGGCGGAGCTGATCTGCTCGATCGTGCCGGGCGCCGAGCGCGTACGCTTCATGATGACGGGAACCGAGACGACCGCGCTGGCCATCCGCGTCGCGCGCGCCGTCACCGGGCGCCGGCACCTCGTGAAGTTCGAGGCGCACTTCCACGGGCTGCACGACGCGGTGATGGCGGCAGTGAAGGACCCGTTCGAGATTCCCGTCTCGGCGGGCGTGCCGCCCTCCACGCTCTCGAC